>NZ_JASVVV010000002.1 GCF_030287405.1 Halalkalicoccus sp. NIPERK01 | reverse complement strand
GCGGGCTACACGCCCGTGTTCCACGCCCACACCGCCCAGGTCGCGTGTACGATCGAGTCGATCGATCAGAAGATCGATCCCGCCAGTGGGGAAGTCGAGGAGGAGAACCCCGACTTCATCCAGTCAGGCGACGCCGCAGTCGTCACCGTCCGCCCGCAGAAGCCCCTCAGTATCGAGCCGTCCTCGGAGATCCCGGAACTGGGGAGCTTCGCGGTGCGCGACATGGGCCAGACCATCGCCGCCGGTCGAGTGCTCGAGGTCAACGAGAAATAACCGATGCAACAGGCACGCGTCAGACTCGCCGGCACGAGTCCGAACGACCTCGACAGCATCTGCGACGACGTTCGCGAGATCGCCGATAAGACCGGCGTCTCGGTGTCGGGTCCGATCCCGCTCCCGACGAAAACGCTCGAGGTGCCCGCGCGGAAATCGCCTGACGGCGAAGGGACCGCGACGTGGGAGCACTGGGAGATGCGTGTCCACAAGCGTCTCATCGACCTCGACGCCGACGAGCGCGCGCTCAGACAGCTCATGCGCATTCAGGTTCCCAACGACGTCAGCATCGAGATCGTCCTCGAGGACTGACCGCCGCGTTTCGGAACCCGACGCCGCGTTTTCCGTTTCTCCGTCGCCGCGAGCGACGCTCACCGCATCACTTTTCGTCCGGTCGCTCCCATGCCCCGTATGAGCACCCGACGCGGGAGCCCGACGATCGAGACGCTGTTCGTCTTCGGCGTCGTCTTCGTCGTCCAGGCGGCGACCAGCCTCGTCGGGATCATGGCGTTCCTGTTCGTGCTCGCGCCGCCCGTCGAGGTCAGGCCGTGGACGCTGGTGACGAGCGTCTACGCCCACGGGGGCGTGGGCCACCTGCTCGCGAACTCGCTCGCGTTGCTCGTGTTCGGCCTGCTGGTCGAGCGCCGAACCACCCGACTTCGATTCCACGCCTTCTTCGTCACCACCGGGATACTCGCGGGCGTCGCCCAGATCACGCTGGGGAGCCTCGCGGGCCCCGCACAGGGCGTCCTCGGTGCCAGCGGCGCGATCTTCGCGCTGATGGGCTACGTGCTCGCGGGCAACGTGGTCTCGGCGACGCTGCTCGATCGGTTTCGGCTGAGCGGGCGGCTCCAGCTCCTCCTGTTCGTCGTCCTCGCGGCGGTCGTGACGCTCGCGACGGGCGCGCCGGGCGTCGCGCTGATCGCGCACTTCACCGGCCTCGTCCTCGGGCTCGTCGCCGGGCGCGCGGGGCTGCTCGACGTGCGAAACGGAAGGCACAAATAACTCCGCCCGGTAGCAGGGAGTGCGGGCTCGTAGATCAGTGGTAGATCGCTTCCTTCGCAAGGAAGAGGCCCTGGGTTCAAATCCCAGCGAGTCCATAGATTTTCGCCGCGAGCAAACACGCGAGCGGCGAATCTATTACGCGAGCGGGGATTTGAGCAGGGAGCAGCTCCGCTGCGACTGAGTTCAAATCCCAGCGAGTGAGTTTTTACGAACGGGCGCGACTGGATTCGACTCGAGAGTGGTCATTCCCCCACGCTATGAGTTCAATTCCAGTCCTCCTGAACTCACGTCACTTTCAGCACTTTCATTACTAACACCTATGTCCTTTCAAACCCTACTTACGTGGTAGCGATGTCCATCGATCGAGAAACGTTCGAGAACGCGAGCGAGAACGAACTAGCGGGGCTTTCCACCCCTGACCAAGTCCTCGGATTTCTCGTCGCACACGACGACCGCGCGTTCAAGGCGCGCGAGATAGCGTCCCAGACCGAACTCGACGAGGGGACCGTTAGTACTGCCCTCTCCCGATTGAAGGATCGCGGTCTCGTCGAGCATAAGGCGACGTACTGGGCGGCGACCGACGACACCGCTCGACTCGAGACGTACAGCGGTTACGAACGGGCGACGACGCTGTTCAACGACCGGCTCGGCGAGGAGGACAGGGCGGAGTGGCGCGAACACGCTCCCAGCGAACCGCATCCGAGCGTCGAGGACGAGTCGTGACCGACGAGAAACCGACGCCGACCTTCGACCGCGGCGACGTCGTCTACGGGGACGACCCGTTCAAGAGCGCCGACGCGTCCCGCCCGTGGCTGATACTCTCGAACCACGAGGGACGACCGTTTCACGGAGAACAGTACATCGCGCTCACGCTCACGACGCAGTCGTGGATGGACGGACTCATCCCGATTCCGACGACGAGTTGGATTCGAGGTGGGACGCCCGACGAGAGTCGCGTCGTTCCGTGGGGTGTGCAGTCCCTCGACCGGGCGGACGTCGACTTCTGGCAAGGTCGTCTCGACGGAGAGATCGTCGATGAAGCCGTCGCCGCCCTCGTCGACGAACTCCGCCCCTGACCGCCTCCACGCTCGTCGCGGCGACCGCGGAACACGTACCGTCGTTTCGATCGGGTTTTCCCCCGACCGAACGGGCGATCCCTCACGAAACCGCCGGCATCCCGATCCTCCCCGCCCTTAGCCACCCCCTACGGCGAACCATCGGGTCCCTAACAACTCTAAACTTCTGTAAGAAAACAATCGAAATAATTATATGTACTGCCTAACATATAACGTAACAAGCACGAAGGTCGAACGAGCGGCGCGGGATGGCGCGATGACGCCGGTCCGAGTCGGTGAACACGATTCATCGTCCGGGCGTCACGACGCCACCGCCGCTCCCTTTCGTGCGGAGAAAACCATGATAGCAGAACTAAAACAGAAGCTCTCGGCCCTCCGCAGCGGGGAGGACCGTGGCGTATCGCCCGTGATCGGCGTCATCCTGATGGTCGCCATCACCGTGATCCTCGCGGCAGTCATCGGCGCGTTCGTCCTCGGACTCGGGGATGGACTTGGAGAGGGTGCGCAACCTAACACGCAACTTACTATCTCCGAAAATAAAGATGCCTCCGGCAACGTTGAGTCATTCACCATTGTCCACGAGGGGGGAGATCAATTGAATGTTGATGAGTTTACTGTCCGTGGTGGCAGCATTGATGATACAGCTGCAAACCACGAAGATGTACTAACAGTAGGTGGTGAATGGGTAGTTGACGTTGATTCAGGCCACACTGCAGGTGATGACATTCGACTTATCTGGAATGACAGTCAAACCTTCTACACCCATACCCTATCTGCTGCCTCAGTATAGTCGTTGACTCTTAAATTAATATAAATTCATACTACTAATATCATTAATACCGAGATTATAGGAATTGTAACCCGTTTAGTCAATAGTAGATCCTTCTATTGCTAGTTACCTAGTACCTTCTTCAACGCGGTGGAGAGCTCCTCGAACCGGTCGATGTCCATCGAGTCGGTCGTCACCCAGACGCCGTGGCCACCCTTGATGACCCTCGTGAGAAAGCCGTGTTCGAACATCCGGATCGTCGCCTGGTACTCGCCCAACTGGGTGTTTCGGTAGGCCGACTGGGAGCGAAACCCCATGCGCTCGTGGTCGGCGAAGCCGATGAGGTCCGCGGTCCGTTCGAGGTCCGAGCGCAGGTAGATCTGCCCGACCGTCTCCTCGGTGAAGTGGGTGATGCTTCGCAGTTCGTCGCCCACGACGGTCCGACAGACACTCAGCAACTCCTCCGCGAGTTCCGGGTCGACCTCGCTTTCCTCTTCCATACCTCCCTTACCGACCGCGATACGCAATAGTGTGATTGTGTCTCGGTTGACACCTGTTCGCACCCGTCGCCCCCGTTCTCAACGATCGTTCATCAAATTTCATCGTTCTTCATTTCAACATAAGTATATATCTGTCAATCATCCGGAATATGTCAGCGATTCGTTAGACTTTTAACCCGTGGCCGCATATTAACTCGTGTATGAGTAAAGCAGAGAACTACAAACTGCTCGCACAGGACGCGAAGAAATGGGCCGCGAAGAAGGTCAACGGTAACGAACGCCACTACTGAACCCGCTGGCGCTCTCCTCCACTTTTCGACGGGACGCCCGACCGGGCTGGTCCCGTTCTCCGTTTTCACCGTTCCTCCCGATTCGACCCCGCGAGAGCCCCGTCTCCGTCCGATATCGGGAGTCTCCCTCCGAGCGACTCCGACCGAACCCGCTGAGGGGCCGGTGTCCCTCGGGCGGTCGAGTCCGATCCGTCGGGGACGGTCACGGAGCGGGCGGACCCCTGCTCGGAACCGACCACGGCGACGGACGGTGTCCGTCGACGCCTCGCTCACGGTCCCGCCGTCCGCTCACGGCATGACGCGCCGGTTCGCACGCCCTCGGAAACCGGCCGGTCCCGCGCCGCGCTCAGTTGGCCTCGTCCTCGTCTACGACTTCGATCCCGCGGTTGTTCACCGCGTTGGGGTCGAGTCCGACCTCCTCGAGGAACTGTTTGTACTCGCGCTCGCACCGTTCGGCGGCCTTCTGCCGGTCGGAGGCCCGGTCACACAGCGCGACGAGGTCCTCGGGCACGTCGTTCGTGTGGACGATCCAGTGGTTGATGAGGTCCGATAGGCGCCGAATGGGGCTGGTGAAGTGCCCGTAGATCTCGAAGTTCAGCGCGTGGTGCCCGCCGAACGGGTCGTTCATGTACCGGGCCCGTGGCATCACCTTCATCACCGCCCACTGGATCTTCCCCAGTTGGCGTTCGGGCGCCTCCTCCAGGGTGGCGTTGACCGCCTTCCGGGGGTCGTCCCACGACGCGCCGGGGATGGAAACGCCGTCGAGTTCCTGGATCTCTTGGAGCGCCTTGTCCCACTCCTCGGGGGTCGGCTGGGGGTGGACGCGGTACATCGCCTCGACCCCGCGGCCCCACATCAGTTCGTGGGTCACGGCCTTGTTCGCCTTCAGCATGCACTCCTCGATGATGGTGTGGGCGCGGTCCCTACGGGGGTTCAACACCAGCGATCCGTCCTCCTTTCGCTGCTCGTGCATCCGGTCGGCCAGGTCGTGGACCAGCACGCACTCCTCGTGCAGCGGCGCGTCGGGGTCTTCGAGCCGGTTTTCGGCCTGCGCGTAGGTCAGCCGTTCGTCCGACTCGATCACCGACTTGTAGATCTCGATCTCGTCGTACGACAGCGTCTCCTTGTCCAGGTGCATCTCCACCGTGTGGGCCAGTCGGTCCTCGTTGGGCACGAGCGAGCAGACCGTCTCGGCCAGCATCGGCGGCAGCATGTGGACCGTGTAGGCGGGCAGGTAGACGGTGTTGGCCCGCTCGACCGCCGAGGACCACATCGACGTCTCGGGGGTGACGTAGTGGGTCACGTCGGCGATGTGGACCCACAGCACGAACTCCTCGTCGTCCTCCTCGATCGAGATGGCGTCGTCGAAGTCCTGGGCGTCGATCGGGTCGGTCGTCCACGTCGTGAGATCGCGCAGATCGCGCCGGTCGTCGACCTCCGCCTCGATCTCGCTCCCGATGTCCTCCGTTCGAACTTCGGCCTCCTCGATCACCTCGGGCGGGAACTCGTCGGGGATCTCGAACTTCTCGAACAGTTCCTCGCGCTTGTTCTCGAGGTGGCGCGCGAGTTGCTCGTCGATCTCGACCGGGCCTTGGCCCTCGACCGTGCCCGCCTCCGACTGGGCGTCGCTCATCGGGCGGCCTCCTGAGTTCTCATGTCCGCGCCTACGAGCGAAAGGAAAGTATAGGTGTCGCCTACCGCTCGCTCTCCGAGAGCGACCCGTAGCGCTCGTCGACGAGCGCACAGTACCACGAGAGGAACTCCTTCTGTGGGTGGGTACCGGCGTTGATCTCGACGAGCAGCCCCTCCAACTCGGCACGCGGCTGGTGACAGAGGTCGCGATAACAGCCCTTACAGAGGTGTTCGAACTCCTTGCCGTCGCGGTCCCAGCGATCGCCGTACTTGTCGTACTCGCGCGCGTCGGACCTGCTGACGGCGGTTCCGCAGGCGATGCAGGTGACCGTCCGTTGGCCCTGTTTGCGGGGGCCCCACATACCAGCATAGATGCGGGGGGGTCACTTAGCCCTTTTCGCGGGGGAACGGATAGTTTATGGACGGCCCCCGAGAGAACCCGACATGGAGATCTCATCCCGCCACCACCTGCGCAACGACGAGGTCCGCGACCTCGAGGCCGCCCTCTCCGAGGGTCTCGGCGTCTCGCTCGACGGCGACAGCTACGAACTCGTCGAACTCGCGGGGGTGCCCGTCGACCTCGTGCTCGTCGACGGCGACCCAGACGCGTTCTACTACGAGGGCGAACCCTTCCTCACCGTCCGCGGTGCGAACGCCCACGAACCCGACCGGGGGATCGTCACCGTCGACGCCGGGGCGGTCTCGTTCGTCTCCGACGGCGCGGACGTCATGCGCCCGGGGATCGTCCACGCGGACGAGGCCATCGAGGCGGGCGATCTGGTCGCCATCGCCGAGGAGTCCCACGGCAAGGTGCTGGCGATCGGGCGGGCGAAGACCGACGGGGGGGACATGCTCGGCGACTCGGGGAAGGTGATCGAATCGCTCCACCACGTCGGCGACGACCTCTACTCCGTCACCGTCTGATCGCTCCTCCCGGCGTCTGACGTAAGAACTATACGCGCAGGGGCGGACCCACGTCTATGGGGTTTATGGACAAGCTACTCGGCGAACAGGGCTCTCATCGCCGAGGGCGCAGCGTCGAGGACTACGTCGAGGTCGACGTCGGCGACATCGAAGCGGCCCCCGCCGAGGCGGGCACGCGGGTACACATCGCGGAGATCGACGGCCAGCGCGATCTCATCGCGATCAAGGACGCCATCTACGACGGCGACGTCGTCATCGCCGACATCGTCCGGTTGCGAACGAGCGACAGCACGGTCGAACACATCATCGACGAACTCCGGCAGGTCGCCCACGAGGTCGACGGCGACATCGTCCAGAAGGGCGACGACCAGATCATCGTCACGCCGACGGGCGTCTCGATCAGCCGGAGCAAACTCGGCCGGTAATCAGAAGCCCCGACCGCCCTCGGTGCGGTCGATACCCATGATGCTGTCGGGCTGATCGATCCCGAAGCTCTCGCCGGCGTCGGGCGCCCTGACCGTTATCTCCTCGATCTCGGGCCACTGCAGCAGTTCGGCCTCGATGTTGCCCGTGGTGACGTCGCTGATCTCACAGCCCCGACAGCCGCCGCCGAGTTCGATGACGACCTCGCCGCCGGGTTCGGCCTCGCGCACGGCGCTGGTCCCGCCGTGCATCTGGATTATCGGCATCTGTTTCGCCAGCCACGTCTCGACCTTCGACCTGAGGGCCTCCTCGGACTCCGCCACCTCCGAGTCGCCGGTGTCGATGCTCATTGTCCGACGTAGGCCGCGAGAACTCGAAAGGGTTTGGGTTGCTTTCTATCGGGGTTCGGCCCACGGAACCACCGCCGCAGGACCTCAGCTCCGCACCCGGCCCGGTCGCCGATCCCGTCTGCGCTGGTACTGGCGCAGGCGCTCAACTGCGTATTCGCGCCCGATCACCAGTACCAGCTACGGCAGAACAGGCGCAGGGCCTCAGCTTCGCATTCGGCCCCGATCGCCCGTTCCGCCGGTCATCGCGCTCGCGATCGCGCCGTGGAGGACGACGTCGTCGCCCAGCGTCGTCAGCTCGATCTGGGGGATGTTGACGAAGACCATCTCCTCCAGCTTCTCCCGGATGGGATCGAGCGTGAGTTCGGGGTTGTTGATCGCGACCGCGCCGCCGACGTAGATCACCAGCGGCGCGTAGGCGTGGACGACGTTCGCGACGCCCATCGCGTTCCAGTGGCCGACCTGGTCGATCACGTACCGGGCGAACTCGTCGTTTTCGGCGTTCTCGAAGACGTCGACAGCGGAGAAGTCGGGGTCCTCGACCGGGAGGACGGTCTCCATGCCCTGGGCGTCCTGATACAGCAGGCGGGCGTACCGGGGGATGTTGTTGCCCGAGCAGTAGGCCTCCCAGTGGCCGTCGTGGCCGCAGCCACAGGTCCGGAGCCCCTCGGGGTCGATCGTCATGTGGCCGACCTCGCCGGCGTTGCCGTCCCAGCCCGACAGCACGTTCCCGTCGACGCAGACGCCCGCGCCGATCCCCGAGGAGATGGTGAGATAGACCATGTCGTCGGGGTTCCTGTCGGAGTGAAAGCGCTCGCCGATGACGCCCGCGATGGTGTCGTTGTGGAGGTACACCCGCCGGGAGTCGATGAGCTTCTCGATGGGGCCGGTCAACGGGATCGTTTCCACGGTATCGGGAAGGTTCGCGGGGTTCTCGATGGTTCCCGCCGCCAGGTCGAACGGGCCGAAGCTCCCGATCCCCGCGGCCTCGACGTCGCGCGGGTCGACGCCCGCGTTCTCGCAGGCGTCCCGGAGCGTGCGCAGGACGGCCTCGATGACGTCGATCCCCGTCGGGCCCTGCGGGGTCTCCCGGCGGGCGGCCGCGAGTATCTCGGCCTCGCCGTCCGCGACCGCTGCCCGGATGTTCGTCGCCCCCATGTCGACGCCGGCGTAGTGTGCCATCTTCGTTTCCCGAAACGACCCGCCCGCCACTTAACTACATAGATTCGCCGCCCGCTACGGGACCCATGCACACTCCGGGCCGAGGTTTATCCGGTGTGCTACCGTATCCCCTAGTATGGCCAGCACCGACCGCACCCGACCGACGGAGGACGACGAGGGAAAGAACGTGATCGACTCGACCGGCGAGCGGATCGGGATCGTCGCCAGCGTCGAGAGCGGGACGATCCACGTCGAGACCGACCCCGGCCTGACCGACAGCATCAAGGCGACGCTGGGCTGGGGCGACACCGAGGACACCCAGACGATCGACGCCTCCCACGTCGCGGAGATCTCCGACGACACGGTCCACCTCGCGGCCGAGGACTCCGGCGCGACCGACGTCGACGTCGGCGAGACGTCCGGTACCGGGGCGGCGGCCCCGACGGACGAGACGGGCACCGGAACCGGCCACGAGGGCGAATCCACCGACAGGAACGACCTCCCGCCCGAGGACCGGCGCGACGACCCCGTCGACGGCGACCTCTCGGGCGACGAGACCGCCGCGGAGATGGACGATGCGGGCGACGTGACCGACGAACGGACCACCGGCGAGACGGGCACGACCGGGATGACCGACGAGGGCGTCTCGGAGACCGCCGACGCCGGGGCCGACGAGATGGGCGTTCCCACCGGGGAGGACGACCGAAAGACCGAGGACCGCCCGCCGGAAGCGGCCGACGACGGCGGCCTCTCGACCGACGCAAACGAGCGCCCGCCGGGCGCGGAGGACCGGGGCCACGGCGACGTCCAGGACGAACAGACGCACGACCCGCGCGGCGGGGACGACGTTCAGGACCCGGTTCCGGAGGAGCCACGCGACGCCGAGGAACTGAACCCCGAATCGGGCGCCGACCCCGAGGACCAGCCCTCGACGGGCGAGGCCGCCACCCGCGGGGCCGAGGAGGACGCCGACCTCGGCCGCGACGACGATTCCGACGATCGGAACTAGTCCCGGACGAACGTGACCGGGCAGGGCGCCGAGAGCATCACCTCCTGCGCGGTGCTCCCGAAGACGGCCTTGCCCGTGGGGCTCCGGCGTCGCCCGCCGACGATGACGCGGTCGGCGTCGACCGCCTTCGCGAGGTCGACGATCGCCTCGCCGCGGTCCCCGACGGACCCGCGGATCTCGTAGTCGACGTCGACGGCGTCGAGCGACTGGGCGACCGTCCGGGTCGTCACGTGCCGGGCGGCGACGTCGCTGGGGTCGGGGTTCTGACTCGGCTCGAAGTCGAGGCGGTCGATCACCTCGTCGAACTCCTGGTCGGTGAACACGTGCGAGAGCACGACGCGTGCCCCGGTCGGTTCCGCGATCTCGATCGCGGTCTCCGCGAGCCGTTTCGCCCGGTCCTCGTCCTCCTGGCCTACCGCCAGAACGATCGTTTCGATGGCCATGCCGGGCCGTACACGCCCCTCGGTTATAAACGTGGGTCGACATCGACAACGGCTATGGCGCGCTCGTCCCAACGGCGGGTATGATCGAACCCGACCTCGAGGGTCACACCGTCCTGATCACCGGCAGCGCGAGGGGGCTGGGCCGCGCGCTCACGCTCGCCTGCGCACGGCGGGGCGCGGACGTCGCCGTCCACTACCACACCAGCGGGGACGCCGCCCGCGAGGTCGCCGAGGACGCTCGACGAGAGGGCGTCGAGGCGACCACCGTCCGGGGCGACGTGACCGACCCCGAGGCCGTAGATGGGATCTTCGAGGGCGTCGAGACCGCGCTCGGCCCCGTCGACGTGCTGGTCAACAACGTCGGCGCGTTCGCGCCCGAACACTGGGAGGAGATGGCCGTCGAGACGTGGCAGCGCGTCATGGAGACCAACGTCACCGGCACGTACCTCTGCTCGAAGCGCGCGCTGCCGGGGATGCGCGAGGGTGGCTGGGGGCGGATCGTCAACGTCGGCTACGCCTCCGCCGAGAAGGGGCTGATCAACCCGAAGAACGCGCCGTACTTCATGGCCAAATCGAGCGTGCTGATGTTCACCCGGATGCTCGCCGCGGACACCAGCGAGGAGGGGATCACCGCCAACGCCGTCTCCCCCTACGTGATCGAGAACAGCGAGGTCTTCCCCGACGACCTCCCCCGCGGTCGGCCCGCGGGGTTCGCGGACGTCACCCAGGCCGTGTTCACCTTCCTCGAGGAGGGAAGCGACTACATCAGCGGCGCGAACGTCGAGGTCTCGGGGGGGTGGCTCCCCGAGGACGTGTGAGTTCCCGATGGCTCCCAACGAGTTATACCCGCGCCGGACGAAGGCGACGACGTATGGCTGTCACGCCGAGCGTGGGTCGGAACTCACGGGTATCGGGGGTGAGCCGCCGGTGGGCGATCTGACGGGGCTGTTCTCCCCCGACCGGGTCGCGGTGGTCGGGGCGACTCCCCGGGAGGGGTCGGTCGGCCACGCCATCACGACGAACCTGATCGAGGGCTTCGCGGGCGAGGTCGTCTGCGTCAACCCGAACTACGAGGAGGTGCTGGGGATCGACTGCGTCGGCTCGCTGACCGCGGCGGGCGACCCCGATCTGGCAGTGGTGGTCGTCCCGCCCGACGTCGCACTCGAGGTCGTTCGAGAGGCCGGCGAATGCGGGGTGAAAAACGTCGTCGTGATCACCGCCGGATTCGCCGAGACCGGCAGTGAAGGAGCGACCCGCGAGCGCGAACTCCGGGAGGTCGCCCGCGAGTACGGTCTGAACCTCGTCGGGCCCAACAGTCTGGGAGTGATGAGCACGCCCGTCGGACTGAACGCCACGTTCGGCCCCGATGACGCCCTCCCCGGGTCGCTGTCGTTCATGAGCCAGTCGGGCGCGTTCATCACGGCCGTCGTCGACTGGGCCAATGACCAGGGGATCGGCTTCACGGACGTCGTCTCGCTGGGGAACAAGGCGGTACTCGACGAGACCGACTTCGTCGAGGCGTGGAACGCGGACGACGAGACGGACGTGATCATCGGCTACCTCGAGGGGATCGAGGAGGGTCGGGCGTTCATCGAGGTGGCGAGGGAGGTGACCCGAGAAACGCCGGTCGTCCTCGTCAAGTCCGGACGGACCGACGCGGGCGCGCAGGCGGCCTCCTCGCACACGGGGACGATCGCGGGCTCCGAGCGCGCCTACGAGGCGGGCCTGGAACAGGCGGGCGTCATCCGCGCGGAGTCGGTTCAGGAGCTGTTCGACTCCGCGGGGATGCTCGCGAACCAGCCGCTTCCGGACTCCGAAACGGTCGCCGTCATCACCAACGCGGGCGGCCCCGGCGTGATGTCGACCGACGCGGTCGGGGACTCGCGCCTCTCGATGGCCTCCTTCGGGGAGGACACCCTCGAACGGTTCCGCGAGACCCTCCCCGCGGAGGGCAACGTCTACAACCCCGTCGACATCGTCGGCGACGCCGACGTCGAGCGCTTCGCGGGCGCGCTCGACGCGGCGCTCGCGGACCCGAACGTCGGGATGGCGCTCGTCCTCTCGGCGCCCACCGCGGTACTGGATTACGAGGAACTCGCCGAGTCGACCGTCGAGTTGCGCGAGGAACACGGCAAGCCGGTCGCGGCCTGCCTCATGGGTGGCGAGCGCGTCGCCCCGGCGGCCGAACGCCTCGGGGAGGCGGGCATCCCCAACTACTTCGATCCCGCCCGCGCGGTCGCCAGCCTCGACTCGCTCGCGGAGTATCGCGAAATCCGGGCGAGGGAGTACGACGACCCCACGGAGTTCGACGTCGACCGCGAGCGCGTGCGCGAACTGCTCGACCGGGCCGACGAGCGCGGGGACAACCGGATCGGCGTCGAAGCCATGGGGATACTGGAGGCGTACGGCATCCCCATTCCTGACGGCGAGGTCGTCACCGACCCCGCCGAGGCCGAACGCGTCGCCGAGTCGATCGGCGAGGCGGTCGTGATGAAGATCGTTTCGCCCGACATCATGCACAAGTCCGACATCGGCGGGGTGAAGATCGGCGTCGCGCGAGAGGACGTCCACGACGCCTACGAGGACCTCGTGACCCGGGCGCGCAACTACCAGCCCGACGCCGCGGTCCTGGGCGTACAGGTCCAGGAGACCGTGGATCTCGACAGGGGGGTCGAGACGATCGTCGGGATGAACCGCGACCCGCAGTTCGGCCCCCTGCTCCTCTTCGGTCTCGGCGGGATATTCGTCGAGACCCTCGAGGACGTGACCCTCCGGGTCGCGCCCGTCAGCGAACGCGAGGCGGCGGGGATGATCGACGAGATCGACGCCGCGCCCCTGTTGCGCGGCGCGCGCGGGCGAGAGCCCGTCGACGAAGGCGCCGTGATCGAGGCGGTCCAACGCCTCTCGCAGCTCGTGACCGACTTCCCCGAGATCGTGGAACTGGACATCAACCCGCTGGTCGCCACCCCCGACGGAGCCGTGGCGATCGACATCGCCCTCACTGTAGAGCAATGACCCGAACCGTACTCATCGCCGGCACCGAGGACAGCACAGGAAAGACCGCCATCGCGCTCGCGCTCGGCCAGCGTGCGGCCGACGCCGGCCTGAGCGTGGGCTACATGAAGCCGCGGGGTACGCGCCTCCAGAGCAACGTCGGCAAGACGATCGACGAGGACCCCATGCTCGCACGGGAGCTGCTCGGCCTCGACGCGGAGATGCACGAACTCGAGCCGATCGTCTACTCGCCGACGTTCGTCGAGGAGGCGATCCGCGGCCGGGAGGACCCCGACGAGCTTCGGGAAACCGTGAGGGAGAACTTCGAGGCGCTCTCCGAAGAGCGGGATCTGATGCTGATTGAGGGCGCGAGCAGCCTCGCGACGGGCGGGATCGTCGACCTCACGGACGCCGACGTCGCCGAGTTGCTCGACGCCGAGGTCGTGCTCGTCGCGCCCTACGAGAGCGCGGGCGACGTCGATACGGTCCTCGCGGCGGCCGACCGACTGGGCGATCGGCTCTCGGGGGTCGTCTTCAACGCCGTCGCCGACGCGAGTTTCGACTCGCTGGAGTCGGACGCCGTCCCCTTCCTCGAGGGCCGGGGGATCCCCGTCCTCGGCGCGCTTCCCCGCACCCGGGAACTGGCGGGCGTCACCGTGGCGGAACTCGCCGAGGAACTCGGCGCGGAACTGCTGACGGGTGCAGATACCGATGGATTCGTCGAGCGGTTCCTCGTCGGCGCGATGGGGGGGGACGCCGCGCTCAGGCACTTCCGGCGGGCCCGCAACGCCGCGTTGATCACCGGCGGCGATCGGGCCGACATCCAGACCGTCGCGCTCGAGGCCTCGGGCGTGACGTGTCTCGTCCTCACGGGCGGGTTGCGCCCCTCGAGCGCGGTGGTCGGCAAGGCCGAGGAGCGGGGCGTCCCGATCATGGTCGTTCGATCGGACACGCTCTCGACGATCGACCGCGCGGAGGACGTCGTCAGGCGGGGGCGGACCCGGAGCCCCGAGACGGTCGAGCGGATGGGCGAACTGCTCGACGAACACGCCGACGTCGAGGCGATCGTCGGCGGCGGGTAGGCCGTCGGATCCGTGCGACCCGCCCCTCGGGACGGGTGGCACGTGCAAGCGCACGGTAGATGTCGCTCGCCTCCGATGGTTCGATCATGGAGACGTCATCGCCCTCGCCCTACCCCGGTACCGGTTCGCTCCGGCTCATCACCCACGAGGACGGCGAACGCCTCGACCGCTGGACGTTCGTCCCCGAGGACCTCGACGCCGATCGGCGCTTTACCGCCTGGATCAGCGCCGACCCCTCGACGGTCGTCGACCTCGACGAGCACCGATAGTCACCGGGTCCCCCACGTCACGTGCGCCCACGCCCGCTCGTAGGCGTAGTACGTCCCCGTCTTCAGGAGGTTCGTCGCCACCCCGATGCTGAGCGCCTCGCTCGCCGCCCCGGTCACGAGGAACGCCACCGCCGCCGTGATGACGAACATGAACAGCCGATAGCAGACGGTCTTGACGAGCGCGCGCGACCGGGCCTGGTTGGATCGGCGCGAGAGCGCGGCCGCGGCCATACCCCCGGTGCGTGGACCGGCGCCTTGACTCTACCGGATCCGGTTACGTCTGCGGAGAGAGAAACCGGATTCGGTTACTCGGACCCCGCGGTTCGGTGTGCGCGCTCGACCGCCCCGAGCAGTTCCCCGTGCCCCTCGGCGTACGCCAGATGCGACGCACAGTCGCAATCGGAGGCCCCGAAGCCCGCGATCCCGGCGTCGGGGATCGCGCGGGCGACCGCACACTCGACGTCCCGCTCGGGGGTTCGGACGTCGGTCTCGATCGCCGCGGCGGGGTGGCCCAGCAGGTAGTCGACGTGCCAGTGGCGGGTCTCGCGCTCGCCGCGTGTGAGTTCTCGATGCCGGTCGATCCGCGAGAAGCCGCCGGGGCCGAACGCGCTGCCGGTGTAGGCGTACCACCCCTCCGGAAGGTCGTGAGGGCCGAGCGCGCCGACCTCGATCGTCGCGGGTTCGGAGAGCGAGATCACGAGCGTGTAGGTGCCGTTCATACGGGATCGTCGCCCGCCGCGGACAAGTACGCCCGGACCCGGAGCGCCTATCGGCGATCCGCCACGAACCGCTCGATCACGGCCCCCTCGGCCCGGTGGAGCGTCTCGCTCGCGGTCGACTTCGCGACGCCCAGGTCCTCGGCGAGGTCGGTGAGCGAACACCGCCGGGGCGTCTCGTAGTACCCGTTCTCGACGGCCGCGAGCAGGACCTCGCGCTGGCGATCCGAGAGCACCCGTTCGGCGTCGCCCTCCTCGCGGAGGTACTCGACCTCGAACTCGAGTCCGAACGCCCGCAACTGCTCGCCCAGTTTCGAGAGGCGCTCGCGCGAGGCGGTGACCTCGACGGTCGCCACCCCGCCGCGGATCTCGACGGGGGGTTCGATCGCTATTCCCGACTCGCGCGCCGAGAGCAACAGCAGCGGCTGGGTGGTCTCGAACTGGACGACGGCCCCCCGCTCGTCCCGGCGGAGCACCGACAGCGACGTGACGTCCGTCGCGGCGCGCATCCCTTCGACGATCGCGTCGGCGCCGGGCCCCTCGATCCGCACCAGCCCGAACCCGACCCGATCGTCGGGCATCGCCGCCAGCACCCGGACGGTCGCCTCCGGATGCTCGGTCGAGAGGTCCGCGATCCAGACCCCCTCGGGGAGGGTGATCGAGAGGCGCGCCTCCGTCATCGCCGCCCTCCCCGACCGCGCTCCCGCGGGCGAACGGCCCACGCTAACAGCAGAACATGAACGGGTAGAGCAGCCCCACCCGGTCGCCGTCGACGAGTTCGGTGTCCAACCCCTCGAAGTGCTCGTTGAACCGTCCGTTGATCGTGACGCGGGCGTACGCGCGGGTCTGCTCGCCCTCGGGGTTCTTCTTCCACGTGCCGGGCAGCCTCTCGGGCGGGGTCGCCCAGCCGTGGGCGGTCGCGTCGGCCTCGGTCTCGGCGATCAGCATGTCGGCGATGTCGTACTCGGCGAACAGTTCGTCGAGCAACTCCCTGAGTGTGGTCCCCTCGAACGCGTACGAGAACCGGTGTTTCCCGACCGCGTCGTAGACGTGGCCGGTGCAGACGACGGTGACGGTGGTTCGCGCTGCGCTCGCTCGGGGTTCGGATGTCGTGCTCACGTCGGATCGTAGGCCCCGGTCGACCGAAGCCTCGATCCCGAACATGTTCGGCCATCCGGCCGGGATCACGCGTGGGTCCCTCGGGAGGCATCGACTCCACGCCGGGTTCAGGCGTTCGTCGAGGAGGCGGACTCCTCCTCCTCGCGGTCGCGGGTGAAGAGGAAGACGGCGAACGCGAGCGGCGAGACCAGTCCCAGCAGGAGGACCGCCGCGATCAGGATCAGCGTTAGCTCCACGCGCCCACCCCCGGTCCGTGTGCTCCGACCATACCCGTGTGTCGACCGACCCCCGATATAAGTTTGCCCCTCTACAGCCCGAGATCCAGCGCGCGGTTCGCCAGGAGCGCGCAGACGACCACCGAGAGCAGGACGACGAACACCGAGAACGCGACGCCCCACGACGAGAGGTCGGCGACGGTTCCCACGACCGCGCTGCCGGTCGCGCTCACGATCATGTAGCTCGTCCGCACGAGACCGAAGCCCGCCCCCCGTTCCTCGGCCGAGAGGTGATCCATGAACCGGGGCAGGACCGCTGCGCCCCAACTCATCGCCGTCCCCACGAGCAGGACGGCGATACCGACGGCGACGAGGCCGGAGCCGACGACCAGCAGGCCGTAGCCGGCGATTCCGAGCAGGGCGCACGCCGCCGCCGCCCGGTCGCGGCCGAACCGGTCCGAGAGCGAGCCGATCGCGGGCTGGGTCAGCCCGTGAACCACGAAGTACGCCGAGAACAGCGCGCTCGCCAGCCCGATCGAGTAGCCGTGGTGGGCGACCAGGAACGTCGGCAGGAACGAGGCGGTCGCCTGCCAGACGAACTCACAGCAGATCGCGAGCAGCGCCGTGAAGGCGATACGCGGGCGGGTCAACAGCCCCACGACGGGGCCGAGCGCGACCCGCTCGCGCATGGGCTGGTTCGGGCGGGCGGGCTTCGTCTCGCGCACCCTCCACGCGAACAGGAGGAATATGGGGGCGGCGGTCACGGCCCCCAGCGCGATCGAGTAGCGCCAGCCGACCCAGCCGGCGACCGCCGCGGCGGCCAGCGGCGCGAGCAGGCCCGCCAGCGGCGCGCCCGAGTTGTGGATCCCGATGGCCGCGCCGATGTCGTCGAACTCCTTGGTCAGCAGCGTGGTGGCGACGCTGTAGTGGAGCCCCGCGACGCCGCCCAACAGGACCGTCAGGACGAGGAAGGCGTGGATCGACGGCGAGAGCGCGAGCGCCCCGCTCGCAAGCGCGGTCAGGCCCACCGCCGCGAGGATCACCCGGCGCTCGCCGAACCGGTCGGCGAGGATCCCCGAGGGGAACTGCGCGAGCGCGTAGGCCATCCACAGCCCCGAGAGGGCGACCCCGACGATCCCCGAGGAGACGCCGAACTCGTCGACGATCGCGGGGACGACCGGGCTGATGACGAGGCGGGCGACCATCGTCGCGAAGAACGCGAGCGTACACAGCGTGATGACCGTCGCCCGATAGCTCCACCGTCCCATCGGGCTAGGCTCGATGGCCCTCCCCGAAGTCCCCATCGGTCCCGGAAGCTATGGCGCCCCGTCCCCTACGGGGGGCATGAACGTCGTCACGCTGCTGCCCTCGGCCACGGAGATCGTCTCCGCGCTCGGCGTCACTCCCGTCGGGGTATCGCACAGCTGCGACCACCCGCCCGGGGTCCGCGACCTCCCGACGATCACCCGGTCGAGCGTCGACGCGAGCGCCGACAGCGCGACCATCGACGAGCAGGTACTCGAAGCCGAGCGGGCGGGCGGCGTCTACGAGATCGGGCTAGAGGAACTCGAACGCGCCGATCCCGACCTGATCGTCACCCAGGGGATCTGTGAGGTCTGTGCGGTCGACACGGTCCTCGTCCGGGAGGCGATCGAGCAACTGGGCCTCGACTGCGACGTGCTGACGACCGATCCCCACGGTCTGGAGGACGTGTTCTCCGATGTCGAACGGATCAGCCGGGCGCTCGGTCGGGAGGAGCGCGCTGGAGACCTGGTGGCCGAGTGCCGGGCGCGTGTCGAGCGGGTCCGCGAGCGCGTTCCCCACGGGAGGCGTCCCCGCGTCCTCGATATCGACTGGATGGATCCCGTGATGGTCGGCGGCCACTGGGTGCCCGAACTGGTCGAGTACGCCGGCGGGGAGTACGGGCTGGTCGAGGCCGGCGAGGCATCGACGCCCGTCGAGTTCGAGCGGGTACTCGAATACGACCCCGAGGCGCTCGTGGTCGCGCCCTGCGGGTTCAGGATCGAACAGACCACCGAGACCGTCGGGGACCTCGTAAACCGCGCGGGCTGGTCTAACCTGACCGCCGTCCGCGAGGGGCGGGTGTTCGTCCTCGACGGCTCGGCGCACCTGAACCGCCCGAGCCACCGGCTGGTCGACTCGCTCGAAGCGCTCGCGGGCGTCCTCCACCCCGAGCGCTTCGACGCCCCGCCGACGGACGCGGTCCGCCGGCTCGCCACCCCTCCGGCGGAGTGATCACCCGCGAAGGTGCTCGTAGAGCGGCGTTCCGACGAGGAGGAGGCCGACCACCGCGAGGACGAGGACGGCCCCGGCCGGCAAGGCGTCGAGCCCCTCGGTCGTGAGCGTCTCGAGTTGGGTGCCGACGAACACCAGTCCGAGCAGCCACGGCAGGTCCCCGAGGAGCGTCCCGAGCGCGAACGCCCCCGGTCGGACGTCGGAGACGCCCGCGCCGTAGGAGACGGCGTCGGCGGGCAGGGGCAACAGCCGCGCGCTCGCGACCGCCCGCGTCTGGCCGGTCGCCTCGGCGACGCGCTCGCCGACCTCGCCGAGCCGTCCGAACGCGCCCGAATCGCGGCGCAGGTACCGGCCGACCGCGAACGGGGGCAGGCTGGTCAGCGCGAGGCCGACGAACGCGACGACGGCTCCCCCGACGAACCCGAAGTAAAAGCCCGCGGCGACCGGAAACGGGCTGTGCGGCCAGCCGACGAAGGGACGCAGGAGGTACAGACAGAACAGGAGGGGGACGAGCCACGGCGACTCCCCGAGCGCGAGGAGGACGGCGACCGCCCGCTCCGGCCCGAGGAGGGCCGCCGCTGCGAGGATCGCCCCGAACAGCGCGATCCCGAGCGCCCCCTGGAGCCGCCGCCGCTCGATCACGCCCTCCCTACGCGAACGGGTCGGATGAAACCACTGGCCCTTCGAACCGGACCCTACCAGCGATCTGCCGTGACACGGGCGCGGCGTACGCCGCGCCGCGAACACCTCGCCGAGGACGGAGATGGACGCGGTCCCGCCCCTCTCGATGAGCGTCGCGAGCGAGAACGCTCCGACGGCTCCGAATCCCTTCACGCTAGTCGGAGGGAGAGCCGCGTTTCGCCCCCGTGATACCCGTCAGTGGCGGGCCGGATCCGAGCACGAACCGCCCGCCGAACCGTCGGGAGCTATCGGATCGATGGGGTGGGATCGACGCGACGGGGGAGCTGGCTGTCCGAGACGCCTCGTCGCGCCGTTGGATCGCCCGCCGCTCGCGGTCGGGTGGGTCCCGATCCGGCGTACCGCGGACGGGAGGTACGCCGCTTTCGCTACTCTGGTGCCTCTGACGTGCGTGTCGCAACGGACACGCCACTCGAACCCGACTACGGCTAGCCACGAAAGGGTAGGCTGCAACCCGTTGCGGGACGGCCGAGCCGCGATGCAACTGGTTGCACTCACTCGAGCAGCGCGTCGAACGTCGCCTGTTCGGCCGCCCGGAGCGTGCGGTGGAACGTCGAGCGGTTGACCCCGAGGCGTTCGGCGAGTTCCGCGCCCGTGATCCGCCGGGGCGTCTCGAAGTAGCCGCTGAGGTGGGCGATCTCGAGGATCTCCCGCTGGCGGTCGGTCAGCCCCTCCGTGGCCTCCACGCACCGCTCCTCGCGGGTTCGTGGCGGTCGCTCGCGGTCGCACCGCCGGACCAGTTCGGCGTCGTATCGCGATTCGAGCGCCTCCGAGAGCGCCCGCACGTCGGTCTCGGCGACCGCGGCGGTGAGGGTCACCTCGCCGCCGCTCGCCGTCAGATCGGCGATCGTCGCCCCGTGCTCGACGAACGGCGAGAGCAGACACGGCGGGTGGACGACGCACTCGATCAGCGTCGTTCCATCGGTGACGATCTCCTGGAAGCCCTCGACGCGCTCGGTTTCGGCCACCGTCTCGCGGACCCGCTCGACCGGGGCGTCGACCGCGACGAACCAGCGGATCGAACCGTCCGGCCGCGGGACGAGCCCCCGGTGTTCGAGGCGAGCGCCGGCCGCCAGCCTGGCGGGCAGCGCCTCCCGATCCGCGATCGAGAACCGGAGTTCGGTGACGCCGTCGCTCGCCAGCGCCGTTCGCGTCTCGACGGCGTCGATCGCGTAGCCGACCGTCCCGCCGAGTTCCGCGAACACCTCGCGTTCGTCCTCGCGGAAGGCGTCGTCCCGGTCGGCGTAGACGCTCAACACGCCGTAGGTCCGATCGCGGTAGGAGAGGGGGACCGCCGCCACCGACCGGTAGTCTTTCGAGAGGGCGTCGGCGCGCTGGTCGGGGTGGGCGGCGTCGAGCAGGTCCCCGTCGATGGCGGGTTCGCCGTCCTCCAGTGCGCGCGCCGCCGGCGGTTCGTAGCCCGATTCCGGGCGTTCGATCGCCGCGAGCGCCGACTCGGTGATGCCGGCGCACGCGGTCGGGGTCCCCGTCTCGTCGCCGATCCACGCGAACCGGTAGCGCTCGGCCGCCGCGAGGCGCTCACAGACCGTGGCGGCGATCTCCTCGCGCGAGGTCGCCCGGACGAGCGCCGCCGTCAGGTCGCGCACGAGGTCGTTGACGTCGTTGAGCCGTTCGAGTTCGGCGTTGGTCCGCCGGAGCGCCTCGCTCTGGGCGCGCAGGACGCCCTCGCGGTCGGTCCGGTCGAGGGCCGCCTCCGCGTTGTCACAGAGGACGCGCACGAGCGAGAGCGCCCCCTCGCTCCTCCCGACGAGGACGAGCACGCCGTGTGAGCCGAGCGCGATCGCCGTACACTCCCCGTCGCGCTCGACGCCCCCGCCGACGAACGCCTCCCAGATCGGCCCCCCGTCCTCGACCCGGTCGTGCTCCTCGACGAACCCCGCGGCCTCGGGGCTGTGGGCCACCGGTTCGAGCGCGTACCCGCCCGGATCGAGGCGGTAGCACGCGACCCGCGAGAACGGGAGGGAGTCGTCCACCGTCGAGACGGCGACCTCGTAGATCTCCGCGGGAGACTCCGCGCGCATCATCTCCCGCGAGGTCTCGTGGAGCGCCGACAGCGCCCGCTCGCGGCGCTTCCGCTCGGTGACGTCCTCGATGGCGAACACCGCGCCGTCGAACTCGGCGCCGTCGAAAAGCGGCGCGCCGTTGATGCTGAGCCACCGGAACTCCCCGCCGATCCACGCCGGATACTGCAGGTCGTAGACCGGTTCGCCGAGCTCCCTGACGAGGGCGAACGGCCGTCGATCCGGCGGTACCGCCGCCCAGTCGTCGGGCCAGGGCCGGTCGTCCGGGCTCCCCCCGGACGAGTCGTCGCTGCGCAGCAGTTCCCACGGGAACTCCTCGAAGGGCGTCCCGGCGATGTCCTCCACGCCGGCCATCGCCGTCGCCCGCTCGTTCGCGAACGTGATCGTCCGATCCGCGTCCATGACCAGCAACATCACCGGGGTCGTCTCGACGACCCGCTCGATGCGGTCGCGCTGGCGGCGAAGCTCGGATCCGATCCGCTTTCGCTCCGTGATGTCGGTGGCGATCCCGGCGACGTTGACGAGGTCCCCCGCCGAATCGCGGACGGGAAACCCCCGGTCGTGGATCCAGCGGACCTCGCCGTCGGGACGCTGGATCCGGTAGGTCTCGTCGAACTCGCCGCTCTCGTACTTCCGATCGATCGCCCGCTTCACCCGCGTTCTGTCCTCGGGGTGGATCGACTCGATCAGGACCCCGTGGTCCTCGTAGAACCGTTCGCATGGACGCCCCCAGACCTCCTCGAACGCCGGGTTGACGTAGACCGCGCCCTCCCGATCGGGATCGGCGATCCAGAACACCTCCGTGGCGTTCTCGGTGAGCCGTCGGAACGCCCGTTCGTGTTCGCGGAGGCGCTCTCGCTCGCGGGCCACCATCTCATACCCACTCCCTCGCCGTACGTCCGGGCATGATCGTCGCCACGGGCGACAGGTCCATAAGCGCTCCCCCGGGTTTTTGCCGATCCGGCCCCCACGTCACCCATGATCGAGGTTTCGGACGTCGACCACGTCGCGATCCGCGTCGGCGACGTCGAGGCGGCGCTCGCGTTCTACCACGACCTGCTCGGCCTCCCGATCCGGGACCGCGAGAAGTTCGAGAACGACGAACTCCCGTTCGTCGCGGTCGTCGCCGGGGGTCGCCACCTGCATCTCGTGCCGACCGACGAGGCCATCGACGTGGGCGGCGAACACGTCTGCCTCCTGCTTCGCTCGGACGATACGGACTCCCGGGGGGCGATCGAGGGCTACCTCGACGACCTGCGCGAGGCGGGCGTCGACGTCGAGGAGGGCGAACCCCGCGAGCGCCTCGGTGCCTACGGCCGCGACTGGGCGGCCTACGTCCGCGACCCCGACGGCCGGCGGGTCGAACTCAAGTTCCACTGAGATGGCTCCCGGCACCGAGACGCTGACGCGCGTCCCCCGCGAGGAGGTGATCCGGGCGTGGCTCGCCCGCGAGCGCGGCGGGTGCGCGGGGTCCCTCTCCGAGCGCGAGGCGTTCGACGCGCTCCTGGCCGAGAACCCCGGCGCGGCGGCCTTTCTCTGGCGCGACGCCCCCCTCGCCTGCTATCGGTTGCTCCTCTCGCGGGCGCGCTTCGACCGTCTGCACGTCGTCGAGGGGCCCGCGGAGTTGCGCTGGGGGGCGCTCTCGCCCGACGGCACGATCCGGGGCTGCGCCCGGCGGATCGATCGGGACGATCCCCGAGAACTGGCCCGCGAGACGGGCGTCGACGTCCCCCTGATCGAGCGTCTCGCGCGCGACCCCCCCGCCGCCGACCCACTGGTGCTCTCGACCCGGCGGGGGGCGGTGCCGTGGCACGTCGCCGACGGCAACCACCGGGCGGCCGCGACGGCGCTCGCCCTGGAGCGGGGCGCGACCTACGAACCGCTGCCGGCGTACCTCTGTGTCGGCGCGAACCCGGTGCTCGAACCGCTCGTTCAGCGCGTTCGCGGGCTGGCACGGCGCGTTCGCTCCCGGTGGGACGTTTCCGAAACGCAATAAGGTCCCGGGCCCAACGACCGTCATCGTGACGAGGACACAGATCACGCTGGTCCAGATCGACAACTACGGGCCGTGGACCGTCACCCCGGAGCCACGCCGGGAGGTCGATCTCCAGACGCTCCAGTCGCGGCTGTACGCCGACCTCTGTCAGCAGATCGGGCGCGAGGGCGGGTACGTCTTCTTCACCCGCTTCGACAACATGATCGCCGTCACCAACGGCCTCGACCGGGCGGACCATAGACTGATCCAGGAGTCGATCGCCAACCGCTACCCCGTCTCGGTCAGCATGGGGATCGGCAACGGGGCCAGCCCCCGAGAAGCGCTCGCCGACGCGACCGCGGTGCTCCAGACCGCCGGAAGCGCGCAGGACCACACGCGAACGGGGATCCTCGGCGGGGACCCCCTCGCCGCGGACGAACGCACCGACGAGGACGTCCAGATCGCCCACTTCGACGTGATCGACGTCACGGGCACCTACACCGATCGGGTCGACGCCTTCGAGACGTTCATCGCCATCGAGCAGGGCTACGCCGCGCTCATGCGCCACATGTACGCCGAACACGACTCGCTGTCCTTTTTCGTCGGCGGCGACAACGTCATCGCGACCTGTCCCGGTCTTCCCGAACCCTCCTACGAGGAGGCCATCACCCACGTCTCCGGCGAGGTCGGCGTCGACCTCCAGGTCGGGGTGGGTCGCGGCGCGAGCGCCCACGACGCCGGCATGGCCGCGAAACACGCCCTCGAGGAGTGTCGCCACAACGGCACCCGCGTCGAGCGGACGGCCGCCGCCGACGACTGATGAGGCCTGTTGTAACTGGTCACCGGTGATCGCTGACCCGCACGGGCGATCACCGGTCAGAGACGACAACAGTCCGTATGACCGCGCCCTCGCGGACGACCGATCGACCGACCCCCGACAGCCCCGGCTGCGTGCGATCCGACCCCGTACAACTCTTATTCGGATCGTAGTTAATCACCGAAACGACTAAGTCCCATGCGCTACTGTACCACACCATGAGCACCTACGAGACCCCCCGAACGGCGAGCGTCGAGGACCGCCTCGCGATCCTCGAGACGCTCAGCCGACAGAACAACGTCCGCTTCAGCGACCTCACCGAGCGCCTCTCGCTGGACGAGGCCGTTGCCTACGACGCGCTGACGGACCTCCGGAACGCGGATCTGGTCTCAACGTGCCCGCTGCGCGGCGAGGACGACTCGATCGTCGCGTCGCTCCCCCGACTGCGCGCCCAGGAGCGCACGAAGCTCCACCGCCTGCTGTACAACTGATCGAACCGCTCGGCGGCGACCGGGCGTCCCGGCTTCCCGCTCGTAGGCCCCGTCTTCGGATCCGGATCTCGATGGAGCCGAACTATTTACTCGCGGGGTCCGAACCCCGGCCCATGTACACCGTCACCGTCTCGACCGACTTCGTCGCCCAGCACTTCCTTACCGTGCCTGATCCCGGCCCCGAGGGCGAGGTCCACTCGCATCACTACGAACTCGCCGCCGAATGCGCGGGCCCCGAACTCAACGAGTACGGCTACCTGCTCGACATCGACGATCTGACGGCGGCGCTCGACGCGGTCGAGGCCCGGTATCACGACGAACTGCTGAACGACCTCGAGGAGTTCTCGGGGCTGAACCCGAGCGTCGAGCACTTCTGTCGGATCGTCGCAGACCGGCTGGCCGCCGACCTCGCTAGCGAGGTCGAGACTCTCCGGGTGACGATCCACGAGGACGAGATCGCGTGGGCGGCCTACGAGCGGGCCCTATGAACGTCGGGCTGGTCGTCTACGGCGACCTCGAACCCCGGTCGGGGGGCTATCGCTACGACCGCCGGCTCGTCGAGGGGCTCGGGGCGCGGGGCGACCGCGTCGAGGTGATCTCGCTGCCCGAGTCGAGCAGGGCGTGCAGTCTCGCGCACAACCTCTCGCGGCGGCTCGTCCGCGACCTCGACCGCCCGTTCGACGTGCTGTTGCAGGACGAACTCTGTCACCCCTCGTTGGTGGGACTCAATCGCCGTCTCGACCGCGAGTACCCGATCGTCTCGATCGTCCACCACCTCCGGGCGAGCGAGGTCTCGGGGATCGAGCGCCGCCTCTCGCGCGAACTCGAGCGGGCGTACCTCTCGACGGTCGACGCCGTCATCTGCAACAGCCGGGCCACACGGGCGGCGGTCGCCCGACTGACGGACGCGCCGGGGATCATCGCGTGGCCCGGCGCCGACCGATTCGAGGGGCTTCCGACCGAGGCCGAGATCGTCGAACGCGCCCGCCGTGACCCCTTCGAGGTCGTCTTCGTCGGCAACATCGTCCCGCGCAAGGGGCTCGACGCGCTGGTCCGCGGCCTCGCGCGCGTCGAGGGCGACTGGCACCTCACCGTCGTCGGCGGGGCGGACGACCCCGAGTACGCGAGCGCGGTCCGCGACCGCGTTCGCCGCGAGGGGCTCGCCGACCGCGTCGACTTTGCGGGCTGGCTCGACGACGACGCCCTCGCCGCGCGGCTCGAAGCGGCCCACCTCATGGCCGTGCCCTCGACCCACGAGGGCTTCGGCATCGTCTACCTGGAGGGGATGGCGTTCGGACTGCCCGCGCTCGCGGCCGCCTCGGGCGGGGCGAGCGACCTCGTGACCGAGGGGACGACCGGCCACCTCGTCGATCCGGGCGACGAGCGGGCCATCGCCCGCGCGATCGCGGGGCTCGCGGGCGACCGCGACCGGCTGGTCGGGATGAGCCTCGCCGCCCGCCGGCGGTACGAGCGCCACCCGACGTGGGACGAGACCGCGACACGGGTCCGGACGTTCCTCGAATCGAGGGTCCGGCGGTGACGCGCCTCGCCGTCGTCTGCGGGACGACCCACACCGCGGGGATCGAGGGGATCAGCGCGGCGGGCGCGAGCCCCGACCTGATGGCCCGGACGCCGGCCGCAGACGCCGAGATCCTCGTCTACGGCCGTCCGGCGGGGTCGATCACGCCCGTGAGCCCGACCGGCTGTCCGACGCCCGCGATCGTCACCCGGGCGGCCCGCGAGCGTCTCGGGTTCGACCCCCTGATCGTCGACGCGGGCATGGCCGCCGCGACCGCCGCCCCGACCGTCTCGGTCGGCGATCGACCGGGCGGGGACGTCCGCGAGGGGGCCGCCGTCCCGAACGCCCGGCGGGTCTTCGAACGCGCCCGCGAGTTCGGATCGCGCCTCCCGGACGAGGAGCTCTGGATCGGCGAGACGATCCCCGGGGGGACGACCACCGCGATGGCCGTGCTCCGCGCGCTCGGGGAGGACTGGGGCGTCTCCTCGTCGCTTCCCGACAACCCCGTGGCGCTGAAACGCCGGGTCGTCCGCGAGGGGCTGGCCGCGAGCGGCCTCGACGGGGGCACGAGCGATCCGCTGGCGGCGATCGAGGCGGTCGGCGATCCCGTCCTCGCGGGCGTCGTCGGCCTCGTCGCCGGGACGGTCGGGACCGACGCCCGGGTGACGCTCGCGGGCGGCACCCAACTGCTCGCGGCGGCCGCCTGCGTTCGCGGTCTCGGGATCGACGCCCCGCTGGCGCTGGCGACGACCTCGTTCGTCGCGCATGACACGCCCGCGATCCGCGAGCGCGCGCGGGCGCTCGAGTGCTCGCTCACCGTCACCGATCCCCGGTTTTCCGAGACGCACGTCGCCATGGAGCGCTATCTGGCGGGCGAGGCCAAGGAGGGCGTCGGCATGGGCGGGGCGCTCGCGCTGTTCGCCCGCGAGGGCGGCGAGTGGGAGCGCCTCCACGACCGGATCGAGGCCGTCTACGACCGCTGTGCGTAGGGAATCGGATCCTCGCTTCCCGCGCGCTCGAACGCCTCCCGCCGGTAGGTACACGAGTCACACGTCCCGCAGGCCGGTTCCTCCGTTCGATAACAGCTCCAGGTGTGCTCGTAGGGCACCCCGAGTTCGAGCCCGCGTTCGGCGATCTCGGTCTTGCTCCACTCGACGTAGGGCGCCTCGATCGCGACCTCTGTACCTGGTTTCGTTCCCGTATCGACGACGGTCTGGAACGCCTCGAAGAAGGCGGGCCGACAGTCCGGATAGCCCGCGAAGTCCTCCGAGTGCGCGCCGATGAACACGGCCTCGGCGCCCCGGGCCTCGGCGTAGGAGACCGCCATCGAGAGCAGGTTCGCGTTCCTGAACGGGACGTAGGTGTCGGGGATCTCGTCGCTCCCCGTGGCGTCGCCGATCTCGCGGTCGTCGTCGGTCAGGCTCGACCCGCCGATCGCTCGGAGGTGGTCGGTCTCGACGTGCAGGAAGTCAGTGGCGTTGAGATCGTCGGCGAGCCAGTGGGCACACTCGTACTCCTTTCCCTCGGTGCGCTGGCCGTAGGAGGTGTGCAGCGCCGCGATCCCGTAGCCTCTCTCCTTCGCCTCGTAGGCGGCGGTCGCGCTGTCCATGCCCCCCGAGAGGAGGACGACGGCTTCGCTCATGAACGGGTGGAGGTGTTGGGTATGGATAGACTCCTCGGAAGCGAATCCCGCATAGGATTACGTCGACGGCGGTCGTAGCGACCACGCATGATACGGGCGATCGTCGGTCTCGTCGGCGTCCTGACGGCGCTGTTTCCGGACGAAACGATCGCCGTCTTCGAAGCGGCCGCCGTCGAGCACCCCGCGGAGTACCGGCGGCGGTCGGGGATCGGGTCGGGGATACGGGCGGAGGGTCTCCTCGTGGCCGTGGCGAGTCTGGTCGGCGGGCGGGCGTACGGCCGGATGATGGACCTCACGGGGGCGTTCGGTGCCGTCCTCGTCCTGTTCCCGGAACTCTACCGCGAGGTCGCCGCCGCGCTTCTCTACGAGCGACCGGACGAGGTCGAGTGGCACGACCGATTCACCGACCGCGTGCGGTTCATCGGCGCCGTGTACGCCGTTCTGGCGGCGTGGGAGTTCGCCAAGCGGCGCGCGAACGACTGATCACGTCCCCGGCGCGTCGTTCCAGAGGTCGACGTGCAATCGGGGGGTGTAGCGAAACCCGTACTCCATCGCCAACTGGGCGACCGCGTTGCGGGTCTCGTCCAGCCGCTCGCGGGTCGCGCCCTCGGGCATCAACAGCACGTCCTCGTCCCGCACCGCGACCCGCTCGCGCAGGCGCGTGAGAAGGTCCGTGATCTCGGCCATATCGTCCGGGCCGGTGACGACGAACTTCAACTGGTGGTCGTAGCGCTCGCAGATCCGGGAGAGGGTGTCGAGGTCGATCCGTCGATCCTCGTGGCGTTCGGCCCACTCGCCGTCGCCCTTAGGATCCCGCTCGGGGGTGGGCGTGCTACTTTCAAGTTTCGGGCTGACGCTCGCCAGATCCACGGGCGCGTCGGGAACCACGGTGCCGTTGGTCTCGACGGTGGTGTGGTAGCCCCGCTCGGCGAGCCGTTCCAGTAGGACTTCACTCGCGTCGTGGATCAGCGGCTCCCCCCCGGTGAGGACGACGTGGTCCGCGCCGCGCTCGTCGACCTTCCCGACGATCGCCTCGACCCCCATCCAGTCGCCCGAGGGTTCCCACGAGGTGTGATACGAGTCGCAGAACCAACACCGGAGGTTACAGCCGCTCGTGCGCACGAACGTCGAGGGGGTGCCCGCCAAGCGCCCCTCGCCCTGCAGCGAGTAGAACAGTTCGTTGATCGGGAGCGCGGGTTCGTCCTCGGGTTCGGCTCCGGCGGCCTCCCGCGAGTTGCTCATACCCGGTCGAGGCACCCGGCGGGCGTGAGGGTTACGGCTCGGCCGGACCGCCTGCACTTTTAAGAACGTGACCGCTGTGGGTAGGAGTATGGCACTGATCGAGATCACCGTCGACCACCCGTCGCTGATCAGCACCGGCGACGACCAGCCACGCGCAGACGAGACCGCCGAACCGACGGACAGCGACGTCGAGAGCGACCCCCAGACCGGGTCCGAGACCCCCGACGACGGCCTCGGCGACACGCTGAAGACCGTCAGCACGATCCTCACCGCGGTGACGACGATCGCGGGCGTCCTCAAACGGCTCCGCTCCGAGGACGAGGAGGCGACCGAGGCCGACGCGGAGGACGCGGGCGAGGCGGAGGCCGAGTCCTTCGTCGAGAGCGTCGTCGGCGACGACGTGGACGCCGAGGAAGACGGGGAGGAACCCGAGGTCGACGAGGCAACGGAAGCGGAGGCCGCGGACGAGGACTCGGGGCGCGGACCGGGCATGAAGGTCGCGTTCGTGCTCGTGGTCGCCCTCATCGCGCTCGCGCTCTGGGCGCGCGGCGATGGCGAGGAGAGCGTCGAGGACGACTGGGACTGAGGGTCGGTTTTCGGTTCGTCACACCCTCGGATTCTCGTCGCCGGTCGTGTCTCACGAGTCACCGGTAGCGAGCAGTTCCGACGGATCGACCAGCAAATATCCCCCGTCCCCTCACGCACCCATCGATTCTCACGGCAAGCGGGCCGGATCCAGGATAGACTTAAAGCGCGGGGCGAACCACCGAGCGAGTATGGCCACCGAGGCGACGGTTACCGTCCCATCCGAGGCGTTTCCGCTCGGAACCGTGTTCGAAGCGCTCCCGGGCGTGGAGGTCGAGATCGAACGGATCGTCCCCGGCGTGGACGTGGTGATCCCCTATTTCTGGGTCCGGGGTGTCGCCACGGACAACATCCAGGAAGCGTTCTCAGCGCACCCCGGGGTGAAGGATCTCCGCCTGATCGACAGCGTCGAGGACGAGTACCTCCTCCGCGTGGAGTGGGAGCCGGAGTACGTCGGGATCCTCACGTCGCTCACCGAGACCGGCGTCCCGCTCGTCGGGGCGGTCGGAACCACCGAGCAGTGGACGTTCGATATCCGCGGGGACACCCGGGACGACATCGCTGCATTCGTGCGGCTGTGTCGGGAGCGGGATATCCCGATCACGCTGACGGCACTCCACGCACTCACGCCCGTCGAGACGGCGACGGAGTCGGCCCTCACGGACGCCCAACAGGAGGCACTGGAACTGGCCTACGAACGGGGGTACTTCGAGTCGCCACGCCAGGTGACGATGGAGGACCTCGGCGAGGATCTCGGCATCTCCCAGCAGGCGGTCGCCTCCCGACTCCGACGCGGAACCCGGGCCATCCTCGGACGGACGCTCTCGGCCCTGAACGGGGAGTCGTCGGGTACATAAACGGGTTGTATACCCAGAAGTCAGATTCACCGTTCTGTAACGAGATCCGTGATGTATGATGACGCCACAGGGACGCGCTTCCGGCCCCGAGAGTGGACCAGCACTCGAGACGGAGTTCAAGTGGATCTGCCCCTATTGTAGGAAATCGAGGATCGAACGATACGCGCAGGGGAGGAGAGGAGAAAAAGAGGCGATCGCGGCGCTGCGGTCACACATCGTCGACTCCGAGGGCGACGGCCACGGCCCGCGAAACGAGGCGCCTGTCGACACGGAACGAACGGTCTTCGAGTACGTCTGCCAGGTGGGCAGGACACGGTGAGTCAGTTTTCGCGGTCCATACCGATACACCTCCCAGCCTCCGATAAAGTCCCTGCCCCGGGCGTTCCTACCGGTCCTTTCGAGAGCGCTCGCGCCACCTCGCCTGCTGGTGTCGCTCGTGGAGGTGGGGCGTGCCCTCGGCGAGTTCCTCGCGGACGTCGCGCTCGAAGGCGGTGACCGCCGAGAGCATCCCGCTCTGGAACGCCTCGACGAGCTCGTAGGTCCACACCTCGTCGACCGCCCCCGCCGGCAGGTGCTCGTCGCGCAACTCGTCGGCCAGCGCGTCGTGGCCCAGCGCGCGCAGTTCCCGCTCGGCGACCGCGAAGCGGTCCATCGCGTGGCCGACCCCGTGGTGGAACGTCAGCAGGTTCCCGTACGCGCGGTAGAGGTACTCGATCGCGAGCTGACACTCGTGGAGCACGGCGAGCTCGCGCTCGTCCACATCCTCACGTTCGATCATGTCGGTTACTGGTGGGGCCGACGGAATAACCCTTTCCCGGCGGGGTCGCCCATGGCAGGGTTTATGCACGTCTCAGCCCGTAGGGGCTCCACAGATGGCCCCGCCCGCCCGCTTCCTGCTCCGGATCGATCTCGCCGCCGAGACGGTCTCACGGGAACCGATCCCCGAACGGTGGCTCCGGCGGTACGTCGGCGGGAAGGGGTTGGGCGCGCGCTACCTCTACGAGGAACTCGATCCGGGGACCGACCCGCTGGGTCCCGAGAACGCCCTGCTGTTCGTGGTCGGGCCGCTCACGGGCCGTGCCCCAGGCGAACCGCGCTACGCCGCGATCACCAAGTCCCCGTTGACGGGGGCGTTTCTCGACTCCTACAGCGGCGGCGAGTTCGCTGGCGCGCTCGCCGGCGCGCTCGACGACTGTCTCGCAGTCCTCGTCACGGGCCGGGCCGACGAGCCGATGTCCCTGACGATCGAGGACGGCGAGGCGACCCTCGAACCCACGGAGACGTGGGGCGACGACGCCGCCGTGACCGCAGAGGCGTTCGAGGGACACGTCGCCTGTATCGGTCCGGCGGGCGAGAACCGGGTGAGCTACGCGACGATCGCCGCCGACGGCGGCGACCACCACGCCGGCCGGGGCGGCGCGGGCGCGGTGATGGGCGCGAAGCGGCTGAAGGCCGTCGTCGCCCGCGGGGTGGTGCCCGAGGAGCGCTCGGATCTCCGGCGGATCTACGAGGAGCGCTTCGCCGACGACGACACCGGCCGCTGGCAGGCCGCGAGCGAGACGCTCGAATCGGTCGACTTCGCCGACGCGGTGGGCGCGCTCGCGACGCGGGGCTGGCAGGAAAACCGGTTCGACGGCGTCTCGGGGATCGGCATCGAGGCCGCCCGTGCCGCCGCGACGGGCCGCGAACACGAGGGCGCGATCCCGGGCGGGTTCGAGGTCAGCACCGAGGAAGGCGAGAGCGTCCCGCGGGGAGCGACCCCGATGACGCTCGGCGCGGGGCTGGGAATCGACGAGTTCGACGCCGTCGCGGCGCTCGGCGCGCGCTGTGATCGGCTGGGGATCGACGTGATCTCGGCGGGCAACGCCGTCGCGTGGGCGATCCGCGCGAGCGAGGCGGGGCTGATCGACCGAGCGCTCGCGTTCGGCGACCACGAGGCCGCCCGCGACCTGCTCGAGGAGATCGCGGCCCGGGAGACGGAGTTGGGGAACGCGCTGGCCGACGGGGTCGAGCGCGCTGCCGAGGAGTTCGGCGGCGAGGCGTTCGTCCCCGCGATCAAGGGGATGGAACTGCCCGCCTACGACCCGCGGGGCGCGCGCTCGATGGCGCTGGCCTACGCCACGAGCGACCGCGGGGGCTGTCACCGACGGGCCCGCCCCATCGAGGACGAACCCTTCAGTACCTGGACCGACGAGGAGCGCGTCCGGCGGGTGATCGCCGAACAGGACCGCCGAGCCGCCCTCTGGAGCCTGATCGTCGACGACTTCGTCGGCGAGTCGTTCGCCGACCTGGGCGCGGCGTGGCTCTCGGAACTGGGCTACGACCTCTCGTCCACTGACCTCGCGACCCTCGGCGAGCGCGTCTGGACGCTCACCCGCCTGTTCAACGTCCGCGAGGGGTTCGACAGGGGGGCCGACCGGGTGCCCGAGGCGCTCACCCGACCCTCGACGGCGGACGAGGCGATCGACCCCGGGGAGTTCTCGAGACTGCTCGATCGCTACTACGCCGCCCGCGGGTGGGACGAGCAGGGTCGACCCACCGCCGAGACGCTCGACCGACTGGACCTCGCCGAACTCGACACGCAATGACCGACAGCATCGACCTCGACGAGATCGAGACCGAATCGGAGGACGAACCCCACCCGAACCGCGGCGACTGGTTCTGGCGTGGCGAGGGCGATTTCGAGGAGGAGAACGAGACGCTCGGTACCGACGGGACGGCGACCGATTCGGAACCGAGGTCCGGCCCGGAACCGACGCCCGATCCCGGAGAGACAACACCCCACGTCCCCCACGAGAACCGGGACAAGCCGGTCGGGCTCCCCGAGACGCGGGGCGGGGCGGGCGGCACCTCGGCGCGCGAGGCGGCCGAAGGTCGGGAGACGGGCGGCGTCCCCGAGGAGGCCTCGGGGCCCCACGGCGGCGGGGCCGACGACATGACGATGGCACTCACCTACGAGGCGGCCAAACGCCTCGCGGACCCGGGGCTCGTCTTCGCGGGCGCGACGTTCGCCGACTGGATCGGCATCGTCGGCGAGGTCGACGCCCACGTCATCAACGCCTTCCAGCGCTCCCACGGCGTAGACGCCGACTTCTTCAACGGCACCGGAACGGGACCGGGGGAACGCCTCGCGGAGATCACGGAGATGTCGATGTTCTTCGCCGAGCGGATGGTCGTGCTCGGCTGCGAGGGCGAGGAATGGATCGCGGAGGAGGCCGGTTGGGAGTTCGTCCCGATCGAACTCGCCGCGGAGAAGGCCGGTTGGGAACTCGATTAGTCGTCCTTGTCCCTGCGGTCCTCGGGATCGAGGTCGAACGAGACCTCGCCGTCGACGACGCCGGTGTTGATGACGTGCGGACCGGTGTGCGACCACGTCGCGTGGCCGTCGATCTCCTCGATCGCCGGTCGGGTCTTCAGGTCGGTCTTCTCGATCTCGTGGCTCATACCTCGACAGTACCGCTCGACCGGCTTATACCCTGTCCCTACCCGTCGAGGAAGACCCGCGAAAAGAGGTTCACGTACAGTTCGAGGACCGTTTCCCGATCGATCCCCGCGGCGGCGGCCTGCTCGTCCAGAAACGCCGCGAGGTCCTCGCTCGGTTCGTACCGAATCGTTTCGCCCTCGACGACGAACTCGACCTCCGTTCGGCCGGAGACGAGGTGTTCGATCTCCAGGAGCGCCTGTTCGGCCTTCGTGTGGATCGCATCCTCCTCCTCGAGCATTCGGCGCTCGCCCCACTCGCGTGCGGCCTCGAGAAATCGCTCGCTCGGCTCGATCTCGATCGTTTCGAGACTCTCTTCGACCATCAGCGATCGGGGGGGAAGCTCTCGGGTGCGGGGTCGGATTCGGCGAGTTCGGCGTAGAGATAGACCAGCAGCACGCCGAGGACGAACAGCACCGCGAGCCCCACTACTCCGCCGGGTCCCGAGTGGCCGATCCACTCGGCGCCGGTCACGGACCCCATGCTCGAGGCGACGTTCAGCGTCGTGAGCGCGAGCCACCCGCCGAACAGCAGGAAGCCGATCGTGAGCACGGGGTTGTGCTCGAGCGCGGTCTTGAGCGCCATACTCGATTGGGAGCGTGTGTCACGACAAAAACGTTGTGCCTTCAGGCCATCTGGCCCGCGAGTTCGTACTCGAAGGCGACGACGCCCGAGAGGAGGCGGCCGACCGCCTCGTAGAACGCGCCGTCGGCGTACTCGACGATATCGCCCGCACAGTCGTCGATCCAGTGGGCCATGTGCTCCTCGAGGAAGACCCGCTCGTAGCCGAACGCCTCCGCCGCGCCGCGGCGCTGGCGCTCGATCAGGTGCCGGAGGAAGGCGAGTTCCACGGCGAGGAAGTCCGCCTCCTCGGGGTAGTCCTCGGGGGGGTTCCAGCCCGCCGCGGCGTAACTCGCCTCGACCTCGGCCTTTCCCTTCCCCAGGAAGTCCATCTCCTCGCGGTAGTAGCTCTCGTGGGCCATCACGGGGGGTCGCGGGCCGACGAACACGCGGGTGTACTCGCGGTTCAACTCCCGGTGGACCACCTCCGCGTCGCGACCCTCGTTTTCCTCGATGAAGGTCCGCAGTCTCTCGAAGCCCGCATCCAGATCCTCGCCGACGCTTTCTGGAACCCTGATCTCGCCCGACAGCAGGGTTCCGACGAACTCCTCGCTCGGAGTGTCCCACAGCGCCTCGATCAGGAAGTCGACCAGTTCGAGCCGGGCGGCGTAGATCTCCTCGTCGCTCATGCTAGTTCCCCCGGTCATACAGCAGGAAGGCCCGGCAGTCCGGACAGTACTCGAAGACGCTCCCCTCGGCGCTCGGGGCCAGCCCCGCCACGAGGTCGCCGACCTCCTCCTCGATCTTCGCCGCCGAGCGCTCGCTCGTGAAGGGGTCGCCACACCGAACACACTCGAGCATCTCGCCCTCGAACGTCCGGGTCCAGGCGGGATCTTCGCCTTCCTCGGTTTCCTCGGCGCGGTTCTCCGGCAACAACGAGAGGTCTAACCCATCTCTCATCGTGATCGCGCTCTCGGGACAGCCCTCCTCGCAGAGCCCGCAGTTGACGCACTTCTCGTGGTTGAACTCGAGGCCCGTGTCGGTCCGCCGAATGGCGTCGGTCGGACAGAGGTTCGAACACGTGGGGGTGAGCGTACACGCGTCCGAGACCTCCATCCGACCGAAGTCCTCTAGTCCACGAATCACCTCGCGTTCGGGTTCGGCGTAAGCGAGGATCGCCCGCACGCTCTCGAGGGTCCAGCCGTGGTTGTAGAACTCGGGGTTCTCGTGCTCGCTGTGGAGCAGGGTGCCGTCTGCGCGGTGGTCGCCCTCCGGCACCGGCGAGGGTTCGAGGGAGTCCTCGAACGCCGAGAGCGACTCGACGAACCCCTCGGGGTCGCCGGCCTCGGGCGCGAAGAAGCCCACGCGCTCGCCGAGTCCGAGATCCCGCGTCGCCCGATTGAGCCGCTCGACGAGGTCCTCCTTGGGGTCGGGTCCGGAGTGTCGGCAGTCACATCCGCATCCGAGGACCGCGACGCCCGCCGCGCCGCAGGCCAGCGCGTGAGCGACGTGCGATTCGCCCACGGTGTCCGCGCAGTTCACGCCCACGGGCAGGATCGGGGGGTACTCGATTTCTTCACCTGCGGCGGCGCGTTTGCCGTACTCCGAGAGGGCGTCGTCGGCGCGCTCGCCGCAGACGAAGGCGATTATCGGGTTCTCGATCCCCGCCGAGCCCCGCGAGAGCCAGCCGCCCTGATCCGCCCCCGTCGAGAGCAGCGCCTCCACCTCGCGGGCGATGCGTTCGTTCGAGGGCTCGCGCAGGCTCACCGCGCCGGTCGGACAGGCGCTGGTGCAGGCCCCGCAGTTCCGACACGCGATCGGATCGATCTCTACCTCGTCGGGCCGGGGTTTCGCGACCGCGTCGTGGGGGCAGGCGTCGTAGCAGGCCCGACAGCCCTCCTGGTTCGACTCGCCGGAGGCACAGACGTCCATCTCGAAGTCGAGGAAGTCGGGCTTCGTGATGCCTCCGAGAAGGCTCTCTGCGGCGGCCATCGTCGCCGGCCCGGCGTCGGTGTAGTAGCCGATCCGTCCGCCCCTCGCTTTGGGATCGCCGCCGGGGTGGATCACCTGATCGACCTCTACCTCCCTTTTGACGCCGTCCATCTCGATGGCGTCGGTCGGGCAGACCTCGGTCCACTCCCCATCGGGTGCGTCGGGGTCGATGTCGACCGGGCGGCGCGTGATCATCCCATCGGGACCCTCGTGGACGCACTTCATACACGAGATGCAGTCCTCCGTTACGCGGGCCTCGAGCCCGATTGAAAACTCGCCGAACTCGCCGGCGACGCCCGTGACCCGCCCGCGCTCGATGGTCACGTCATCCAAGCCGTCTACCCCGGCGAACTCCTCGCCGTTCGCGATCAGCGTCACCTCGGCGTCCTCGCTCAGGGTGGCGGCGGCCTCCGCGTCGCCGACGACCGCCACGCGCTTTCCGGCCTCCCGCGTTCTCGTGCGGGCGATCGCCTCCTCCTCGAGGCCGGCACGGTGGGCGTTGACCAGTCGGCAGGTCTTGTCGGTCGCCTCCGCCTCGGGGTGGACCCAGCCCGCGTCCTCGCGCTGGTCGACGAAGGAGACCGCGTCGGGGTGCAGGCCGTGCTCCTCCGCGACGCCCCCGAACTTCTCCTGGACGCCGGGTTCGGGACAGGTCACGAGCAGTTGGTCGAGGTCGTACTCCTCGATGACCTGCTCCATCGCCGGCAGCCCGTCCCCACAGAGCAGCTCGGAGCTGGCGGCGACGTCGACCCCTTCGACCCCCTCGCGGGCGGCCTCGAGGTCGACCTCACAGGTGCCAGCACACGAACAGACGAACGCACCGGTCTTCATTAGCGGGTCGGTAGTGGGGGGAACGCAAAGGTCTTGCGTCCGACCGAAACCTGCTTCCCTTGCCGGGTTTTTCGCTGACAAGCACAACGTTAATGTTGGTTTGCTCGTAGGCTTATGTCATGCGTGTATCTATCACGATTACGGGGCGATACCACGCCGTAAACGGCACCGCGAGGGGTGGTGTCGGCGGATGAGCGCCGAACCCGTCTCTCTGGATCTCGATCGGCGGTCGTTTCTGAAAGCCAGCGCCCTCGCGGGCGCGGTCGCCCTCGGCGGCGGTGCGGCGGGCCAGACCCTCGCACAGAACGACGAGGAGGAGAAGCCGGGAACTGGCCCCGACGCCGAGATGTCGAAGACGATCTGTAACTACTGTGCCGTGGGCTGTGGGTTCAGAGGTGTGAGGGACGGCGACTCCTTCGTCGGCATGGAGCCCTGGCACGAGAACCCGATCAACAACGGCTCGCTCTGTTCGAAGGGCGCGGGGATCCTCGAGACCGAACACTCGGATCGACGCCTGAAACACCCGATGCGCCGGGTCGACGGCGGGTGGGAGAAGATCTCGTGGTCCGCCGCCTACGACATCATCGAGGAGAAGTACGCCGAGATCGTCGAGGAGTACACCCCCGAGAGCGTCATGATGATGGGCAGCGCCCACTTCGCCAACGAGGAGGCCTACGCCTTCCGGAAGCTGGCGGCGTTCATGGGGACGAACAACTGCGATCACCAGGCGCGGATCTGTCACTCCCCGACCGTCACCGGGCTGGCGAACACGTGGGGCTACGGGGCGATGACCAACACGATCAACGACTACCGCAACTTCGATCTCCTCATCATCTGCGGGCAGAACCCCGCCGAGTCCCACCCGATCGCGATGCAACACATCCTCGAGGGGCAGGCCCGAGGGGGCACGATCGTCTCCATCGATCCGCGATACACGAAGACCTCCTCGCACGCGGACAACTACTACCGGATGCGCCCGGGCACCGACGTGGCGCTGCTGATGGGGCTGATGAACTACCTCCGACAGCAGGGCGAACTCGATCAGGAGATGCTCTCGGGGCGGGTCAACGGCTGGCCCGACGCCGAGGCCGAACTCGATCAGTACGACCTCGAGACGGTCGCCGACATCACCTGGATCGACGTCGAGCAGCTTCAGGAACTGGGCGACCTGATCATCGAGAACAAGCCACGCATCCAGATCGAGTGGGCGATGGGCGGCACCCAGCACAACAACGGCACCCAGAACATCCGCTCGTACGCGCTGCACTCGCTGGCGTCGGGCAGCGCTGCCCGCAGTGGCGGCGGCCTGCAGGTGATGCGCGGGCACGCGAACGTCCAGGGCGCGACCGACCTGGGCGTCGACAGCACCATCCTGCCGGGCTACTACTCCGTGGGGGCACCCGGCTCGTGGGTCCACTGGACGAACGTCTGGAACCAAAGCCCGTGGACGAGCGGTTCGACCGACTTCTGGGACCTCTACGACCGCTTCGCGCTGATGCCCGAGGACATCTGGCAGCAGCTCTCCGCTGGCGGGGGCGGCCCGCCCTCGGCCGGGGAACTCGAGTCCGCGGAGGCAGACCAGAGCGCCGCCGCCGACGACACCCACGAGGCCGAGGACACCGGGGCGGGCCCGAACTCCCAGTCCCCGACCGAGGCCGACTCCCAGGTGGGCGATCCCGCCGCCGAGGGCGGCTCCGGCCAGGACGGCGGGGGCGATCAGGGCGGCACCGAGGACGGCGGCTCCCAACGCGAGGTCGATCCGCGGACGATGATGCTCCAGGACGGGCTGTCGGTCGCCCGCTGGTACGAGGCCGCCCTCCAGCAGGAGGACCGCCTCCACGAGTCGAACCTCTACCAGCCCGACCCGCTGAAGATGGCGTTCTTCTGGGGCCACTCGGCCAACTCCATCACCGAGATGGACAAGATGAAGAAGGCGATGGAGGCGCTCGACCTGCTCGTGGTCGCCGACGTCTTCCCCGCGGTCGCGGGGACACTCGCGGACGCCGAGGCTGACAACGTCCTGTTGCTTCCGGCGTCGAGCCAGTACGAGCACCACCGCTCGGTGACCAACTCGCATCGATCGGTCCAGTGGAGCGAACCCGTCTCCCCGCCGGCCCACGACTCGAAGCCCGACCTGCAGATCATGCAGGAACTGGCCGACCGATTCGGGTTCGGCGAGCACTTCGACTGGGGGAGCGGCCCCGAACTCTACAACGGCAAGAGCACCTACGAGGACGCGCTGCGCGAGATCAACCTCGGGGTGCGGACGGTGGGCTACCAGCAGGACCCGGAGCGCCTCCAGCGACAGAAGGAGTACGACGACGCCTTCAGCACCGAGACGCTGCGCGCCGACAGCGAGGGGCTCCCGGTCAGCGGCGAGTTCTGGGGGCTGCCCTGGCCCTGCTGGGGCGACGGCCATCCGGGGACGCCGATCATCTGGCGCGACGACGTCCACCCCGCCGAGGGCGGCCACGACTTCCGCGCGAACTGGGGGATCGACGCCCCCACGCCCGAGGAGTGGGAGTCGACGGGCGTCGACAAGGAGTACCCGCTCGCCGAGACCGTCGCCCAGGAGGGCGAGGCGGGACTCGACATGCTTCGCGAGTCCTACCAGCCCGAGTGGTTCGACGGCGAGGTCATCGGCGTCCCCCAGTATCCGGGCTTCACGACGACGCTCCCGGAGGACCCGGCCGACGCCTCCTCGATGACGATCCCGATGGAGTACGCGCTGCGCGAGGACGTCTCGATCTACGACTGTGCGGTCGCGCTGAACGAACAGCGGGGCCACCAGCACGACCTGGAGTTCTACGAGCAGTACGACAACCCCCAGCCCGACCCGCCGACCGGGCGCGGCCGGGCGCGGGCGGTCGTCTGGAACTTCATCGATACGGTCCCGAGACACCGCGAGCCGATCCAGAGCCCGCGGCCCGATCTCGCCGAGCAGTGGCCCGCCAACGGCCAACAGACCAACTTCTTCCGGCTGGATCAGAACAACGCGGCGACCCAACAGGAGGCGACCCAGCGCGCCTACGACGAGGGGATGGACGTCATCCTCACCACCGGCCGGCAGGTCGAGCACCAGGGCGGCGGCGCCGAGACGCGGAACAACCCCTACACGGCCGATATCCAGCCCCACATGTACGCGGAGATCCACCCCGACATGGCCGAGGACCTCGACCTCGTCGGCGGCGAGGACCACGTCATCATCACCTCCGCGGACGCCGACAAGGGCTCGATCCTCGTGAAAGCGAAGGTCACCTACCGCCCGCAGGGCCCGGACGAGGTCTTCCTGCCCTATCACTGGGGCGGGGTCGCCCACGGAAAGAACATGAGCGAGAAGTATCCCGACGGCTCGAAACCGCTCGCGATCGGCGACAGCGCGAACTTCATCACGTCGAGCGGGTTCGACGCGGAGACGCAGATGCAGGAGACGAAGGCGGGGCTCGTCCGGGTCGAGAAGGCGACCGAACAGCGCATCGAGGAACTGAACATGGAGTTCATCGACTACCCACAGGACGAGGCCGGCATCGGCGACTCGTACCAGTGGGACGTCAGAAATCAGAGCATGCATCCACAGACGGGGGACGATTAGAATGTCAGCGAACGAATCGACGCGTGAGCGACTCAGTCAGGGCGTCATGAGCATCGGGGACGGGATGCGGATCTTCCCCGACGTCGAGGCGTGTATCGACTGTGGGGGCTGCGTGGTCGCCTGCAAGCGCACCTGGGACATTCCGGTCGACGACCAGCGCATCGACATCACGACGATGCTCGAGGGCGTCGAGGGCGAGAGCGGGTTCAACGGCCGACAGGTCAGCGCGATCGAGGAGGGGATGAACCCCGGCGAGACGAGCCTCCCGATGCAGTGTTACCACTGTGAGAACGCGCCCTGCGTGTCGGTCTGTCCGACCAACGCCCTCCAGAAGAAGGACAACGGCTTCGTCGAGGTCGTCGACGACCTCTGTATCGGCTGTCAGTACTGCCTGTCGGCCTGTCCGTTCGGCGCGCCGCAGTTCCCCGAGAGCAACGACGGGCTGAGCGCGGTCGTCGGCTCGGGCGGGGTCATGGACAAGTGTACCGGCTGTGAGGAGCGCCAGGACGTCGGGCAGGGGCCCGCGTGTGCCGAGGAGTGTGCGACCGACGCCATCCTCGTGGGTTCCTCCGGCGAGATCGCGGACGAGTTGGAGAAACGCGACAGCGGGGCGTTCTTCAACGACACCGCTCTGGAGATAATCTTCGGCGACGACGCGGGGATGTTCGACCGATGAGCGACGATTCCCAGCCGTCGGCCGAGCGGACCGACCGGTCGGGCCACGACGAGGGGGCGAGCGGGAACCGCGGGCTCTCGGATCGGGCCGCGTTCTGGACCAGTGCCGTCCTCGCGCTGGCGCTGGCGGCCGGGTCGGTCTGGCTGATCGGCGTCCGGGCGGTCCAGTTCGAGGCGCTCCAGCGCGTGCGCCCGACCGTCGAGGGCGGCGGCGTCGGCACGGGGTGGATCCAGGGCAACACGATGCCGGCCTTGGACTGGCTGATCACGCTCGTCCACTTCGCGGACGTGATCATGGGCGTGTTCATCCTCGTGATGGTGTTCGTCCACTGGATCACGTTTCGCCGCCTCGCCGCTCGGATGCGCCCGCCCGACGCCCCCCGCCGGAACGGCGAGGCCGTCGCGACCGACGGGAGCGGAAACGCCGGAGGTGACGCCGAATGACCACCCTCGACCACGGGAAGTTCTCCCGCGTGACGACGATGTTCCACTCGCTTCTGGCGCTGACGGTGTTCATGCTGTTTTTCACGGGCTACGCCGTCGCGTTCAACAACGAGCTGTGGTGGCTCGTCGAACTCATGGGCGGCAATACGGGCGTGCTCGCGGTCCACCGGGTCGCGGGCTTCGCGCTGATCTTCCTGACCGCCTTCTGGGTGCTCTACATGCTCCTTCGCCTGGGCGGTTCGGCCGGCCTCACCGATGTGTTACCGACGCCCGGCGACGTCGCCGCGTTCGTCCAGGACCTGAAGTTCGCCGCCGGCATGGCCGAGGAGCGCCACCCCAACGCCCGGCAGTTCGCCGGCTACTCGGCCGACGAGATCCCGCTGCTCTCGTACGTGGGCAAGGGCGTCATCGCCATCTTCACCGTCGAGTTGATCCTGCTGATGGTCTCGGGACTCCTGATCTGGCAGAAGACGGTGCTGATCGACTTCTACAACTCCCAGTCGGTCGTGATCGCCTTCGTCGGCTTCCACGGCCTGCTGGGCGTCATCATGATGATGGGGGTGATGTTCCACACGTTCGAACACACCGCCCATCCGGCGTTCTACCCCGTCGAGATGAAGGCGTTCCTCCCGAAGTCCGACACCCCCGAGTTCCACGGCGAGGCCGATGCCGACTCGGCCACGGGCATCGAGCGCCTCCGTCTCAAGCCGAGTTGGGGCTGGGTGACGAACGTGCTGGGCGTGCTCACGGTCATCGGGATCGTCAGCGTGCTGATCACGAGCATGGACTACGGCGGCTACCCGATCAGCGAGACGCTCGTCTTCGGCGAGGGCAGCCTCCTCCGGACGGTCGGCATCAACATCGGCGTTCTCGTCCTCTTCATCGGGCTGTTCCTCTCGATGTACGGCAACGTCCTCCGGGCGCGCTACATGCGCCAGCGCCGCCAGAAGGCCCGGACGACCGCGACGGACGGCGGTGAGCGATCCAACGGATCGCGATCCTCGTCGGATCGGTGATCCGGCGGCGGTGAGCGCGAGCAAAGCGAGCGCGAATCCCGTCGGGCCGCGGAGCGGCCCGATGTCGGTGAGAGAACCGTCGATTCCCGAACCTCGGAGGACGAGTAGCGCGAGCCGTCCGTATTCGTCGGTTTTCCCGAGCGTCGTAGCCACTCCGGAGGAGGCGTTTCGTCCCTGATGGCCCGGTACGGACCGGACAGCGATGCGGGAGCGGGTCCGTCGTCAGGCGCCGAGTTCCCGCTTGAGCAGCGAGACGTTCCACTTGTTCGCCTTCCAGACCGCGTCGAACAGCGTCCCGAGCACCGGGATCGAGCCGATGACGGCGTCCGCGGCGACCAGCCCGATCATGACCGCGAGCGTCGACTTCGAGACGCCGACGCGGGCGGCCTCCCCGATGATGTACAGCGAGATCACCGTCCCGATGGCGTCCCCGCCGACGGGAACGATCCCGAGGAGGGGATCGAGACCGACGCGGTAGTTCGTTCCCGGTATCGTGACCGCCTCGTCGAGCAGGTCGCCTACCCACTCGATGCGTTCGAGCGTCGCCTCGACGTCGCCCGACAGGGGGAGCTCCTCGAGGTTCCACTCGAACTGCCCGTTGTCGTTCCAATCCGATCCATCGTCGTTCGGCCCGCCACCCTCGTCTTCCATGCCCGCCCTATATGCGGCGCGGATAAAGGCCCTCGCCCCGCAGCAGCAAGCCGATCTCCGAACCCCCTCGACCCCGGTCACGGCCACGCGAAACGACGCGGCCGTTTCCCTACCCGACCAGTTCGGTCGACTCCTCGGAGAGGTCGACCATCACGTCGTTTCTCGTCCGGCCGTCGATCTGATCCAGATTGCGGGTCAGGACCTCGAGGACGTCCTTCGGTTCGGGGTATACCAACATATTGCCCTCGCCGTCCTCCATCACCAACTGGGTGTCCGCGAGGTTCACCCGGTTGCCCTCGATGCTGGCGACGATGGTCGGAAGGGCCTCCGCGCCGCCGGTATCGCCTTCCTCGACCATCGTGATGTAGAGGCTCTCGAGGCCGATGAGGTCCTTGTACTCGCGGACCTGTTTGGCACACTCGACCATGTCCCGCGTGACGGCCGTCTTCGACGGGTTGCCGTGCTCGCCGTCGAAGCAGTGTTTGCACACCCGCAGTTCCATTCGCATGGCCCGGGCTACTCGGTGAGGAGCCATTACGGTGTCGACGACGCTCGACCGACGCGGCCGAGCGTGGCCTCCCAAAGCGCTTAGTGGGGTCGCTCCGATGGCGCAGGTATGGCAGGACTGCTCAACCTCGTCTACGTCGCGCTGGTCCTCCTGGTGACCGTCGGGGGACTGCTCGCGCTCGCCGTTACGACCCGCGACATCCGCGGGGAGAGCGGGTTCGCCCTCGACCTCGCCTCGGCGCTCGTCATCGGCGCCTTCATCGTCGTGCTCGCGTGGACGACGGTACTCTGATCGTCTCGCCCACCTCTGGCGCGCTCGCGTCGTAGCCCGCCTCGCGGAGTTCGGCGGCGAACCCCCCACAGCGGTCGCCGTGGTTCACCAGTATCGGGGTGTCCTCGTACCCCGACAGGAACTCCAACAGTCCCTCGCGGTCGGCGTGTGCCGAGAAGTCGTAGGACTCGACACGTGCGGCGACGGGCATCACCCGTCCATCGATCTCCGCGCTCCCCGTTTCGAGCAGTTCGCGCCCCGGGGTGCCCTCGACCTGATAGCCGGTCATGGTGATCTTGTTGGCGGGATTTCTTCGGATCTCGGGGATGTACGTCATCGCCGGGCCGCCCGAGAGCATCCCGCTGGTGGTGACGACCGCCGCGTTCTGCTCTGCGATGCGCTTTCGCTGGCCGTCCCGACCGGTGACGAACCGCGCGTGGGACGTCGCCCGCCGAAGCGCCTCCGGATCGCGGACGAACTCGGGATACCTCCGAAGCATCCTCGTCACCCCCTTGCCCATCCCGTCGACGTAACACGGGATGTCGTGTTCCTCACAGACGAGCAACATCTCCTGTGTTCGCCCGATGGCGAACGCCGGGATCACTACCGTGCCGCCCTCCCAGAGCGTCGTCCTCACGCTCCGTACGAACCGCTGTTCGACCTCGGCGCGGGGGTCGTGGGTCACGTCCGAGTAGGTGCTCTCGCAGATCACGACGTCCGCGTCGGGGCGGGCGGTCGTCTCCGAGACGAGCCGTTGATCGTCGGTGTGGAAGTCACCCGTGTAGAGCAGGCGGGTTTCGCCGTCGTCGCCGGACTGCGTCCGGCCGCTGGCGGGACTCCGTCCCGCTTCGGTGACGAGGACGTGCGCGCTTCCGGGGATGTGGCCCGCGTTAGAGAACGTGACCTCGAAGCCGGCGGCCTCGAAGGGCTCTCGATACCCGTGGGTTCGTGAGACCTGCGTGAGGCGTGCGAGTTCGGTTTCGGTGAAGGGACACCGGTAGCTTCCCCCGTGGAGTTTCAGCGTATCGCGCGCGAGCGTCATCGCGAGCTCTTCTGTAGGACCAGTCCAGTGAACCGGTGGACGCGCCTCCCCCGAGAGCAACGCGGGCACCGCCCCGGCGTGGTCGAGGTGGCCGTGGGAGACCACGACCGCGTCGGGATCGCAGTCGAGCGGCAGGCGCGGGGGGTTGTCGGTGCTCATCCCGAAGTCAATGAGGAGGGTGTCGTCGTCGACGCCACTGACGAGGATCGCGCTGCGACCGATCTCCCCGGCCCCGCCGAGGAACTCGACGTCCATTACCTCCTCTCTGGGAGTCGGGCGGTTTGGTCCCGTCGATACGTCCGAACGCCGGTCGATTGGGTCGGTCCCGGTTCAACACCCTTTTTACCCGCGCCCGTCTGATTTCGGGCATGGCAGACTTCAAGGTCGTCGTCTCGGACCCCGAAACGGGTGCGACCTACCAGCGCGACGTGGATGGGCAGGACGCGAACCGGTTCCTCGGCATCGACCTCGGCGAGGAGGTCGACGGGGGCGCCGTCGGCCTCTCGGGCTACTCGCTCGAACTCACCGGCGGCTCGGACAACGCGGGCCGACCCCTCCGCTCGGACGTTGCGGGGCCGAACCTCAAGCAGGTGCTCCTGACCGGCGGGACGGGCTACAAGCCCAAACGCGACGGCGAGCGAAAGCGCGTTACCGTCCGCGGCCGGGAGATCAGCGAGGAGGTCGTCCAGATCAACGCCAAGATCAGCGCCTACGGCGACGAGAGCGTCGAGGACCTCTTCAGCGAGGGCGACGAGGACGCCGACGACGAGTAATCCCCTTCTCATGGACCGCATCTCGAGCGAGAACCCGGCAGTCGAGACGCTCCGCGCGCGCGTCGCCCGCCACGGCGCGCGCCGAAAGCGGATCGACCTCCCGGAGGACTCGCTGCCCGACGGCGAGGTCGTTCGACTCGTCATCGACGGCACCACGTATCACGCGCGAATCGAGGGCGGGTTCGCCGACGGCCCGCACGTAAGCGGCGCGTACGAGACGCCCGAGATGGCCCGCGAGGGCTCGGGACCGAACCGCCTCCAGACGTGGCTCGAGGAGGTAGAGCGCCCGGTCGGCGGCTCGGTGCTGCTGGACGTGATCGAACCCGACTTCGCCTACGGGCTTCGCGAGCCCGGCGAGGAGGCGGTCTACGAGGCCGTCGAGAAGCCCAATGAGAGCCTCGCCGAGATCGCCCGGAACCTGGAGGACTCGTGAGCCGCCGCGAGGGGTTCCTGGCGGGCGAGCGTCCCGAGGACGTCGCGATCTACCTCGCGGAGGACGTCGTCGACGACCTCGGCAAACTCGACGACTACGGCGAGGAAGTAGGGGAGGGGATCGTGCTGGTCGTCCCCGGCGAGAGCGGGCGCAACGCCTTCTCGAAAGTCGCCGGGCAGGACGCGATGGCGTTCGCCAAGGAGGCGATGGACGAGGAGGGCGAGATCGACGCCGACCTCGCCGGGGGGACTTGTCCCGCCTGCGGCGCCGACGATCTCGACTACGTCTTCGCGTTCGCCGAGGAGCGAAACGAGGAGGTCGGCGGCATCTACGCCGAGGGCGACGTGATCCACGCCTACGCCCGGTGTGGCTGTTCGGGCGCCTTCTCGGACCGCTGGGTCGCCGGCGAGCGCTGAGACCGTCGAGAAGCCTATTCGGCTCCGGCGGCTAGTTCGGCCATGTCCTACGAGACCGGCGGCGAGACGCGCCGCGGTCTGCTCCTCTCGGCCCGCGAGTGGAAGGCCGTGTTCGTCGCGACCGCGCTGGTGGTGCTGAACGTCGTATTGATGGCCGTTCTCGCGACCACGCCGCTCGCGGCGATCAACGCGGCGCTCTTTGCCGCGCCGATCCTCGGCGTGCTCGTCTACGGCGCGGCGCTGTTCGTCGGCCAGTGGGTCGCCGAACGCGGCGTCACGAACGGCAACGGCCCGCTGGCGTTCGTCGGGGTGGTGATCTTACAGGGCGCCTTCGGCACCTTCGGCGCGGGCGTCCTCTCGTTTGTGCCGCCCGACCTTCGAGTGCCTGCGCTTGCGATCACCGCCGCCGTCACCGGCGCCCTCACCTTCCTCGTCGCACTCTATGTCCACGCTCGCTCGAAGTCCTTCGCCCGCTGGTCGACGTTTTCTACTGTTTCGTTCCTGCTCGGGATCGTGGCCATCGCCGTCGGCACGTTCGTCGCACCCGTGCTGTTGCTCGCGGGGTTCGTTCTGGTCTTCGCGGGCTTTCTCTTCCGACTCGGCTGGGAGATCTGGCGCGTACGCGAACGCCGGGACCTCTCTACCATTCTCGCCGGGGTTGGGATCTACATCGCCGTGATGGGCGTGTTCGTCCACGTCCTCCAGATCATTCTTCGAATCCTCGCCCGCCGCGAGTGAGCGCGAGGTTTTTCGTCCGCCGTTTCGAGGGACGGGTATGACGCCGACGCTTCGGCCCGCGACCCCCGACGACGCGCCCGCGGTCCGCCGGATCTACGCCCCGTTCGTCGAGGACACGGCGATCTCCTTCGAGACCCGCCCGCCGACGAGAGCGGAGGTCGAATCCCGGATCGCGACGACGACCGAACGCCACCCGTGGCTCGTCTGCGCGCTCGACGAAATCGTCGGTTACGCCTACGCCACCTCCCACCGAGAGCGCGAGGCCTACCGCTGGTCGGTCGACGTCTCGGTCTACGTCGACCCCGCCCACCACCGCCGCGGAATCGCCCGCGCGCTCTACGCCGCGCTGTTCGCGTTGCTGAAAAAACAGGGCCTGTTCAACGCCTACGCGGGGATCGCGCTGCCGAACCCCGCGAGCATCGGCTTCCACGAGTCGATGGGGTTCGAGCCGGTCGGCACGTATCACGCCGTCGGCCACAAGGACGGGGAGTGGCACGACGTCCGGTGGTACGAACGCGCGCTCGACGAGCGACCGGCGGATCCCGAGGTGCCGATCGCGTTCCCCGATCTCGAGGCCCCGACCATCGAGCGCGCGCTCGACGCCGGCGCGTCACTCCTCGAGGACTGATTCGTCCCCTTCGGTCCCGGCGTCTTCCTCCTCGGCGAGCGTCCGAAAGGCGTCGAGGATCACCTGTTTGGTCGTCGCGCCGCGACTCGTCCAGTGGTGCGCGTAATCGAGCATGTCGTCGTAGATGTCGGGCTTACAGCCCGCCGCCTTGGGGTGGCCGCCGCCGTTTACCTGCCCGGCGACCTCGTGACACCGCTCGAAGTTCTCCGTACCGCGAATGGAGGCCGACCCGGCGGGCTTGACGATCACCGAGGCGTCCGCGCCCTGCTCGCGCATGGCTTCGGCGACCTCGTTCTGGGAGCATCGCCCGTAGGTGACGCCCACGTTCCACGGGCCGATCTCCTTGGTCTCGCCGCGTTTGACCGCCAACTCGATCAGCGCCTCCTTCTCGACGCGCCTCTCCGCGAGGAACTCCTGTACCTCCGTGGGCAGGTCCGCGCCGTGTTCGGCGACGGTTTCTACATAGTCTTCGGGTTCGGACCAGTACGAGAAGTCCGCGAGATCGTCGCTTCGGGGGTCCTCGCGGATCCAGAGGTCGTGATCGCGCGTCACGGCGGCGAGTTCGACGAGGTGGCGCGGGATCTCGGCGTCGAGCGCCCTGATCGCCACGTCCGCGGTACACTCCTCGTCTGAGTCGCCGACGACGAGGTCCGCGCCGGCCTCGCGGACGCTCGCGGCCACGTCGTCGTCCCACTGGTGGTGGTCGAACCAGCGGGTCTCGCTCGCGGTCTCGACCGCGGCGTCGAGTTCCGACTCGACGTACTCGTACCTGTCCGGACAGAGGTCACAGACGAACAGTCGGAGGCCGTCCTCGCCGTACTCCGCCACCCGTTCGAGGGAGTCCTCGATCTCGTGGGGGCCGGTCGGGAGCAGCGCGGCCGTACCGTACACTTCCCGGAGGATCGCGACGCAGGCCAGGCCGTCGGCGTCGGGATCGGCGATCACCGCGCAATCGACGCCTGCGAGCGCCTCCTCCGCGGCGGCGTCCTCGGCGGCCTCCTCGAACTCGTCGGGGTAGAAGAAGCCCGCGCCCGGCAACACGGATTTCCGGGACAGCGGGAGGGTTTCGTCGTCGATGAGGGTCTCGTCCATACGACGACGAGCGCGCGCGAGGGGAAAGGGTCCCCGGTTCCGCCTCAGGCGTCGGCCCCGGTCGCGCCGTCTTCGAGTTGGCGGACGGTCAGTACGGGCACGGGGCAGGTTCGGACGACGCCCTCGGCGACGCTCCCGAGGAGCAGGCGGTTCTCGCCGTGGCGCCCCCGAGTGCCGGTGGCGACGGCGTCGACGTCGTGTTCGCGCGCGTACGCACAGATCTCGCCGACGGGCCGGCCCTCGCGGACGCTCGTTATCACCTCGCCGCCGGCGGCCTCGCGGACGCCCTCCAGCGCGCGCTCGCCCTGTTTTTCGAGGGCGTCGTGCAGGTCCTCCCTGAGCCCTTCCGGCGAGGCGTCGACCTCGGCGGAGTCGACGACGTACAGCGCGTGGACGGTCGCCCCGAAGCGCGCGGCGAAATCGAGCGCTACGTCGACCGCTCGCTGGCCGCTCTCGGAGCCGTCGGTGGCGATGACGACGCTATCGAACATGGCGGCGATACTGTCCCCGCGAGAATAAAACCATCCGTTGAGAGGTGGGTTTTTGACGCGGGGTGACACAGGGATACCTATGAGCGAGCCACTCACCGTCGAGACCGTCCTCGTCCCGGTCGACGGCAGCGACGAGTCGGTCACCGCGATCGAGTACGCCGTCGCGATCGCCGAGCAGTACGGCGCGTCGATCCACGTCGTCTACGTGCTGGGCGAGGAGATCGTCCGCGGGATCGAGACGGACACCCTCGACCGCGAGGCGGTCGCCAGCGAGGCCGAGTCGTTCGTCGAGACCGCGACGGGGATCGCCGACGAGGCGGGCGTGACGGTCACGAGTTCGACCGCCTACGGCTTCTCGACCACGCAGAAGATCCGCCACCCCGGCAGCGCCGTCCTCGACTGTGCCGACGAGGTCGACGCCGACTTCCTCGTCATCCCCCGCGAACCCTCGACCGACGGCCCCGGTGACGTCCTCGAACGCGCCGCCGAGTACGTCCTGCTCTACGCGAGCCAGCCGGTCCTCTCGACCTAGTTCAGCCGGAGCGTCATCTCGAGTTCGAAGCTCTCGACGCTGCTGGCCTCGAATCCGACCGCCTCGTAGAGGTTGACCGCCGGGTGGTTCCAGCGCTCGACGGTGAGCCAGACCTTCTCGACGCCCTCCTGAGCGCCGTAGCCCAACAGCGCCCGGATGAGCCGCGAGCCGATGCCCGCGCCCTGGTAGTCCTGGTGGACGAAGATCGCGAGTTCGACCGCGTCGTCGCCGTCGGGGACGAGCGTCGCGTGGCCGACGACCCGCTCGGCGTCGGTATCACCGGACGTATCCGCTTCCGGTTGATCTCCGGGTGCGTCGCTCCCGGAGATATCGACCGCGACCACGTCCTGGCCCTCCTCTAAGATCACGTCGAGCCAACTGCGAACGCGCTCCTCGCGGGCCGGCGGGATCCCCTGTGCGCGATCCGCGGGGTCGAACGTGTCGTACATCTTACACAGCGCCTCGAAGTCGGCCTCGTCGTAGACGCGGATCTCTATCGGGCGACCCTCGCGGTCCTCGAACTCGATTGGGGGTGCCTCGAACGGGCCCGCGGCCTCCTCGGGGTAGTCGTAGTCGGCCATCTATCTCACGAGGGTGACGCTGGTTTCGGCGTTCAACACGACGAACTCCGCGACCTGTCCCACCCTGATCTTTCCCATCGGGCTTCGTTGACCGCCGCCGAGAACGATCTGGTCGTAGCCCTCGCCGTCGCCGATCTCGACGAGCATCGCGCCGGGGTCGCCCTCGACGTGGCGCACGTCGGCCTCGAGGTCGTACTCGGCGAGGGTTTTGTCGACCTTCGACTCGATCTCGTCGGGCGTCATCTCCGAGTCGGGGTTCTCGAGGATCGCCACCGTGAGCGAGTCACCCGCGTTGGCGGCGCGCTCCGCAGTTCGCGAGAGCGCCCGCCAGGAGTCGTCGCTCCCGCCGATTCCCAGCAACAGTTTCATGGGCGGCACTTCGGCGCCTCCTCGCAAAAGCCTACCGGGCGATACGCTTTTTCCCCCGGATCCGAAAGCCACCCCATGCCCGATCCCTCGCCCTCCGATCCCGAGACGACCGACGACGAGCCTCGCGACGCCGGAGCGAACGCCGACGGGCCCGGCGGCAGCCCGGGTTCCGACCCGGCCGCGAGCGCGGACGAGGAGGCGCCCGAGATCCCGGCAGACGTCCGCCGGTACGCCCGCTTTACGAAGATGGACGGGGCGGCATACGACCGGGTCAACGGCTTCCTGCGGGACCGGACCTACATCACCGCCCGCGAGTGGGCCATCGCCCGCCTGTGTGCGGACTTCCGGACCGAGACCGGCGTCGAGATGACCAAGATCGGCGAGAACCTCCCCGAACTCGTCCCGTTCATGACCGACACCTACTCGCCCCAGGCCGTGAACCAGGCCCGCGCCTCGTTCGAGGAGAAGGTCACGAAATCCGGCGCGACGTTCCTCTACGGGGCGATGTCGGGCTTCTTCACCGCCGAGGAACTCGACGACCTGATGTACGAGGTCACGGAGGTCGCCAAATTCCTGCTGGAGGTCGAGGGAGCGGACCTCGCCGCGAACGAGGAACTCGACGTCGAGGACCGCATCTCGGAGGTGATGCGCGACGTGCGGCGCTCCAGCGAGCGCTTTCGTGCAGAGGAGACCGGCCACGACCACGAGGTCTGCCCGCACTGCGGGGAGGAACTGGAATAGAATCAATACGTTTTGACGACGAGTTCCGGTATTCGCTCGAAATCGCTCGTGTTCCGGGTGAGCACCGGCTCGTCGAAAACTAGGCCGGTCGCACCGATGGCGGCATCCCCCTTTCCGAGCGTCAGATCCTCGGTTCGCAACCGACCGATGATCCGTCCGGCCCGCATTGCGATCGTCTCGTTCATCTCGACTTTCGGCAGCGAGTCGACGACGCGCCGGACCTGTCGCTCTTCCTCGCTCGTCTCCGCAACCTTCTCGACGCCGATGTAGAGTTCCAGCAGGACCATCGCTGGCACTCTCAAGACAATCCCCCCCTCTTCGATCGTTCGTGCCTTTTCGATCGCACCCGGGTCCCCGTCGATCAGGTCGATGACGAACGCGGTATCGAGGATCATTCGAACCGCGAGGCGATCTCCTCTACCTCCTCGCGATCGCGCTCATCGCTTTCCTCGACCGCCTCGCGTAGCTCCTCGACTTGTTCGTCCGAGAAGGCGCCGACGAGATCGAGCAACGACGGCCCACCGACCAGCCGGTCGATCGCCTCCGAGAACGTCTCGTCCTCGCGCTTGTGTGCGCTGATCCGCTCGTAGACGTCCTCCCGGAGCCGGACGGTTCTCGTTCCCATGTGTGTACGGACGTATACGATCGGCTTCAGCGTTTCGGGCCTTCAGGGGCGGAATATCGCGGGATCGTCGTGGCTGAAGACGACGGTCTCGCCGTTCAGCTTTCGGAGGTAGGTGTTCAACTCCCCTTCCTCCCGTGCTCGCTCGAACACCCCTTCGCTTTCCGCTCGGCCGTAGTACGCCGGGAAGACCACCACCTTTTCGGCGTCGGGGTCGCGCATGACCACGACCAGCAGGACGACCTCACCCTCCTCCCGACAGTAGACCTCCGAGCGCGGGAATTCGACTCCGTCCGCTACCCACTCGGCGAGGGGGTCGTACTGGTTTCCGGGGACCAGCACGTCGAGCCCGCAGCGATCGCGCTCGGAAACCGGTGTGACGGTTCCGGACTGAACGACGAGCGTCTCCCAGCCCTCGTCCTCGAACTCAGCCGCGAGCGCCCGGCTTTCCTCCAGTAGCGTCTCCCAGTGCGCGCCTGCGACCCGCGTCGCCCGGTCGGCCCCTCTCATTGCCCGAACGCGGGCGTGCGAGCGGGAAAAGCGGTTCGCTATCCTCTGACGTTCCTCCCGACGGCCTCGCCGAACTCCCCGTCTCCGTCTCCGCGCTCGTACACCACCGTCCCGCGGACCAGCGTCAGTTCGGGAAAGACCCCCTCGAACCCCTCGAACGGCGTCCACCCCGCCTTCGAGTGGAGGTCCTTCCCACGGATCGTCACGATCCGGCCGGGGTCGTAGAGCGCCAGGTCCGCGTCCATCCCTTCCCTGACTTCCCCTTTCCGCGGCAGGTCGAAGACCCGCGCGGGGTTCGTCGCCGTGAGGTCACGGACGCGCTCGCGGGCCAGTTCGCCGCGTTCGGCCGCCGCGAGCAGGAGCGGAACCATCGTCTCGACGCCGGGCACGCCGCTGGGGGCCTCCCGCACCCCCGCATCCTTCTCCTCGCGCGTGTGGGGCGCGTGATCCGTCGCGACGATGTCGACGGTGCCGTCCCGGACCCGCTCCGCCACCGCCGCCCTCCGTTCCTCGCTCCTGAGCGGCGGATTCATCCGTCCGAACGTACCGAGATGGCCGAGGTCGTCGCGCGAGAGGAACAGGTGGTGGGGACAGACCTCGCAGGTCGCGCCCGCGTCGGCGGCGATATCGATCCCCTCGGGCGTGGAGGTGTGGGCGACGTGGATCTCGGCGTCGCTCTGAGTGCCGACCTCGCAGGCGCGCTCTATGGCCGCGGCTTCGGCCTCGGCGGTCCGGTAGGCGCTCCAGGCGTCGGCGTCCGCCTCGCGGCCGACCCCCTCGCCCGCGTCGTCGAGCGCGTCCTCGTCGAACAGCGTGGCGTCCTCGGCGTGGACGGTCACGACCACGTCCTCTCTCGTGGCTCGCTCGACCGCCTCCTCGAACAGTTCAGTACTGATCCCCATCCCGCCCGTCGAGTCCGCGAGGAAGACCTCCCCCAGGGCGAACAGCGGGCGCTCGAACAGTTCGTCGGGCTTCCATCCCTCCACTACGCCGCCGTTGATCCCGTAGTCGACGAGCGATTTTCGAGCTAGTTCGGCCTTCTCGTCGAACCCCGTCCCGTCGATCGTCGTCGGGTCGGTGTTGGGCTGGTCGGCGACGGTGGTGACCCCGCCCGCGGCGGCGCTCCTCGAACCCGTCTCCCACGTCTCCTTGTGGGGGAAGCCGGGTTCGCGGAAGTGGACGTGGGCGTCGATCGCGCCCGGCATGAGGAGTTTGCCGGCCGCATCCACGTCGGGATCACCCCCCAGGGAACCGACGGCGGCGATCCGTTCGCCCTCGACCCGCACGTCGACCGTCCGCCCGTCCGCGAGCGTGGCGTTCGCGATGAGCATACTCCCCCTCTCGCCCGCCACGGCCTACGGCTTTCGGTCGACCCGCTCGATCTCCGTCCGGGCGTCGCCGACCAGTTCCCCCTCGATCGCGCGGGCGACCGGTTCGGGATCGCTCTGCCCGCCCGCGCGGGCGACGCTACCCACCGAACGGGGATCGAAGGGAATCGAAAGGGCATCGTAGACGGGTCCGAGAACGCCCGCGATCGTCCCGTGATCGGCGACGACGACGATCCCGGAGACGAGCGCGGCTCTACTGGTAACGCGCTGGGCGATCCCGACGACCTTTCCGTCGCTCGACAGCGAGTGTGTCCCCGGACAGAAACTGTCGGGGGGCTCCCCGGGTGTGACGTCGACCCCGATGTCGGAAAGCGCCCGCCGAACCCGCTCGCTCGCCCCGTCGTACCGGGCGTTCAGCCCCTCTCGGGGGTCCTCGATGGGAATCGCGTGGGCGAACGCGAGCGTCCGCCCGGTGTAGGCGACCGCCCGCCCGCCGACGCTTCGCTCGACTGGCGGAAACCCCCGCTCCGCGGCGACCCGGCGCGCCCTTCGGTAGCCCGCCTCGTTCGAATCCCGCCGGCCAAACGCGAGTTGTCTGTGGGGGGTCCAGACCCGAACCGCGGGTTCGCGCTCCTCGCCCGCCGTATCGAGCATCCCCGCCGTCACCTGCCGGTCGGCCTCGATCGACGCCGCCCGCCCCCGGAGCACGCGCATGGGGCGGGTTGGAGCCGACGAGGCTAAACCCCCGCGCCCGAACCCCCGGTCATGGCCGTCACCCTTCCCGGAGCGCTCCTCGCGCGCTACCCCCGGTTTTCCCTCTATAACTCGCCGTACCCCGCCCACGACCGGGGCCGCGCGATCGACCTCTATCCGAGCGAGGGCGCGCCGAGTCCCGTCGCGGGCGAGGTCCTCGACGTCCGGACCGTGCGCGCGCCGCCGAAACCCTACTCGCCCGAACACGACCACCTGATTCTGGTGGACTGCGGGGAGTACGTCGCCCGGATCCTCCACGTCGATCCCGCCGTCTCGCCGGGCGACGACGTCGAAATCGGCGATCCGCTCGGGACCACGATCAGGGCGGGCTTTTTCGCGCCGTGGGTCGACGACCACATCCACCTGGGATTCCGCGCGCCCGACGCGAACCCGTATCGGGCCTCCGGATCGGCTCCCGTCGAACTCGACTGCGACGTGACACCGGTCGCGTGGGACGGCACCGGGCGCGTCAACGCGGTCGGCGAGACGTTCGTCGTCCTCGACTCGCCCGCCCACCCCGAACCCGGCGAGCGCTTCGCGGGGATCGCCGACGACACGGGCGGGACGGCGCTCGACGGCGGCCTCCCCCACTACGCGGGGGGCGGGGCGTTCGCGGGGGCGTCGGGACCGCTCTCGGTGCTGGGCGAGCGCGTCGGCACCGCGACGGGGCACGACGTCGAGTGGGACCCCATCGAGGTGTGTGCGAACGGCGAACCGATCACGGGGATCTCGCTTTTCGCCGGGCGCGAGACGCTGGGCGCGAAGCTCGTCCGTCCGGGCCACGACTTCGCGATCGGCGAGCGGATCGAGGTCTCCATCCGTCCCGTCGACGCCGAGTGACTCGGATGAGCGCGGCCATCGCCCCGTGACGGTTGCATCCTCCGCGCCCCGGTCGACTCCCACCGACCGAGTTATGTGGCGGTATGCGGTTACGTACCGTGATAATGGTCGTCATCGTTCGTTTTTACGTTCCGGCGGACGCGTTCGAACTCGGGGGGATGATACCGACGGGGGAGGGGACGACCGTCGAACTCGAATCGCTGGTCCCCAGCGGTGGCCGGGCGGTTTCGCTCCTCTGGGTGGTCACGCCCGACCGCGCACGGTTTATCGCCGCCGTCCGGGACTACCCGGGGGTGACGGCGGTCGCGGAAGTGGAGTCGTTCGAGGATCGCTCCCTGATCGCGCTCGAGTGGGACATCGAGTCCGACCGCCTGTTCCGTGGGATCGCCGCGGCCAACGCGCACGTCCTGCGTGCGGTGGGGGCAGACGGATCGTGGCTGTTCTCCGTTCGGTTCCCCACCCGGGAGTACCTCGCGGGGTTCCGACGCCACTGCGAGGGGGAGGGAATCGACTTCGAGGTGGAGACGGTGTTCTCCGCGACCCGGCCCGATGTCGGGTCCGGATACGGCGTGACCGCCCGTCAGCGCGAGGCGCTCTTGCTCGCGGTCGAACGGGGCTACTACGCCATCCCGCGCGAGACCGGTACCGCCGACCTCGCCGTCCGGTTGGGGATCTCGAAACAGTCGGTGACCGAGCGACTCCGCCGGGGGACCGCGAACCTCGTCAGGAACACGCTCGGCGGGTCCGAGTACGACCGCTGACATGAGTCAACCCTGACCCGTCAGGTCCTATGGCTATGACGTTACCCCGCGTCCTCCCTACTGGAAGCGATACGAGGGGGCTACCGGGGGGTAGCAGCAATCGGATCGGCTTCGAGAGGCACAACTCATGAAACAGTATCAACTATCCGAGGAGCACGGCAACCTGGCGGACTTCGGGATCACCCGCCGGAACGTCCTGAAGGCGGTCGGTGTGACGGCGGTCGCGGGCGGCGCGTTCGCCGGGTCGGCGGCGGCCTACCACAACGAACAGAACCCGTGTCCCGAGTACGTAGAGATCATGGAGGCGAATCCGGGGTGTACCGACTACAACCACATCGACGTGGAAGACGGGACGCTGTCGATCGACGAGGACGGTGTGAGCCTCTCGCTCGATCCCGACGACCCGTCGGCCGTCCTCATCAGCGGGGACGGCGTCAGGGCGATCGCCCTCAAGTCGGCTCGGAACTGCTACGTCTTCGAGAACCCCGGCGACCGGGTCAGCACGGAGAGCGGACAGGACGTCAGCCACGTTCACGTCCTCATCTGTGAGGCGGAACCGGGCTGTGAGTGCCCCGAGGGGCTCGACGGCGTCAAGTTCGAGTTCGAGGACGGCGCGTTCCTCGCCGAGGACGGGTCGACCCCCGAGGAGTACGGACTGACCCTGGAGGTCGTGGGCGACCCCACCGACCCCAAGGAGGTCCGCGTCCTGAGCACGCAGGAGGACTGCGAGTTCGACCTCGTGGCAAGCGTCAAGGCGGGCAACGCCGACGAGAAGCAGGACGTCACCACCGGCGGCTCGATCTACGGGATCGAGATCACGAATCCCCGGGGCAAGTCGGTCGTCAACGCGATCAGCCACGTCACTTTCGAGTGCAAATGACGACGCGCTGACTCGCGTGACTTCCGATTTCGAGACGACGGGCGCGCTGCGGGACGGTAGCTCTACCGTTCTCGGTATTTTCGAAGACAGATCCAATGACCCATTTCACCACACACATCGACCCGATCCGAAAGCCCGAGTACACCGGGGAGAACCGCTGTACCCTCTGTACCGTCGCGAACGTCCTCATGGCTGTCGCCGCGAGCGCCCTCCTCGCCCTCGCCTCGCCGCTGCTCGGGGTCGGTACGCTCCCGGTGTTCCTCGGGCTGATCTACGCTCGGGGCTACCTGGTTCCGGAGACGCCCCGCCTCACGAAGCGGTACTTCCCCGACTGGCTGCTCCAACGGTTCGAAAAGGGCACGACGTCGATAGCGGACGACGGAGCGGTGGTGCCGGGCGTTTCGATCGATCCCGAGGTCGTACTGCTTGCAGCCGATGCGATAGAGGAGTGCGAGTCGGGCGACGATCACCGTTTGACCGACGGGTTCCGCGCGGCGTGGCTCCGCCGAATCGAGCGCCTCCGCGGGACGGCAGACTCGCCGCGGGAGCTAGCGCGATCGTTCGTGAGTCCGTCCGAAGAGCCCACCGTGATCCGATACGGCGACGCGTTCACCGTGGCGGTCGACGGAGAGCGAGTCGGCCGGTGGGAGTCGCTCGCCGTCGCCCTCGCAGACGCAGCGGCGGCCGCCGAACTCCACGAGCGGTCCGAGGGGTGGCGGACGATGTCCGCTCCAGAGCGGAGTACCGTCCTTCGGGGCCTGCGCGTCTTCCTCGACCGCTGTCCGGCCTGCGACGGGCCGATAACGGCGAGCAAGCGAACCGTCGAGTCGTGCTGTCGTTCCCGGACGGTCCTCGGGGTGGGGTGTTCGGGCTGCGACGTCCGGCTCCTCGAGTTCGATCCGACCACGGTCAGGTCGTAGCCGTCCTTTTCTCGCCATCCGGCGACCCGGTAGCCGGCCGCCGCCCGGACCGGTGCGTACAAACCGCCGCCCGTCCACGTTCGATCATGGCGGATCAGTTCCCCGTCGACGACGGCTCGTTCCTCCAGGCGTACATCGACGACCACCACGACTTCCTCTCGTGGCTCGGTACCCGCGTCGCCTCGCTCGAACGGGGCCGGATCGTCATGTCGGTCCCCTACGACGACAAGCTCACCAACACCCACCCTGGCGGGAGCGAGGGTCGCCCGGAGATCCACGGCGGGGTCGCCGCGACCCTGATCGACACCGCGGGCGGGCTGGCGCTTCGAACCACCCTCGACGAGCCCTTCGAGGGCGGCGTGGCGACGATCAACCTCAACGTCAACTACCTCCAGCGCGCCACGAACGACCTCACCGCCACCGCCGAGGTCGTCCGCGCCGGTGGGTCCGTGGGCGTCAGCGAGATCACGGTCGAGAGCGAGACCGAAGAGGGCACGCGGCCGGTGGCCACCGGACAGGGTGCCTACCGGCTGTTTCGCGGCGACTGAACCCTCTCAGGCCTCGCTCTCGCCGCTCTCGAGGTCGTACTCCCAGGCGTCGTAGCCCCCTTCCATGCTCGCGACCCGCTCGGCGTCCTCGACGCCCTCGTAGCTCCCGATGAGTTTCGCGGCCTGCACGGAGCTCTTGCCGATCGGGCAGGCGACGACGACCTCCCCGTCCCAGTCGTGCTGGTCGATCTCGCTCGGGAGTCGGTTCATCGGGACGTTGATCGCGCCGGGGATGTGCCCCCGCTCGAACTCGCGTTCGGGTCGGATGTCGACGACGCGAACCTCCTCGTTCTCAACCTTCTCCTTTACCTCCTCGGGGGTGAGTTCCTCGACCATGGATGTCCTCCGGGATCGAGCCCCGTTAGGCTATCGCTCCCGTGGGATCACACGGACGGTCTCGCCCTCGAACCCGGCCTCGCCGTTCCAGCGCCACGCGCCGACGAACGGCTCGCCGTCGAGCGCGACGATCACGTAGCTCTTTCCCGGCCACGCCGCCCGCTCGGCGTCGGTCTCGCTCGGCCCGGTCGGCCCCGCCGGGTGCGAGTGATAGAACCCCACGAGGTCCTCTCCTTCTTCGATCCTTTCGATCAGTTCGATCGCCTCCGCGGGGTCGATGGCGTAGCGCGTTTCGGGATCCTCGGCGGCGTTCTCCGCCCGACGAACCGTCCGCACGCGAGAGCGCCCCCCGCCGCACTCGCCGCCGAGAACGCCACAGACCTCGTTGGGGGCCCCCTCGCGGGCGTGTCGGACGACCGCGTCGTAGGCGTCGCGCTCGAACTCGATCACGCCTCGAACTCGATCCCCCCTCTCGTCGTCGCCTCGCCGAACAGCCATTCCGAGTGCTCGACGGCGTACTCCAGATGGCCCTCCTCGATGTAGCCCAGCGCGTCCTCGATCACGACGGGCCGGAAGTCCCGCAGGCCGGCGCTGGCGGCGGTGTGGAACACGCAGACGTTGGCGAGGGTGCCACAGATGAGCAGGTCGTCGATCCCGCGGGCGCGCAGCCATCCCTCCAACTCGGTGTTGTAGAACGCGTCGTAGGTGTGTTTCTCGACGACGTGGTCCTCCTCCTCGGGGGCCAGTTCCTCGACGATCTCCGCCCCCCACGAGCCCTCGACGACGTGTTCGCCCCAGCGCTCGAACTCGTCGTAGTAGTGGGCGTCCTCGAACTGCTCGGGCGGGTGGACGTCCCGCGTGTAGACGATCCGCGCGCCGGCCTCGCGTGCGGTCTCGATGGTCTCGCCGACGGGCTCGATCACGTCCGCGCTCGCGGGCGCGTGGAGGCTCCCCTCCGGGTGACAGAAGCCGTTCTGCATGTCGACGACGACCAGCGCCGTCGTCTCCGGGTCGAAGCGCATACCCGTAGTTTGGCCTCCGAATACAATAACCCTGCACGTCGGCGGGTCGTTTTTTACCCCGGTCGCGCCTACCGTGGACCATGCGTCGTCTCGCGGTGTTCTCGCTCGTCGTGCTGGTCGTCCTCTCCGGGGTCGGACCGGCCGCGATCGGCCCCAGTACGCCCGTCGAGGCGCAGACACAGCCCGAGTCGGGGGCCGACTGGCGACAGTACGACGCCGACGAGGAACTCGACGTCGACGCCTCGGACGGGCTGGACGAGGCGGAACTCGAGGCGGTCGTCTCGCGGGCGATGGTCCGCGTCGAGGAGGTGCGGGGGGTCGAGTTCGATGAGCGCCCGCCGGTCCGCGTCGTCACGCGCGAGGAGTTCCGCTCCGAGCGGGCCGATCGCGGCGGTCCGGGCGAGGAGGCCGCGGCCTTCCGGAACGGCAAGTACCAGGCGCTGTTCCTGGTCGGCGACGACGAGGACGCGACCGCGGTTCAGGCGGAGAACATGGACGCCGCGGTCGCCGGCTTCTACGAACCCGCGACGGGCGAGATCGTCGTCGTCTCGAACGAGGCCGAACCCCGGCTGAACGAGCTCACCCTCGCACACGAACTCGTCCACGCCTATCAGGACCAGCGCTGGGGGCTCGCGAACTACGACGCCCGAACGCAGGACGGCTCCGGGGGACAACTCGGGCTGATCGAGGGCGACGCCGTCTACGTCGAGACGCGCTACGAGGAGCGCTGTGGGACCGACTGGGAGTGCGTCACCCCCGGCGGGAACTCCAACGAGGACCCCGGCGAGCAGGGGCCAGGACGACCCGCGAACTTTGGCGTCCTGATCCTCGACTTCCTGCCCTACGACGCCGGCCCCGCGTTCGTCGAGGCGGTCCACGGGGCGGGCGGCTGGGAGGCCGTCGACGCCGTGTACGACGACCCGCCCCGGAGCACCGAACAGGTCGTCGTCCCCGAGCGCTACCCGGACGACGACCCCCGCGAGGTGTCCATCGAGGACTCCCAGTCCGAGGGTTGGGAGCGCCTCGACCCCGAGGGCGGGCCGGATCACGACCGGCTGGGAATGGGCGCGATCACGACGATGTTCGTCAACCCGCTGTACGACAGCAACGGCCGGGAGTGGGTGGTCCCCGCCGACGACTGGTTCGCCTACGAGGGCGACGAGCCGCCTCCCTACGGTATGTTCGACTACGGGAGCGAGTACGCCGCCGGCTGGGACGGCGACCGACTGCACGTCTACGAGAACGGCGACGAACTGGGCTACGTCTGGAAGCTGGCGTACGAGTCGCCCGCCGACGCCGAGACCTTCGCGGGCGGCTTCGACGACCTCCTCGCCTACTGGGGGGCCGAACGCGTCGAGAGCGACACCTACGTCATCGAGGAGGGCGGCTACGACGGGGCGTACCACGTGAGCGTGGAGAACGACACGGTGACGATCACCCACGCGCCCGACGTCGCCGCCCTCACCGCGGTCTCCGCGGACGCCCGGCCCGGAACGACCGAGGGCGCCCCCGGAAACGATGGGAGCGCGGACGGGGGATCGGGCGAGGACGCGGAGGACCTGCCCGGCCTCGGGATCGCCGTGGCGCTCGCGGCGCTCGTCGCGGCGGCGTACCTGCTGGTTCGGCGGCGCTAACCACGTGATCACAACACATAATTTGTACTAAATGTGTAGCATTTATTGATATTTGTAGACATATCTACGATTCATGTCTGAATTCTAATGAATCTACTTTACTTTCATCCGGTCTATGCAATGTAAAATACCACCTACAGACTCCTTTTGTACATTTCTTAGAGCAGTATCTGCTGTCCTCATGAAGTCTCTCCACACGACATCATCTTCATTGAAGATAGGATAATCACGAATATCGTGTATTGATTCTTTTATCTCATATTCCACTCCACCATAGGTGTTTGATCTAGAACTATTTGATTTAGTGGAAAAATATTCTTCCGCCTCGCGCTTTTCTATTTCCTCACACTTCTCTCGTGCGTTTTGAAGGGCCATCCTCGCATAACCAAAATCCAAGCGTACATCAAGGCCTACGGGAAGATCATCGTCTAATGCCCAATTTATCGCTGTTTCAAGATCTGAAACTCCTACCGTGAAAGAAAAGTCATCTAGTTCACTATAAGAAGGGAATGGCCCATTATAGGTATAGAATGTCGATGGAACTCTCCTAATAAATACGTCAATATCAGTATTGTTGTATCTGAAATGTGATTTCAGTTCATTACTGTACACTATTGGAGACTCTCGATATCCTTCAGCGAAGGAATACCTAGCGCCAATAACGTACAATAACATTGTCCTATATGGATCCGGCCCAGGCTCGTCCAATATCCGTATTATGTTATTCTCAAGAACAGAAACATAGTCGTTTATTCGGCCCACTTGCTCTTTGAGAATTTCTTCATTTGACTTTCCTATAGAATACTTACTGTTCTGACGTTTATTCATCTCAGAAATAGCGCTATCTGACTGAGAATCTATATCTATGTATTTGTTGTTATCTTCCCATTCTATGTTTTCTTCGTCAGATTCATTTTCTGTACTCACGTTCTCCTTGCTGATAGTCGAATTGTCAACATCTCTATCAGTCACCAATTTCATCCCTAATCCAAATCTAATTGCTACAGATATTGAGACAGTTGGCCAATATGGAAATCCAAAAATTCCTGATATTGTGTTTCCAATAGCACCCCCAATTATTACAAATAACATCGTAGATATTGAGTATTTAACAAGATTGCTAATCTCAATCATTTATGTCATAGATCTTGTTCGTGGCTTATAAATTCATGCTGATCTGGAAAATACGAACATAGTGTTTTAGCCGTAGAGGACATAAGGGAGTGCCGCAGTGTCTCTAGGGATAAATACGAGGTATATAACCTCAGATAATACTATGTGAGTTTCCTTGTACACTTGTTAGAAGCACCTCCTGAGAAAGAAAACAGGTTGCCCCAACGAGTGCCACGGATTCCCGAGAACCACGTGGTTTTTTCGAGGTCGCCCCCCGAATCCGGCACATGGACAACCCCTTCGAGACGCTCTCGCCGGAGGCGATCCGCGAGGGCACCGCGACCGACGCCTACTTCCTGCGGACCGAGACGACGCTCGAGTATGCGGATAAAAACCCCCGCGTCGTCGCGGAGGTGACCGCAGACCAGTTTCCCACGGGGACCTTCGAGGCGTTCGGCGGCGTGAAGGACGTCGCCCACCTGCTGTCGGGGCGTGACCTCACGGTCCACGCGCTCCGCGAGGGACGGCTGTTCGACGGCGGGCCGGTCGTGCGGATCGAGGGGCCCTACCTGGAGTTCGCGCGCTTCGAGACCTCCATCCTCGGGTTCCTCTCGCAGGCCAGCGCCTTCCTCAGCGCGGCGCTGGACGTCCGGCGGGCGGCCCCCGACTCGCAGGTACTCTCCTTCGGCGCGCGCCACCTCCACCCGATGCTCGCGCCGACCGTTGAGCGGGCGGCGCTGGTCGCCGGCCTCGACGGCTTCTCCCACGTGGCCGCCGGCGAGGTTCTGGGGAGAGAGGCCGGCGGGACGATGCCCCACGCGCTGCTGCTCTGTTACGGCCGGGGCAATCAGGGCGACGCCTTCAGGGCGTTCGACGAGGCGGTCCCCGACGCGGTCCCCCGGATCGCGCTCTGTGACACCTTCTCCGACGAGATCGAGGAGGTGCTCGGCGCGATCGAGGCGCTCGGCGACGACCTCGACAGCGTGCGCATCGACACCACCGGCTCCCGGCGCGGCGATTTCGAGCACATTCTCAAGGAGCTTCGCTGGCACCTCGACTCGCGGGGCTACGACGACGTGGGGATCTTCGCCTCGGGCGGCCTCGGTCCCGCTGACCTGCGCGAACTCCGGGACGTCGCCGAGGGGTTCGGCGTCGGCGGCGCGATCACGAGCGCCGACCCCGTCGACTTCGCGCTCGACATCGTCGAGATCGAGGGCGAGGCGATCTCGAAGCGGGGAAAGCTCCCCGGCGTCAAGGAGGTCTACAGGACGGCCGAGGGCGGCCACCACGTCGCCCTCGCGGATCGGGAGGGTGCGGACGGGGAGGCGCTGTTGGAACCGCTGATCGCCGAGGGCGAGATCGTCCGCGAGTTCGACATCGGCGCGGCGGAAGAACGGCTGCGAGAGGACGCTGCGGACGTGTTATAGGTTCGAGAGGTGCTCGACCGAGCCGTTGGGTTCGCGCTCGCGGAACACCTCGCCGCCGAAGAGGACGACCATCGCGTCGTCGTCCCGCCAGGCGGTCGGCGCCAACCCGGCCTTCCGGCAGGTGCGATCGAGGTACTCGTTGGCGCTCCAGTCGTTCTCGACGGGGATCGTCGGATAGAGCCAGCCGCCCCGGTTGCCGGCGTCGATCGCGACCCCGTGCCGGCCGAGTTCGAGGTCGGCGAGCGGGTCGTCGGTGAGGAGGACCTCGCGGACGATGCAGGCCGAGACCGCCACGCTGCCGAGTTCGGCGGCGTTGAGTTCCGACCCACACGAGTCCTCGCTGGCGGCGGCGATCGCGGAATCGACGATGACGTGGCCCAACTGATCGCTCGACTGATACGACCCGGCACAGCCCCGCAGGCTACCCCGCCCGCGGGTCGATTCGATGCGCACCAGCGCCCCGGTCCGCTGGTAGAACGCCTCGCGCATGCTGCCCGGCTGTTCGCGCTGGCCGTGACGGACGTAGGACTCGATCGCTTCGCGCGCCAGCTCGACGGCTCGAAGGCCGTCCTCGTAACTGAGGCGTACGGTCTGGGCCTCGGACATATCCCGTATGTGGGGTGTGTCCGCCTTCAAGCCTTCTGTTTGGGACAGAGCGTCTGACACCCTCGGGCGAACGACTTATCCCCCGCAACCGAGTAGGGAAAACCGGCAGAGGGAGCCCGGCCACCGTGTCGTGCCCTGCGGGCACGCAAACGAGGAAAGTCCCCCCACCGTCCGGGCAGGCGACCGGGCGCAAGCCCGGGGCGGGAGACCGCCGGCACTGGAACAGAAACGAGACCCCTCCCCCCGAGCGATGAGGTCCGCGAACCCGGCCCGAGAGGGCGGGGAGTCACCGACCGAGCGTCGACGGGGGAGAACGGATGGAACGGCCACCCTCGCCGGTGCAAGCCCGCGCCCCGACGCGAGAGCGTCGTATGGTAGCCCGGACGCTACCGAGCACGGCTCGGTACGCCCCCGGATGTGATCCGGGGACACGGGCGCGGGCGCTCAGCCGAATGCCGGGCCGAACAGAAGGGGGCTTACTCCCCTCAGTCACGTTCTCACCGCCGTAGCGACGGCGTTCGTCGGGACCGGACGCGGAGTCCCAGCCGAGGGTTCGACAGCGGTAGACTTAGGGTTTCGGCGCGTCTAATACGGTCGATGATGCTCAGCGCCGTCATGGAGGACTACCTCAAGGCCATCTACCAGCTCCAACACGAGGGGGATGGCGAGCGAGTGCGGACCTCGGCGATCGCGGAGCACCTCGACGTGACGCCGCCGACCGTGACGAGCATGCTCTCGAAGCTCGAGGAACGGGGGCTCGCCGACCGCGAGAAGTACAAGGGCGTCAGCCTCACCCCGGAGGGCGAGCGCGTCGCCCTCGAGGTGATCCGCCACCACCGCCTGCTGGAGGCCTACCTCACCGAACACCTCGACTTCGCGTGGAGCGAGGTCCACGACGAGGCCGACAGGCTCGAACACCACATCAGCGAGGCCTTCGAGGAGCGCGTCGCCGCGACGCTGGAGGACCCGACGGTCGACCCCCACGGCGCGCCGATCCCGAACGCGGACCTCGAACCGCCCGCCGAACCCGTCGGCGACGCGCTCGCCGAGTACGACGCGGGGACGACCGTCGAGGTACGGGAGGTGAACGACCGGGACCCCGAGATCCTCGAGTACCTCTCGGAGCGCGGGGTCAACCCCGGCGTCTCCCTCGCCATCGAGGAGGTCGCCCCCTTCGGAATGGTGACCGTCCGGCCGGAGGAGGGCGAGCCCGTCTCGCTCCCCGAGGACGTCGCCCGACACGTCCGGGTGGCGCCGGTCCCCGAAGCGGCCCCGTAGACTCGCCCGACGATTCCTCTCGTAAGGCATTTATTTTAGACCCGTCTAATCAGAGCAAATGATTCGTCTAACTTCAGGTCACTCGGTGGAGGGCGACTGATGGGATCGGTTGACCTCTCCGCGGTCGACCCGCCGCGGTGGCTGCTCGCGGTCGGGCCCGTCGTCGTCCTCGCATGCGCGGTCGGGACGCTGTTTCTCGCCTCGCCGTTCGGGGATCGGGCGGCGATCGCCGACGCGAGTTCGCTCGAGGTGTTCTGGTCGCTTTCGGTGATCGGCTTCTTCGCCGGCGTCCTCCCCGTCGTCATCGGGATGCTCTGGTTCCCCTACATCAGGACCCTCGACGGTCACCTGGTCCACGGGGTGCTCGCGCTCTCGGCGGGGATCCTGACGTTCGTCGGAGTCGAAATCGTCGCCGAACTGTTCGGGTTCGTCGCGAGCGTCGAGACCGCGTATCTCGGCGAGGCCGTTGCTCTCGTGGCCTTCCTCGGCACCTTCCTCGCGATGTACGCCGTCGGCGTCTGGCGACGTCGAACCGTCGCCGCGGGCGGGTCGGGCGACGGCCTGCACGTCGCGTATCTGGTCGCCGTCGCGCTGGGACTCCACAGCCTCGGCGAGGGGCTGGCCATCGGCAGCGCCTTCGCGCTCGGGCAGGATGGTCTCCTGACGCTGCTGGTGATCGGCTTCCTGCTGCACAACGTCACCGAGGGACCGACGATCATCGCCGCCGTCGCCCGCGACGCCGAGGCCCCGCCGATTCGCCACTTCGCGCTCATGGGCACCCTCGCGGGCGGGACGGTGATCGTCGGGGGCTGGGTCGGTTCGCTCCTCGTCTCCCCGATCGTGGCGACGGTCTTCTTCGCCGTCGCGCTCGGCGCGATCGCACAGGTGATCCTCGAGGTCGCCCAGCTCGTCCGGGAGGACGCCGGGCGGGTTCTGACGCGGCTCAACGCCGCGACGTTCGCGCTCGGGGTCGGCCTGATGTTCCTGCTGGAGGACGTGATCGTCGGTGGACTCCTCCTCTGATTCATGGAGATTATCGTAGAGACCCATCGACCGTCTGCCCGGTAAGCGACCGCAGTAGGCGCTGTGGCCTGAAAACGCCATCCCGTTGGCTACGATGATCCCTCTCAGATCTGGCGGATCCAGACCCCGTCGTCGTCGACGCGCTCGATCGCCGCGTCGCCCAGTTCGTGGGAGCCGTCGTCGTCGTCCCAGCCGAGTTTCTCCTTGATCGCGTCGGTGATCCCCTCGTCCTCCTCGACGCTCGCCCGGCCGTCCCGGACGTCCGAGACGGTTCCGACTCGCTCGCCGTCGACGACTCTCACTGGCTTGTCGCGGTCCTCGTCGGTGAACTCGTGTGCCATGTGCGCGACGAGACGTCGTGACCCCGTTTGACTGTGGTCGGCGATCGCAAGCCCGTTTTCACCCGTTGGCCGTCATCCCTCGAACCCGTCCTCCCAGCGGAACACCCCGTTTCTCTGAACGACCTCGCCGTCGACTTCCATCACTCCGTCGCTCATGTCGGTGATCAGGTCGACGTGGACCGCCGACTGGTTGCCCGCCTCGCCCTCGGGCAGACAGGCGTCGTAGGCCCGCCCGAGGGCCAGATGCACGGTATCGCCCATCTTCTCGTCGAAGAGGACGTTGTCGGTGAAGCGGTCGATCCCGCGGTTCATGCCGATCCCTAGCTCCCCGAGACGGCGCGCGCCCTCGTCGGTGTCGAGGACCGTTTCGAGTTCGTCCTCGTTGGCTTCCGCCGAGAAGTCGACGACCTCGCCGTTCTCGAAGGTCAACGAGACGTCCCGCAGGCGCTTACCGTTGACCGTTATCGGAACGTCGAAGAGGACCTCGCCCTCCGTCGCGTGGGGCGCGGTGAACACCTCGCCCGAGGGCAGGTTGTGCGAGTCGTACCTGACGGACGCGGCGGAGTTGACCGCCGTCCGGTTTTCGATCGACATCGCCAGATCCGTCCGCTCCCTCTCGATGCGGACCTCGCTGCCCGCGTCGAGGACCTCTTTCATCTCGGCCATCTCCCCGGCGAGCGACTCCCAGTCCCTGAGAACGGCGTCGTAGACGAACTCCCGGTACTCCTCGTAGGCCATCCCCGCCTGCTGGGCGAGCGAGCGGGTGGGGTGGACGGTCGAAACCCAGTCGGTTTCCATGCGGGCCTCCCGGAGCGGCGCGGTCGCCCTACTGTGGGCCTGGCGAGCCTCGCCGGGCACGTCCGCGAGCGCGCTGGTGTTTCGCCCGCCGCCGAGCCGGAGGTAGACGTCCGCGTTCTCGACCATCGCGAGTTCGTGCTCTCCCGTGCTGAACTCCCCGTCGTGGGCGGCGAGATACGCCCGGCTCACCTCGTCGGAGTCGTAGGTCACGAGGGGGTTCGCGCCGCGCTCTCCCAACTTCTCTGCGACGGCCACCGCTAGGCCGTGGGCGCCCTCCGCCACGGAGACGACCACGTCGTCGCCCGCCTCGACGCGCGCGCTCCAGTCGACCAGCACCTCGGCGTGGTCGTGAACTCGTCGGTCCATGCCGGGAAAGCGGGCGATGGCGGGAAAAGCGCGGCGGTCGGCGGGCTATCGCTCGTCCGGCGAGTAGCCCGGCGACTGGGCCTCGATGACCTTCGCGGCCTCCTCCAACTGTTCGGCGCTCGTCGCGATCAGGTCGTCGAGCGAGACGATCCCCGCTAGCTTCCCCCCGTCGTCGACGACCGGGAGCCGCCGCACCTTCGCCTCGCCGAACCGCACGGCGAGATCGTAGGCCTCGGTGTCCGCCTCGACGGTCTCGGGGTCCTCGCTCATCAGGTCCTCGGCGGTCTGGCTCGCCGGATCGTCCTCCTGCCCGACGGACAGCCCGATCGTCCGGTCGGTGACGATCCCCACCGGTTCGTCGTCCTCGACGACGACGACCGAACCGACCCGCTCGTCGTCCATGGTTCGAGCGATCTCGGATACCTCGGTGTCCCGCTCGACCGTTACGACGTCCTCCTGTGCGAGATTTTTGACGGGCATTGCACTCCGGGGTACGACGACTCGATCGGTAAACGGCGGGGTTGCAGACGCTATGGCTTTAGGAGGCGATCGACCGTGCCCGGTCCGAAACGGGTCCCCGCGAGCGTCGCGACTCAGGGGAAGACGAGCACGGTCGCCCGCTCGGTTTCGAGCACCGCGACCTCCTCGCCGCTTCCGGCGCGGTGCTCCTCGCGCACGGAGACGGCCTCGGGCGCGAGCGTGACGGTCTCTCCCTCTACCTCGAGTTCGATCTCGCCGGTCTCCTTTTGAGCCTTGACGACGGCGGGGTCGGCCTCCGAGAGCGCGCCCAGCACCGCGCCCGCCCGGTCGCGGAACTCGGGGCCGATGACGCTCCGGTCGGGGTCGACCTCGACGGGGACGAGTTCGACGTCCGGCCGGCCCGCCTCGATGTAGACGGGGGCGTTGACCGTCCCGCTCAGGTCGTAGGTGTCGAGCCCTTCGATGTCGTCGGCGTAGAGTTCGACCCGATCGAGGTCGGCGTTGAGCGCCAGCCCCGACTCCGACTTCCACCCGCGGATCGTGCTCGCGACGTCGGCGATGAGTTTTCCCTCCCTGATGGCCTCCTCGGGATCCCAGTCGACGTCGACCGCGGGCCAGTCGGCGACGTGGATGCTCCCCTCGGTGCCCGGAAGTTCCCGGTAGATCTCCTCGGTGAAGAACGGCGAGAACGGCGCGAGCATCCGCAGCGAGGCCGACAGCGCGACGTACAGCGCGTGGCGGGCGGCGTTTCGCTCGCCCGGACGGCCCTCGTAGAGCCGACCCTTGATCAGTTCGAGGTAGTCGTCGGCGAGGTCGTGCCAGACGAACTCCCTGATCCCCCTGAGGGCGGCGTCGAACCGATACGCCTCCATGTCGCGTTCGACCTCCCGCAGCACCGAATCGAGTTCGGTGAGGATCCACCGGTCGGCGTCGCGGTACGCGGGCGCGTCAACCTCGGGCGTGCGCTCGTCGAGGTGGTTGTCCGCGAACCGACTGATGTTCCAGAGCTTGGTGAGGAATCGGGAGGCGCTCGTGACCTCCTTCGACTGGAACTGGATGTCGCTTCCCGGCTGGCCGCCGAGCGCGATCGCCTGTCGGAACGCGTCGGCGCCGTGGTCCTCGACGACCTCCTCGGGCTGGACGAAGTTGCCCCGCGACTTCGACATCTTGTGGCCGTCCTCGCCGAAGACCATCCCGTTGATCAGCGCCTGCTCCCACGGGATCTCGTCCTCGAGGGCGGCGGTCCGGAGGATGGTGTAAAAGGCCCACGTCCGGATGATGTCGTGGCCCTGCTCGCGCAACTGGACGGGCGAGAACTCCTCGTCGGGCCAGCCCGCGACGTGCAGCGCCGAGATCGAGGAGTCCATCCACGTGTCCATTACATCAGTTTCGCCGCGCCAGTCCTCGGCACCGCACTCCGGACACGCCGTCTCGGGCGACTCGCTCGTGGGTTTGACCGGCAGGTCCTCGACGCTCGCGACGTGGACGTACTCACACTCCCCGCAGAACCACGCCGGGATCGGGGTGGCGAAGACGCGCTGGCGGCTGATCACCCAGTCCCACTCCATTCCCTCGGTCCACTCCCGGAGCCGAGAATACATGTGCTCGGGGATCCACTCAACCTCCCGAGCTTTCTCGAGGATCTCCTCCCCATCCACGCGGATGAACCACTGCTCCTTCGAGAGGATCTCGATGGGCGTATCACACCGCCAGCAGGTCCCCACCGACTGCTCGACCGGCTCCTCGTCCTGGAGGTTCCCGCTTTTCTGGAGCGCCGAGGCGATCCTGTCTTTGGCCTCGTCGACGGTCAGCCCCTCGAACTCGCCGGCGCGCTCGTTCAGCCGGCCGTCCTCGGTCAACACGGTTCTGAGAGGGAGGTCGTACTCCGCCCACCAGTTCACGTCCTGTTTGTCGCCGAACGTACAGATCATCACCGCGCCGGTCCCGAACTCCGAGTCGACGTCCTCGTCGGCGATGAGGTCGACCTCCTGGCCGAAGATCGGCACCTCGAACGTCTCGCCGACCCGGTCCTCGAATCGGTCGTCGTCGGGGTCGACCGCGACCGCGACGCAGGCCGCGAGCAGTTCGGGGCGCGTGGTCGCGATCTCGATCGGGTCGTTCTCGACGCCCGCAAAGCGGATCGTAAAGAGGGTCCCCGTCCGGTCCTCGTTTTCGACCTCGGCGTCCGCGATCGCCGTCTCGCAGCGCGGACACCAGTTGACCGGGTGTTCGTCGCGGTAGACGTACTCGCTCGCATGCATCTCGACGAACGAGCGCTGGGTCTTGCCCCAGTAGGCGGGGTCCATCGTGCGGAACTCGTGGTCCCAGTCCTGGGAAAATCCCAGAAGGCCCATCGTCTCCTTCATCGCGTCGATCTGGGATTCCGTGTGTTCGACACACAGTTCGCGGAACTCCTCGCGGGAGACGTCGGTGCGGTGGATGCCGTGGTTCTCCTCGACTTTCACTTCAGTAGGTAAACCGTGACAGTCCCAGCCCTGCGGGTAGAGCACGTCCTCGCCCTGCAGACGGTGAAAGCGGGCGGCGAAGTCCATGTAACACCAGCCAAGGGCGTTGCCGATGTGGAGGTTGCCCGTCGGGTACGGCGGGGGCGTGTCGATGACGTAGTCGGGTCGCTCCTCGTCCCCCTCGTAGCGATACACGTCCTCGTCTGCCCAGCGCTCGCGCCAGCGCGCCTCGATCGCGCCGGGGTCGTAACTGTCGTCCATGTCGTGAGTCTCTCCAGTGAGCGTAAGTGGATTGCGTTGTCGAAGCGAGAACTACCGACGTACTACCGACGACGCCACGCTCATACTCGAACGGAGCGACCGGGTTTTGATAAAGCTTCGCGTCCCGATCGCCCCGTCGAACCGCAACCGGTATGCCCGCGCCCTCTCGACGACCCACCATGCAACTGGGCGTCGTCGGACTCGGACGGATGGGGCTGATCGTCGCGGACCGCCTCCTCGAGGGAGGCCACGACGTGGTGGCTTACGACCTCGACAGCGAGGCGGTCGAGCGCGCCGCCGAGGCGGGAGTTACCCCCGCCGACTCGGTCGAGGATCTCGCGGGAAAACTGGGCGACGAAAAGCGGATCTGGCTCATGGTCCCGGCGGGCGCGGCCGTCGACACCACCCTCGCCGATCTGGATCCCCACCTCGGGAACGACGACGTCGTCGTCGACGGGGGCAACTCGCACTTCCAGCGCTCGGTCGAACGCGCCGAAGCGACCGACGCGGCCTATCTCGACTGCGGGACCTCCGGCGGGCCCGCGAGCGCCGATGCGGGCTTCTCGCTGATGGTCGGCGGGCCCGAGTGGGCCTACGACGACCTCGTCCCGGCGTTCGATGCCGTCGCCACCGGGCCGGCGGGCCACGACCGGATGGGGCCCGCCGGGTCGGGCCACTACGTGAAGATGGTCCACAACGGCGTCGAGTACGCGCTCATGCAGGCGTATGGGGAAGGGTTCGAACTGCTCCACGAGGGTCGCTACGACCTCGACCTCGAAGCCGTCGCCCGGACCTGGAACAACGGCGCGGTGATCCGGTCGTGGTTGCTCGAACTCTGCGAGGAGGCCTTCCGAGAGGAAGGGACGGACCTGGGCGATGTCGACGACTACGTCGCCGGCGGCTCGACCGGCACGTGGACCGTTCAGGAGGCCCTCGAACAGGAGATCGCGCTCCCGTTGATCTACCAGGCGCTCTCGGAGCGGTTCGGCTCGCGCGCCCCCGAGGAAGGGCGGTTCTCCCGACGATTGGCGAACCGGCTCCGCTACGGCTTCGGTCGCCACGAGGTCGCTCGACGCGAGAAGTAGCTACGCACGGTAGACCTCGCCGCGCTCGTACTCCAGGGTCGTCGCCACCGTTCCGGCGAGTTCCTCGCCGATCTCCCGTTCGACGAGCCACAGCGCCAGATCGATCCCCGAGGTGACGCCGCCCGCCGTCAGTACGTCGCCGTCGTCGACGACGCGAGGCATCGCCTCGCTCGTGCGGCCAGAGGAACCGCGTTCCTCGCCGTCCACGACGCGGGGCACGGTCCCATCGGTAGTCCCGATCACTTCGGCGTCCGTCTCGCGCAGGTCGCCCAGCGCGCTCGCGTGCGTGATCGCAGGCCGTCCGTCGAGCAGTCCCGCCCGTTCGAGCAGCATCGCGCCGGTACAGACCGAGGCGACGGTCGCCCCCCGGTCGTATCGCTCGGCGATCAGCGGCGGGAGGTCGTTTCGCTCGTACTCGCCCCACGTTCCGCGCTCGTTTCTGGAACTCCACCCGCCGCCGGGCACCACGAGCAGGTCGGGTTCGCCGAGAACGCCGTCGGGTTCGACCCGCAGGCCGTGGCTCGCCGTGACCCGCTCCGCGGGGTCGGGGGTGACGAGCGAGGCCGAGAGGTCGCCGCCGGCCTCGGCCGCGGTTCGAAAGACCTCGTAGGGGCCGATCGCGTCGAGTTCGTCGAACCCCTCGTACAGCAGGATCTCTACCTTCATACGCGGGGTTCGCCGAGAACCGCCATAGCCGTTTCCCGAACGAAACGCCGAAACCCCTTCATATCACACCCCTCGGACGTGAACGATTCGCCCTCCAGACCGTTCGTCGGCGGCCACGGTCGGCTGCTCTCGGTCCTCTCGGCCGGCGTCGTGACGCTGCTGGCCGGCCAGCTGGTGGTCGCGCCCGCGCTCCCCGCGATCATCGCGGAGTTCGACATCGCCCCCTCGACCGCGGGCGGGGGGCTGACGCTGATGTGGGCGTGTGCCGCCCTCGCGATGTACCCCGGCGGGCGCTCGTCCGACCTGCTCTCGCGAAAGACGGTGCTCGTCTCGAGCATCGCGGTGCTCGTGGTCGGCTTCCTCGTCGTGGCGAGCGCCCCGACGTTCCTCGCCTTCCTCGTCGGGCTGGCGGTCGTCGGCGTCGGCGTGGGGCTGTACGAACCGACGAACATGGCGCTGGTCTTCGAGTCGTTCGGGAGCCGGCGCGGCCGGGCGCTCGGCGTCATCGCCTCCGCCTACAGCTTCGGCAGCGCGCTCGCCGGCGGGCTGGCGGTCGCGGCCACCGCGATCGCGAGTTGGCGCGTCGCCTTCCTCCCCGTCGTCGGTGCGCTCGCGCTCGTCGGCGCGTCCCTCCACCGCTGGGGCGGGGAGCCCTACGTGTTCTCGCTGGCACGCCTCGACGGCCGGCGGACGGCGAGCCGGCTGTTCGACTCCGCGGAGGTCCGCCGCCTGCTGGCGCTGTTCTGCCTGTACATGCTCGTCTGGCAGGCCTCCGTCGGCTTCCTGCCGACGTTTCTGCGGCTCTCGAAGGGGCTCTCGCCGGCCGCGGCCAACGGCGCGTTCGTGGCCGTCTTTCTCGTGGGCCTCGCCATCGGCCCGACGATCGGCGGCCTCGGCGATCGGTTCGGCCACCGTCGCGTGGGCGCGAGCGCCCCCCTGATCGGCGCGGTCGGCCTCTCGGCACTCGTCGTCGGCCAGGATCCGTTGGTCGTGGCGGCGGGGATCGGCCTCTTCGCCGTCGGGCTGATGAGCTTCTGGCCCGTGATGAACGCGTACCTGATGGCTCGCCTCGCCCCCGACTCGCTCGGCGGCGACTACGGGCTGAGTCGGGCGGTCTTCTTCGGCGTCGGCAGCCTCGGCCCGCTGTACACCGGTCTCGTCGCCGACTACGCGAGCTACCGGGCGGCCTACGCCGGACTGGTCGGGTGTTTTCTCGCCAGCGCCGTCCTCGTGCGGTTCGTCGAGTAGCCCGGCTGGATCACAATATCCTTAACCCATCCCTCCGTAGCCCCGCGCATATGGTAGACGTATTCGCCTTCTCGATCGGAGCCTTTCTGACGCTCGTGGTGGTCGCGCTCCACTTCGCGAAGGGCACCGAACGACCCGCCGCCGACGACATCGTGGAGGAGGTCCTCGAGCGGCGTGCGGCGACCGTTCCCGAGACCGACTTCCCCGAGCCGATGAACCGGGCGATCGGCGGTGGCGGCGGGGCCGCCGCGGCCGTCGCCGGCGGCGGCGAAGCCGAGGGCGAACTCGAGGAGGGCGGCACGGAGGAGGCCGCGGGACCGGGCGACATCCCCGAGGACGAGATCGAGTACTACGAGGTCGAGTTCGTCAAGGAGGGCGAGACGATCGAACTCGCGAACAACGAGCCGATACTCGATCAGGGCGAGGACCACGGCTGGGACCTGCCCTACGCGTGCCGGCAGGGCCAGTGCGTCTCGTGTGGCGCGCGCATCACCGACGGCCCCTCCGAGGACTACGTCGTCCACGACAACCAGCAGATGCTCGACGACAACGAACTCGAGGAGGGCTACACCCTGACCTGCGTCGCCTACCCCCGCGGGGAGTTCTCCATCGAGACCAACGAGACGCCCTGACCGATTCCAGAGTCTACTTAGCGCTCCCCTTCGTTTCGAAACGCAGTGGCAGACTCGTCGAGTTCACTCACCAGCGGCGGGCTGATCCGCCCAATGGTCCGGCTGGCCTGGCCAATCGTCGTCTTTCAGGTGCTCCAGGTCGCCTACAACCTCGCCGATACCCTCTGGCTCGGCCAGCTGTCGGCGGACGCCGTCGGCGCGATCAGCCTCGCCTTTCCGCTGGTCTTCCTGTTGATCGCCATCGCCGCCGGCTTCACCACCGCCGGGAGCATCCTCGTCGCCCAGTACACCGGCGCCGAAAGCGACGCCTCGGCGGGGCTGTTCGCCGGCCAGACGCTCGCGTTCGTCGGCCTGCTCGCGACCGTGCTGGGTGTTCTCGGGTACTTCTACACCGATCCCGCCCTCTCCCTGCTCCCGAGCGATCCCCAAACTACCGCGCGGGTGATCCCGCTCGCGGCCGACTACATGCGGGTGTTCTTTCTCGGCCTGCCCTTCCTGTTCGGGTTCTACGTCTTCGAGGCGCTGATGCGCGGGTCGGGCGACACCCGGCTCCCGATGCGGCTCATGTTCGTCAGCGTCGTCCTCAACGTCGCCCTCGACCCCTTCCTGATCTTCGGGTTCGACGGCAACCCCCTGTTCGCGTGGCTCTCGCTGTCCTCCGCCGAGGCCCTGCTGTTCTCGCTGACCGGATTTTCGGGCTACGGCATCGAGGGGGCGGCCGTCGCGACGGTGTTCTCGCGCGGCGTCGCGAGCCTCCTCGCGTTCTACGTCCTCTTTCGGACCCCCTCCGGTCCCGACGTTCGACTCGAACACCTCCGGTTGGACCCCGCGAACGTCTGGGAGATCACCCGACTGGGGGTGCCGACCTCGCTCGAACAGTCGGCGAACGCGCTGGCGCTCGTGGTCCTGACCGCGATGGTTGTCTCGTTCGCCCCGCCCGTCGTGGCCGCCTACGGGCTCGGGAATCGCCTCATCTCGCTGGTCTTCCTGCCCGCGCTCGGGCTCTCGAAGGCCACCGAGACGATCGTCGGCCAGAACCTCGGGGCCGAGAAGCCCGAGCGCGCCGAGCGGGCGGTTCGGCTCGCGGCGGGCGTCGGCGGCGGGGTGATGATCGGCGTCGCCGCCGTCGCGGTGGTCTTCGCCCGCCCGATCAACGCCGTCTTCCTCGGCTCCGACGTGCCCGGCGCGGCCGAGACGATCGCGCTCGCGACCGACTACCTGCGGATCCGCGCCGCGGAGTTCGCGTTCATCGGCGTGATGCAGGTCGTGCTGGGCGCGTTTCGCGGCGCGGGAAACACGAAGACCGCGATGGCGCTGTCGTGGCTCAACCTCTGGGGCGTGCGGGTTCCGGCCGTCTACCTGCTCGCCTTCACCGCCGGGTGGGGCGCGACGGGAATCTGGGTCGGGATGACGATGGGTCACATCGTCGGGGCGGTGCTCGCCGGGACGTGGTTCCTGCGCGGGACGTGGAAGGAGTCGGTGATCGAGGAGTCCGCCGGCCCGACCCCGGCCGTCGAGAAGTGATCGCGGTTCACAACGGTTAAACGACCGCCGCCAGTACTCCGGGTGAGGGCGCGTAGCTCAGTGGACAGAGTCCTTGGTTCCGGACCAAGATGCCGCGGGTTCAAATCCCGTCGCGCCCGCTCGAAATAATGTCGCACACCATCCGATAGGCCGCGTCGGGGTGGTTATAAGGAGCGCACTATTCGACCGTTTGCGCTCGTTTTCGGTTCGAACGGGGGTCGGCGTCGTCATGCGGTTCGCTAGGAGCTAAATCATCTGATAGGAATATAACCATTTTGGTGGCTATATCAGGTAGCTAAATATTTAGTTCACATCCATCTCTAGGCTTACTTGGTTAAGTTGACTCTCAGATAGCAGGCGACTCGGGAATGGCCACGCTGTGATAATCTATTAAAAGTGGTACTTTTTTCTGGAAACGTGTCGCGCGAGTTGGTGATTGACAGGCTGACGGGTATTCGAACAACCGATAGAATCGCTCGTCGAGAAGTTTCGTCTCAGTCAGTGGGATATTCCCTTTAGGGAGTGTGCCTACGGGCACAAAAAATACGCTCCTAGTGCTCGCGATCTCTTCGGGTTAACCCTACCCGTCAATCGGATTAAAACTGTCGTTACATTGTTATTATAATTACGGTAAGAAACGTCATGATATACTCAAGGTACCCTTAGATCATCGACTGACGACTTGTCGTAATGGAAGATTATTCTCTTCTCTATTTTCTCTACGTACATTACACAAGGTCACCGCAATATCTCTGAGTGACGCGTACTCACTCCTAAGCGTCACCCGCTCGTGACTATCGATCATGTCTTCCTACCAAATCTATGCACTATGATTGAATTAGAAGGTACGACCACTGAGCTACCCATCACAGAGAGCTCATTTTGAAAGTGGCCACCACTCTATGGAAGCATTTCGTTCACGTATCCGATCTTCCGAGAGGTATACGTCTTCCGGAAGATCAAGCTTCTTTCCATCTCTTTCGAGTAGAGTTCGTCGAAGCCAAGAGTCGTTGGCCTTGAACGCGGGATTTACTCGGAGACGTAGATCGGTATCAAGGGTAAAAATCCCGCTGTCGAATGCAACATGATGGGTCCAGTTCAGGAGCATGACATTTGTAATATCCTCTGCATATCCAATTTCGTCACTTCTTGGTACAATGTGAGACAGTGTTACGAGCGGGCTTTCTTCGATTTCGGTAAGAACACATTTGTTTTCATATAACTCAAAGGCCCTCCGCCGGAAGGCATCGCTGACCTGTATTTGAGTGACTTGGTATTCGTATATCGTTCCCTTATAATCATTCTCTCGTCCGGTATTATCGGGTTGTATATCAGATCCAATTCTACGGCGACGCTCGATTTGGCCTGTCAACTTCCATTTCTCCCAAACATCTGGATGATAAGTATCGATCCCTTCCGCAACTCGACCATGAATCCATTCCAGAGGAACAGTGTCGGTATCCATGATGGCGAGATGAAAGAGATAGTTCGGCGTCCAGACCTGAGTATTCTCGAATGATTGTTTGTATTTGTCCCGACTCACATTCTCAAGTACGCAGAGGCCGCGGAACCGGACATAGCCGGATCTCTCTTTTTGAAAAAATAAGATGGGTGCTGTCTGTTCGAACCTTTCTTCTTCGACTTTTTCACCTTCTGGCAGAAGATGCTTGTTACCGTAAAATTCGTCAATCGCAATCTCCTCGTCAGGCTCTTGTCGCTTCGCATCACCCCAGTATCTTATTTCTCCTTGGTCGAGCTCTAGCTGGTCTGGATACACCTTGTCCCTGTTATCTGATACAAGGATGAAGGCCGCTAATCTCCGATTTTGCTTGAGTCAGAATAGGTCCGGAGGGGCTTCATGGCCTTCATCGGAATAAAGGCGGGTTCCCCCTGCGGGACTGGTTCAGTCAGCCACGATTGAAACTGATCTCCGGACTCCGTCTTGTATTTTACACCGTTATCCCTGTATTCCGTACCAACCTCAAACGATCGGGACATAGTCTATTAGCATCATTGGCCCATCATAAAGTACCACGATGGATCTGATTCTACACCTGTTCTTCGCTTTTTCTTTCTGCAAAATAGATGCAGCAGCTGTTCAACGGACATAGTTCACACTCTGGCCGAGAAGTGGTACATATGATCGCACCCAGATCGATCAGTGCAAGATTAAACGCTCGGGCAAGATCGGAATCGGTCGGGACAAGACATTCCATCAGTTTGTACACTTGGTCGCTCTTGTGAGGTTGAGTAGGCATATTGTAATCAACAACACGCTCGATGATCCGTGCGATATTCGAATCAACAAGGGCCAGTGGATCACCGAATGCAAATACAAGACAGGCACGAGCAGAATATGGCCCAACACGCCAAGGACGTTTTAACTCCTCGAGATTATGAGGGACGTTTCCGCAGTGATCTCGGTGGCACATCTCTGCAACTTCTCGCAAAGTTCTAGTGCGTTGATTACCGAAACCAAGATTATCGACGCCAATTCCCCCAATCCCGTCTATCGATTTTCTCCACCCTTCTCGTCACCCCAATTTCACCCCAATATACTCACTCCGTCTTGCGATTTCAGCCGGAGACCTCACCCCAATCCCAATTAATTGGACAAGTTATATACTAGGTCCTGTACTGGGCGGCCATGTCCCCTGATAGGACAAAGGCGGTCGCAACCCGCCTGCCAGCAGAGAAAGCAGCCCTCCTTGAACAGGTCGTCGACGATCATGACGTCACGACTGCAGCGGCGTTCGAAGAGCGATATCGCACTATATCGAGACCAACCCCGACAGAATTCGAGCGTTCTATCCTGACGACTCGCTCGCGGCGTTCGTGGAGGAGTTGTACTGATGTCCGGATCGATCGACCCCTCGGAACTACCGGTCGACGAGCGGATGACGAAAGCCCTCCAGGAGTTACTCGACGAGGTCAGTCCCGATCTCGAATCAATTGAGCCGGAGCGCGCCCTCGAACTCTACCTCGACGATAAGGCACGGGAGTGCCGGAAGTCCACCATTAGCTCCCACAAATCACGCCTTGGATCCTTCATCGATTGGTGTCGCGACCAGGGCCTCGACGATCTCACGGAGGTATCGACACGCGATGTCCGGAAGTTCCAACTTCATCGTCGCGAGGAGGTCGGCGTGAACACCGAGAAGACCCTGATGGATACCCTCCACGTGTTCCTCCGGTGGTGCGAGCGAATCGACGCGGTACAACCCGGCCTCTGGAAGTGCGCCAATCCCCCGAACGTTCCCGACGAGAAGAAGGCCAGTGACCGGGTACTACACCGAGAGGAGGCCCTGCCGATTCTCGATCACCTCGCCAAGTACGAGTACGCTAGCATCGAGCACGTCGCTTGGCTCCTACTCGTTGAGACCGGCGTTCGCCTTGGTGCGCTTCGAGCGCTCGACGTCAAGGATTACCAAAGCGACTGTGAACCGTCATACGTGGAGATCGTCCACCGACCCGAGACCGGCACTCCGATCAAGAACGGATCCGAGGGTGAACGGTGGATCGGGCTCTCCGAAGAGGCGTGTGAGATCGTCGACGACTATCTGGCACACCAACGTCCGGACGTGACCGACTCGTACGATCGCGAGCCGCTGCTCGCGACCGCACAGGGTCGGGTCGCGAAGACGACGATCCGCAAGTACATCTACAAGTGGTCCCGACCGTGTGAGATCGGCCTCGAGTGTCCATACGATCGCGTTCCAGAGGAGTGCACCGCCGCTACCGACGTCGATCGAGCGTCGAAGTGCCCGTCGAGTTTGACGCCTCATCCCATCCGCCGCGGGTACATCACCTACCTGCTCCGATCAGGCGTTCCGATAGCGGTCGTTAGCGAGCGGTGTAACGTCTCACCAGCCATTATCGAGCAGCACTATGACGTTCAATCCGAGGAGGACAAAATGCGCCAGCGTCAGGACATTCTACACGAGATCTTGAACCAACCAGTAATTACTCGATCCGTTCCGGATATCCGCGATACGGATCTACAATAATAACCTCTCGGCCGACTATGCTGGTACCAACTAAGCAGTAACACCTAACTCAAACGTCTAATCACGCACACCTAACCTTCAAGATCTGTCTGTCTGATTTTGGGTGGTAATGGATGAGCCAGCAACGTACACAGGTGAACTCGCAGAGCTGTTTGCAGATATTATCTCCGACGTTGACGAGACGATTGGCGAGAACAAAGATTATGGTACAGGGATCGGCCCCCATGACGAAAATGATCAGATTGATGCGCTTGTTAACGAGGTAAATGCTCAGGATACATTTAACGGAATAATCTATACGGCAAAGTCTAATCCAGCAAATGTTCGGTATTCAGGTGGTCAATCTTGTGATCTGGTTATCGAGGCATATAACACAATGGAATACTGCGAAGCCAAGTTGTTTCGTTTTCAGAGAGCTGATCAATGCTCTTCGCCACAAGGTTTCAGCAAAGTATTCAATCCATATCAGGATCGTAATCCGCGATCATTCCTACACGACGTCAACAAACTTGCCACAGCTGATGTTCGGGTGACGAAAACGTTCCTCGGCATTTACTATCGACCGGTTGCTGGTGCTGGTACGGAAATTACGAGCGAAGACATTGCTACAAAGTTCACCAACGAAGTAGGCCAATGGACTGAACACATAATCAACGTGGATACGATCGCTCCTTTTTCGGGTCTTCGACACGATGTGCATTGCCGAGGCGCGATACTCGTGTGGTCCTTAGACGAGCAACCGAAACAATACTTCTGAGTTAACGCTCCCTGATAGGACGAAATACCTCCTGGAGATCAGTTAGGAACGTTCGATTCAGCCACGGTGACGGCTCCTTGATTTTCATTTTACTTACCGACACACCCCTCGTACCGAGTGAGAAACCGAACCTGCGATTCCTATCGTGTAACCTCACTCGGTACAAGGGGTAGCGTCAATTGGAGATCGGATTTATTCGCCGTTTAGCGCACCGAGGACGATATCGGGATCTCGAATCAACCGATGCTTGAGATAGCTGCCCTCGCCGGGGCCGCCTCCCGTATGTTCGCTTTCCGTGATCCCCAGAAACGACTGCTCTTTGAGAAGACGAGCAACGCGGTCGTACGATAACGGATCCGTCTCTTCCGTCTCCGCGATTCGCTCGTAGAGGTCGTAGATCTCCGCTGTTTTGAACCGGCTTTGTTGTTTGTCCTCGGTAAGCAATGCCAGCGCCCGGAGGATGTGCTTGACGTGAGGGGTCTGGCCGCTGACGAGGCGTTCGAACCGGTTGACCTCCGCTTGGGTGATGGCATCGTCCACGTAGTCGACCGTCACTCTCGATGCATTCGCCTTCTCGGCGAGACGCCCGGCTTCGTAGAACGTCTCGACGGCTTTGCGTGCGTCCCCGTGTTCTCGAGCCGCTAGAGCGGCCGTCTTCGGAATCACGTCGTCGTCGAGGACATCCTCTTTGAAGGCGTCCTTTCGATGCTCGAGAATGTCCTGTAGCTCCCCCGCATCGTAAGGATCGAAGATCAGTTCGTTGTCCTGCAGGCTAGAGTCTACCCGCTCGTTCAGCCGCTCGCGGTACGCGATTTTGTTGCTGATGCAGATGACGCCGATGAACGTATCTGACTTCCCACTCTCTCGTGCTCGGGAGAGACTGCGAAGCAACTGATCGTCGCTGAGTTTGTCGATCTCATCGAGGATTACGACGAACGAGTCGACGGCGTACTTCTCGAGGAGCTCCCACGTGATGTCCCGATAATCCGCAGCGCTGATTCCCGTTCGAGGAACTGACTCATCCGTTCCGAGGTGCGATATGAGCTCACGAGCCATCTCGCGGCTCGCCTGCGTTTCCGACTGATAGTCAGAACAGTCCACGTACGCGTACTGCAGCGATACGTCGTTTTCCTCTGCCCGACGATTAGCCTCCCGAGTGACGCATCGGGAAACGAGCGACTTTCCCGTGCCCGTCTTCCCGTAGATGATCGTCGTCTCCGGGGGTCCGCCGCGAGTCGCTGGACCGAGCGCGCCTCCGACTTCGTTGATCTCGTCGTCGCGACCGACGACGCGACCGAGCTCGGGTACGTGTCCAACCCGTACCAGCTCGCGGTTGGCAAAGATATCCCCGCTTTCGAAGATGTCGTGCGATCGCGAAGACGATTGTTCGGACATATCGTGTGAGATCTTTAGCCTGTCTATTAATTCTATCGAACCCCGTACGGAGTGAGATGCTGAATACAGGCTCAATATACCTCACATAGTGGGAATAGATCGATATTTTAAGGAATATCGATAGAACACCCACTCCCTGTACCGAGTGACGAGTATTAGTCTGTATTCTCTTCTCGTGATCGATTATTCTTTCTCCGTTCACTCGGTATGAGGGGTGTCTCCCGAGACAGAATCTCAACTCCTCCTTCGTGTTTGTCACTCGGTACGAGGGGTGTGGTGGACATATAATCTGTTCAGATATGTATTCTTCAAATCGGTGCTTACCGATGAGCCGCCTCACTCGGTATGAGGGGTGTCTGGATTATTCGAATGATCCAGGGCAGTCATCTCTTCGGCCTTTGAAAATGGCTAATCCCTATAGAAAATAGATCGATCTGGAACTAGGAGAGTTCTATCCCTAACAACACGTATGACAACGACTTCCCGTGTGAATCAATACGGAGCGACGTCGTTACACCACCGGCAAGCGCGTTGTAGAGAACGAAGTTGAAGGATTGTAGCTCTGGGAGAGTGTATCGCTCTACTGTCCCTGAGATCAATGGATCAAACGTTTCCTCGACTATCTCCGCTGTGAGCTCTTCTTCCAGTCGTTCGAACGCCTCCTGATTATTTGCGAAAACAGCAATGTTGAGTGTATCACCCTTATCACCAGCTCGGGCGTGCGCCAATTCACGTACTTGAGTCATGTTGAATCCCCGATGATTTTGGGAGCTACCCTCTCTCGCGGAATCGTTGTCGAGACGATGCCGACGATTTGGGAAGTGTTCATCGTCGCTCCTCCTCCTCCAGCGGGTCCGTTCGTATACAGGGTCTGGACTTCACGTCCGATCCATTTCGCTTCGTCCCGGGTCGAGCATTTTCCGGCGACGCGCACTCGCACCTCGTATGGAGATTCGGAGTGATCAACGCCGATTTCCCCATGAAGTGAGTCTCGACCGATCAGGTCTATCCGTATCTCTCGGAGCTCGATATCACGTGATTCGAGTCGGGATTGGACGATATCCGCAGCCAACTCCGCTCGTTCTTCCGCCCCCGGGCCTGCATACGATATTTGCCCTTCTCCTTGATAGCTCTCTACGTAGCCGATATTGACCTTCAGCGTCTCTGGAGGCGGTGCGGCCACTGCTCCTGTTACGGTTACTACGTCTTCCTCCTCTTGGGTAAACGAGACACCGGTAAAATCAGCGATCCCGTCTGGAGTGATGTACCGGCTTGGATCATGAATCTCGTACAGCAGTTGCTCTTTGCAGGTTCGGATGCTTACCTCACCGCCCGTCTCGGGGAGCTTCGTAATCCGAACATCCCCGCTTGGGCTCGCCTCCGCGATCGGGAAACCCAATTCATCGAGGCCATCGATGTCCTTGTAGCCGGGATCAGCGAAGTAGCCGCCGGTGATTTGGCCAGCACACTCCATCAGATGGCCGAGAACGATTCCCTGGCCGAGATACTTCTCGTGATCTGCGTCCCGTTTCCAATCGAACTCGTGAAGCAATGGTCCGAGATAGAGGGACACGTCCGCGACTCGACCCGTAACGACGATATCGGCACCTTTAGCTAACGCATCGACGATCCTCCCGCAGCCGATGTAGGCGTTCGCCGAAACCGCACTCGATCGATATTCGCTGATCGATTCCCCATCGAACGACTCCTCCTCGAAGTGATCGAACTCGTCTACCACGTCACACCCGACAACACCTGCGACCGATAGTTCGAGGTCCAACTCCGAGACGATCTGTGTCGTCTTTTCGACCGCTGCGGGCACATTTGCAGCACCCATGTTCGTGACGATCCTCGTCCCGTTTTCGGCACAATGAGGCAAGACTGCGTGAAATCGTTCCTCTAACAGGGAATTGTAACCGCGATCCGTGTCCTCTAACTTCTCCATCTGGGCGAGTGCGGTCGTTCGTTCGGCCAGTCCCTCGAAAATCAAGTAATCGAGTTCACCGTTCCGAGCGAGTTGTACTGCTGGCTCGATCCGATCACCTCCGTATCCTGCTCCAGCCCCTAATCGAATAGTTTGAGTACTTACCATATAGTTGATCGTGCCTATATCGGTCTTAGATGGGAGATCATCAATAAACTATCTCCCAGAAAGATAGGGGATCGTATCCGGCTTCAAAGTCGGGAGCTCAAAGGTTGAGATAACGCCTAAATGAGCGGAATGGCGCCCGTGAGGATCGCTACGACCAACATCACCAGTGAGACGAGCCAGGCCCACAGGAACGTGAATTTGATGTGTTCACCCAAGTCGACGTCTGCGAGGCCGATCAACAGGTACGTTGCGCCGGTTAACGGTGAGATTGGGAACCCAACCGTCATCTGACCGATGAGCGATGCACGAGCAACGGCTACTCCAGGGATTCCGAACGCCTCGGCAGTCTCGGCTAATACCGGAAGAACCCCGAAATAATACGCATCAGGGCTGAAGAGGAGGCTCATTGGTGCTGCGATGAGCCCTACGAGAACGGGAATATACGACCCCATCCACTCGGGAATGAGGAGAAGGAGGATGTTCGCCATTTCGGTGATCATGCCTGATTCACCTAATACGCCGAGGAGAATGCCCGCTGCGAAGAGGATCCCGACGTACGTCATCACGTCCGATGAGTACTCCTCAAGGATATCCCGCTGCCGGTCGTAGTCCCGAACGTTCACCAAGATTCCGACGACCAACCCGACCATAAACACGACCGCTGGACTGGTAATGTCCGCGATTAATGCGGCCACGATCACGAGAGTGAAGAGGAAGTTGAAGTACCATTTGGCATCTATCGTCACTTCATCCCCACTGATGGCCTCTTGAACGAGTTCTGTCCGTCTTTCTGCGCTGATCTCCTGCTCCTGCTCGATACGCTGGCTGAAATAATAGGCTATGGCAAAGACGGTAACAAGGCCGGCTATTTGTGCGGGGATAAGGGGATTGTAGACGTTCGCGATAGTCGCCTCGTCGAGCGAAGCGACTGCTCGAACCGTAACTCCGCCCCACGGCACTAAGTTCATCGTACCGGCTCCCAGAGCTGCTAGAGCAGCCAGTATCTTCGTGTTTACGTCGAGCGCGAGATAGAGCGGTAAGAGTGCTGGAATCGTGATGAGAAACGTAGTTGCGCCCGTTCCATCGAGATGGGTCGCGCACGCCAATACCACCGTGCCGATCGTGAGGAAGGCGGGACGACCCAGTACGGTGTTGATGACCCGTTTGACCAGTGGATCGAATAGGCCGTAGTCTCGCATGATCGCAAAATACCAAACGGCGAACGCGAACATGGCCGTGATTTCGACGATTCCACCCAATCCCTCCGCTGCAAACTCTCCTATCTCACCTGGACCGAATCCAGCTACTAACGCACCAAGAACTGGAACAATGATGAGAGTCGGAATCACATAGATCAGCTTTCCGATGATGAAGATGAGTATCAGTGCGATTACGATATATCCAATAATCCCGAGTGTGATTCCTTCTACCTGCATCGGCAACGCACTCGACAATTGTGTGATGTTAGCTAACACGGCAATAATGGGCTTCTGTTGTGCCCCTATTAGCATTAACGATCATCGAGATTAAACGATGATTTTTGATGAGATAAGGAAAGAAAACAGGCTGACACAATGACAAATATTAGCGCTTGCGTTCTTCAGATGTTGTTGAGGTACTTTCGACGCTGTTGCATCTTGTCTCGCTTCGATCGCTGGTCGTAGTGCTGGTCGAGCACCTCTTTGCTGACGTTCGCTCGATCACTGACCGCGGTCTCCGGCACGTCGCTGTTCAGGTAGTGCGTGATCGATCCACGTCGAAACGCGTGCGGACTGACGCTTGAGGGACACTGTGAGGCGTTATCCGGTTCATTCGCGTCGCAGTCGTCCGGATTCCGATCGTGCGGGCATCCGTCGCCATAGACGCACGGACGCGTACATTGATAGCAGTACTTTCGGATCGTCGTCTTGGCAACCCGACCCTGGGCAGTCGCGAGCAGTGGCTCGCGATCGTACGAGTCGGTCACATCGGGTCGTCGGTCCCTGAGCCAGTCATCGAGCAACAGACACAGCTCGCCGGAGAGGGCGACCAGTCGCTCCCCATGTTTCTTGTTCTTGATTGGTGTCCCGGTCTCAGGGCGATGTCTGAGCTCAAGGCATTGATCCTCCGGATCGTAGTCCTCGACGTCGAGGGCGCGGGCCGCACCCAGCCGCATCATCGTGTGCCAGAGGAGCGATACCGTCACGTGCGGGAGCGACGCGTACTCGTACCGGCTGTAGTACTCGAGCATCGGCTTCGCGTCGTCCGCGTCGAGCATCACCTCTCGAGTGTTCTCGTCCGCGGTGACGTTCGGCGATCGGACCTTGAGGTGGAGGTCCTGTTCGACGGCGTCGATGGACTCGAGCCACCGAACGAAGACCCGAACGGTATCCATCTGAGTCTTCTCGCCGGCCTTCGAGAGCTCGCCGACGTTGCGTCGCCACAGCCGAAACTCGTGGAGACGTCGGCCGGTCAGTTCGTTCAGATTCTCGATGCCGCGTTCGTCACACCACCGGAGGAAGAAGCCGAGTCGCGATCGATGTGAGTCGATCGTCGCCTTCGCCGCTTCGGTCTCCTTCTCCGCCAGGTACAGTTCGAGTGCAGTCTCGGGATCGATTGGTTCGAGGTTCATGGTTCGCTCTGTGGCGAACCGCATGACGATGCCGATCGGTCGATCGAGGCGAGTCCCGTGATCGCGAAACCCCCGAAATCGGCGTTGCTTCCCAATTTTCTCCGGGCTCCGCCGTGCTCCCGTCGCGCCCGTGAGTTCTGCCGAGCGAAGCGAGGCGAACGGGCGCTCCTGAGTCCCGTTCGCTGTCGCTCACTGGACTCCCGTCGCGCCCGCTGCTTTTACGACGTCATCGGACTGCTGAGCAGTCCGATCGGCAAACAGGATCGCATAGCGATCCTGTGACGAACGGGTGTGTGGAGCGAAGGCGCCAGTGCTCGTCGATATCGGGTTCGTCCCTCGAAATCCGCGATCGGCCGCGAAAAGAATCCCGCAGGCGCTCGGCCGCGATTATTCGAGGTCGAAGCGGTCGAGGTGCATCACTTCGCCCCACGCGTCCACGAAGTCTCGCACGAACTTCTCCTCACCGTCGTCGGCCGCGTAGACGTCCGCGATTGCCCGGAGCCGGGCGTTCGACCCGAAGACGAGGTCGAAACGGGTCGCCGTCCACTCGAGTTCGCCCGTTTCGCGGTCGCGGATCTCGTAGACGGCCTGGGCGTCCGAGGGCGCTTCCCACCCCATGATGTCCTGGGATTCGTCGGACGCCACCCACTCGTAGTCCATGTCGAGCAGGTTCACGAAGAAGTCGTTGGTCAGCGTCCCCGGCCGGTCGGTGAGGACGCCGAGGTCCGAGTCGTCGTAGTTCGCGGAAAGCGCGCGCATGCCGCCGACCAGCGCCGTCATCTCGGGGGCCGTCAGGTTCAGGAGGTCGGCCCTGTCGACCAGCAGTTCCTCCGCCGGTTCGTCGTGGCCGGTCCCGAGGTAGTTGCGGAACCCATCCACTTCCGGTTCGAGCACCTCGAACGACTCGACGTCGGTCTGTTCCTGCGAGGCATCCGTCCGATCGGGTTCGAACGGGACCTCGACGTCGTAGCCGGCCTCGGCCGCCGCCTGCTCGACGGCCGCGTTGCCGCCCAGCACGATCAGGTCCGCGAGCGAGACGCGCACGTCGTCGGACCGCGAGGCGTTGAACTCCTCTCTGATCTCCTCTAGGGTGTCGAGTACGGTCGCCAGCTTTTCGGGCTCGTTTACCTCCCAGTCCCGCTGGGGGCGAAGGCGGATCCGGGCCCCGTTCGCGCCGCCGCGCTTGTCGCTGTCGCGGTAGGTGGAGGCCGACGCCCAGGCGGTCTTCACGAGTTGAGGGACCGACAGGTCCGACTTGAGGATCTTCCCCTTGAGATCGGCGATTTCCTCCTCGCCGACGAGTTCGTAGTCGGCGTCGGGGAGGGGGTCCTGCCAGAGCATCTCCTCGTCCGGGACCTCCGGGCCGACGAGCCGGGACGGCGGGCCCATGTCGCGGTGGATCAGCTTGTACCACGCCTTCGCGAACGTCTCCCGGAACTCCTCGGGGTCCTCCCGGAAGCGCTCGATGATCTCGCGGTACTCCGGATCACGCTTCAGCGCGACGTCCGTCGTCAGCATCATCACGTCCTCCTTTTCGGCGGGGTTCTCGGTGCCCGGCGCGACGCCGTCGAGCGAGCCGTCCGTCGTGGTCCACTGCCACGCGCCGCCGGGACCCCTCTCGGGCTCCCACTCGTGGTCGAGCAGGTTGTCGAGGTAGCCCATGTCCCACTGGGTCGGCGTGGCGTTCCACGGGCCCTCGATGCCGCTGGTGATCGTGTCGGCGCCCTTGCCGGAGCCGTGGCTGCTCTCCCAGCCGAGGCCCTGCTGCTCGATGGGGGCCGCCTCGGGCTCGGGCCCCATGTGCTCGTCGGGGTTTTCGGCGCCGTGGACCTTCCCGAAGGTGTGGCCGCCGGCGATGAGCGCGGCCGTCTCCTCGTCGTTCATCGCCATCTGGCCGAACGACTCCCGAATCCGTTCCGCCGACCACTCCGGATCCGGATTGCCGTCCGGCCCCTCCGGGTTCACGTAGATGAGCCCCATCACGGTGGCGGCGAGCCCGCCCTCGAGCGTGTCCTCCTCGTCGAAGCGCTCGGAGGCCTCCCACTCGTCCTCGGGCCCCCAGTCGACGGCCTCGTCGGGCTCGAAGTCGTCCTCGCGCCCGCCGGCGAAGCCGAACGTCTCGAAGCCCATCGACTCCAGGGCGACGTTCCCGCTCAGGACGATCAGGTCGGCCCACGAGAGCCTGCGGCCGTACTTCTGCTTGACCGGCCAGAGCAGCCGGCGGGCCTTGTCGAGGTTCGCGTTGTCGGGCCAGCTGTTCAGCGGCGCGAAGCGCTGCGTGCCGCCCGAGGCGCCGCCGCGGCCGTCGCTGGTGCGGTACGTGCCGGCGCTGTGCCACGCCATCCGGATGAACAGCGGCCCGTAGTGGCCGTAGTCGGCCGGCCACCACTCCTGGGACGTCGTCATCACCTCCTCGATGTCCGACTTCACCTCCTCGAGGTCGAGTTTCTGGAACTCCTCGGCGTAGTCGAACTCCTCGTCCATCGGGTCGACCGGACGGGAGTTCTGGTCGAGGATCTTCAGGTTCAACTGGTTCGGCCACCAGTCCTGGTTGGACCTACTCATGATCGGGGAGTTGTCGTTCTCGTATGTTAAAATTATCCATTTGTAATGAAGTCTTCGCTGCAGCCCAAGAAATTCATCGAATTCATGAATTTCATCGGTGCTGGATTCGCGTCCCGTTCAACACGGGTTTGCGGTCCTCTCGGTGACGAGGTTTCACCGAGGCTCGAAGAGGTAAGCCAGCGGTTATCGAAGTGTTGCCGCTCTCCGGATGGCGATCTCGTCGAGCGAGTGTGGCTCCCGTATGGGAATCGAAGTCCGCCGATACCACGTCTCACGGGCCGATTCGTTAGCAGCGTGAGCGAGCGCCCGCCGCGCCCGCTCGCGTTCTCCGGGCCCCTTCTTTAGGTCCCCGCCGTCCTGTCGGTTCCCATGACGGTCGCCTTCAAACCCGGCAACGCCTCCGAGGGGGTCGACTGCTTCGACTTCCGGGAGTATGCGGGATCGTCCTGCGCAACGAGGACGGCTACAACATCGGCTACGTGCCCCACGAGATCCTCAGCCACGTCGAACCCCATCCCGAGGAGGTCTCCGTCGAGAGCGACGGCAACGGGAACCCCGAGTAGCCCCCGACCTACAGGCGCCGGTACCGCGTCTCGTCCCCGTCGCCCTCGACCCAGATGGCTCCCGTCGTCCCTCGACGGAGGACCTCGTCGGCCTCGTCGGTCACGTAGATCCCGTAGCCGTCGATCTGGGAGTGAAACGTGTTCAGGAGTCGGGCGCGCTCCTCCCGGGACAGCGACTCGCACAGGGCGCTGTAGGAGTCGACGAGCAGGTGGATCCGCTGTGCGGGCGACGTCGACAGCGCCTCGACCAGTTCGGTGATCGACAGCGCGGTCCGTTCGATGTCGCTGTCGGCGGCCGTGTAGTGGATCGGGCGCTCCCGATAGACGTCCTCGACATACTGGCCCGCCGAGCGCGTGTCGACGATCCCGATTCCCGCCCGTTTCCCGGCCGCGGGCTCCGTGTACGCCCGGAGGATCTCGGTCGCGCTTCGCTCGGTCGTGAGGACGATCACCCCGTCGACCGGCGGCGTGTTCCGGTAGACGGCCCGGAGGAACCGATTCACCCCGTCGGCGGACGGACCGCTCGCCGTGACGGTCTGGCCCTCCCGGTACACCGCCGGCGGGAGGACCGCGTGGCTTCGTGCTCCGTCCTCGTCCGACGGGCCGTCGCTCGTGGTCCCGCCGTCGGATGGGTCGGGCTTGGACGCCCGTGGGGCGTGGTCGTCGGCCCCGTATCGCTGTCGACCGCCGCGAGTGGTCGCCCCCGGCGTGGTCCTCTCTCCGGTGGTCGTCGGTGCGTTTCTACAGTCGATTGAGTGGGAGGGTGGGTCGTGAGTCATATGGTCCTCTGGTCGGGAACCGTCTTCGCGGTCCCCCACCCGGAAACTCCGGACTGGGGCTCGAACGAAGCGTGTCCCGCGTCGGTGTATCCGTTGAGAACGCCGTCGGTACACCGCAGTACCCACGCCGCTTGTCACGCCAGCGGCATGAATCTTGTCCTGTCGTCCGCCGGTCGGATCGACGGGATCGTGTCCGCGTCGGACGAATCCGGACCGCTCTCCCGGTGAACACGTCGCGGACCCCGTCCACAACATACAAGCGCTCCTGTTCCGTACGCCCTCACGAGTCGGCCCGATGAGACCGGCGTGGTCGAGGGCGATCCGAAACGAGGCCGCGTCCGGGGACCGCCCGGAGTACTGGACCTGCTTTTGCTGGCGGCGCTCGGACGCCGTCCCTCCGTCGCGGATCGTGACCCGTCGGAACCCGACGCCTGCTCTCCGCGAGCGCGGCGTCCCGTAGACGTCCCCGGTGGCGACGCTGGAAACGTTTTTCAGGACACTCGGTATATCGCTCGCATGGACGACCGGCTCGTGGCGCTCGCCAGCGGCACGCTGGCAACGGCCGTGATGGTGCTGGTGCTGTACGCGATCGACGCCGGTAGCGACTACCAGTTCCTGGCGTACGAGTCCCTCGCGTCGCTGTTCGGTACCTCGGCGACCGTCGGGTTGGTACTGTTCGTCGCGAGCGGCGTCGTCGTCTGGCCGCTCGTCTTCCTCGTGATCGGGCAGCACCTCGCACCCGACTCGGAGGTGGTGCGCGGGATCGTCCTGACGGAACTGCTCTGGATCGCCTTTCTCGTCGCGTTCATCCCGATCGCCGACGTCTGGAACATGCTGTACTTCGTCGTCGCCAGCGTGATCTCGCACCTCGTCTACGGGGCGGTCCTCGGGTTCGCCTTCGGACGACTCGGCGGCAGCCACCGGGAGGTTCGTCGCCACTGGCCGGGCTGATCGCTCGCGTTCGCGGGGCGTAGCTTTATTTCTCCGGCCGGTCCCGTACCGGGTATGGGAAGCGTCGACGACCTCGACGAGATGAAGAGCTACCTGACGCCGCGCGAGGAGAACGAGGCGACCGCGAGCTACCAGAACACGACGGCCATCGCGTGTCCGGTGTGCGAGGAGTCGTTCGACTACCTCGTGGTCTGCAAGCACGACGAGACCAGCCTCTCGCTGGGCAAGGTGATGAACCTCTGTACCGTCACGAACGACGACGGGCGGCTGTTCCTGTTCACCCACGAGTAGCCGGTAGCGTCCGCTCTCGACCGCGGTTTCCTCCTCTCTCGCTCAGACTGTCGGTCATAGCGACGTGGGTCGACTCTCGCCGAGACGGGCAAGAACCGGGCCGTTGCCCGTCGCGTCGTGCCACCGCAGGTCGTGCTCCCACGACCGACGGTATCAGTAGTCGTCGCGCTCGTCGTCTATCGTCCGCGGCTCGTACCCCGGGGTCTGTAACCGGCGGAACTCGATCACGAACCCGCGAACGAACGCGTAGAGCACGTACGCGAGCGCGGGAACGACGAGCGCCAGCACGACCACGAGTATCGGCAGCTGAAACATCGTTTGCTGATCCCCCGATACCTCGTTCACCGTCCTCCGTGATGAACGTACCGTATCACTGACATTCTAGATAACTCAACCCTCGATCTGCTCGTATTCTCCACCCGGTTCGGCGATCCGTCCTCCGGCGGGTTCGACGGCTGGCATCGGGTGGGCGCTCGCGTCACCGTCGACGCACGATCGCGGTCCACGTCGGCTGGCACTCCGGTTGGACCCTCCCCTTGGCCGTCGAGCGGTATGAATCTGCGGCCGGTTCGATCGCACCTACCCCGAATCACTCACGGCTCTCGATGCGTTCGGGAATCGCACCGAGTTGTTTCAGGAGGCTGTAGACGTCGTCCATCGCCCAGGCCTCGACGAGCCGCCCGTCGTCGACCCTGAAGACGACGATACCGGCGGTCTCGACCGCCCTGCCGGTCGCCGGTACGGAAAGGACCGGCCCCGTCTGGGTCCCGGTAAAGCGGTATCGGACGACGACCCTATCGCCGGCTGCGATCACGTCCTCGATCTCGTTTCGGGCGTCCGGAAACGCCTCGTGCCAGTCGGCCCACGCCGTCCGGAGGTCGTCGACCGAGTAGGTCGCGTCCGTCCCGTGGTGGAGCACGTACCCGTCGCTCACCGCGTCGGTGTCGAACGCTCCGAGGTCCCTTCCGTTCCAGACGGCCTCGAAGTATCCCCGGACGACCCCCTCGTTTCGCCAGGTGGTCGCCCCCTCTGGAGCGCCGTCGTCCGGCGGGAGTCGCCCCATCAGGCGCTCGGGCGTGGCGCGACGTTCGCGTTCGACCGAAAGAGGTTCTCCGGGTCGTATCTCGACTTGATCTCGGCCAGCCGCTCGTAGTTGTCGCCGAAGAGCGCCCTCGCGGGGTCCTCGTTCATCCCCGGGAAGTTGCCGTACCGGCCCGAGGCGACCGAGAGGTCCTGCGTCTCGGCGATCCCGTCGCGCGCCCAGTCCACGTTGGCGTCGTCGTCGGCCGGGTCCTCCCAGTTGGCCTCGAAGGTGATCATGTAGGGCTTGTCCCGGTGCCAGAACGCGGTCGCGTCCCGGGGAATCTCCGAAACCGCGCCGTCGAGGTGCCAGAGGTCGACCGTCGAGAGGGGCGAGGGTGCCGACCCGTTGTACCTGAGCAGGAGGTCGACGACCTCGTCGGTGATCGCCGTCAGGTAGACCGACTTCCAGTAGTAGCGCAATCCATCGGGATAGTCCTCGTCGAGCATCGACTGTAACTCCGTGTACGCCATCGACCCGCTGAAGTCGACGAGGGGCGTCAGACCCTCGACCAGCGGTCCGAAGACTGCCCCGGCGTCGTCGAGGTCGCCGCGATAGGAGCCGAGCATGGCCACCGTGGGTTCGCCCCAGTGCTCCTCGGGGAACTCCTCGAGGTCGGGGACGTGCGCGGCGAACGCGAGCACGCCCGCCTCCCGCGGGGCGGTCGCGGTCCATTCACGGTAGCGATCCATGGCTTCCCTCGAGTCGTCGGCGTGGAACCAGACGAACAGCGCGTACACCTCGGGGCCGACCTCGTGGAGCGCGTACTCGAAGGAGGTGACCACGCCGAAGTTCCCGCCCCCGCCGCGCACCGCCCAGAACAGGTCGGCGTTCTCCGCTTCGCTCGCGGTCCGGACCGTCCCGTCCGCGGTGACGACGTCGACGCTGCGCAGGTTGTCGAGCGCCAGCCCGTACTGCCGGCTGAGGTGGCCGTAGCCGCCGTTGAGCGTCAGGCCCGCGATCCCCGTCTGCGAGACCGCGCCGAGGGCCGTCGCGAGGCCGAACAGCTGCGTCTCGCGGTCGACGTCGCCCAGCGTGGCCCCGCCCTCGGCGCGCACCGTCCGGGCCTCGGGGTCGACGCGCACGCCGGTCATCGCCGAGAGGTCGACGACGATGCCGCCGTCCGCGACGGCCGTCCCGGCGACGTTGTGGCCGCCGCCGCGCACTGCCACCGGCAGGCCGTGTTCGCGTCCGAACCCCACCGCTTCGACGACGTCCGCGACGCCCGAACACCGCGCGACGATCGCGGGATGCCGGTCGATCATCCCGTTCCAGACCGCCCGTGCCTCCTCGTAGCCCTCGTCCTGCGGGAACAGTAGCTCGCCGTGGAACCCCGCCTCGAGCGATTCGAGCGCCTCGCTCGATAGCCCGGCGATCGCCTCCTCACCCGGTGACCGACCTATCGTGGCCATGCCGGATAGCTACGCTTCCCGTGGGCAAGAACGTTTAGTCGTGTTAACATACCTGTCGGACCCCCGGCAGCCGGGTTCCGAGTACCGGGACCGCCACGGGCGGTCGATCCCCCCGTTTGCGCGTCCTTCGGGAACGCCCCCGGCTCGCTTTGCTGCGCGCGACTGGTAGGGTTCAGAACCTCGCTCGTCCATTTTCGTCGCTCACAGCGTTCGCGTCGAAAATGGGCCCGCTCGGATTTGAACCAAGGACGAGTCGGTTATGAGCCGACCTCTCTAACCGGACTGAGATACGGGCCCTCGCCTCGGGATACTGAATCGCCGACCAAAGTTCTGCCGGATGCCGCCGTCCGGTTCGACGCTGATCAGGAGAACAGCCGAACGAACCGGTTGGTCCCGTGGTCGGTGCCGGCGATGACCAGTTCGTCGCCCGGACGCAGGCGGAACTCCGGGCCGATCTCGGTGAGGACGGCCCCGTTTCGCTCGACGGCGACCACCGTACAGCCGGTCCGCTCGCGGATCCGGGCGTCCCCGAGCGTCCGCCCGTCGAGGGCGGGCGCCGTCGTCCGGACGATCTCGAGTTGGGTGTCCACCGAGAGGATGTCCTCGGTGTCGAGGACCGTCCCCGCGATCGCCCGGCCGCTCACCGTATCGAGCGACAGCACGTACTCCGCGCCCGCCCGGTAGGTCTTGGTCGCTGCCTGTTCGGTCTCGGCCCGGGCGCTGATCACGGCGCTGTCGTTGAGGTCGCGGGCGATCAGCGTCGTGAACTCCGTGGCCGTGTCGTCGGGCAGCGTGAGCACGACCGATTGGGCGCTCGCGACCCCCGCCTCCCGCAACACGTCCGGATCGGTCGCGTCGCCGACGACGTCGACGCCGTCGACCGACCGCTTATCGACGACCGTGTACTGGTAGCCCGAGTCGTCGAGTTCGTCCGTCACGGTCTTGCCGACCTCGCCGTACCCGACGACGACCGTCTCGCCGCGGCCGAACGGCCGAACCGTCGACTGGGTCCCCCTCCTGAGCCGATCGATCTGGTCGGCTCCACCCGTGACCAGGAGGACGGTCCCGCTGTCGAGCACCCGATCGGGCGCCGGTCCGGCCTCGAACCGGCCGCGGTGCCACACCCCGACGATGTTCACGCCGTAGCGCTGGCCGATCCCGCTCTCGGCGAGCGTCAGCCCCGCCAGTTCGCTCCCGTGATCGACCGGCACCTCGACGAGGTCGAGTTCGTCGCCGAGCCCGACCGTCCCCCCGAGGTCCGTTCGGACGGTCGTCGTCTTCTGGGCGAGCCCGTGGCCGAGCAACTGCCGCGGCGAGAGGACGACGTCCGCCCCCGCGAGCCGGTGGTACGGTTCGAGCCCGGCGTCCTCGACGATGCTGACGATCCGGACGCTCTCGCTGACCTCCCGCGCCGCGAGGACGATGCTCGCGTCGACCGTGTCGGAGACGTCCGCGACGAGGGCCCGCGCGCTCTCGAGGTGGAGCGATTCGAGATCGGTCACCGCCTCCGGATCGGCGTGGACGACGGGGTAGTGCTCCCGGAGTTCGAGCGCCCGCTGTTCGTCGGGTTCGACGAGGACGTAGTCGACCCCGTTCGACTCCAGTTCCGCGATCAGCGCCTCCGAGCGCGGCGTGTACGTACAGATGACGACGTGATCGTCGAGGTTCCCGTCGACGGACGTGGGCGCCGTCGGCGCGATGGCCTCCCGGAGCAACGGGAAGAAGACCGCCGGCAGCGCGAGGAAGAACAGGCCGACGCCGATGACGTCCAGAAGCATCACCAACAGGTTCATCTCGGCGCTCGCCCACGGCGAATCCGATCCGTAGCCGGTCGCCGTGAACGTCTCGACGACGACCTGCATCGAGTGAAGCATCGACACCTCGGTACCCTCCGGCGGGTACGGCCCCGGCTCGAAGGTCCGCATCCCGACGTCGTAGACGACCGTCGACAGCGCGATCAGCACCACGATGAAGACGAGGTAGGCCGCCGCCCGCCTCCGTACGCTCCACATGGCCGTGGCTCGTCGCGCTCGCGGGATCACTCTACTGGTTTACGAGCCACCACGACGGGTCGATTCGGGGGCCGCGACGGTCGCAGAACGGTCACGCCGCCGCCAGGACTCGTACTCGGTCGTTTCGTTCACCGACGCCCACTACACCCGCACGTCCCCGTCGGATGGCGTGTTTGGTGCTCACGGACGACTCGCTACACTCGTCGTCGGATTCGCAGAAATCGACGCCGCTGCCGAAACGCTTGCGTTCCGGTTGCGCGTGAATTTCTACAGAAATTCACGCCGTCGCGGAACTCGACGAGATCCCGCGGACCGTAAAATCCTACGCCGCCGCCAGGACTCGAACCTGGGACAACCTGGGTAACAACCAGGTGCTCTACCAACTGAGCTACGGCGGCTTCACTCCCACCTAACCGCACTCGTCAAATAGGGCTTTCGTTTCCGACCGACCCATCGACACCCTTTCGCCCGCTCCGGCGGAACCCCCGGCAATGACCGACGCCCTCACTTCCGTTCTCGCGACCGTCCGCGAGCGGACGACCCCCTCGGCGGACGAACGCGAGCGCCTCGCGGACGCGACCGACCGTCTCGTCTCGCGCACCGAGTCCGCGGCCGCCGACCTCCCCGTCGAGACCGACGTCGTTCGCGTGGGATCCACCGCCCGGGGAACGTGGCTCCCCGGCGACCAGGACGTCGACCTGTTCGTCCGGTTCCCCCCCGGCCTCCCGCGCGAGGACCTCGAATCGATGGGGCTGGAGGTCGGCCGCGCGGTCCTGCCCGACGGCCGCGCGGAGTACGCCGAACACCCCTACACGACGGGCGAATTCGACGGCTACGACGTGGATCTCGTCCCCTGTTTCCGGGTCGAGTCCGCGACCGAGGCCCGCTCGGCGGTCGACCGAACCCCCTTTCACACCGAGTACGTCGAGCGCGAACTCACGCCCGACCTCGCAGCGGACGTGCGCGTCCTCAAGCGGTTTCTCACCGCCCGCGGGGTCTACGGAAGCGACCTGCGCACCGAGGGGTTCTCGGGCTATCTGACCGAACTCCTCGTGATCGAGTTCGGCGGCTTCCGCCCGCTGATCGAGGCGGTCGCCGACTGGCACCCCCCCGTGGAACTCGACCCCGAGAGCCACGGAGCCCGGGATTTCGACGACCCGCTGGTCGTGATCGACCCCACCGACCCCGAGCGAAACGTCGCGGCGGTCCTCTCGACCACCAACCTCGCGCGCTTCCAGCACCACGCCCGCGCCCTGCTCGACGACCCTACCGAAGAACCGTTCGCTCCCGACGACCCCGATCCGCTCTCCCACGGCGATCTGGAGACCCACCTCGCGCGCCGCGGGACGACGCCGCTCGCGCTCCGGTTTTCGGCCCCCGATATAGTCGACGACCAGCTCTACCCCCAACTCGAGAAGTCCCGCTCGAACCTCGCCGACGAACTGGACCGCCACGGCTTTTCGCCCCTTCGCTCGGCGGCGTTCGCCGCCGACCACGCGCTCGTGTTGATCGAACCCGAACGCGACTCGCTCCCCGCCGTCGAACGCCACGCCGGCCCGCCGGTCCACGTCCGTGACCACGCCGACGCCTTCTACGAGAAGTACGCCGAGGGCGACGCCTACGGGCCGTTCGTCGACGAGGGTCGCTACGTCGTCGAACGCGAGCGCGAGTACACGTCGGCGGCCGGGTGTCTGGAGGGCGAACTGTTTTCGGTGGCGCTCGGCCCGGCCGTCGAGCGCGCGCTCGAATCGGGGTACGACCTGCTCGTCGGCGACGAACTGCTCGATCTCCTTCCGGAGTTCGGGGTCGAACTCGCGCGCTACTACGGGCCCAGTCCGTGACGCTCGCGGAGGTCGGCGACGATCCCCTCGACCTCCTCGTCGGGTTCCGACTCCGTCTCGACGGGGACGTGACCGTCGAAGACCTCGTGGACCATCGCCACGCCCTCCGAGAGGGTGTCCAGCCCGTACCCGCCCTCGAGGACGAACGCGATCGGCGCCTCGACGTCGTCTGCGATCTCCCGGAGCGCGATCGTGAGGTGGCCGAAGCCGTCGGTCGAGACGCGCATCCGCGAGATGGGATCGTGGCGGTGGGCGTCGAAGCCGGCGCTCACGAGGAGGAGGCCGGGGTCGAACCGCTCGATGGTCGGCGCGAGGACCTCCTCGACGGCGTACAGATACCCGCCGTCGTCGGTTCCGGCGGGGAGGGGAACGTTGCAGGTCGTCCCCTCGCCCTCACCGGTCCCGATCTCCTCGGCGTCGCCCGTCCCCGGGTACAGTCCGTCCTCGTGGAGCGAGGCGTAGAGGACGTCCGACCGGTCCTCGAAGATCTCCTGGGTGCCGTTGCCGTGGTGGACGTCCCAGTCGACGATCGCCACCCGGTCGACCCGATCGAGTGCCGTCTGGGCGGCGACCGCCGCGTTGTTGAAGAAACAAAAGCCCATCGCGTCGTCCGACAGGGCGTGGTGGCCCGGCGGCCGGCCGATCGAGAAGGGCGTCTCGCGCCCCTGGTTCCCGTCGAGGGCAGCCGTAGCGGCCCACTGGGCGAGGCCGGCGCTCTCGAGGGCCGCGTCCCACGTCTCCTCGACGGCGACGGTGTCTGGGTCCCAGTTGCCCCCGCCGGAGGCACAGAACTCCTCGACGGCCGCGACGTACTCGGGGTCGTGGATCGCCTCGACGGCCGCGACGCTCGCCGGATCGGCCTCGACGTACTCGACGCCGTGTTTCCGGGTGAGCCCGCGTTTGATCGCCCGGAGTCGGTCCGGCGTCTCCGGGTGGCGTCCCCCCGTGTCGTGTTCGAGACAGGTGTCGCTGTAGCCGAATTTCATGTCAGTTCCCCGCTCCCGCAGCGTTCATTCGACCAGTTCGGTGTACGTTCGGATGTCCTCGGCCTTCACCGTCCGGCGGTCGGCGTGACGCGCGAGCGTCGTCGCCGCCTCCGCGATGTCGTCGGCGTAGGCCTCCAGTAGCTGTGCCAGCGCGATCCGCGCGTCCATCGAGACCCGGTAGCGGTCGTCGATGTCGAGGCGGGCGATCCGGTCGACCGGCGCGATCGGCAGTTCGAGCGCGTCGGGATCGACCACCTCGCTCACGCCGAAGTCGCCGGGCATCAGGGTCTTTCTCCCCTCGGCGTCGGCGCGCTCGGTCGCCCCCGCCGCGAGGGCCGCCCCTCGGCGCTGGATCAGTTCCGCGAGTTCTTCGGCCGCCTCGGCACTGACGCGCAACCCGCCGGCGTTGCGCCGGATGATCGTGTCCACCGGCGCGAACGGCAACTCGACGCTCATACTCCAAACCGTTCTCAGGGACGCTTAAGCGTTTTCGTCGTTTCGACCGAACGCCACTTCGATCGCCTCCCCGAGCGCGTCGACGCCCGCGGCGATCTCCTCGCGGCCCGCACACAGCGGCGGCGCGCAGATGACCTGCGTCGCCGGCCGGCCGGTCCCGACGAGGACGTTTCGCTTCGCGGCCTCCTCGACGACCGTCTCGACGGGGTTCTCGGCGTCGGGGTCGACCCACGGGTCGACGAACGGCTCGTCGCCCTCCCTGAACGTGACCCCCCAGAGGAACCCTCGACCGCGCACGTCCGCGACGGCGTCGTACTGCTCTAGATCGCGGAGTTCGCGCTCGAACGTCGGCGCGAGGTCGCGGACGTTCTCGAGGAGGCCGTCGCGGTAGACCTTGAGGGCGCCGAGCCCCGCGGCACACGAGACGGGGTGGCCCCCGAACGTCTGGCCCAGGTCGTACCCGCCCTCGCGGACGTTCCGGGCGATCTCGGGGCCGACGAGCACGCCCGCCAGCGGGGCGTACGCGCTCGTGACCCCCTTCGCGAACGTGAGCACGTCCGGCTCGACCCCCTCCGTCTGGATCCCGAACCACTCGCCACACCGCCCGAAGCCGGTGATCACCTCGTCGGCGATCAACAGGATCCCGTACTCGTCACAGATCTCGCGCACCCGCTCGAAGTAGCCCTCGGGGGCGGGATAGGCGCCGCTGGTGCCGCCGACCGGCTCCATCAGCACCGCGGCGACCGTTTCCATCCCTTCGTTTCGGATCACGTACTCCAGGTGATTCGCCGCCCGCTCGGCCAACTCCTCGCCCTCGGCGTCGAACACCTCGGGAAGCGGCGGGAGGAATTTTCCAGTCGAAGTCCCGCCGTAGGGTTCGAGCGCCGCTCTGGTGGAGGGGTCGCCCGTCAGGTTCCCCGCTCCGTAGGTGCCGCCGTGGTACGACTGATACCGGGTCAGCACCTTCGGCGCGCCGGTGTACTCGCGGGCGATCTGGACCGCCGCCTCGTTGGCCTCGCTGCCGGAGATCGAAAAGAACGTGTTCGAGAGCCGTCCCGGCGCGATCCCGGCGAGCTCGTTCGCCAACTCCTCGCGGGTGTCGTTGTGCTTCGCCGAGGAGACGTACGCGACCCTCGAGAGCTGCTGTTCGATGGCCTCGTTGATCCGCTCGTTTCCGTGGCCGGCGTTGACGCAGTAGAGCTGCGCGATGAAATCGAGGTACTCCTCGTCCTCGTCGTCCGTGACGTAACAGCCCTCGCCCTCGACGATCGTCGGCGGGTCGCCGTCGGGGCTCGACCAGTGAGCGAGCGCCGCACTCGACGCCTCCACGCGCTGTCGTGACATACCGGACCATCGGACCCGGCGGTCAAAAAGGGTTCTAAACGACGTCCTCGGCGTCGATCCGCCCCTCGCGAATCGGTCCCCGCACCGTGACCTCCTCGCCCAGCGAGAGCTTCTCGCTCGTGAGGACGGTGACGGTCTCCTCGCCGTCGTCGAGTTTCGCCGGATCGCCCGGCTGGACCACCGTCCCGGTGAACTCGACGACCTTACCGTCGCCGCCGGTATCGGACCCGGCCGATCCGGTCGCCTCCGGCGCTCCCTCGGACTTCGACGGTTCCTCGGCGTCGGTGGCCGGCCCGTCGCCGCCGAACGACGAGAGGTCGGCCGAACCCGAGTCGCCTCCGCCGGCCGCCGGGCCCGAAGTGGGGGCGGGCCCGGAGCCGGCGTCGGTGACCGTCACCGTCGAGCGCCAGCCCGCCGAGGCCTCGATGTCGTCCTGCCAGCCGTCCTGGATCTCCACGTCGGCGAACTGGACGGTGTCTCCGGGACCCAGGTCGATGTCGGCCTTCTCGCCCCACAAAGCGACACGGATATCGCCGGTCTCGTCCTGGATCCGGACGTTTCTCACTTGCCCGTCCGAGCCGTCGTCGCGGTCGAACGTCCGCTTGGGATCCGCCGATCGGACCACGCCGCCGATGTCCGCGACGTCCTCGATCTCGAGGTCCTCGATCGGCGTCGTCTCGGGGACGTACTCGATCTCCTCGTCTATCCCCTCGATCGCGCCCCGATTGCCGACGTGGAGTTCGAGGTCGTCGTTTCGCTCCCGGACGTAGCCGTCGACGACCTCGACGGACTGGTTGGGAGACAGTTCCTCGACGGCCGCGGTGCGCTCGTCCCAGAGGGTCACGCGGATCCGCCCGGTCTCGTCGCCGAGCGTGAGGTTCGCCACCCTCCCTTCGGAGCCGTCGTCCCGGTCGAAGGTGCGGATCGAGTCGGTCGCGAGCACCTTTCCCCGGACGTCGACGTCCGACAGCCCCATCGAGAGGTCCTCGATCCGGTAGGTGTCCTGAATCTGGACGTCGACCTCGGCGTCGGGGTCCTCCTCGGCCTGGGTGACGCTCACCTCGAGTCCGTTGTACCCCTCCTTGGGGCGGCCCTTCACCCGGAGGATGGTGCCCGGCTCCATGCCCTCCTCCTCGATCGCCTTCGCCTGTTCGTCCCAGAACGCCAGCCTGACCGAACCGGTCGCGTCCGCGGCCTCGACGTTGATCACCATGCCGTCCTCGTCGTCGTCGCGCTCGAAGGTGCGCAGCTCGCCGACGCCCGTGACCTTCGCGAGGAACTTCGCTTCGTCCATGCCGGGTTCGACGTCCGCGATCCCCTCGACCTCCTCGTCGCGCAGTTCGTGGGCGATCAGCATCGCCGCGGTCTCCTCGTCGGCGAGCCCGCCCATCTGCTCGACCTTCGCCTCGACGGCCTCCTCGAACTCCTCGAGGGAGACGTCCGTCTCGAGGTCCGAATACACGTCCTCTATCGCGCCCATTCTCGTGAAAACGGTGTCGTGGCGCGCGCATAAGCGTTGTCGTTGCCCCGCGAACCCGGTCTAGTCGGCCGGTTTCGCTCCTATCTGACGACGGTGACGGGAACGGGCGAGCGACGGGTGACCGTCTCGGCGACGCTCCCCAGGAGGACCCGCGAGGCCCCCGACCGGCCGTGCGACCCCATGACGATCGAGTCGATCGGGTTCTCCTCGGCGTACTCGACGATCTCGTCGGAGGGTCTCCCCTCGCTGCTGACGGTCTCGAGCGCGACGCCGTGTTCCGCGGCGAGTTCCTCGGCGTGGGCGAACAGTTGCTCGACCTCGTCGTCGGCCTTCTCGTCGCGCTCGCGCCACGCGAACCCCTCGCCGTAGACGGGTTCGTGGACGTGTAACGCGACGAAGGTGGCGTCCTGGTTCCGGTCGAAGGCGAACTCCATCGCTTCCGTCGATCGGTCCGAGTCGTCGATCGGGACGAGTATCCTCTCTGCCATGCCGGTAGCTACGAGGGCCCACGGCAAAAGCGCGGGGGCTGTCGGGAGCGGTGCGGTGGCCGGCGCGAGTGCGGGCGGCACGTTCGGCGGCCGCACTCGCGGGGCGGGGGAGGGCAGGTCCCCTGAGAGCAGCCGCTCGATCGAGCGGCTGCGGTGCGGGCCTGGCGGTCATAGAAAATCGGAGATTTTCTTGATCTCGCGGGAACGTAGTTCCCGCGGACCTCGCGATGGCTCCGCCATCGCTCAGCCCGAAAAGACCGCTCTGCGGTCTTTTCTTGGACATGCAAAGGGCGAACGAGGCGCGCCAGCGCCGAGTGAGGGCTTTCCTTTTCAGAGCAGGAGCAGCGGCGAGACGCCCACCAGCACGACCCCGAGGACGATCCGAAGCAGGTGGGGATCGACCAGGTGGGCGACCTTCCAGCCGGCGACGACGCCCACGAGCTGTGGGACCCCGACCACGAGCGCGACGGGGATCGACACCGCGCCCGAGAGCGCGTAGCCGACGGTCGCGAACGACGAGATGAAGATCGACTGGACCTGCGCGACGGCGACCGCGACGAGCATGGGCACGCCCAGGACCACCAGCACCGGCACGGCGACGACGGGACCGCCGACGCCGAGCAGACCGCCGAGCACGCCGATTCCGAGGCCGACCCCGCCGACGAGTATCCGGCGCTGGCGGTCGGGGACGACGTCGAGCCGGTTCGAGGGCTTCAGTCCGACCCGCTCGCGGTAGACGATCACCGCGCCGATGGTGGCGACGAACAGCGACAGGAGGTAGCCGAAGACGCGCTCGGGCAAGAGGAGGTTGAGCTGCGAGCCCGCGAGCGCCCCGACGATGCTCGTCGCGCTCAGGACGATCGCCATCTCGCGGGCGTACCCCTGTGCGAACTCGCCGGACTGGAAATAGACGAGGCTCCCCAGCAGGCCGGTCGCGACGAACGTCGCGCTCGCGGTGCCCGCGACCTCTGCCGCCGAGAGGGGCGCGAGCGCGAACAGCGCGATCGTCACGAAGACGCCGCCGGGTCCGATCGCGGTGATGCCGACGCCCGCGAACAGGGCGATCAGCGCGAGGAGCGCGGCGAGTTCTAGCGACACTATCGGGCGAAAACCGCCGGGGATCGTAAGTCTGCTGATCGACGCCGACGCGTGTGGCGCTCGCGGTTCGCGACGTCTCGGACCCGAATCGACGGCAGGCGGCGGCCTACAGCCCGCCGCCGAAGAGCATGCCGATGAAGTCCCGGATGGAGAGGGCCGCGAGCACGACCGCGAGCAACACGAGCGTCGCGTTGACGAGGTTGAGCTTCAGGGTGTTGGTGTACTCGCCCATGGTCCCGCGGTCGTTGACGGCCCAGAACAGGAGCACCGCCGCCAGCGGCAGCGCGAAGATGCCGTTGTAGGTCGGAAAGAGGATCACCATGTCGACGACCGAGAGGCCGAGCGCCGCCGAGATGACCGGCGAGAGCACGCCCAGTCCCGTCCCGGCCGCGAAGACGAGTCTGAACAGCCGCCCGTCCTTGGTCGGTTCGTGGCCGAGCGCCTGCGGGACGATGTAGGCGGGCGTCCACATGATCGGGATGATGCTGTTGAACGCCGCCGCCGCGGCCCCGGCGATGAAGAGAACCATCGCCCACGCGCCGAACACCTCGACGAGCGCCTCGCCGGGCGTCATGAACGTATCGAGCGCCGTGTAGCCGAGCGCGGGCAGGATCGCCGCCGAGACGATCAGGATCGCCATCGTCGTGACCCCGCCGACGGCGTAGCCGACCGCGAGGTCCTTTCGCATCGTCGGGAGGTCCGACTCGTCGGTCCAGCCCTTGTTCTCGACGAGGATCGACTCGAGGAAGAAGTTGGGCCACAGCGCCGTGGTCCCCAGCAATCCCGCCGCGACCGTCAGCGCCGCGGCGTTCTCGACGCTCGGGACGAACCCCGCCGCGACCGCCGTCGGGTCCGCGCCGCTCGGGAGCATGACGACCAGGTAGATCACCATCAGCGCGAGCATCATGGCGATCATGACGTTCTCGACCATCTCGTAGTCGAGGAGGCCGACGCCGATCGCGACGAACGTCGTGGCGACCGCGACGGGCTGCCAGGCGATCGCCCCGCCCGAGAGGAACTGCACGCCGGCACCGACGGCGGCGACCAGCCCGAGCGTCCAGGCGACACACCCGATCGAGAGGAACAGCGCGACCGCCGTCGCGCCGCCGCGTCCGAGTTTCGCCCTGATGAACTTCATCAGCGAGGTGCCGTGGATCCCCAGTCGGGCGCTCATGTCCTGGGCCATGAAGCCCAGCAGCGCCGCGCCGACGACCGCCCACAACAGCGTGTAGCCGTGGGCGACGCCCGCCTGGCTCGCGATGAACACCGATCCCGACCCGAAGTAACTCGCGACCATCACGAACGCCAACCCGTACTCTTTGATCGCTTCCGATACCTCGGCTAGCCTGCTCCGTCGTGCGTGATCTGTTGCCATCTATATCGACGTTCCGCATCCGTAACCGTCCCAAAACTCGTCCGAATGATGCGTCGATCACACCTATGGGAATCGGAGAAATAAACCCTCTGCTTGCCCGGCCCGTTCGGTCGATCGGGGCGCTCGACGGCCGAGGAGTGGTCGTTTCGACCGGCTACTGGGGGTCACAGCCGCGAACTACGGGCCGTTCGTCTCGGGGCGATCGCGTCGGCTGGCCCGCCCGCGCCGAACCGCGTAACTCGCGCCGATCGCGCCGAGGGCGGCCGTCCCGCCCACGCCGGTCGCGAGGGCCGCCCCTCCGTCGTCGATCGTCACCTCGTAGCGTTCGGTCTCGCCCGCCGCGATCGAACCCTCGATCGTCTCGTCGAGGAACTCGTGATGCTCGCTGCCGGCGTAGACGTCGAGGGCGTACTCGCCGCCGTCCTGGCCGGTCAGCGCGATCGTGTAGGTGCCGGTGGACGCCCCGTAACGGTAGTGAAGCGGTTCGGGGCCGGTGGTGTGTTCGAGTCGCCGCCCCGTCGGATCGACGACGCTCGTCCCGACTGCGGGATCCGCCGCGACGAACAGCGTCGTCCCGAACACGCGGTCGTAGAGCGCTCCCCCGTCGGCGAGCGGTCCGGAGGGGTCGCGTCGGGCCCGGATCATCCGGTCGTACTCGTTGTGAATGAACTGGTCGTAGCGCGGTCCGTACTCGACCGGCAGGGGGACCGGACTCGGGCCTCGGGTATCGATCTCGACGGTGTAGGTGAACTCCTCGTAGCTCTCGGCGGTGTAGTTCGGGTTGTACGCGCGCAGGACGACCCGACCGGGCCGGCGCTCGTAGTCGTAGACGAGCACCTGGTGCGAGCGGGCCGTCTGCTCGGAGAACAGCGTGATGGCGGCGGTGCCGAACGCGTCGACGGCCGCCAGCAGGTCGGCGAGTTGGGCGTCGTAGTCGATCAGCGAGGCATCGAGCAGGGCGTACCGGCCGAGCCACGCGTGGGGATCGGTGTACTGTGCGGTCTGGTACTCGACGAGGTCGTCGAGGATCGGCGTCCCCTCGACGGACTGGGGTGCGTTCGGGTGGGTGATCCCGCTCGCCGTCTCGAAGTCGGCGGGGATCGTCTCCGGGCGTTCGAAGTACCGCTGGGCGGCGAAGATCATCCCGTAACAGTAGCCGTTGGTCCGGACCGCCTCGAGCAGTCCCTCGCGGGCGTGCCGGGAGAGCCCCTCGACGAACCCCTCGGGGAGGTCCGACAGCGGTCGATCGAACGCACGCTCGAACGCCTCTCGCCACCCGTCGTCGACGGTTTCGGTGCGCGTCCCGGGGTACGGCCCCTCGCTGACGCGCCAGTTATAAAACCCGAAGCCGTGGCGGGTCGGATCGAACGCTCGCTCTGCGTCCGTCGATCCGATCGTACCCGTCCTCGACCCGCCCAGCGCCGGGGTGATCGCCGTGGCGGCCACCGAGACGGCGGCCAGAACCGACCGGCGTGTCACACCACGACCATCCTCGGTGGGAGGAGTACACCGTCCCGGCTCAGGACCGCTCACGATCGATCACGGCAGAAACAAAACGGAATTAATATATAAAATTACGATAACTTATGGGTTAGTCCGGGCGGTCACGCCGTGGTAAGACGGGGTCGGATCGTAACCCCTTTAACCGGAACCGGCATACGTCGGGATGAGTCCTGGTAGGGTAGTGGACCATCCTACGGGCTTGCGGAGCCTGTGACCGGAGTTCAAATCTCCGTCAGGACGCTCACTTCGTTCGGTCCTGACGTGCCTCACACTCGCTACGCTCGTGTGAGACTCCGTCAGGACGTTCATTTCATCCGTGGCCTGACTTGCACCACACTCGCTTCGTCACCGGCGGCTTCGCCGCCGGTCGTCGGCGGGACGTTCGGTTCTGTACGGTTCGCGACCGGACGCACGTTCCTCACGAGGTCGCCTCTCACTTCATCGAACACGTTTCGGGCCACGAGGGGGCGGGCGACACGGGTAGCCCCCTCTTGACGGGGTCCGATCCACGCTAGGACGGTCTTACCGGGATAGGGGAGCGTTCCTCTCGAACGCGGGTTCGGACGCCACGACGACCGCGCGAGCGACCGCGTCTCGACCCGCTCATGTCAGTTTCGTCAAGTAAAACATTTACCGTGGTAACGCTAGACACATGTGTATGCAAGAGCACTACTGTGGGTGGTGTGGAGCGAAGACCATCGGGTCATACGATGGGGAGACGTGGACCTGCGGTATCTGCCACGGCGCGGACCACATCCCCGGACGATCGGGTCACTACAGCCTCTCGTAACCCCTGTGGGGCCGGCGCCTCACAGGAGGAACGAGACGACCGCCAGGACCAGAAACGCGATGACCAGCCACTTGGCGATCGTCATCGACATTCCTGCGATCCCGCCGGCACCGAGAGCCCCGGCGACGATCGCGAGGATGAAGAACAGGATCGCGAGTTCAAGCATGACTCACACCTTCCCGTTCGTTCGCGACGCTCGTCCGTACGTGCGCCGTCTGTCGACCGACATGAGTGATGTTCATGCCACCACTATCAAATACGACATATCGGAGATAGGCGGCGCTTGCTAGTGCAGGCCGGTTATACCGGGACCGACCGACAGACGCTACTCGGCGCGGGGCGAACGAGTCGTATGGACCGACCGCTGCGAGCGGGGATCGCCCTCTACAACGCCGGCTTCCATCACGCCGCTCACGACGCGTGGGAACCCGTCTGGCTCGACTGCCCCGAGGGCGACGACGAGCGCCTGCTCCACGGACTGATCCAGTACACCGCCGCGATCCATCACGCCCGGACCCGCAACTGGGCGGGTGCGACCGGACTCGCCGAGAGCGCCCGCGGGTACCTCGCCGGCCTCCCCGACGACTACCGCGGCGTCGACCTGGTTTCCGTCCGGAGGGCGCTCGCCGCCCTCGGAGACGACCCCGAGTGGATCGAACGGGCGCGCCCGCCGCGACTCGTCCACCGGGGAAACGTCGTGTCGCTCCCGGACCTCGATAGCGAGGAGTGTCTGCTCGTCGCGCCGATCCTGGCGTCGGCCGGGGGCTACGACGCGTCGCTCGTCGAACGGGCCCGCGAGTACGCGAGCGAGGCGCTCGAGGCCGGCGAATCGAGCCCATTTCTCGCGCTCTGTGTCGATTTCGTCCGGGAGCCGACCCATCGCGATCTGGTCTACGGGCGACTCGCGGATCGCGTCTCCCGACGGCGGTCGCGCGAGCGCGACGTCGAGGGGCTGTTCGATCCCGGCAGGTGACGGCAACACGCCGAAACGGATCCGGCCCCAATCCAGGGGTATGCGCTACAGCACGGCGGACGGCGACGAGATCCGCGTCTTCACGACGGTCGGGGAGATCGACGACGACCCCGACCGGCGCGTCGAGTTCGAGGAGGTGACGGTCTCGGTCAGTCAGAACGAGATCGAGGGGCGACTCCGGAGTCGGACCGACGAGGAGGCGGTCGCCGACCTCGCCCGGAGCGACCGGCCGGCCCGGATCGAGATCGAACCCCACGACGGTGCCGAGACGCGGGTGATCGAGGCCCGCGTCAGGAACCCGGCGGGCGAACTCGAGATCACCGGCGTTCAGTCGGTGTAGTCGGCGGAGTTGTCCCGCGGGTCGTAGCCGAGCACCTCGCGGGCGCGCTCGATCGAGTAGTACTTGCGGTCGTTGTCGGAGATGCCGTAGACGATCTCGTAGTCGTACTCGGCCTCGAGACAGCGCTCGAACAGGTGGGCACAGTCCCTGTGTGAGAGCCACATCGCCTGGCCGCGCTCGTAGTCCTTCGGCGGGTGGCCCTTCGTGAGGTTGCCGATCCGAACGCAGACGACGCTGAGGCCGTGTTCGTCGTGGAAGAACCGCCCGAGGGTCTCGCCGGTGGCCTTCGAGACGCCGTAGCGGTTGCCGGGCCGGGGGAGTTCGCGGCCGTCGAGGAGGAACTCGTCGTCCGGGCGGTAGATCTCGGGTGTGCGCGCCTCGGTCTCGTAGGCCCCGACCGCGTGGTTCGAGGAGGCGAAGGCGAACTTCTCGACGCCGGCGTCGACCGCCGCCTGCATCACCGTGTGGGTGCCGTCGATGTTGTTCCGCAGGACGCTGTCCCACGGCGCTTCCGGGCGGGGGTCGCCCGCCAGGTGGATCACCGCGCCGACGCCCTCCATCGCCCCGCGAACGTCCTCGTAGTCGAGGATGTCGGCGACGAAGAACTCGCCGGCGGGGTCCTCGTCCGGCGGTTCGCGGTCGAGCAAGCGCCACTCGTAGGCGTCGGAGAGCCCATCGAGAATCGCGCGGCCGACCCGTCCCTCCGAACCGGTCAGCAAGACGGGAGCGTCCATTCACGCTGAGAGTCGCCTCCGAACCCTATGAAACGTGCGATTTACGCCGCGATCAGTCGATTCGGCGGCAACGGGGTGAACGTAAGGGCTACTGGGAGACCCGCGCGAACGCGAGGTTGCCGCTGATGTTCTCGATGTAGATCGTCACCACGTCGCCCTCGCTCGCGCCGGGGACGAAGATGGTGTACTTCCCGCGCTCGGCGACGCCGTCGCCCTTCCGGCCCGTGCCGGTGATCTTGACCTCGTAGGTCTGGCCCTCCTCGACGGCCTCTCGCTGCTGGGTCTGGGAGGTCTGGCGGCGCTTCGTGACCGGGCGGAACGCCCCACACGCGTCACACCGGAGCATGGGCGTGCGGTCCTCGCGGACGAGTCGCGTGTCGGGCAGGCCACACTCGGAACACCGGACGTACTCCTCGACGTAGCTCGAGACGGCGGCGTCGAACTCCTCGCCGCCGAAGTTGCCGTTGTACCGCCCGCGGCCGTTCTCGAACTTCCCGCTGGTGCCGAGTTCGCGCTGGATGAACCGGTGGAGGTGTTCCGCCTCCCGGTTGAGGGTGTCGGCGATCTCACCGAGGTTCGTGAGTCGGGTGAACGCGCCGTCCTTCTGGGCCTGAGCGTCGGGGATCGAGAGCCGTTCGCTCTTGCCTTTGATGTCGGGGACCTCGTCCATCGCCCTGTCGAGGCTCGCGCTGTAGTCCATACCGGAAAAACGAACCGAGCGCCTATAGGGGCTTCGTGACACCGTGGCCCACCCGCGCACCGAAAGCGCCTTTCCCCGACCCCACCACGCTCCGGTATGCCGACCGACAGCGAGGTCGCCTGTTTCGAGGCCGGGATCAAGTTCGGCACGCTCTATCACCAGTTCACCGGCACGCCCGTCGACCGCGAGAGCGCTCCCGGCCTCGAACGCGCCATGGAGGAGGCCATCGAGAACCAGCCCCACTGCGTCGAGGCCTCGGTGACGATCCGCGAGGACCGACTCGACGACGCCATCGACCCCGCGATCGGCTACACCGAACTCCGGGGCCCGTTGATGGACGCCGAGATCACGGTGGTCTACGAGGGGATCACGGCCCGCACGAGGATGGAACTCGAGGAGGGCTACCCCCGGATGCGCGTCGAACGCGTCGAGCGCGAGTGAGTTTCACTTCCGCCTCGCGGTCGGGTCACTCTTAAAACAGTTCGGGTCGAACCCACCGCCATGAGCCAGTCGACGCTCGACGACGACGAACTGCTCGGCGAGGCCGCGAGCGAGATCCGCGCGGACGTCGAGGAGAACGTGGCGGCCGCCCGCAGCGAACTCCCCGCGGCCGACGCGATCTGGGAGACCGGCGCCGAGAACACCCTCGGCGTGCTCAACTCGCTCAAGTCCTCGCTCGACGTGGGCGAGGCCGCCGACCATCTGCGCGACGCCCGCAAGTGGTTCATGGTCGGCGAGCGCGCCGACGCCTTCGAGGACCCGGACGCCTTGGAGGAGGAACTCGACGACCTCGCAGAACTCATCGAGACGGTCGAGGCCGCCCGCGAGCAGGTCGGCGAGCTCGCACGCACCGTCCCCGAACTCCGCGGCGAACTGGAGGAGACGGGGACCGGCGAAGGGGGGGATGGCGACGAGAGCGAAGCCGACGAGGACGGAGACGACGAGACCGAGGAGTGATCAGCGTCCCAGCGCGCCGAGATCGCGTGCCTCGATCGCCTCCAGGAGTTCGACGAGCGCCGCGCTCGCGAGCGCGAGCAGTTCCTCGCCGCGTTCTCTCGACCCCTCCCCGGGATCGCCGACGACGCCGTTCTCGGTGAACTCCGCCGAGTCGACCGCGAGGTTCACCCGCGAGACCCACTCGCCCCAGCGCGGGGCGGCGCCTTCCCGAGCGTCCTCGATCCGGTCCTCGCGAACGAGGTCGGGCGCGACGTGGCGCAACAGCGCCGTCTCGAGCGGGCCGCCGTGGCCCATATCGCTCCTGTGCTCGCCGACGCCCTCGAACCAGGTGAAGGGAACGGCGTAGGCCGCGTCGTGGCGGCTGATCGTCTCACAGACCTCGCCCAACGCGGGGACGTTGCCGCCGTGGCCGTTGACGACGACGACGCGATCCCAGCCGTGAGAGGCGAGGCTCGCGACCGTCTCGCGGACGTAGGAGCGAAAAGTGTCGGGGCTCACCCACAGCGTCCCCGAGAACTGGCGGTGTTCCTCCGCGATCCCCACGGGGATCGAGGGTGCGACGACCACCTCGCCGTCGTAGGCGTCGCCCGCGGCGTCGGCGACCGCCTTCGCCGTCTCCACGTCGGTCCCCAGCGGGGCGTGGGGGCCGTGCTGTTCGGTGCTGCCGACGGGCAGCAGGGCCAGGTCCGTCTCCGCGTCGGCGGCGTCGGTCCACGTGGCCTCCGAGAGGTGCATGAGGACGGATCGCGGGGCGGCGAGTTAGTTCCGGCGGTAGCTGCAGGAGGAACCGTTTTGTGTGCGGGCATCGACGTTCGAGTGCTATGAGCGACGACGATTCCAGAGAGCAGGGCGTCGAGTTCGGCGAATTCGAGGAAACCATGGAGGAGATCGACTACCCGATCGACAACGACGAACTCCTCGAGCAGTACGGCGACGCCGAACTCGAACTCTCGGGCGAGCCGACGACCCTGTCGGAGGTCCTCGAACCCGTACAGGACGAGGAACAGACCTACGAGAGCGAGGAGGACTTGGAGACGATGATCATGAACATGGTCGGCGACGACGCGGTCGGCCGCGAGGGCTACAGCGACCGGGGCGGCTCGGCCGAATCCGAGGGAATGGACGAGGAGCGCGACGGACAGGAGTCGTTCTAGTCGTCGCCCGCCTCGGTTCGGGCCTGGCGTTTCGCCGCCCGTTCGATGAACTCCTGCGGGAGTTCGTCGATCTCGCCCGCTTGAACGCCCCAGAGGTGGGCGTACAGACCGCCGTTCTCGAGGAGTTCGTCGTGGGTGCCGCGCTCGACGATCCGGCCGTCCTCGAGGACGACGATCCCCTCGGCGTCCTTGATCGTCGAGAGCCGGTGGGCGATCGCGAACGTCGTGCGGTCCTCGGTCAACTCGTCGAGACTGCGCTGGATCAGCATCTCGGTCTCGGTGTCGACGTCGCTGGTCGCCTCGTCGAGGACGAGGATCGCGGGGTCCTTGAGGATCGCCCGCGCGATCGAGATCCGCTGGCGCTGGCCCCCCGAGAGTTTGACCCCGCGCTCGCCGACCATCGTGTCGTAGCCCTCGGGCAGGTCGGCGATGAACTCGTGTGCCTCGGCGGCCTTCGCCGCCTCGACGATCGCCTCGTCGTCGGCGGTGAACGTCCCGTAGGCGATGTTCTCCCGCACCGTGCCGTAGAAGAGGAACGTGTCCTGGCTCACGTAGCCGATCGACTGGCGCAGGCTCCTGAGCGAGACCTCGCGGACGTCCTGGCCGTCGATCCGGATGGTCCCCTCGTCGACGTCGTACATCCGGAGCAGGAGTTTCAGAACCGTGGATTTCCCTGCCCCGGTGGGACCGACCAGCGCGGCGGTCTCGCCGGGTTCGACGGTGAAGTCGATCCCCTCGACGATGGGTTCCTCGTCGTAGCCGAAGGTCACGCCGTCGTACTCGACGCGCCCCTCCTCGACGACGAGGTCGGTGTCGGCGTCCTCGGCGAGCACGCCGGGTTCGTCCATCAGCCCGAAGATCCGGGCGCTCGAGGCGTCGGCGCGCTGGTACATATTGATGATCTGTCCGAACTGAGCCATCGGCCAGATGAGCTGCTGGGTCAGCGTGATGAAGACGACGAAGTCGCCCACCGAGAGCGTGCCCGAGAGCGGGCCGGGCGCGCCCGCGAAGATCCAGTAGCCCCCGACGAGGAAGGTGAGGACGAACCCGATGCCCGAGATCGCCTGCAGGGTGGGGAAGAACTTGATCCGCGTCCAGATGGCGTCCCAGTTGGCGTCGTAGTACTCCATCGAGGCGTCGTCGACACGGTCGTCCTCGTAGCGCTCGGTGTTGCTCGATTTGATGACCTGAATCCCGCCGAGGTTGTTCTCGAGACGGGAGTTGAGCGCGCCGACCGTCGCGCGCATCTTCGCGTACTTCGGGCGGATGATCGTGACGAAGGCGTAGGTGAACGCGGCGATCAGCGGGACGGGCACGAGCGCGACCAGCGCGAGTTGGGGGTTGAGCGTGAAGAGGATGGCCGCGATCGCGACGACCATGACGAGCAATCGGGAGGCGGAGTTCAGCCCGTCGTTGAGGAAGCGCTCGAGCTGGTTGACGTCGTTCGAGAGGATGCTCATGAGTTCGCCGGTCTGCTTATCGGAGAAGAACTCCATGCCGAGGCGCTGCATCTTGTCGTAGGTGTCGACCCGGATCTCGTGGGTGACGTTCTGGGCGGCGGCGTTCCACCCCCAGTTGCGAAGCCAGTGGAAGACGGCACCGAGGAGGAACGACCCCGCGATGATCCCGACGGTCAGGGCGAACTGTCCCTCCTGGGTGGTCGGGAGCCACGCGTCGGGGACGAACCGGAGGCTAAAGGCCTGCTCCTGGAGGAAGATCGAGTCGATCGCCAGCCCGAGCATCAGCGGTGGGATCAGGTCGAGCAGTCGGGCGAGGAGGCTCGCGAGGATCCCGACGGCGTACTCGAAGGCGTTGTCGAGGCCGTACTCCCGAAAGAGCCGACGGATCGAGTCGTCCACCGTCGCCCGTTGTTCCGCGAACGGGTCGTCCTCTGCGTCGTGGACGGCCATTACCGCTCTTCGGGGACCGACGTTAAAAAGGGTTGTTACGAACCGAAACCGTCAGTACTCGATCTCCACCCGGTCGCCCTCGGTGATCCCGTTCTCGGCGGCGTAGCCGTAGTCGACTTCGAGGACCCACTTCGCCTCGCCGCGATAGCTCCTCGTGTCCGAGCCCTCCTCGACGGGTGCCTCGTGGATCTCCGTGACCGTCCCGTCCTCGCCGACGAAGATCATGTCGATCGGGAACGCCATGTCGCGCATGACGAAGCTCTGGGTGCTCTCGCGCTCGAAGACGAACAACATCCCCTCGTCGGATCCCAGCGAGTCGTGATCCGAGAGGCCGGTGTAGCGTTCCGGCGGGGTGTCGGCGACCTCCGCCTCGACGGTCGCGAGCGTCCCGCCCTCCCGGTCGGTGATCGTCACCGTCGCCGTCTCCTCGCTGCCGGTGACGACCGCGAGCGCGCCCAGTTGGTACGCGAGCGTGAGGACGAGCGCGCCGACGAGGACCACCGCGAGCGCGAGCGGCAGCCGGCGGGAGGCCATGTCCGTGTCTGGGCGCGGTCGGGGGTAAGCGTTTCCGGTCGAGAGGGAAACCGTTATTCGCCCGCGGCGATTTCACCCGTTCGAGGGTTCGTGGTCTAGTTGGTCATGACGCGGCCTTTACAAGGCCGAGATCGGCGGTTCGAACCCGCCCGAACCCATGGATTTTGTAACGAACGGACGTGAGGAGCAAATCCATCCCGTGAGGGCGGTTCGAAGCAGGGAGCAGCTCCGCTGCGACTGAGGTTCGAACCCGCCCGAACCCACTCACCTCACTCGGTCCCCTCGTTCGGTGTGACACCCCGTTGCGAGTGCCTATCGCGAGGCGGTCTCGGGTGTGAGTCTCGCTGTATGCAACGGCCTGAGATCACGCTCTGTGGTGCCCGGAAGGATACACGTCTCCTGAGAGCGGAGCGCGGAGATGCCGTCAACGGCCTGGTCGCCGTCCGGTGGTCGAGCGGATAGCCAACAGGCATCCATGTGACGATCGAACCCCCGATCCGGTCATGACGGACGGGACTGATCGAGGGGGCCTTTGCGTCCAGTGAGGCGTCCGTCTTCGGCGGATACCTCTGAGCCCGTTCCGTTCACCTGAGGACGTACTCCAGCCAGGGGTGCCTCTCGAGGAGTGGTTGCCCACCGACCTCGTACTGTTCGACGTAGGCGTCGAGTCCGAGGATCCGGCCGGCACCGAATGCGGCGACCGAGAGGAACACGAGCATGTACATGAAATCGCTGTTGATCGGTCCGTGGGCCAGATCCCAGTTCCCGAAGTAAAACATCAGCATCATCAGTGCACCGAAGAACGCTGCCAAGCGGGTGAGAAACCCGACGATGATGCCGAGTCCGATCGCGACCTCGCCCCACGGAACGGCGATGTTGACGAACTCGACGAACCAGGGGGTCTGCCCCATCCAGAGGAAGAGCCCTTCGAGTGGATTCCCGTTCACCCCGGCTACGCCTACCAAGTATCCTTCTGCGGCGAAATCACCCAGGACCTTCTCGACACCGGAATAGAGGAACGCGAAGCCGATAACGAGGCGTAATGCGAGGACGAACCACGCACTGAGTGAGTGGGCCCGCCCTTCGACGGTAGTGCCGGCGATCGTCGAACGAAACACGTTCCGATGCTCTCGAGCGTCGCTCATTGTGGTCTCTATCTAGCCACATACACTCGTTATTTATAAGTATGCGCGCTATCATTTCACACGACCGTCCACACCGCACTCGGAGCGAGTGTCGGCGGTAGCGTTCGTGAGAGCATGGAGTTCGCAACGAAGTCCGATTCGTGGTACGACGGGAGCCCCGTCTACACGCCGTCTCCGCCGAGTCCGTCACGGTCGCGCAGGTCCAGCCCCTGGTGGACCGGGAGCGTGTGGAGGTGCGTCGAGAGGGCGTTCTCGGTGGCGAACGCCTCCTCGTCCCGGACCTCGTGGGGCAGGGGTGGCCACGGTTTCCCGGTGCCCGACAGCGGGCCGAGGTCGTCGGGGTCGTCGACGAGCGCGGGATAGTACTGCGGACAGGCCCCCTCCGAGAGCGACTCGAAGACCGGTTCGACGCCGTCGAGGTCGCGGATCTCCCGGTCCCAGATCCGGTAGTTCGCCCGGCGGGCGGCGATCACGTCCGCGGGATCGGTCCGGTCGAGGACGTGCAACGAGAGGCGGGACATGGGGACCTTGGTGGCCTCGTAGATCGCGCGGGGATCCTCCTCGACGTCGTGCGTGTCGACGTGCCCGTTCGCCTTGTGGGGCCGCCGATCGTTCATCCAGCGAACCGTCGAGAGCGCCTGTTTGAGGACGGGTCGGCCGCTCACCGACCGCCCGAACGAGCGCGCACAATACCGGTAATCCGCCTTCGTGTATCGGTCCCGGACTGCCGACCGGGTCGCCTCCTCGTCCGGAAGGTCGTCGTTTCCGAAAAAGAGCACCGCGCCGTTCGGGATCGGGAGCGTCTTGTGGAGGCTCGTGATCCCGACGTCGCCGACCGTCCCGAGCAGTCGTCCGTCGAGCGTGCTCAACGCGGAGTGGGCGTTGTCGTCGATCGTGTACGCCTCGTACTCCTCGCACAGGCCGGTGATCGCCGCGACGTCCTCGCGCGACTGGGGCTGGCCGAAGTAGTGGGCGAACATGACCGCGAGCGTCCCCGGATCGAGCAGGTCCTCGATGTGATCGATATCCGGACGGAGCGCCCGATTACACCCGTAGTACCGCGGTTCGAGCCCCGCCTCGCGGAACGGCTCGACGATTCCGTAGGGGAGGTACGCCGGGAGGACGACGTTCGTCGCCTCGGGTCGCTCGGCGAGCAGGACGTCGATCCCGTCGCGCGCCGCGACCTTCCCGTAGCCGTACAACGAGTAGCGTGACGCGCCGTGTCCCTCGAAGTACGCCCGAATGCCGTCGCTCCTCGCCCGGCCGAACACGGCTCTCGGGCTGAGTCGAGGGGTTGAACGGGTCATCTGGACTACCGAAACGGCAACAACGTTCGGGCGGTGTTGACCGCCTCGGCGCGCGGCGACCGTTTGAGCGCCCCGTGGTAGGTCGCCAGGTCGGGGGCGAACTTCGATTTGTACCGGCAGATACGGCGCTGGTTCGCGCCGACGAAGTCGTAGCGCTCGATTCCCCGCGACTTCGCGTCGGTCATGACGTGCCAGTCGAGCAGGTCGTTGACCGGGATCTCGGCGTCGCCCTTCGTCCCGCCCTGCCAGCGGTAGATCGTGTCCTTGTGCTCGATGGCGACGATCCCGCCGGCCATCTCCCCCTCCGAGTTCCAGCAGGTGTAGGGCTTGACCTGTCCCTCGGGGAACCTCGTGTGGAGGCGCGTGACGTACTCGTCGTCGATGAAGTAGTCCATCCCCTGATCGTCGTGGCGCTCTCGGACCCGGTCGATGATCTCCTTGGCCTCCGCGAGGCCGCCGATCTCGATCCGGTAGGCGTCCTCGTCGGTGTTTCGGATGTTCGAGCGGGCGTCGCTCGAAAGCTCCATCAGGAGGTCGTCCTCGCTGGGGGTCAGGTCGGTGACGTAGGTGTAGTACGGTTCGACCGCGTAGCCCTTCTCCTTGAACGGCCGGAGGTCCTGGTATCGGTCGACCGTCCGGATGTGCGTCAGGTCGGGATCGAGGTTCTCCTCGATCCACTCGTGACAGGCGTAGGCGAACCGGCGGTTGCGCCGTTCCTTCTTGCGCTGTTTGAGTTGGTCGGCGTCGAGCAGCGCCGCCCCGAGGTAGTAGACCTCCGTGTGTGATGGCGGCGAGACCACCACCGTAAACGGCCCCTTTCGCTCCTCGAAGACGGGGAGGATCCCGACCGCCTGCTGGCCCTTGTAGGCCACCAGCGGGTGCAGCGTCGTGTCGGTGTGGTCCGCGAGCAGGGAGATCCCCTCGCGCTGGTGGAAGGGACCCGCCGCCTCCGCCCGCTTCACGTAGCTGTCCCACTCGTCGAGTTCCTCGTCGTCCGCACGTCGTACAGTGATACTCATTCGTTTCCTTCCAGATATCCGAGCGCCGATAAGCGGTCTTCGATCTCCTCGTCGGCGGTCTCTTCGACCGTTCCATCGAGGCGGGGGTACTCATATTCTTCGGTTGGCCCGATGGCGGAAAGAACGCTGCCGTCCATCCGGTCGCTCCTCGGGATCCCGAGCGCCGCACAGACCGTCGGCGCGACGTCGAACAGGTGTGCCCCCGAGAGGTCCGCCCCGGCGTCGACACCCTCGCCGCTGATGGCGATCATCCCGTGGAGCTTGTGGTTGTACGGTTCGGTCGGCGGGCCGAAGACCTCGCCCTTGAAGTCCGCCGAGAGGAACTGCTCGAAGTCGTTCGGGATCATGACGACGTCGACCCCCTCGTCGGCGTAGGGCCCCCAGAAGAACTCCTCGCGGGGGCCGACCTCCTCGAACATCGCCTCGCCGTCGGGCGTCTCGATCCCCGAGAGGGCCTCGATGAGTTCCGTGCGGACCGATTCGTACTCCTCTTCGGGGACGATCCCGTCGGGTTCGCGGCCCTCGACGTTCATCCGGAGGCCGAGTTCGATCCGCGAGCGCATGTACGCCCGCGAGGCGGCGAAGTCGACCTGCTCGTTGCCCGCCCGCCGGGCGTCGGCGGGGACGAACCGTTTGACCAGTCCCTCGAGGCCGACGGTTCGAAGCGCCTTGCCCGCGCGCGCGGGCGTGATCCCGACCTGCGCGGCCGCGCCGATCGCCCGGCCCGCCAGTCCCGGCGAGGGTGCCTTCGCCTCGCTGCCCTCCCGGAGTTGGCTGTTCAACATCGGGAGCCACGCCGGCATCCCCGACCCGCCGGTGGTCGTCTCGACGTAGCCCTCCCGGTCGAGGAACTCGTTGACGCGGAGTTCGTACTTCTCGTAGGGTCCCATCCCGTGATCGCTCGCGACGATCACGGTGTCGGGGTCGCACGACTCGAGCAGATCCCCCACTTCGTCGTCGACCGCCCGGTAGATCGCCTCGACGTAGTCCTCGCGGCCGGGGTGTTCGTGAAAGACGCTGTCGGTCCCCTGGAACTCGACGAAGCCGAACTCGGGGTCGTACTCGTCGGCGAGGTGGCGAAAGGCCGCCCCGCGCATGCGCACGAGGTCGACGTACTCGCCGGGCTGGTCGCGTTCGGGGTCGGGATACACCCGATAGTCGCCGATCGCCTCGCGCAGTTCCTCGAGGGTGCCCTCGGGGTGACACCGCGGGTTCTCGGGGGCGGTGTAACCGGGGACGATCGCGCCGTCGATCTCCGGCGGCGGCGCCGTCACGGGGACGTTGACGACGACGCTCGTCATCCCGTGGTGGGTGAGCAGGTCCCAGAGCGCCGCCTCGCGGACGTGCGTGGCGTTGACGACGTCCCAGTCGTAGCCCTCGTAGTGGAGGAAGCCGAAGACGCCGTGTTTGCCCGGGTTGACGCCCGTGTACATCGAGGGCCACGCGCTCGCGGTCCACGGCGGGATCTGCGATTCGAGCGGGCCGCTCGCGCCCTCCTCGATGATCGACTGGAGGTTCGGGAGCGCGCCCTTCTCGAGGAGGGGATCGAGGACGCCATCGCAGGCGGCGTCGATCCCGATCACCAGCGTGTCCAGTCGACCGTCGCTCATCGCGAGCCCTCCTGCGTGATCGGGGGCCGGTGGTCGGATCGGTTCGGTCGGTCGTCGGTCTGTACGCCGGCCAGTCGATGAGTGAGTGGCATGGTGAGCACGGTTAGGAGGGTGTATAGCTCGACTACGTTGTCCTGCCCGTCGAGGTGGGCCTGGTAGCACGCGCGGACGTCCTCGAACTCGAGGAAGTCCAGCCCCTCGATGACGTCCGCGTGGCCTTCGATCGCCCGCCAGTAGAAGTCGTCTTCACGGATCAATTCCGCGTCGTTCACCCACGAGCCGTTGCTGAGGTAGGGCCGTGGCGGGTTCTCCTTGGCGACGTGTTTCCGCCAGAGCGCCTTCAGCTTCCGGCCCGCGAAATCGACGGGAAACGAGTGGCCGAGGCCGATCCCGGCGTCCGCGTGGGGGATCGACGCGAGTTTCGGGTTGAGGCGCTTGACGGCCGCGTCGATGACGTTTCGTCGCAGCCGATAGCGGATCGGCATCCGGAGCGAGAGGTCCACGAGGCGGTTGTCGAGAAACGGCGTCCTGTAGGGCAGCATCTCGTGGAGGCTGTTCTGGAAGATGATGTCGTCGTCGTTGCTCAGCGGGAAGTAGCCGCTACAGTAGACGAGGTCCTCGATCGATTCGTAACGGACGCCGTGGTGGACGATCTCGCCGTCGTCCCAGTAGATGTTCTCCTCGAGCGTCGAGCGCAGGTCGTTCGGGAACGGGAGGTTGTCGTCGCTCGGCGCGCCCGCACACAGCCAGTCGATGAACTCCGGGAGGCTTTCGAGTTCGGTTTCGAGGGGGAGCGTGAGGTTCCCGACCGGGCCGAGGTCGTAGGTCGGGGACGGTATCGCGTGGCCCTTGAACAGCGTGTCGGCGTACATCCCCGACAGCAGGACGTCCACGCGCGCCGTGATCTCCTCCTCGAAGCCGGTCGCGTACCCCTGTGTGAACCAGCCGTTGAAGTTCGAGAACGGCTGGTTGCGAACGAGCGCCTTCTCCTGGTAGTCGTGGTCGCGCCGCAGGAACACGAACTCGTTGCCCGACTCGATCGCGACGCGTTCGGCGGTGCGGGCCTCCCGACTCATCCAGCCGGCCATGTGAAACGCCGTGATCCCGGGACCGAGGGCGGCGAGGTTCAGCCGCGAGTCGCTCCCGCCCGAGAGCAGGACCCCGTATTCGAGGTCGTCGCGGCGCCACTCGTCGACGAGGCGGGTGAATCGCTCGGTGAACTCGTCGACGAACGTCTCGAAGGGCGCGTTGCGCGGTCGATAGCGGGGGCGCCAGTAGCGTTCGACGTCGATCGACCCGTCGTCGACGTTGACCGTCGTGATCGAGGCGGGCTGGAGTTCCTCGATCCCCACGAGCGGGGTCTTGACGCCGAACGGGCGGCGATAGACGAGGTACTCGTGGAGGTAGCCGAGGTCGAACTCGGTCTCGACGTCGGGGTGGCTCGCGATCGAGTCGATCTCGGTCGCGAAGACGATCCCGTCGCCGGGGGTCGCGTAGTAGATCGGGACCGTCCCGAGGCGGTCGGTGAAGATCGAGAGGTCGCCGGCCTCCCGGTCGTACAGCACCCCGACGCAGTTGCCGTTGAGCCCGTGGACGAACTCGCGGCCGTGTTCGGCGTACAGGTCCGCACAGTACCGGACGCTGTCGCGGTGTTTCGGCCGTGGGGTGTGGCCCGTCGTGCCGCCGACCGGGGTGTCGTCGAACCCGTAGACCTCGCCGAGCACCCAGATCTCGACGCCGTCGTCGGTCTCGATAGGCTGCTCGCCCGAGAGTATCGGGTGTGTGCTGAGTTGGAGCGATACGTCGCCGTCGCGCCGTTCGGACGCGACGCCGTGTTCGGGAACGTTCGACCGCGTCGTCGGCAGCTCGTGGCCGACGGCTCCTCGAAGCCCGACCATCCGCTCAGCCACCTCCTGCTGACCGACCATGGTTCCTACTGCACGGGCGAGGGGATTCAATGCTACGGTCCGCCTCTACCGGTATGTCGCCGTCGATTTCGTACACACCTACTGTCATGTGTGTCGATCGGCTTCGCTCCGTGTTTATTATAGAGGCTGTAACCCGCGGTCCATTCCCGGGCGGACAATGGTGCGTAGGCACAGCGGAGGGGGCCGACCGCGCGTGTCCGCCGGCCGAGAGACGCCCGATAAGGGGGTCGATAACGCACGACGATCGATCCATCGGGCGGTTGCGGCGGCTTTCGAAATCCTTTTTGGGGCGCTCGCCGTCGCTTCGGACGGGCCGCCTTAGCTCAGACTGGGAGAGCACTCGACTGAAGATCGAGCTGTCCCCGGTTCAAATCCGGGAGGCGGCATGGCTTCTCCGGCGGGTCGCCGCCCGGCGCGCCGGCCAAGCGATCCGTGGCCTCGTTTCACTCGTGGACCCCACCCGCGGCGGCGGCGCTCGTGACTCGCTCGTTCACCGGGTACCCCCCCCTCGTCCCGGGCGAGCGTCCCTTTTCGCTCTACAACGTGTGTGCCGTGGTTCCGGCGGCTAGTACGACGGGACCACCCCCGAAATATCGGGAAACGGCACTATCAGAACGGCCGATAAGTGTTCGTTGTCGAGTGATATCACCTATAAAACACTATCAAAAAGAGAAATATTTATATATTACATATAAGTAAGATATGTCAATAATACCGACAGATATTTCATCCAATTTGAGGAATACACTCGGAAAGAAGCCGGTCCTCTCCCACGGTTTGCTATCCTCTAATATCTGTAACATCTTTATTGCCTATTTGACTCAAGTTAAATGACTATATTTAGTAACACCAATATTCGAATAAATTCATATCAGTGGGCGTCCATGCGTCTATTGCGATGTCCGAAGACAGCATCAAAACGTACCTGGCGAACCACCCACGAATGACCGGCGTCCTGTTCACCCTGCTGCTGCTGCTCACGCAGGCGGGGAACGCGGCAGCGGGCGGCGGTTACGTTACCGCGGGACCCTAGTTGAAGTCCTCGACAGAAACCTGATCACTCCAGTATAGCTCACCATTGATACGGATCGGAACTATCGACGATCGTAGAAACAGCCGTAGCTCTTCCGCAGAACATCGGAATTCCCGTAATAGACCGGAGTTGATGTAGTGTTCGTTGTTCCCGCTTATCGTTGGATACACGATGCTTCCCATCCCCTCGATGCTCGTTGAGTAGGCTCTAACGCTGACCTTGTATCCTCCTTGTATCTCGTTTACCGTATATACGAGTGCGGCTCCTCCTTCGGCTTGCGTCACTGACACCCCACCATCCCCCACGACGATGTACTGTTCGCCGATGACGTTCTCGTCTTTCGCCACCTCCAGGGCCGCCCGCAGGGGGAAGCCGTTGTTCAAGAGCCGTGCTAGCGTCGATCCGATCGCCACCGCACCGGTATTGACCACGTCGGTCAGGGTGACGATCCCGCCGATCGCCCCGCGGTCGATCAGGGCCATCCCCTGGTCGTAGGACCGACAGCCGTTGAGCAGGAACGCGTCGACGCCGACCCCTTCGAGCGTGGTCGCGTCGAGGCGGCCGTCCGGACACTCGAACCCGTCCGGTTCGATGTGCCCGATGTAGTGGAGGTAGTCCACGTCCGTCTCGAGGACGGTCCGCAGTCGATCGCGCGTGAGGTCCCTGTGGACGGCCACGTCGAACGGCAACTCGTCGCGCGAGCCGTAGACGTCGTCGACGAGGTCGCGCTCCTCGTCCATCTCCGGGTCGTTACAGACGACGGCGATCGAGATGTCGCCGCTGGACTGTTCGCGCGCGAGGCGGTTACGATAGGCCTGCGGGGTCGCCTTGCTCGCGCCCATCGGCGTCTCGCTCCCGACCCACGCGTGTTCGAGCGACTCGGTCCGTGTCGGCTCGACGTACGACTCCGTCCGGGAGGCCGTCGCGGCCGCCGCCTCTCGGGTGTCGCGTGTCGCCGAGTTCCTGAGAAAGCCCTCGATCGCGGTCGTCTCCGCCTGTGCCGACTCGACCCGTTGGGCGTCCGGCGTTCGGATCACCGCGAGATCGTTGACCAGAAACGGCAGCATCTCGATGCTCGTGGGGGTCGTCGCGACGTGGGAGGTGAGCTTCCACTCGGGGACGTGTGGTTCGACGATCGAGTAGGGCACCGAGAGGTACGCCTCTAGCTGGTCGGCGATGGGCCGGTCGTACAGCGCCGCGAAGTCGAGATCGACGCGGCGCTCGATCGCCCGGCGCTCGTGTAGGTCGATCGGGTAGAGCCCCTCGGTCCGGGTGACACAGTCGAGGAAGAACGACTGTTTCAGCGTTCGCTCGACCTCGCTTTCGAACGCGCAGCCGGTTCCAAAGTCGTGGACGAACCCCGACGCCGTGCGGATCCGCGCCTCGTCGCCGGGTTCGACGGTCGCACCGAGGTAGTACGCGAGCGGGGCGACCACGTAGGCGTGGCGCAGCGTCGGCGGGACCTCGATCGTGATCCCCGTCTCCGGCGGCGAGAGCCCCTCAGGGATCGAGAGCGCCGGTCCGCGCTCGACCGTCGGAGGATGGCCCCGGAGCGTCGGATACGACCGCTCGGGGCTCGTCGTCTTCAGCGCCGACCCGAACGTCGAGATCGCGGCCATCACGTCCTCGGGATCGTCCGTGGTGGTGACCGTCGCCGCCGGCCGGTCGTGTTTCGAGCGCGCGCCGATCGCGACGGCCGTCCACTCGGGGAACTCGATCGCCATCCGCGAGGCGTCCGCAGTGATCTCGAAGGGGCCATCGAGCCGGACGTAGAGCTTCATCGGTGCGCACAGTTCGAGGCTGTACGATCCCGCGGGGAACGCCCGCTCTGCGAACTGGCCGGTCTCGGCGAGCATCCGTCCGTCGGCGTCGCGAACGTAGACGGCGATCACCGACGGGAGGGCGATCCGGTCGGTCCCGACCGTGACCGCGCTGTCGACGGGGAACCGGAACGACCCCCCGTCGGTGTGCGTCGGCGTGTCCGACCCCGCCAACGACAGCGAGTATCGCCGTCGCTCGACGGTGTCGACGACGTCGAGCGTGCCGTCGCCGTGCTCGAATCGAATCGCCGCCGACTCGGCCGGCCGTCCGCGTGGAGCCGATAGAGTCATCGCGTCACGGTGTGATATCACCGATATCGAACAAAAAGCTATCGACCCACCTCTTATAAGCGTCCGAGCCGGCGAGACTGATCGAGCGGGGGTTCCGCGGTCCGGTCCCTGCCGACGGCCCTTCGACCCGTTCGGTACCGTCGGGGTCGAGCGGCGGGACCGGCGCTTCGCCCCGTCTCACGGCGGCTTCCACGCCGAACGGGCGCAACGTTTATATTTTAATCCGTTGAGACTACGGTGAGAGGATGCCACGAGAGCACGGGTCGGATGGGTCGGCATACGAGGAGACGACGGCGCTCGTTCAGGAACTCGACGCGCTCAAACAGCACGGCTCGAACCTGCTGGTCGTCGGCTCGCGGATGCCCGCCGCCCACGGAGCGGCCTGTCGGCAGTTCCTCGGCGAGGCGACCACGCAGGCGCGCCGTCGGCTGTTCGTCCTCGCGGACCCCTGTACCCCCGAGTCCGGGCGGCTTCCGACCGGATCCGACGATCCGAACCGGTACTCGGTCATCCGGTACGACGCGACCAGCAGGAGCGCCGCGGCCGCCGCGGCGCCGTCCTCGACGCCCGTTCCCGAGCGTCGCGTCGAGGGGGGCCTCGGCTCGCTCGGACTCGACATCTCCGAGGCGATCGCCGAGTTCGAGGCGACGAGCGGCGGGCTCACCCCCGCCGAACTCCGGCTCTGTTTCGACTCGCTCACGCCGCTGGTCTCGGAGTACGACCCCGAATCGCTCTTTCGGTTTCTCCACCTGCTGACCCACCGGGTGCGGTCGGTCGACGGGATGGCCCACTACCACCTCACGACCGACCGGTCCAACCGAACGGTCGCGCTGCTCGAACCGTTGTTCGACGCGGTGATCGAACTCTGCCTGCGCGAGGACACCCTCTATCAGCGCTGGTACCTGCGCGACAGCGGGCTGACGACCGGCTGGCTTCAGCTGTAGTTCAGACGTCCCAGTAGACCTCGTCGGCACGGTGGCCACGGTCGTACGCACAGAGTCCCTCGCCGGCGACGCGCCGCACCCGGAGGTCGTCGTACAGCGTCGAATCCGTGTAATCGAGGAATGTCACGGGAACCCGCAGTTCGTCCCCGTCGCGGACGACGCTCGCGAGGCCGTTGTAGACGTGTTTGTGCCGCCGATCGCGCACCCAGAATCCCGCGAGCGGCGGGCTCTGTTCGGTCGCCGATACGGAGTGAATCGCCTCTATCGCCCGATACGCGAGTTCGTAACAGAACAGTCCGGTCGACCCCTCCTCGAGGAGGGTTCCGAAGTCGGTCGGCCCCTCGAACGGTTCGCGCAGATCCATCGCTCCACGGATGACGTTGTCCTGAACGGAGCCGGCCACGTACCGTGAAACGTCGTAGTGACCGTGTTCTCGAAACCCGGTCTTGAGCCCCTCGACGAGCCTCTCGCCGTCCGTCGGCGGGATGCCCCCGAAGCGCTCGACGACCGCGGGTGCGACCGTCTCGGAGACGCTCCCCCGCAGGGCCGCCGTCGCGAGCGGGCGCGGCGTCGTCTCGGCGAGACGGTCGAAGAACCCATCCAGGGAGTGGTACTCGTAGGACGTTTCGGCGACGAGTGCCGCGGCGTCACGAAACAGGGCCCGTGCCCCCGCCGGAGTGCTCGGGAGGCTCTCGGGCCGCGCGTCGAAGGGATACTGGCGCCAGTCGCCGGTCCTCGATCGGTCGATCCACAGTCCGTCCTCGCCAACGTGGTACGCCGTCCCGCCGTCCCCGATCCGGCCGCCGAACGCGCGGTGTTCCGCGAGGAGGGGGTCGAGGTCCTGCTCGCGGAGGTTCGTCCCGCCGCCGACGCCCCCGTAGCCCAGCACCACGTTGTCGATCGCCTTCGCCGAACCGAGCGCGAGGCCGCCGATCCCGAGCGTCCCGAGGAGCCGTCGGCGGGTGATGCGGTCGCGGGTCATCGCCCGCGCCCGAGGTCGTGTTCCTCGCCGGTGACGAGGAACGCGAGGTCCTCGACGATTACGTAGAGTTCGGGAAGCACCTTGACGACGGCCCACGCGATGGCCAGCAGCGCGAACACCGCCAGCCCCTGCGAGAGGATCCGGTCGGCGACGAAAAAGGAGACCCGGATCGGGTCCTCGACGCCGAACAGCCACATCACGGGGCCGGCCAGCGCCGCCTGGTCGAACAGCTGGTGGCCGATCGAGTAGGCGATGAAGACGTTGCGCGCGATGTTGAGTACCCAGATCGTCGAGACCGCGATCGCGAGCGCGGCGAGCCGGCGCTCGATGGGGGCGCGCACCGCCGCGATCAGCCCGCCGAAGATGGCCATGCTGCCGATGCCCGTACACGCGAAGACGATCCGCGTCGAGTATTCGCGACCCGAATCGAGGGTGAACGCGAACGTGTTGCGCAGGCCGGCCTCGTCGGTCTCGAAGGCGGGGGTCGACCCGAGGAGTTGGAGGCCGGCGTAGGTCTGGTCCGCGACGACCTCGATGAGGGTGTCGTGGAACGCGGGGATCGCACCGAAGGGCAGGTAGATCAGCCCCATGACGCCCACCGCCCGCGAGAGGACGAGCAGGGAGTCCCGGCCCCCGTGGAGGCGGTGGGCGACGTAGACGCAGGCGGGGACGGCGATTCCTGCCAGTATCGCCTCGACGATGCTGCGGTGCTCGAAGACGAAAAACGGGACCATCAGCAGCCAGAACAGCGCGAACCCGACCCAGGCGGCGGCCGTAATCGACCGCGCGGCCGAGCGCCCGCGCCGGTCGGCGGCGATCCCCGCGAGAAAGCCGCCCATGACGACCCAAATGAGGACGTCGGTCACGGGCGTCAGGTCGGGGAGCATACCCGATCCTGGCGCGCAATCCTAATAGATCTGTTGGGTTATCGTATGTAATTAGAGTGCGGTCGCTCGTCGGTGTGGCGCTCGAAAGAAGTGGAGTGCGTCAGCGGGGACCGGACGGAAATTTGGGTCGCTAGTGAAAAATAATTAATATATTATTTCCGAGGGGAGGCGGATCGAATACGAACATGGGTGATCGAGAACACACTCGCTGGATCGCAGACCCCGCGGACGAGTGCGAATAGTCGTGTGTCACACCGCCTAATCGAAACTATCGAATAGGAGAGAAGTGTGAGGTGTCTTCTCAGTCCGTGCGCCACTGATCGAGCCACACGAGTTCGTCCGCGAGTTCGTTGAGTGGATAGTACGACAATATGCGTTCGAGCGTTCCTACCGCGTGTTCCGGGTGGTTGCGGAGGTAGTTAGCGTCGGTGTAGATCACGATGTCGTCGTGTTCGATCGACCGGCCGGTCTCCCCACCGAAATCCTTCCTGTCGTGTGTGATGAGAACGTACCCTTCGGTAGCACAGTATCGGAGTAGTTCGTCGTCACGAGTGTTCTCGCCGAACACGTCCTTGGTCCTGAGGACAGATATCCATGGGACCGGAGCGTGGTGATGAACACGCTGGGGACGTGCTCGTCGGTTAGAAATGCCATCCGTTAATCGTCATTCGACTGGTTTCGGGGGCGAGAGAGCGTTCCGTTCGAGAGACTCCTCGGCGTCCGCGTGGCGCTTTCGGACCCGGCGCAGCTCGTCGGGGTGGTCGTGGTAGTACGCCAGTGCGGCGTAGATCGCCCCGATCGAGACGTTGAGCTGGTCTGCGATATCGGCCGGCGAATGATCGCCCTCCACGACGAGTTCGTACACGTCGAGGACGCCGATCCGCGTTCCCTCGATGCGAGGATCACCGCCGAGGATCCCCTCCGTCCGGACGATCTCCGTCATAGTCGTAGTAACTCCCGATCCGGTATAAGCAGTTGGGTGGATCCCGTCGCTGGTCGGATAGCGCTCGAAAAAATGGAGTGCGTCAGCGGGGACCGGACGGGAATCCGGTTGGTTCTCTGTGGTTAGGCGCGCTTGCGGAGCGCGATGCCGGCCGCGGCCAGCAGCGCGATCAGGGCCACGGCGATGCCGAAGCCGGGCTGATCCTCGCTGTCGCCGCCGTCGCCACCGTCGCCGCCGTCGCCACCGTCACCGGTGCCGGGGTCCTCACCCTCGCCGGGGTCTTCGCCCTCACCGGGGTCTTCACCCTCGCCGGGGTCCTCGCCCTCGCTGGGGTCGGTGATGTCGCCGCCGTCACTCTCGCCGAGCGTCAGCGTGCCCGTGTTCGAGGAGTCGTCGTCGACGGTGATGGTGCCGCTGGCCTCTTCGCCCTCGTAGCTGGCGGTCACGTCGTACTCGCCGTGCTGGAGTTCGAAGGTGGCCTCACCGTTGTCGTCGGTGGTCTCGGTCTGGCCGTCGATCGTGACGTCAGCGCCGGAGACCGCGTTGCCGTCAGCGTCCTCGACGGTGATCGTCACCTGGTGGGGTTCCTGATCGCCCGAGGACTCGACGAGCGTCGCGTCGACGTTGTCCTGAACCTCTTCAGCACCGTTGTTGTCGGTCATGCGGACGGTGAAGTTCTGTCCGGCCTCGTACTCGCTGAGGTCGAAGGCAGTGTCGACCGTGCCGTCGTCACCGACCTGTGCCGTCTGGCTCATCAGGAACGGGTTGTCACCGGTGGCGCGGAGCCGGACACGGACGTCCGAGCCGGGTGCCGCGTTGGACTCGCCGGTGATGTTGACCTCTTCACCGTTCTCGACCTGCAGGACATCCTCGTCGTTGAAGTCACCGGTGACTTCGAGGGTCCGCTCGACGACACTGAAGCTCGTGGTGGCTTCCTCTGCGTCGTTGTCGTCGCCCTCGGAGTAGGAGTTAACGTAGTCCTCACTCACGTTGAAGGTCACGTCGTACTCCTGATCGGCCTCGATACCGGCCTCGGAGGTGTCGACGACGAAGTAGATGCGGTTGTTCTCCGCATCCGTCACGACATCGAAGTTCTCGATCGTGTTAGCGGAAGTGTATCGGGCGGGGTTCGACTGCTCAATCGTGAGGTTGAGGTCGCTGCTGGCGAAGTCACCGTTCGCCAGCTGACCGAAGACACCGGAGACGTCGACGCCGATGACCAGCTGGTCATCCGTGGCGACTTCGCTGCTCTGCGTCGTCGCGTTCTCAAGGGCGTCAACGTCGGAGGAGATGTCCTCACCGTTGGGTGCGATCGCCGTGTCGATGTCACCCGTCGAGCGCTCGTTCAGGACGAGCGTGGCGAGGTCGGTTTCCTCGTTGCCGACGTACAGTTCGAGGTTGAAGTCAGCGGGGAGGAGTCGGTAATCCTCGCTAAGCTCCGTCTCACCCTCTCCGCCGAAGGCACCATTGAGACTAACAGTATCTTCGCTGTCATCCGCGGTGTAGAAGGTATCTGCGCCCTCCTTACCCGCGTTGTAGGTGTTGAAGTAGACGGTGACTTCGCCGTCGCCGTCGTTGTCAACAACGTTAATGCTCGCGTCGTAGTTCTCGTCGTCTTCCGTCAGGTTGACGGTTGCTTCACTCGCGCCACCCTCCAGTTCGACGGTGAACTCGACGATGTCACCGGCTTCCTGGCTGTAGGTGGAGGAGTCAAACTGAGCCGAAGCGGCGGCCGCCTCGGTCACTTCGATCGTGGCGTCATCCGAAGCGTCCGTGTCAGTCACTTCGACGGTGACGTTGTACTCGCCAGTGTCGACACCGCTGAAGTCAGCGCTGGTATCGCTGCTGGAGAGGACGACGCCGTCATCAGTGGAGCTGTCGACGCTGTCGCCGAAGATCGTCTGGAGTTCGCTCTGGCTGAGGTCCTCCGAGGTCACTTCGACCTCGTAGGTACCACGGTTCGAGTTGAGGTCGAGGTTGGACTCGCTGTCCGCGCCCTCGTCAACAACGCTGTCCGGGTTGAACTCGGCGTCGAGGTTCTGTTGTGCGACCTCCATGTTGGTAACTACGTTGTTGCCGTTTTCGTCAACGATCTTGTAGTTGCCATCGAGGCCGCTGGTACTGATGATTGCCGAGCCGTCGTCACCGAGAACGAACTCGGTCACGAGGCTGTTATCGCTGTCATTCGTTCGAACCTGATAGGTCTGACCGGCGCTGTTGCTGCCGTCGTCAGCCTCGAAGAACAGGTCCTGACCCTGCCAGTAGGTCATGCCGTCCTCGGCCACTGCGTCCGCGTTGTCGGGCGCAGCGAGTCCGAGTACAATGTCCTCGATAGCAGTTGCAGCGTTACCACCTGAGACAGTAGCCGTCGTGCTACCGTTCTCGAAGCCGTCTGCGGAGGCCACAACGGTGTGCTCGTCATCAGGGACGTTTTCGATGGTGTAGTCACCATTTGCGCCAGTGGTCGCTGAGAGGTCCGTACCCTCGACGCTCACCGTGGCGCCATCGATTCCGTTACCGGCGGCATCCGTCACCGTCCCGCTGATGCTGCCTGCAGGAACGAAGGTAGCCGTAGCAGTGTCAACGGTTCCGTTTTCACTGAACTGAACGGTGTACTCGCCCGCACTGTCCGCCGTTGCGGTGAAGGTTGCTACACCGTTTGCGTCAGTGGTCGCAGTATCTTCAGCAGCGATGCCGCCGAGAGACCCGACATCTCCAGCGTCATCAACGGTGATGGTAAGACCCGATTCATTAACGGGCTCACCGTTCCCATCTACAGCCTGTACCTCAAACGTTACTTGCTCAGTACCGTCGGCCGCTGCGTTGTCAGCGGTGACGGTCGCGCTAATGCCACTGTGGTTAGCCGCAGCCGCCGAGCCCGCAAACGCAGCGGACATGGCGAACACGGAGAGGACCATCAGGGCGGCAAGGAACAGCGCCTGTCCCTTTTCGCGTAGTGTGTGTTCTTGTTTCATGTTTCGTTTTTGATCGATCGACAACCCTTTCTCACCCGGTAGGACCCACATGGGCCACCGATCGGGCGATACTCAGGCCGTCCTTCGGGTAGGGGTATGCCTATCGAGATGTCGTCATATAATAAGCTTTGTGAATTAGTATAGAAATTAAAAGGTGTTTTGAGTAGATTCTAACGCGCCGACTCCCTCTTCTTCCGATCACTTTCTAGTCGTACTATTCTGATTCAGGGGTTTTACACCAGATTCTCCGAGTCGGCGTTTTCCGGGCGGGAACTACCCACACGCGAGAATCTCGGAATATTGTCAGGATCGACTACCGAATCCGTCACGAACGGAATCGCCGCAACACCTATGATATCTTACTATATTTATCTGATATGTTTGACGAGACACGCCCGGCGCGACGGGCGATCCGACTCCCGATCCGTCCGGCGCGCTGGTGGGCCGTCGCGGGCGTCGCGGGCCTCCTGCTGGCCGGCGCGCTCGCCTCCTCCGCGAACCTCGCCGTCCTGACGGGCCTGTCCGTCCCGACAGGGCCCGTCCGGATCACGACGTGGCTGCACTTCCTCGGGTACGCGACGCTCGGAGCCCTCTTCTGCGCGGCGCTCCACGCCGGCGCGTTCGCGCGTTCTCTCGGTGCGTCCCGGACGTTCCTGTCCGCGTTCGCGGTCGTCGCCGGCTACGGGCTGGCGGTCGAACTGCTCCACGCGGTCGTCCCGCACCGCACCTTCTCGCTGCTCGACGTCGCCGCGAACGTCCTCGGCGCGTTCGCCGGCAGCGCGCTCGTCTGGACCGTCGCCTCGCTCCTGTACCTGCGTGCGCGCACCGCCCGACCGGTGCGACCCTCCTGACTACCCTGTCGAACCGACCCCGAGACGGGCTAACCCCCTCCGAGCGCCCCGCTTCGAAGGGGTTATGTGTCGCGTTCGCCTGAAATCCGACAAGAGTATCTATGGTAGACAAACCCGCCTCGATGTACCGGGAGATCTCCAAACAGCCCTACACGCGCCGCGAGTACATCACGGGCATCCCCGGTTCGAAGATCGCACAGCACCGCATGGGCGACCGGGACCGCGACCGCGAGGACTGGCCGGTCCAGATCTCGCTGTACCTCGACGAGGAGTGCCAGATCCGAAACGGCGCGCTGGAGGCCTCCCGGCTGGCGATGAACCGCCACCTCATCAAGGAACTCGGCGAGTTCAACTACGCCGCGATCCTCCGGAAGTTCCCCCACCACGTCCTCCGGGAGAACAAGCAGGCGACCGGCGCGGGCGCGGACCGCGTCTCCGACGGGATGCGCCAGGCGTTCGGCAAAGTGGTAGGAACCGCCGCCCGGATCGGGAAGGGCGAGCGCGTGTTCACCATCTGGTGCGAGGTCGAGGACGCCCCCGTCGCGAAGGAGGCGCTCCGGCGCGCGTACAACAAGGTCTCGCCGCCGTGCACGATCAGGGTCGAGCGCGGCGAGGAACTGCTCGTTTCCTGAGATCCTTTTTACGTTTCGTGGTACCGGCTCGGGAGCCGCGTCCGTATCCGCGTCGGTAGCCGAGAGACGATCCACATCGTGATCCGTACCAGTTGCTTCCTGACGAGCGCGTAGCCCGCCGAGACGGCCACGAGGACGACGACTAGTTCGGAGAGGGGGCCGTCGAGGAGGACAACCATCGGCAGCGCCGCCGAGACGGCCAGCAGGAGGTCCTCGGGCGCGCCGTCGTAGCGCACCCCTCGCTTCGGGGCGATCCACCGCCCCCGGTAGTGGTCGTAGACGGCCCGGTCGGCCGTTTCGAGCCAGGGACGCATCTCCAGGCCCCCGCCGAAGGCGTCCATGACCGAGTGGACGGCCGCCCCGAGCAGGAACGTCGCGAGCGCCACCGTCAGGGTGCCGGGCGAGAGCAGCGCCCAGACGAGCGCGAGACCGGCGGCGATCGGGTAGTACACCGGGTAGTGGAGCGTCTTTCGGTGGCCGACGTAGAGGTCCAGATCGGGAAACAGCCCGCCGACCAGCCCCGCCACGAGGACCACCGGCGCGAGTTCCGGGACGGCGTAGGCCGCCGGCAGGGCCAGCGCCATCCCGACCAGCGCGTGTGTCGTCGCCATCATCGTGACCTTTCCTATCCGACGGACGTATATGGCTCTATCGCGCGACGCACACCCTTTGTACCCGCGGGCGGTACTGGACGGTATGGAACGGCGCGATCGGCCCGGGGGGCTGCTCGCCGTGACCCGCCTGAACGCCGTCCTGTCGTGGGGGTTCGTGCTCGCGATGGGCGGCGTCGCCGTCACGAGCACGGCCGACGGCGCGTTGCTGTGGGCGGCGGTCGTCACGACGGTCGTCGGCATCTCCGTCCTGCCCGCGGTCGTCCTCCGGGACCCGGCGGTGATGCCGCCGTGGGAACTGCTCCTGCTCGCGAGCGTTCCCGTCCTCTGGGGGTCGTTCGTCGGGTCGACGTTCGGGTCGGGGATCGCCACCTACCTCTCGGTCGCGGCGATCGCGCTCGTCATCGCCGTCGACCTCGACGGGTTCACGGCCGTGCGGATGAACCACGCCTTCGCGGTGGGGTTCGTGGTGATTGCGACGCTCGCGGTCGCCGGGGTCTGGGCGGTCGTCCGCTGGCTCGCCGACGTGGCGCTCGGGACGGCCTACCTGTTCGACGGCCGGAGCGGGGAGGCGATCAACGCCGCGGTGATGGTCGAGTTCGTCTACGCCGCGCTCGCGGGCGTCGGGGCGGGGATCGTCTTCGATTACTACTTCCGCGGGCGCGCTCGAACCTCGGACCGGTCGACGGGGCCACCCACGGCGCCCGCGCCGGAGCGGGACGGGCGACTTCGCGACCGACTCGGGGTTCCCGAGCGCTACCAGCGGGGGGCCTCCCGGGCGATGCAGGCGACGCTCGCGCTCCTCGTGGTCGGTGGCCTGCTCGCCGGCAGCCTCTCGGTCGTCGCCAACGGCGCCGTCGCGCTCGCGATCACGTTCGTCCCGGCGATCCTCGAACGTGACTACGAACTGCCGATGGACCCCGGTCTCGTCCTCTGGATCACGGCCGCGGTGTTTCTTCACGCGCTGGGCACGGTCGGGCCCTACGAGTGGCCCGTCCGCTGGGACGCGCTGACCCACGCGCTGTCGGCGTCGGTCGTCGCGGCCGCCGGCTACACGCTCGTGCGCGCGATCGACATTCACTCCGACGAGGTCTACCTCCCCGCGCGGACGATGGTCGTCGTCCTCGCGCTGTTCGTCCTCGCGGCGGGCGTCGTCTGGGAGATCCTCGAGTTCCTCATCGATCTGGCTGCCACCCGACTGGGCGTCGAGGCCGTCCTCGTCCAGCACGGCATCGACGACACCGTCGTCGACCTGCTGTTCGACGCGCTCGGCGCGCTCGTCGTCGCGCTCTGGGGGACGGCCTACCTCGCGGACGTCTCGACGGTCGTCTCCGAACGCATCGGCGAGTGGCGCGGCACCGACTGAGCGGGCGATTCGAGGGGTCTTTGGGCCCTCGCTCCCAGCGACCCGCATGGTGCGACTCGCGGTCGCCACCCGTGCAGAGACGTTCGAACGCCTCGGGGCGACGCTCCCCGACCGGGGGATCGAGGTCCGCCACCTCCGAACATCCGAGCGGACCCTCTCGCTCTCGGACCCGCCGTGGTCGCCCGAGGGGTTCGACGTCGGCCTCGTCTACCCCCCGCGGCTCATGGAGGGCGGCGTCGCCGACGCCCTCCTCGGGATCCCGTGGGTCAACGACCGCGAGGCGGTCCTCGCCTCGCGCAACAAGGGCGAGGTCATCGCGCGCCTCTCGCGTGCCGGACTCCCGGTACCCGAGACCGTCGTGGTCTCGAACCCCGTCCCGCGCGAGGAGCTTCGGGCCGTCTTCGAGCGCTTCGACCCGCCCGTGGTCGTCAAGCCCAACTCCACCACCCGGGGGGCCGGCGTCACGCTCGCGGCCGACCTCGACTCGTTCCTCGGAATCTGTGACTACCTGGGGCTCGTCCACGACTTTCCCGCGACCGACGACAAGTCGTTTCTCGTCCAGGAGTTCCTCCCCGACGCGCGGGACTACCGGGCGATGGTCGTCGGGGGCGAGTACGCCGGCGCGGTCGAACGGTCGGGCGAGGGCTGGAAACACAACGTCCACGCTGGCGCGCGGGCGACGGGCGTGGCCCTGTCCGACGACCTGCGTGACCTCGCCGAGCGGAGCGCGGCGGTCCTCGACGTCCCGTTTCTCGGCGTCGACCTGCTCGTCTCCGAGGGGAGGGCGGTCGTCTCCGAGACCAACGCCCGGCCGACCGTCGACGCCGCCACGAAGTACGAACCCGGCTTCGACGACCGGCTCGCGGCGCTGATACGCGCGCGCGCAAAAGGGTAATCCGTCGCACACCCACCGTTTCGTGTGGGATCGACTCCCGTGACGAGACGGCTTCACGCGCTCGACCCGGCGGCGTTCTACGAACTGCTCACCGCGTTCGTCGCCGCCGCCTGGAACGTCCCCGAGAGGGACCTCGACGTCTCCCCGCCCTCGCCCGACCGAAGCGTCGAGATCCGGCTTCCCGACGGGACTCTCGTGATCGCGTTCCAGTACGCCCCGCCCGCGGTCGTGAGCGAACGGGCGATCCGCGAGGCCACCGAGGCGGGCGTCGACGTCGTCGTCACGACGAGCGGGTTCGCGCCCGGCGCGGAGACGCTCGCCGAGCGCGAGGGAATCGAACTCGTCGACGGCGAACGCTTCGCCGGCCTGCTCGTCGAGCACGGCGTTCCGATCCCCGAACCCGCGAATCGGGATCTCGTCGATCTCGTTGAGGAGTTGGCGAGCTACTGGTCGGAGGCACTCGCCGCGACCGCCCACGAGGTCGCCCAGACGGTCGATTCGGCCGGTGACTTCGAGTACGGCCCGTCGAGGGCCGACTACAGCACCGACCTCGACGTGATCCCCGTCGGCGAGACGGAGCCCGCCGCCAACTCCGGTTCTCGTCGGCGGGCTTGCGACTGTACGTCCGCCGGGACGGCTGGGAGCGCGTCGTCGGCGTGTCGGCCCACGGCGAGCACGTGCCGTCAAACCCCCTGGAACAGGTCCGTCGGGCAGTCGATCCGTTGGGCTGACGGTCGCAAAAAACGGAAACCTGGGGGCTCGAGTGCGGGCGTCCTAGGCGCTCTCGTTGAACCGGTTGTTCGTCGAGAGGGGCGCGTCGCCGGGCTCGCCGCGGACGAAGTGGCCCGCCGGGTTGACCTCGCCGTCGCGCTCCATGCTGAGCAGCTCGATGAACCACGCCTCGTGGTCCATCTCCTCCTGGAGGATGCGCTGGGCCATGTCGTAGGTTCGGGGGTCACAGTCGCGGGTCATGTCACAGACCTCGCTCCAGGTGCGGATCGCACAGCGCTCGGCTTCCAGTAGTACCTCGAGGATGTTCTCCGGCGACGGATCGTCCGGGAGTTCGGCGTCGGGACACGACGCGCGGTCCGCGAACTCGCGGATGTCGTTGGGGATCATGCCGTCGAGTTCGTACACCCGGGGCATGACGAGCTCGAAGTGCGCGCGGTCCTCGAGTCGCGCGTCCTCGGTGATCTCCTTGTAGTCCTCGTTGCCCGCCAGGTGGGTCCGGAGGTTCGTGTAGTAGTAGTACGTGGTGAACTCCGCGCCGATGGCGTCGATCAGCTTCTCTCGGATCTCCTCGGGGTCGCCGCCCCGCTCGCGGATGGTCTCCATTCCGACGCGCTGGCTGGTGTCGCCCGGCTGGACGCTGCCGCTTGCGTGTTGTTTCTCGCTCATGATTTCCTCCGTTCCGGCAAACGGTTTTGGGATACTTAAAATTTGATTCCCGATTCACCACATGTCATTTCCCATCAGGAAATCACACGCCCCTCGAGGAGGACGGAATTTTCCGAAAAGCTAGGTCGGGACGACGGCCGTGCTCTCGGCCGCCCGCGAGAGCGCCTCGAACCGTTCGCTCGCCCGCTCGGCGAGCGGGTAGCTGTCGTGGTACGGGTCGGGATCGCGGTCCTGGCCGACGACGGTCTCGATGGCGTCCGCGATCCCCTCGTAGTTCTCGCCGACGAGGTCCCGGACCAGAACAGGCACGCCCGCGCGCTCGCAGAGTTCGTTCGCGGCGGCCCGGCCCGCGTACACGCGCTCCTCGCGGCTGTCGACGAACACGAGCGCGAAGGGCACCTCCTCGAACTGCGCCGCGAGAAACCCCTGGGCGGGGTCGTCGTACCACGAGACCGCCCCCACACCCGGGAGGCGGCGCATCGCCGTCGCGGCCGCCGAACAGAGCGGGCACTCGCCGTCGTAGATCAGGACGCTGTGGTGCTCGCGGTCGTCGGGTTCGGCCATATCCGGAGGTGGATCCGGCGGAGAATAAGCGTTAATCGACGTCGATCGCGGCCGACCCGTCCGCGCGCGTGAGCGTGACCTCGAGGACGCCGTTGTTGTAGGTCGCGCGCGCGGAGTGTTCGTCGACGCGCCCCGGCAGCGCGATCCGTTCGTCGTAGTCGCGGTGGTCGTTCGCGGCGCTGATCGTCAGCGCCTTTCCGTCGCAGGTCAGCCCGATGTCGCCCTTCTCGACGCCCGGGAGGTCCGCGATCACGCGGATCTCCTCGTCGGTCTCGTAGATGTCGACGTGCGTGTCGCTGCCGAAGCCCGCGTCGTTTACCTCGACGCCGCCGCCCATCACGTCGTTCATCATCCGCTCGAGTTCGCGGAAAATATCGTCGAAGGGGTCGTTGCGGTCGTCGCGTCTCATACTCCCGGTAGGTCCCTGTGCGACAAAAGGTTTTGCGGGCCTCAGGGCGCCGGCGACGTCATCGTCACCTGTCGGGGATCGGGCAGCCCGATCCCGAGCGTCTCGTCGGTCATCGCCATGCTCTCGTCCTTGTCGGCGAGGCCCGTCATCGCGCGGATCGCGTCGACGTTCTCGGGGATCACGTCGCTCTCCTGGTGGATCGCCTGGAACAGGTAGAGTTCGGAATCCTGGACGTTGATCGACTCGCCCCAGACGCAGTTCTCCCAGAGGTCGCCCCGCGGCCGGTCCCGGTCGCGCGCCAGTTCCCGGAGCTTGCCGGTCCCGTCGATCGCCAGGTCGTCGTCCACGACGAAGATCCGCGATTCGTTCGCGAGCAGGTCACGGACCTCCGCCGCGGTCGGTGCGCTCTCGAGTTCGATGTTCAGGCTGTGCATGTGCATCAGCGTCGCGGGTACCTTCAACCCCATCGTGTCGATCGAGAGATCGGGAAAGATCGTGTTGACGTCCGGGCCGTGGTGGGAGGGCACCGCGATCGGGTCGGGGAGGATGTCGTTGATCGGCCCCCGTCCCGTCTGGTCGGGGTCACCGCCGCGTCGAACCAGCGTCGCGCGCACCTTCTCGACGCCGTAGGCCTCCTCGAGGGGGGCAACGAGCCGCGAGAGCCCCGTCGTGTTACACGAGACGACGCGGACGTACTCCGCCCCCTCGGCGGCCTCGAAGTTCGCCCGCGCGTTGAAGCTGGTGTCGACCATGTCGTCGGCCTCCTTCCCCTGAAAGATCGCGGGCGTCCCGGCGGCCTCGTAGCGCGGGCGGTTCTCCGCGCCGATCCCGCCGGGGGTGGCGTCGACGACGATGTCGCTCTCCGCGATCAGGTCCTCGCTGGTCCCCGCTACGTCGTAGCCCGCCTCCCGGAACGCGCTCACGCGGTCCTCACGGGCGGAGTAGAGCGCGTATCCCCGGCGCACCGCACCGTCGGCACCGAAATCGGGACTGGCTTTCGAGACCCCACAGACTTCCATATCGGGCTGGGCGGCGACCGCGTCCGCGACGCGCTTGCCGATGGTGCCGTACCCGTTGATACCGACCTTGAGCATACACGTGATGGTGGGACGTCAGGGGGAATAATATTTACGAGTTAATAGTTAAGAAACTAACTCGGAAGCGAGTAACTCCGGTCGGCGACACGCTTGGGGAGTGACTAAGGTCGTTCGACCCGTAGCCGTCTACACGGTGCTTCGGGCCGTGAGAACCCCGGTTATGCACCGCCTACCGGGGACCGTCGCAAGATACTTAGCCCCCCGGGAACAATAACTCGAATATGAGTAAGAACTTCGAGGACGAACCGGTGCGGGTGGGACTCAACGGGTTCGGGCGGATCGGCCGGAACGTCTTCCGGGCCGTCATGGACACCTCCGGAGTAGAACTCGTCGGGATCAACGACATCATGGACGCCGAGGACATGCGCTACCTCGCGAAGTACGACACCGTCCAGGGTCGCCTCGACGGGCTCGAACTCGACGGCGAGACGCTCGTCTACGGCGACATGGAGGTCCCGACGTTCAGCGAGAAGGACCCGACGCAGTTGCCGTGGGACGAACTGGACGTCGACGTCGCCTTTGAGGCGACCGGCATCTTCCGCACGCGCGAGGACGCCGCCCAGCACCTCGAAGCCGGCGCCGAGAAGGTGATCATCTCGGCCCCGCCGAAGGGCGAGGAGCCGGTCACGACGATCGTCTACGGCGTCAACCACGAGGAGTACGACGGCGACGACGTGCTCTCGAACGCCTCGTGTACCACCAACAGCGTCGCGCCGGTCGCGAAGGTGCTCGACGAGGAGTTCGGCATCGAATCGGGCCTCCTCACGACGGTCCACGCATACACGGGAACACAGAGCCTCGTCGACGGCCCGCAGGGCAAGACGCGGCGCGGCCGGGCCGCCGCCGAGAACATCATCCCGACCTCGACGGGCGCGGCCCAGTCGACCACCGAGGTCCTGCCCGAACTCGAGGGCAAGCTCGACGGGATGGCGATGCGCGTGCCCGTCCCGAACGGCTCGATCACCGACCTCACGGTCGACCTCGAGGCCGACGTCGGCGCGGAGGAGGTCAACGAGGCGTTCCGTAACGCCGCCGACGGCGACCTCGCGGGCGTGCTGGGCTACACCGACGACGAGATCGTGTCCAGGGACATCCTCGGACTGCCCTTCTCCTCGTACGTCGACCTCGAGTCGACGCTCTCGGTCGAGGGCGGGCAGGTCAAGGTGCTGACGTGGTACGACAACGAGTACGGCTTCGCCAACCGGATGCTCGACCTCGCGAAGTACGTGATCGCCCAGGACGAGCGGACGCGCGCCGAGGCGGCGGCCTGAAACCGCGGGCACGGGGCCCGGTTTTTATTAACGCTGTCGACCTCCCTCGAGGCATGTTCAAAACGATCGACGACCTGCCCGAGGAGGGGCGCCTGCTGGTCCGGATCGACGTCAACTCGCCGGTCGAGGACGGCGAGGTGCGGGACAACCGCCGCTTCTCGCGCCACGCCGAGACCCTGCGGGAACTCGCCGACGCCGGCCACGCGGTCGCCGTGCTGGCCCACCAGGGCCGACCCGGCCGCGAGACGTTCGTCTCGCTCGAATCCCACGCGAAAATCCTCTCCGAGCACCTCGATCGCGAGGTGCGGTACGTCCCCGACACCTACGGCGAGGCGGCGCTTGAGGCGATCCGCGGACTCGATCGGGGCGAGATCCTCCTCCTCGAGAACGTCCGGATGGTCGACGAGGAACTGGCCGACCGCACGCCCGAGGAACACGCCGAGAGCGCGCTCGTCGAGACCCTCTCCCAGGAGTTCGACGCCTACGTCAACGACGCCTACTCGACGGCGCACCGCGCGCACGCCTCGATCGTCGGCTTTCCGCAGGTGATGGATTCGTATGCAGGTCGCGTCATGGAGGCCGAGTACGAGGCCAACTCCGCGATCCAGCGCCGGGAGTTCGACGGCCACGTCGTGATGGTCCTCGGGGGAACGAAGGCCGACGACCTCATTCACGTCATGGAGCGCGTCGAGAGCGTCGACACCTTTCTCCTCGGCGGGATCGTCGGCGAACTCTTCCTCCGGGCCGCGGGCCACGACGTCGGCTACGACGTCGAGGGCACCGACTTTTTCGACGAGCAGTGGGACGAACAGGAAGGGACGATACGGGAACTGCTCGACTCGTACGGGGATCGCATCCGACTGCCCGTGGACCTCGCCTACGGGGACGAGTCGGGCGAGCGCGCGGAAGTGGCGGTCGAGGGCGTCGAGAAGGAGACGTCGTTTCTCGACGTGGGAAGTGAGACGGTCGAGGGGTACGAGGAAGTCGTCACCGACAGCGAGGCCGTCTTCGTAAAGGGGGCGCTCGGGGTCTTCGAGGACGAGCGCTTCTCCGAGGGGACCGTCGGCGTGCTCGACGCCATCGCCGGGACGGACTGTTTCTCGGTGGTTGGCGGCGGAGATACGTCGAGAGCGATCGGGATGTACGGGCTGAGCGAGGGCGACTTCTCGCACGTCTCGATCGCGGGCGGGGCGTACGTCCGGGCGTTGACGGGCGAGTCGCTCGTGGCGATCGAGGCGTTAGAGCAGTGAGTAACGCCTAACCGCCCTCCGGACGGACCCTCCGACATGGATCTTCGACCCGCAGCCGAGACCGCGCTCCGCCAGTGTATGGCCCTTCGGTCCGACGAGTCGTGTCTGATCGTCACCGACGATGACAGGAGACGAATCGGCGAGGCGCTCTACGAGGTCGCCCGCGGGATCACCGACGACGCGGTCGTGCTCACGTACCCGCCGGGTCCACAGCACGGCGCCGAACCACCGGAACCGGTCGCCGCGGCGATGCGGCAGGCCGACGTGGTGCTCGCACCGACCACGAAGAGCCTGAGCCACACCCGCGCGCGCGGCGCGGCGACCGACGCGGGCGCGCGGGCCGCGACCCTTCCGGGGATCACCGAGGAGGTCTTCGTCACCGGCCTCGACGCCGACTACGAGCGCATCCACGAGGAGTGCGAGCGGGTCCTGGAGCAGGTAGCCGACGCCGAAAAGGTCCGCGTGACCTCGCCGCAGGGGACCGACGTCACCTTCGAGCCGGGCGAGCGCGAGTGGCTCGCGGATACGGGGATCGTTCATCGCTCGGGCGACTTCTCGAACTTACCAGCAGGAGAGGTGTTCGTCAGCCCCGAAACCGCGAACGGGACCTACGTGGTCGACGGGACGATGCACCCCCACGGGTTGCTGGATCACGCGATCACGATCGAAGTCGAGGACGGCTACGTCACCTCGGTGAGCGATCCCGAGGTTGCCAGGGAACTGGAGGTAGCGGCCGACGAGGCGGGCCGGGACGCCTACAACCTCGCCGAACTGGGGATCGGGACGAACCTCGCAGTGACGGAGTTGGTCGGTTCCGTCCTCCTCGACGAGAAGGCCGCCGGGACGGTCCACGTCGCCATCGGCGACGACGCGGGCATCGGCGGCGATACCGACGCTCCGATCCACTCCGACGGGATTCTCCGGGAGCCGACCGTGTATGCGGATGACGTGGAAGTGGAGCTTCCACGCGTCGAGTGAGCGGGGTCCACCCGAGCGCACACGACTTTTATAGCGCGGCCCGTTACTCCCCTCCAATGAGCAACACAGCGAGCCAGGTGGCGCTTGTCTGTCCCTCGTGTTCGCCCGACGAGGAGACGGTCCACGAGGTGTTGAAACCGGGCGGGCAGGCGACGGTCCGGTGTACGGCCTGTGGCCACACCCACAAGACGCGAATCGAGGAGGAGACCGAGGCCGACCTCGACGTGATCGTCTCACAGGACGACGAGTCCTTCTCGGCGAGCGCAGAGGTGCCAGAGCACGAGGAACTCGCCGTCGGCGAGGAGTTCGTCCTCGACACCGAGGAGGCGATCCTGCTCGTGCGGATCACGAGCATCGAACTCGACGAGGACAGGCGCGTCGAGAGCGCCTACGGAGAGGAGATCCGAACCCTGTGGACCCGTGCGGTCGACAACGTCTCGGTCAACCTCACTGTCCACCCCAACGAGAACCGCGAGGAGAGCCGAAGCGTCAAGCTGGGGGTCCCCGGCGACCACGAGTTCACCGTCGGCGAGCGCGAGGAGATGGCCGGCGAGGAGTTCGTCGTCACGGGGATCCACGTCAAACGCGACGCGACGGGCTACGACCGGGACAAGTTCGACTTCGACGGCGATTCCGTACCGGCGAAGGACGTCAAACGCCTCTACGGCGAGGACGATTCACCCACTGCGTGGTCCGCCTGGTGAGCATGGATTACGAGGCCGCACGCGAGGAACTCGCGGATCGGCTCGCCCGCCGTGAGGGCCTCTCCGAGCCCACGATAGCGGCGATGAAGGCGGTGCCGCGCCACGCGTTCGTCCCCGAGTCCCGACGGGGGAGCGCCTACGCCGACCGCCCGCTGCCCATCGGCGACGACCAGACGATCAGCGCCCCCCACATGGTCGCGATCATGACCGACCTGCTCGGGGTCGAGGCGGGCGATTCGGTGCTGGAGATCGGCACCGGCTGTGGGTATCACGCCGCCGTCACGAGCGAGGTCGTCGGCCCGGAGAACGTCTACTCCGTCGAGTTCAGTTCCGACCTCGCCGGGCGGGCGAGGGAGACGCTGGAGCGGATCGGTTACGGCCGGGTCGGCATCAGACAGGGCGACGGCCGGGCGGGCTGGCCCGAGAACGCGCCCTACGAGGCCGCCTACTTCACCTGTGCGGTACCCGAGATCCCCGACGACGTAGCGGAACAGGTTCGCTCGGGAGGCACGGTTCTCGCGCCCGTCGGCGAGTTCTCCCAGCGACTCGTGCGCGCCCGCGTCGGCGACGAGGGGATCGCCGAGCGCGAGGCCCACGGCGCGGTGCGGTTCGTCTCGATCCGGGGCTGATCCTCGCCGTACGACTCCAACGACGGATCGGAAAACCGAATCACAGGCGCTCGTCGGTTCGGGTCCCGTTCTCGGGCGTCCCGTACTCCTCGTAGAGGTACGCACCGAGATAGCCCCCGAGCGCGCTCAGCCCGACGACGTACAGCGATCCCACCACCAGAGCGGCGACGACGACGACCAGCGAGACGGCCGTCCCGACCGGATCGAGGGTGAACAGCCCGACGAATCCGACGATGGCCAGCCCGAGCAACCCCAGTGGAACGAGCGCGAGCAGCCCGGAGAGCGCGCCGTTTCGCACCCCTCTCTCCGGCTCCGCGCCCTGGAGGTAGGCGGTGACCGCACCGCCGGCGATCGGTGCCAGCGGCACGAACCACGAGAGGATCGCCGTGACGACCGCGCCGATCAGCGCGTTGGTGAGGGTGTCAGAGTCGGCCATACCCGAAACTGGTACCGGCTCCGATATGATCGTACCGGCCGTCCGTGAAAGCGCGCGGTTCTTAGGGCTGGACCGCCGAGGGCCGACATGGACCCCGCCGTCCTGCGCGAGGACATGGTCGACAGCCTCGAACACGAGGCGAAGGCCGTCCTCGATACCGAGCGGGTCGCCCTCGCGATGCGCGACGTGCCCCGCCAGGCGTTCGTCGACGAGCGCGTCGCCTACGCCGACCGCGCGACCGAGGTCGACGGGACGACCGCCCTCGCACCCAGCACCGCCGCCCGCCTCCTCGAGGCGCTCGACGCCCGCGAGGGCCACTCCGTACTGATCGTCGGCGTCGGCGTCGGCTACACCGCCGCGGTCCTCGCGGAGGTCGTCGGCGCGGCGAACGTCCAGGCCGTCGACATCGACCGCAACATGGTCTACACCGCCCGCCGGAACCTCGAGCGCGCGGGCTACGGCGAGGTGCTCGTCGACGGCCGGGACGGTTCGCGCGGACTCCCCGAGTACGCCCCGTTCGACCGGATCCTCGTCGAGGCCGCCGCCGTCCGCCCGCCGCGCGCGCTGCTCGATCAGCTCCCCGAGGACGGCCGGCTCGTCATGCCGATGGGCGCGGGCGAGCAGACGCTCGTCGCGCTCGACTCGGGCGGCGAGGTCCTCGAACGGGTCTGTCCGGTCGCCTTTCGGCCCCTCCTCATAGAGGGCCAACAGCCGGGGACGCTCGAACGGAACCGGACGGAACGCGAGGACCGCGAGTTCGCGGAACGCCACGCCCAGCGACGACACGGCTGGGAACAGGGATGGATCGACTGGGAGCGCGGTCGGTACGGCTAAGTCGTCGCTGTCGGATGCGTGGATATGGCCCGCTCTCAGGGGGACCCGCGCGTGGTGTTCGTTCTCAACGTCGTCCTCTCGGCGACGTTCTGTTACGCCGTTCTGCGAGGCCTCGACTTCGTCGGCGCCGTCGAGTTCTCGTGGCCGCTGATGGCGGGGACGACCGCCGCACTGGTGGTCCTCACACACATCGTGACGCGTTGACCTGACGAGTTCGGCCGTCGCTCGCGGAGGTGGATCCGGAAACGCCCGGAGCGGGATTTGAACCCGCGTCACGACCGTGACAGGGTCGTATGATGGGCCACTACACCATCCGGGCGAACGCATCTCCACCTTTCCGGCTTGCAGACTTAAGGCTTTCCAAACGAGGCATCCGTGTGCCGGGAACCCAAAACACTCATTCCGGTCCCCGACGTATCGGGCGATATCTGCAACGGACAGCAGACGACCGACGTCGGTCGCGCCCGCCACGGCGGGCGCTGCGAGTAGCGGTCGCGCCGGTCGCTTTTGAAAACGCTTAAATGCCCGCCGCCAGTACGTGTCTGTAGTATCTCGTGACAGCAGCTTCTCTCGCCAGCCAGCCGTCAGACACCGCACACACATGGACGTAAGTGACCACACTCTGGTACCGGAGCACAGCCTCATGGACGAGGCGGAACTCGATGCCGTGCTCGCGGAGTACGACATCAAACGCACAGACCTCCCGAAGATAAAACGCACCGACCCCGCGCTGCCGGACGAGGCCGAGGTCGGCGACGTCGTGAAGATCGTCCGCGAGTCACGGACGACCGATCGAGCCATCGTCTACCGACTGGTGATCGAATAATGGACGCCACACACCGCCGGACGATCTCCGAGGAGTACTTCTCGAAGGAACGACTCGCCGAACACCACTTCCGCTCGTTCAACGACTTCCTGAACCGGGGGATGCAGCAGGTCGTCGACGAGAAGGAGACGATCGACACGGACATCGGAGACAAGGAGGGCGAGGAGCCCGTCTACGTCGAACTCGGCGACGTCCGGGTCGTCACGCCCCGGGTTCGGGAGGCCGACGGCAGCGAGGAACTCCTGTATCCACAGGAAGCCCGCCTTCGCAACATCACCTACGCCGCCCCCGTGTTCATGGAGATGAGCATCGTCAAGGGCGGCGAGGAGGAAGAGGAGCGGGTCGTCGACTCGACCGAGACCAAGGTCGGGCGGATGCCGATCATGGTCGGCTCCGACAAGTGTAACATCGACGGCTTCACCGACGAGGAGCTGATCGACATCGGCGAGGATCCCGCGGATCCCGGCGGCTACTTCCTCGTCAACGGCTCCGAGCGCGTTCTCATGACCAGCGAGGACCTCGCGCCCAACAAGATCCTCGCGGAGTACGACAGCAAGTACGGCGACGAGATCCAGGTCGCAAAGACGTTCAGCCAGCGCCGGGGCTACCGCGCGCTCGTGCTGTGTGAGCGCGGCCGGGACGGGCTGCTCGAGGTCTCGTTCCCGAGCGTCTCGGGTTCGATCAACTTCGTCACCCTGGTGCGCGCGCTCGGGCTCGAATCCGACGAGGAGATCGTTCATCGCGTCTCCGACGACCCCGAGATCGTGAAGTTCATGCTCGAAAACCTCGAGGAGGCCGACGTCCAGACCACCGAGGAGGCCATCGAGACGCTGGGCAAGCGCGTCGCCTCGGGCCAGGGCAAGAACTACCAGCTCAAGCGCGCGAACTACGTCATCGACCGCTACCTGCTTCCCCACCTCCACGAGGACGGCGTCCCCGACGAGGACGTCCGGATCAACAAGGCGTTTTACCTCTGTCGGATGGCCGAGGCGTGTTTCGAACTCGCGCTGCAGCGGCGCGAATCCGACGACAAGGACCACTACGCGAACAAGCGCCTCAAAGTGTCCGGCGACCTGATGACCGACCTCTTCCGGACGGCGCTGAACAAGCTCGCACGCGACGTGAAGTACCAACTGGAGCGCGCGAACATGCGCAACCGCCAGCTCTCGGTGAACACCGTGGTTCGCTCGGACGTCCTCACGGAACGCCTCGAACACCCCATCGCCACCGGTAACTGGGTCGGCGGCCGATCCGGCGTCTCCCAACTCGTCGACCGAACCGACTTCATGGGTGTGCTCTCGCACCTCCGGCGGCTCCGATCGCCGCTCAGCCGCTCGCAACCGCACTTCGAGGCGCGCGACCTCCACGCGACCCAGTGGGGTCGGATCTGTCCCTCCGAGACCCCCGAGGGGCCCAACTGTGGGCTGGTGAAGAACTTCGCGCAGGCGATGGAGCTGACCCAGAACATCGAGGACGAACAGGGACTCAAACGAGAATTGGCGTCGATGGGCGTCGAGGGCATTCCGGGCCTCGACTCGACCACGCGAACGCCCGCGGACGACTAACACCATGGCACAGGCACGAGACGCGAAGGTATACGTCAACGGCAGTCTGGTCGGCACCCACCCCGACCCCGAACAGCTCGCAGAACAGGTCAGAGAGGCGCGACGACGCGGCGAGGTCAGCGAGATGGTCAACGTCTCGGTCAAGGACCGCACCCGCGAGGTCGTGATCAACGCCGACGCCGGGCGCGCACGCCGCCCGCTGCTGGTCGTCGAGGGCGGCGAACCCCTGATCACCGACGAGGCGATCGAGGCGCTCGAGAACGGCGAGATCGGGTTCGACACGCTCGTCGACCACGGCTACGTCGAGTTCATCGACGCCGAGGAGGAGGAGGACATCTACGTCGCCGTCGACCGCGAGGAGGTGACCGACGCACACACCCACCTCGAACTCGACCCCCAACTCATCTTCGGGATCGGCGCGGGGATGATCCCGTACCCCGAGCACAACGCCTCCCCCCGGATCACGATGGGGTCGGGGATGATGAAACAGTCGCTCGGCCTGCCGAGCGCGAACTACCGAATTCGACCGGATACCCGCCAGCACCTGCTTCACTACCCGCAGCTCTCGATGGTCAAGACCCAGACCACCGAGCAGATCGGGTTCGACGAGCGCCCCGCGGCCCAGAACTTCGTCGTCGCGGTCATGAGCTACGAGGGGTTCAACATCGAGGACGCGCTCGTGATGAACGGCGGGTCGGTCGACCGCGGGCTCGCGCGGTCGCACTTCTTCCGGACCTACGAGGGCGAGGAACGCCGATACCCCGGCGGACAGGAGGACCGCTTCGAGATCCCCGGCGAGGACGTCCGCGGGGCGCGCGGCGAGGAGGCGTACACCCACCTCGACGAGGACGGCCTCGTGAATCCCGAGACGGACGTCGACGAGAGCTCCGTCCTCCTCGGGAAGACCTCCCCGCCGCGCTTCCTCGAGGAGCCCGACGACATGGGCGGGCTCTCGCCCCAGAAGCGCCGCGAGACGAGCGTGACGATGCGCTCGGGCGAGTCGGGCATCGTCGACACCGTCACCCTGATGGAGGGCGAGGACGGCTCGAAGCTCTCGAAGGTGAAGGTCCGCGACGAGCGCATCCCCGAACTCGGCGACAAGTTCGCCTCCCGGCACGGCCAGAAGGGGGTCGTCGGCCACATCGCACCCCAGGAGGACATGCCCTTCACCCAGGAGGGCGTCGTCCCCGACCTGGTCGTCAACCCCCACGCCCTGCCCTCGCGGATGACCGTCGGCCACGTCCTCGAGATGCTCGGCGGGAAGGTCGGCTCGCTGGAGGGACAGCGCGTCGACGGCACGCCCTTCTCGGGCCGGGACGAGGACGAACTGCGCGATTCGCTCGAGGAACGCGGCTTCATGTCCTCGGGTAAGGAGGTCATGTACTCGGGCGTGAGCGGCGAGAAGATCGAGGCCGAGATCTTCGTCGGGACCATCCTCTATCACAAGCTCTACCACATGGTCTCGAACAAGCTGCACGCCCGCTCGCGCGGGCCGGTGCAGGTGCTGACCCGCCAGCCAACCGAGGGCCGCGCCCGCGAGGGCGGTCTCCGGGTGGGCGAGATGGAACGCGACACCGTCATCGGCCACGGCGCGGCGATGGTCCTCAAAGAGCGCCTGCTCGACTCCTCGGACCGCGAGTACATCGACGTCTGTGGGAACTGCGGGATGACCGCCGTCGAGAACGTCCAGCAACAGCGCGTCTACTGCCCGAACTGCGGCGAGGAGACCGACATCCACGAGATCGAGATGAGCTACGCGTTCAACCTGCTGCTCGACGAGATGAAGGCGCTCGGCATCGCCCCGCGACTCAAACTGTCGGAGGCCGTCTAACTCCCCACTACCCAATACATGCCACCACAAACCACACCCAAACAGATCGACCACATCGACTTCGGGCTGATGGATCCCGAGGAGTACCGGGACATGAGCGCGACGAAGATCATCACCGCCGACACCTACGACGACGACGGCTTCCCCATCGACATGGGGCTGATGGACCCCCGACTGGGCGTCATCGACCCCGGACTCGAGTGCAAGACGTGTGGGAAGCACTCGGGGGCCTGCAACGGCCACTTCGGGAACATCGAACTCGCTGCTCCAGTGATCCACGTCGGCTTCACGAAGCTGATCCGTCGCCTCCTGCGGGGGACCTGCCGGGAGTGTTCGCGCCTGCTTCTGACCGAGGAGGAAAAGGAGGAGTTCCGCGAGGAACTCGTCCGAACGCGCGAACTCGGCGACGACGTCAACGACGTGACCAAGGCCGCGATCCGACAGGCCCGGAAGGCCGACACCTGTCCCCACTGCGGGGAGGTCCAGTTCGACATCCAACACGAGAAGCCGACGACCTACTACGAGGTCCAGCAGGTCCTGACCAGCGAGTACTCCGAGCGGATCGCGGGGGCGATGCAGCCCGGCGAGGAGGAGGACGACGAGGCGACGACCCCGCCCGAACTCGCCGAGGAGACCGACATCGACGTCTCGCGGATCAACCAGATCCTCTCGGGCGAGTTCCGCCCCCGGCGGGCGGACCGCGAGGCAATCGAGAAGGCCCTCGGGATCGACCTCACCGAGGAGGACCTCAACAAGCTGATGCCCTCGGACATCCGCGACTGGTTCGAGGACATCCCCGACGAGGACATCGAGGTGCTGGGGATGAACCCCGAGAAGTCGCGCCCCGAGTGGATGATCCTCACCGTTCTCCCCGTCCCGCCGGTCACGGCCCGACCCTCGATCACGCTCGACAACGGCCAGCGATCGGAGGACGACCTCACCCACAAACTGGTCGACATCATCCGGATCAACCAGCGGTTCATGGAGAACCGTGAGGCCGGCGCGCCCCAGCTGATCATCGAGGACCTCTGGGAGCTGTTGCAGTACCACGTCACCACGTTCATGGACAACGAGATCAGCGGGACGCCCCCGGCACGTCACCGTTCCGGTCGTCCCCTCAAGACGCTCAGCCAGCGCCTGAAGGGCAAGGACGGCCGGTTCCGTAACAGCCTCTCGGGCAAGCGCGTGAACTTCTCGGCCCGGACCGTCATCAGCCCGGACCCGACGCTCTCGCTCAACGAGGTCGGCGTTCCGAAACACGTCGCGAACGAGATGACCCAGACGATGGTCGTCACCGAGCGAAACATCGAGCAGGCCCGCCGGTACGTCGCCAACGGGCCAAACGAGCACCCGGGCGCGAACTACGTCCGGCGGCCCGACGGCCGCCGGCTCAAAGTAACGGAGAAGAACTGCGAGGCGCTCGCGGGCCTCGACGACGAGGCCGCGGAGATCCAGAGCCTCGCGCCCGGCTGGGAGGTCAACCGACACCTCGTCGACGGCGACATCGTGATCTTCAACCGCCAGCCATCGCTGCACCGAATGAGCATCATGGCCCACGAGGTGGTCGTGATGCCGTACAAGACCTTTAGACTGAACACCGTGGTGTGTCCGCCGTACAACGCCGACTTCGACGGCGACGAGATGAACCTCCACGCGCTGCAGAGCGAGGAGGCTCGCGCGGAGGCGCGCGTGCTGATGCGGGTCCAGGAACAGATCCTTTCGCCCAGATTCGGCGAGAACATTATCGGGGCGATCCAGGACCACATCTCCGGGCTGTATCTGCTGACCCACGAGAACCCGCGGTTCAACGAGACGCAGGCGCTCGACATGCTGCGCGGGACGAGCGTCGACGAGCTGCCCGAGCCCGACGGCGAGGACGAGGCCGGCCCGTATTGGACCGGCCGGACGCTGTTCTCCCAGCTGCTCCCCGACGGACTCGACCTCGAGTTCACCTCCTCGGCGGGCGACACCGTCGTCATCGAGGACGGCACCCTGATCAAGGGGACCGTCGACGAGGACGGCGTCGGCGCCTTCGGCGGCGAGGTCGTCGACCGGCTGGTCAAGGAGTACAGCGAGACGCGTGCGCGCGTGTTCGTCAACGAGGTCGCCTCGCTGGCGATGCGTGCGATCATGCACTTCGGCTTCTCGCTGGGGATCGACGACGAGTCGATCCCCGAGGAGGCCGGCGAGCAGATCGACGAGGCGATTCAGAACGCCTACGACCGCGTTCAGGAACTCATCGAGACCTACGAGAACGGCGACCTCGAGTCGCTTCCGGGCCGGACGGTCGACGAGACCCTCGAGATGAAGATCATGCAGACGCTGGGCAAGGCCCGCGACAGCGCGGGCGACATCGCCGAGGACCACTTCGCGGACGACAACCCCGCGGTGATCATGGCCGAGTCGGGCGCGCGTGGCTCGCTCTTGAACCTCACGCAGATGGCCGGCTGTGTCGGCCAGCAGGCGGTGAGAGGCGAGCGAATCAATAGAGGATACGAGGGCCGAACGCTGAGCCACTACCAGGAGGGCGACCTCTCGGCGGAGGCCCACGGGTTCGTCGAGAACTCCTATCGGGCGGGGCTCACCCCGCGGGAGTTCTTCTTCCACGCGATGGGCGGACGCGAGGGGCTGGTCGACACCGCGGTCCGAACGTCGAAGTCGGGCTACCTCCAGCGCCGGCTGATCAACGCGCTCTCGGAACTCGAGACGCAGTACGACGGCACCGTGCGCGACACCTCCGACAAGATCGTCCAGTTCGAGTTCGGCGAGGACGGCACCTCGCCGGTTCGCGTGTCCTCCTCGGCCGACAACGACCTCGACGTCGAGGCGATCACCGAGCGCGTCCTGAACGAGGAGTTCGACTCCGAGGAGGACAAAGAGCGGTTCCTCGGCCGGCGCGAGCCGTCGACGAACCTCTCGGAGCACGCGGACGCACGGCGCATGAGCAGCACCATGGAGGCCGAATCAGATGACTGAGTACGACGTGAGCGAGGACGTAGAGGCGGTCGTCGAGGACACGGACCTGCCCCGGCGGCTCAAAGACCGCGTCTACGAGACGATCGAGGCGCGCGACGTGAGCACCGAACAGGCCGACGAGATCGCCCGCGCGGTCGAGAGCGAGTACCTCGACACCCGCGTGGACCCGCTGGATCCCGTCGGGACCGTCTCGGCGCAGTCGATCGGCGAGCCCGGGACGCAGATGACGATGAACACGTTCCACTACGCGGGCGTCGCGGAGATCGACGTCACGCAGGGGCTTCCGCGGCTGATCGAACTGGTCGACGCCCGGAAGACGCCCGACACGCCGATGATGACGGTCTACCTCGACGACGAGTACGCGACCGACCGCGAGAAGGCCCACGAGGTGGTCTGGAACATCGAGGCGACGCGCATCCTCGCGCTGGGCGACGTCTCGACGAACGTCGCGGACATGAACGTCCAGATCGACCTGAACGCCGACACCTTAGAGGAGCGCCTCCTCACGCCCGAGGAGGTCGCCGGGACCATCGAGGACTCCCTCGGCGTGTCGACGGTCCAGCAGGGGACGGCGATCCAGTTCGGCCCCGAGCAGCCCAGCTACCGGGACCTCCTCCAGCTGGTCGAGGAGCTGCGCGAGATCGTCTTCAAGGGGATCGAGGAGGTCTCCCGGGTCGTCGTGCGAAAGGAGGACACCGGCGAGGGCGAGGAGTTCGTCCTCTACACCGAGGGGTCGGCCTTCGGCGACGTGCTCTCGATCGAGGGGGTCGACTCCTCGCGGACGACGTGTAACAACATCCACGAGATCTACCGCAACCTGGGCGTCGAGGCCGCCCGCGAGACCATCATCAACGAGACGATGGACACCCTGCGCGAGCAGGGCCTCGACGACGTGAACGTCCGCCACCTGATGCTCGTCGCGGACATCATGACGACACGTGGAACGATCGAGTCGATCGGGCGCCACGGGATCTCGGGCAACAAGGACAGCGTGCTCGCGCGCGCGGCATACGAAGTCACCGTGAACCACCTGCTCGACGCGGCGATCCACGGCGAGGTCGACGACCTCAACGGCGTGATCGAGAACGTCATCGTCGGCAAGCCGATCAAGCTCGGGACCGGCGACGTCGACCTGCGGATGGGGTCGATCGGGTCGCCGACCAGTTCGGATTAGATGGCCCGGACCCTCTCGGACGACGCGCGCCGGTACATCGCCGCCTTCGAGGACGAAACCGGCGCGACCGCGACCGACTGCGTGATCGACGGGGATCGGCTGGTGTTCGTCGTGGGCGTCGGCGAGATGGGTCGGGCGATCGGCCCCGGCGGGAAGACCGTCCACCGGCTCGAAGAGCGGTTGGGCAAGGACGTCGATCTCGTTGAGGACGCCGACACCCCCGAGGCGTTCGTCGCCAACGCGCTCGCGCCGGCGGCGGTCTATCACGTCACGATCAGCGAGAACGACACCCTCGTGGCGTACGCCGAGGTCGCCGAGGGAGACCGCGGCGTCGCGATCGGTTCGGAGGGACGGAACATCGAGACCGCCCGCACGCTGGCGAAACGGCACTTCGACCTCGACGACATCCAGTTGACCTGATTCTGTCGGTCATACCTCTCGCCATCGTCGGTGGCAACGACGGGGAGTAGCTGCGCTGGCGAGAGTGACTCGTGCCACCGACGGTCATACTCCCATGACCGACGGTGTGAGGCGTCGGGGGCGTCGATCGCTTTTCGAAGGGTCGACGAACACCTCGTTCCGACGCGCCGCTCGAACGACTCGTGGTCACGACTGTCGATGCGAACGCCGTCCGAAAAACGATGAACAGCCGGGACGGGTCACGAACCTCTCGTAGACGCGACGTCGGGTATCGGATCCGTATCCGGGGGTCTGATCCGTTCAGTCCTGGGTCTCGGCCTCGATACGCGCTCGGGGGTCGGGGAGGTCCTTGCTCTCGGCCCACGTGACGAACCGCCGGGCGAGGTAGACGCTCGCGAACGCGAGGACGACGCCGGCGAGGACGTCGATCAGCCAGTGGATGCCGAGGTACATCGTCGAGATGACGATGCTCACGACGAACACCGCACAGACCCACAGCCAGCGGGGGTAGTGCTCGCGGGTTCGCCACGCGAGCAGCATGACGGTGATCGCGAGCGAGGCGTGCAGCGACGGGAAGACGTTCGAACTCGTGTTGATCGCCGCCGTCAGCGTCATGATCTCGGGGAACCGCTCGAACATCGGCTGGGCGACGACGTCCGGCAGCGCCCTGCGCGGTCCGTAGGCGATGAAGAGCGTGTAGAAGACGGTGCCGGCGCTGTAGTTGATGATGTAGGCGACCAGCAGCTCCTTCAGGTACCGCTGTGTCGGCAACAGCAGGTACGCGATGATCGGGAAGATCAACAGGAACGCGAAGCCGAACACGTAGACGAACGAGAAGTACCAGACTGCCTCCGCCGGGAACAGCGCCTGTAGCTGACCGACGAACCCTCCCTCGAGCGCGACCAGCGTGTCCGTGATGTTGACGCCGATCACCGCCGCGAGCGGCTCGCTCAGTTCGTGCGCGAGCTTGTTCAGCATGTAGATCACGCCCAGCCCGACGATGTACGGTCCCGATTCACGGATCTGGTACCGAAGTTCGGCGCGAGCGTCACTGATCGAGTCCAGCCCGATCACGACCACGCTCGTCAGCATCGTCATGGCGAGTACCACGCCCGTCACGAGCAAGAGGAGGGTGATCAGCTCCATAGGCCTTCCTCCACGGTCGTACACACGCGCGCGCTATCCCCAGTCTTCCCGATATCGCGGGTTTGGGACCTCTTACCTCCCGGATACGGTGACCGAAGAGGTCCTATCCGCACGGTTACACAACCCATCACAGTAGTACACTATCGTACCGAAGACTAAATACTCCTCCGTTCGTCGCCGATGCGTGTCATATATTAACACTTGATACGAGATAGCATTCAACACACGAGATCGACGCCCGGCGACCGAAGCTCCGCGGTCCACCACCGGCCACCTCGACGACAGGTACCGGCCGCAACCGCACGGCGGCGGCCAAAAGGCGAGTCTTAAGTGGCTCGATGGGGTAGAAACCGGTACTATGGGAAACGGCAAGTACGCGGCGCGTAAACTCAAGCGCGACCGCCAGAACCACCGGTGGTCGGACTCGGAGTACGCCCGCCGGGAGCGTGGCCTCCGAAAGAAATCCGACCCCCTCGAGGGCGCCCCGCAGGGCCGGGGCATCGTCCTCGAGAAGGTGGGAATCGAGGCGAAACAGCCCAACTCCGCGATCCGAAAGTGCGTGCGGGTACAGCTGATCAAGAACGGCAAGCAGGTCACCGCCTTCTGTCCCGGCGACGGCGCGATCAGCTTCATCGACGAACACGACGAGGTGACCATCGCGGGGATCGGCGGCGCGAAGGGTCGTGCGATGGGCGACCTCTCGGGCGTGAACTACAAGGTCGACAAGGTGAACGGCGTCAGCCTGCTCGAACTCGTTCGAGGAAACGCCGAGAAACCGGTGCGATAATGTCCGAAACCGAAGCCCCCGAGCCGGACCAGCCGGCCGGTTCCGACGACGTCGACACCGACGCGCTGCTCTTTGGCCGCTGGGAGATCGGCGAGATCGAGTACGCCGACCCGAGCACCAAACGCTACATCACAGTGACGCCCATCGCGCACACGATGGGACGGCACGCCGGCAAGCAGTTCCAGAAGAGCGAGGTCAGCATCGTCGAGCGGTTGATCAACCGCCTGATGCAGACCGAGGAGAACACCGGCAAGAAGCAGCAGGCGCTCGGAATCGTCCGCGACGCCTTCGAGACGGTCCACGAGCGCACCGAGGAGAACCCGATCCAGGTGCTCGTCCACGCCGTCGAGAACGCCGGCCCGCGCGAGGAGACCGTCCGCCTGAAGTACGGCGGCATCTCCGTCCCGAAGGCGGTCGACGTCGGCCCCCAGCGCCGCGTCGATCAGGCGCTGAAGTTCATCGCCGAGGGCGCGTACAACGCCTCCTTCAAGACCTCCACCGACGCGAGCGAGGCGCTCGCCCAGCAGTTGATCGGCGCGGCGGACTACGACGTCCAGACGTACGCCATCAACCAGAAAGAGGAGAAAGAACGCGTCGCCGCCGCCGCCCGCTAGATCTCTTCTACCAGTTCGCGGGTCGCCCTCCTGACCGCGTCGTCGCTCGAGTTCTCGGGCGTCCAGCCGAGCGCGGCGAGTTTCTCGACCGAGAGGCGCATCCGCGGGATGTCGCCGGTCCAGCCGCGCTCGCCGCCGGTGTACTCGTAGTCGGGATCCAGCCCCATCTCCTCGCTCACGACGTCCGCGATCCGCGTCACCGAGGTGGTCGTCCGCGTCCCGACGTTGTAGGTGTTCAGCGGCGCGTCCGCGTTCCGGATGACGTGTTCCATCGCGTCGAGACAGTCCTCGACGTGCATGTACGACTTCTCCTGGCGGCCGTCCCCGAGGATCGTCAGGGTATCGGGATCCTCGCGGAGCTTCTCGATGAAGTCGGGGACGACCGCGCCCCGCAGGCGGGAGCCGACGATGTTCGCGAAGCGGAAGTTCCAGACCCGCATTCCGTGGGTGTGGGCGTAGACCGAGAGCAGATGTTCGTCCGCGAGTTTCGACGCGCCGTAGACGCTGATCGGTTCGAGGGGCGCGTAGTCCTCGGGCGTCGGCGAGGGCGCTTCCCCGTACACCGTCGACGACGAGGTGAACGCGAAGCGGTCGACACCGACCTCGCGGGCGCGTTCGAGGAGGTTGTAGGTCATCGCGGTGTTGTCCTCGAACTGCTTTCGGGGCGAGTCGGTGTCGACGAGTTTGGCGGCCGCGAGGTGGATCACGGCGTCGACGTCCCCGGTGAGCGCCGCCTCGACCCCCTCGGGGTCGGTGAGGTCGCGTTCGACGAACTCGGCGCTATCGGGCACCCACTCGCGTCGTCCGTTCGAGAGGTCGTCCGCGACGATCACGTCGTTGGCGTCGAGCAGTCGCTCCGCGAGGTGTGAGCCGATGGTTCCCGCGCCGCCGGTGACGAGCAGTCGCTTGCCTGCAAGCTCCATACGCCGAGTGTGTCGTCGCGTTCCATTGTCCTTCCGGATCAGTCCGTCACCCGATAGACCATCGCGCCGTCGTTCTCGTAGACGAGTTCGTAGCGATCGCTCTCGATCATCGACTCGCGCATCGCCTCGTCCTGCGTCTGGACGCCCGATCCCGCGGTGTACTCGCCGTTGGGAACGTAGACGTAGTCGGGATCGAGGTCGTACTCCTCAAGGGTGGCGGTGATGCAGGCCTCGTCGTCACAGGCGGTCAGATCGCCGTGAAGCGCCCGCTGGTGTTCGTACTGCTCGGGCGTGGTCCACTCGACGCCCCACCACACGGTGAGGCCCGTGCGCTCTGCGACGTAGGGGAACCACTCGGCGGCGTCGCCGAGGACGACGAACTGCGCGTCCGCCGGCGTCTCGCTTCTGACCCACTCCATCGCCTCGATGTCGTCGCCGTCGACGTACGACGACATGGCGTTTCTGTCCTCGCCCGGGGGGTCGCCGGCGACGTACAGCGCGCCGAACCAGGTCGTCGTCACCACGAGCGCGACGAGCGCCACGGCCGCGACGGTCTCGCGGCCGCCATCGGCGTCGGCTCCCGGCGACGACTCGCCCCGGTCGCCCCGGCCGGTGGCGACCTCGGCCAGCCACGGGACGACCGCGCCGGCGACCGCCATCCCCATGAGCATCGCGCCGGGGATGTACGCGAAGCGGGGCTGAGTGATCACGACGGCCGTGACGACGAACCACGCCGGCAGCGCGTACCGGCGCTTCGAGAGGGCGTAGACCGCGCCCGCGAGGACGAGCGAGCCGGTGAGCAGTTCAGAGGGGAAACTCGAACTGTGAAAGAGCAACACGTCGGCGAGGACGTCCTGTAGCTCGGAGCTGAAGAGCCCGCCGTGGGTCGCGGAGGCGTTGAGGATGGTCTCGTAGCCGTAGGTCAGCGACACGTAGAGCCACCACGGCGCGCCGACGATCGCCCCGCCGACGGCGACGGCCGCGCCGTTCACCAGCCCGCGAATCGAGGGGTCGAAGACGGCGAACAGCACCAGGTACGACAGCCCGAAGTACGCCATCTGGACCGGATGGGTCAGCATCGTCAGCCCGTAGAGGAGTGCGCCGGGGAGGATCCAGCGCCGGTCGCCGGTCTTGAACAGCCGCACGCCGACGTAGAGGCCGGCGAGCAGGAACAGGACGGCCGGCCCCCTCACCGTCCCGCCGCCGGAGATGTTCCACCGGACGATCTGTGGGACGACCGCGAGCATGACGGTCGCGAACCCCGCCTGCCGGACCGGGAGGAACTCCCGGGCCAGATAGAAATAGGGGATCAACGCGAGCACGATCGCGACCCCCGGGAGCAGTCTGACGAGCCGGAAGGGATCGACACCGAGGTCGATCAGGACCGCCATGACGTAGAACATGAGCGGCGGGTAGGCGAAGGGCACCCCGTCGGCGGTGTAGAGGGGGATCGTCTCGGGCCTGCGATAGCCGTTCTCGATGAGGAGTTCGGCCATGTGGGGGAACAGCGCCGTCGCGTACGCGGGGTACGGGTGGGTCAGGTAGTAGCTCGCGACGACGACGCTCCCCGCCAGCAGCGAGACCGCGAGCCAGACCCGCTCGTCGTCGAGCAGCGCGCCGACCGTGAGCGTCGACGACTCCCGTTCCTCGCGCTCGCCGTACTCTCCGGCCATCTATTCGGTGCGCCCCGCGATGGGCTGGCGGGCGACGCTCCCCTCCTCGATCAGGTCAGCACACGCGTACCCGGCCTCGATCGCGCCGTTCAGACTGCGCTCGGGGTACTGTGCGCGACTCGCCATCCCCGCGTAGTAGACGCCCTCGCCAACCGAGGGAGAGAGGTCGTAGGGAACGACCATGTCGAGGTAGCCCCGCTCGTAGACCGGCGCGCTCCGGGGGTTTCTGGCCGTCCGGATCCAGTTCACACTGTCGCGATCGAAGTCGGGGAACAGCGACTCGATGCCCGAGAGCCACGTCTCCTCGACCTCCTCGTCGTCCATCCGCCAGAGATCCTCCTCGGGGCTCTGGATGTAGCTCGCGGCGTACAGCAGGTGTTCGCCGCCGTAGCGCTCGCGCGGGACGAAGTTCGTGTGTTCGAGCAGCGCGCCGAAGGGCGCCTCGTCGGCGATGTTGAGCCAGTAGGTGTCCATGAGCGACTCCTCGAGGCTCAGCACCGAACAGACCGTCCCCTGGAACTCGATGTCACACTGATAACCCGTCAGCTCCTCTAAGACGTTCGGCATCGCGGCGACGACGACGCTGTCGACGTCGTGGCGCTCCTTGTTCCCCTCGCGCTCGACGACGAGCCGATCCGCCCGCCCGCCCGAGAGCTCGACGTCGCTCACGCGCGCGCCCGTCGTGATGTTCTCCCGTCCGACCGCCTCGATCAACGCGTCGATCAGCCGGGCGAACCCGCCGTCGAAGTAGCCGAGGATCTCGCCCCGGCGGAGGTCGCGCTCGCCGCGGAACTTCACCCGGCCGAGCAGCCACGCCGCGCTGACCTCCTCCTTTCGATCGCCGAACTTCGCGTCCAGAAGCGGCTCGAAGAAGTTCTCGTAGATCCCGCGGGTGGTGTGTTCGAGCAGGAACTCCTTTACTGGGACCTCCTCGTAGTCCTCGATGTCCTCGTAGGTGTCGAATCGCGGAATCCCGCCTCGGAGGTCGATCTCCTTGGTGAGCGCGGCCAGCCGGACCTTGTCGTAGAGGCTCATGTGGGGGTAGGTCAGAATCTCGAGCGGCGTGTCCAGCGGGTGGACCTCGCCGTCGACGTAGTAGGCGTTCTTCCCGACGAGCCACTCGATCTCGGTCCCGAGGCCGAGTTCCGAGGCGAGTTCGACGATGGTGTGTTCGGACTTCGAGAGGTGGTGGTAGAACTGCTCGATGGGGTCGCCCGCCGTCTCGTAGGTCGCGGCCAATCCCCCCAGCGCGTCGCTCGCCTCGAAGACCTGTACGTCGTGGCCCCGCTTCTGTAACCGATAGGCGGCGGCCAGTCCGGCGATTCCTCCGCCGACGATCCCGACGGTATCCGCGTCAGTCCGTGTCATAGTAGTAGGGATGATCTAATCCGAATCGGCCGCGACCTCGCGTGCCTCGCGGCTCTCCTCGACGGCGGTGGTCAGCGAGACGTTGAGCGCGAGCATCGAGCCCGCACCGCCCAGCACCGTGACGCCGTTCTTGATCGCGTGATCGACGATCGCCGCGCCCAGCGCGACGCTCGCGCCGATGGGCGTGAGCGCGACGACCAGCACCGTAAAGGCCCCCTCGTACATCCCGATGCCGCCGGGCGAGAGGGGAAGCACCTTCGCGAGGTTGCCGACGCTGACCGCGAAGAAACTCACCGTCACCAGCGTCACCCACGAGACCTCGACCCCGAACGCCAGCAGGACGATGATCGCCGCGAGCACGTCGATGCTCCAGATGGCGAAACTGCTCGCGGCGATCCGGGCCGAGGCCCGCCGGTTGCCCGCCACGAGTTGGACGTCGCCGACGAACCGTTCCGCGATCTCGGTGATGAACTCCGCGGAGGCGCCCGACCCGAGACGGTCCCCGAACGCCCGCACGTAGTTGCGGTCGGTTCGGACGCTCAGGACGATCACCCCGATCGCCGCGAACGCGGCCAGCCCGACCGTGGCGGCGGCGATCATCGTCGCCCGTCCGCCCCCCGGGACGTTGCTGCCGACGACGTCGGCGTACAGTCCGCCGACGCTCGTCGCGCCGGTGGCCGCCAGTCCCAGGAACACCGTCCCCGCGAGCGCGGTGACCATCAGCAGGTCGAACACCCGCTCGATGGCCAGCGAGGCGAAGCCCGACGGGTAGGGGACGTTCCGCCGCGCCTTGACGATGTACGCTCGAATGGGATCGCCCGCGCGGGCGGGAAAGACCACGTTCCCCGTCTGGCTGATGAAGATCGCGCCGGTCAGGAAGCCGACCTTCTCGTGAAAGCCGAGTTCGTCGAGGATGTCCCGGTAGCGAACCCCCATCAGCGGCAGCGAGACCACGTAGACCAGCGCCGACAGCGCGATCAACAGCGGGTCGGCCTCGCTCATGCGGGCCAGCACCTCACCGATGTCGAAGAACTGCGCGCCGAAGACGATCAGAAGCAGCGTGAACAGGATCCCGCCGGCGACCGTCGTCCGCTGGGTGATGCGCGGGTCGACCGAGTACTCCCACCACATCCGCCCGACACCGCCGCCCATGTCGAGGACGTCGCGCGAGAAGTCGACCGTCGAGTCGCCCTTCGACGTCCACTCGACGGGGAACTCCTTGACGCGGTAGCCCATGTTTTGGGCGCGCACGAGCACCTCGGTGTCCCAGTACCAGTGGTCGTCCTCGACGGCGTCGAACAGCTCGAAGGCCGTCTCGCGGTCGAACGCCTTGAACCCACACTGGTGGTCCCTGAGGTCGGAGGGAAGCGCCAGCCGGACGAGCCCGTTGAACACGCGGCTCGCGCCGCCGCGTTTCAGCGGCCGGTCCGCCTTTCGGCCGGGCATCCACCGCGAGCCGGTCGCCACGTCGTAGCCCTCGGTCCGGATGCTCTCGACGAGTTCCTCGAGATGGCGCATGTCGGTCGCCAGATCCGTATCGAAGAAGACCAGCACCTCGCCCTCCGAGACCCGAAACGCCTGTTCGACCGCGCCGCCGCGCCCGAGACGCTCCTCGCCGTGGAAATGTCTGACCCGCGGGTCTTCCTCGGCGAGCCGGCTCGCGATCTCGGGGGTCCGATCCGAACAGCCGTCCTCCGCGACGATGACCTCGAAGTCCTCGGCGGGCAGGAACCCTTCTAGCGTTCGGATCGTGGTCTCGACGGTCCCCTCGATCGTCTCCTCCTCGTTGTACGCCGGCAGGACGACGCTGACGGCGCGGCTCATCGATCGAACCGTCCGTCGGAAACGTCTCGTATCGGGGCCGATCGCGCCCGTTCGGGTCGAACTCCGTCGTGTTCAGGGGGCCGACGCCGCCGTCGAGGGCTCCCCATCGATATGGATGTCTCCGTCATCGTCCCAGCCCACCTATGTAGCACATCTGGAACCCGCGTCGTCATAAACCCCTTGCTGGAGGATTCACCCCGTTCATATAGACAGCGCGATTTCATGTCGGGATTGATATGTGTTCCTGCTCTGGCTGCCGGGTAGACACGTCCCGACCCCCGCTCAGTCGGCCGCCGGCGCATCGGCGGCCGTCGCGTACGTCCGGGTCGCGGAGACGAGCGACTTCCGGTACTCGCTCTCGTCGGGATCGCTCGCGAGGTCCCGGAACCGGCGTTTGAACGACTCGAACCCGATCCCCGGCGCGTCGCGCGCCGCCGCGTACGCCAGGTCGTAGAGGCGGTGGTCGTCGTCGACGAGGTCGTGGCGCTCGACGAGCGCGAGCGCGAAGGCGGCGTTGACGGCCGTGATCTCCGGATCGGCGCTCGGCGAGATCTGCTCGAAGCCCGGTCGGGGCGGCGTCGGCCGGTCGGCCAGCGCCGCCGCCAGCCCCGATTCGAGAAAGGAGACGAGTTTGTCGGTCGGCCCCAGCGTGAGCGTGATGTCGTCGGCGTAGATGTCCTTCATGTGGTTCGCGATCTGGTAGCAGTGCGCGAGCCGTCGGCGCTCGACGGCGCGTCCGGAGAGCGCGAGAAACAGCGCCTCCTCGGTCGACTGGGTGTGCGAGGGGTGGCCGCCCTCGTTTCGGTGCATGTGGGCGAACTCGTGGAGGGCGAGTTCGCGGGCCATCGCGCTCGTGGCGGCCTGTTTGGAGATGTTGAGCACGTGGTACTCGCCGGGGTGGGCGGTCCACGTGCGCTCGTCGGGGTCCTCGCGGACCCGGACGCGCACGGGGAGCGAGAGGTCGTACTCGGTCTCGAAGAGGTCGCGGGCACTCAGAAACGGGGAGGGTGGGGCGGAACCTGTCACTCGAACGTCCATGTCTGTCCGTACCACGGGTTCGAGGGGTATGACCCTTCCGCCGAAAGCCCTCGGCGCACCCTGACGGGTGCGCCTCGCCCTTTTCATTTCCGCCAGGCACCGCCGAGTCGCGCCGTCCGGTCGGACGGCGCTCTCGGGACGCCTGCCCTCCCCCGCGCTCCTCACGCGGGCGGCGATTTTGCCGCCCGCGCTCGGCCCGGCCACCGCCCTGTTCTTCAGAGCCTTTGTTCTGCGCGAGCGAGTCTCTACCATGATCCCCTCATACGGACCGCCGCATTCGGTGTGGACCGCCGAAACGGGGCGTAGCCCCGTGGAGGCGGCTTTTTGTCGCCAGAAACCTCCGGTTTCTGGCTGCTAACCAGAACGCGAAGCGTTCTGGTGATGGAGGATATTTTTGCTCGGAGCGGTTCGTGCTTCGCACGAACCCGACGAGTAAAAAGGTCCGGGGGAAACACTACCCTTTTCACTCCGCTACCGGTAGGAGACGGTAATGGGCCGACGAAAGAAGATCGTTCAGGAGTGTGAACGGTTGATGGACAAGCCGGAGAACATCCGGAACATCGCCATCGCCGCACACGTCGATCACGGCAAGACGACGCTGACGGACAACCTGCTGGCCGGCGCGGGCATGATCGCCGACGAGGGCGAGGCCACCCGGCTGATGATGGACACCGAGGAGGACGAACAGGAGCGCGGGATCACCATCGACGCGGCGAACGTCTCGATGACCCACGAGTACGAGGACACCAACCACCTCATCAACCTCATCGACACGCCGGGTCACGTCGACTTCGGCGGGGACGTCACCCGCGCGATGCGCGCGGTCGACGGCGCCCTGGTCGTCGTCGACGCCGTCGAGGGCGCGATGCCCCAGACCGAAACCGTCGTGCGACAGGCGCTGCGCGAGGGCGTCAAACCCACCCTCTTCATCAACAAGGTCGACCGCCTCATCAGCGAACTCCAGGAGGGCCCCGAGGAGATGCAAGAGCGCCTCCTGAGCGTCATCGCGGACGTCAACGAGCTCATCCGCGGGATGACCCAGGACATGGACGACATCGACGACTGGACGGTCTCCGTCGAGGACGGCACCGTCGCGTTCGGTTCGGCGCTGTACCGCTGGGGCGTCTCGATGCCCTCGATGCAGGCGACCGGCATCGACTTCGGCGACATCATCGAACTCGAGCGCAACGGCGAGCGCCAGGAGCTCCACGACCGGACGCCGCTGTCGGACGTCGTGCTCGACATGGTCTGTGAGCACTTCCCGAACCCGCTCGACGCCCAGCCCCGTCGTATCCCGCGCATCTGGCGCGGCGACGACGAGTCCGAACTCGCCGAGGGGATGCGACTGGTCGACGACGAGGGCGAGGTCGTCCTGATGGTCACCGACATCGGCATCGACCCTCACGCCGGCGAGATCGCCGCCGGTCGCGTCTTCTCCGGCACCATCGAGAAGGGCCAGGAGCTCTACGTCTCGGGCACCGCGGGCAAGAACCGCGTCCAGTCGGTCGGGATCTACATGGGCGGCGAGCGCGAGGAGGTCGAACACGTCCCCGCCGGCAACATCGCCGCCGTCACCGGGTTGCGCGATGCCATCGCCGGCTCGACCGTCTCCTCGGTGGAGATGACACCGTTCGAGTCGATCGAACACATCTCCGAGCCCGTCATCACCAAGAGCGTCGAGGCGAAGAGCATGGACGACCTTCCGAAGCTCATCGAGACCCTCCGCCAAGTGTCGAAGGAGGACCCCACGATCCAGGTCACGATCAACGAGGACACCGGCGAGCACCTCATCTCGGGCCAGGGCGAACTTCACCTCGAAGTGATCACCCAGCGCATCGAGCGCAACCAGGGCATTCCAGTAAACACCGGTGAGCCGATCGTCGTCTACCGCGAGGCGATCCGCGAGCCGACCGACACCGTCGAGGGGATCTCGCCGAACCGCCACAACCGGTTCTACCTCACCGCAGAACCCCTCCCCGAGGAGATCGTCGACCAGATCAAGCTCGGCGAGGTCTCGATGGACATGCCCGAACAGGAGCGCCGCGAGGCCCTCCAGGAGGCGGGCATGGACAAGGACACCTCCCAGAACGTCGAACACATCTTCGGCACGAACGTCCTGATCGACGATACCAAGGGGATCCAGCACCTCAACGAGACGATGGAACTCGTCATCGAGGGGCTCGAGGAGGCCCTCGACGAGGGGCCCCTCGCGGGTGAACCCGTCCAGGGCACCCTGCTTCGCCTGAACGACGCCCGCCTGCACGAGGACACCATCCACCGGGGTCCCGCGCAGGTCATTCCCGCCGTTCGTCGCGCGGTCCACCGCGCGCTCATCGCCGGGAAGGTCGCGCTGCTCGAACCCATCCAGGACGTCCGCATCGACGTCCCCAGCGAACACATGGGATCGGCCAGCGGCGAGATCCAGGGCCGTCGTGGCCGCGTCGACGACATGTACCAGGAAGGTGACCTCATGGTCATCGAGGGGATCGCCCCCGTCGACGAGATGATCGGCTTCTCCTCGGACATCCGCAGCGCCACCGAGGGACGGGCCTCGTGGAACACCGAGAACGCCGGCTTCCGCGTGATGGCCGACAACCTCCAGCGCGAGACGATCATGGAGATCCGCGAGCGAAAGGGCATGAAGCTCGAACTGCCCGAATCGATCGATTACTTCTAGACGCGGACCTTTTTACGGGGGTCCTCGCTCACTGCGTTCGCTCGAACCCCCGTAAAAATCTCCTCCAAAAAGCCGGCGCGGCTCCGCCGCGCCGGACCGCCACCGCACCTACCTACAACAGTAACTCGTATCCCGGCGAGCGATCGACATCCGCTATGACCAGCGAGCGCGAGAGGATGCTTCGCGGCGAACTCTACGATGCGAGCGACCCACGACTCGTCGCCGAGCGCCAGCGCGCCCGCGAACTCGCCCACGAGTACAACCACACCGCGGAGGATGAACCCGATCGGCGCGAGCGAATTTTGGAAGAGCTGTTCGGCTCCGTCGAGGGTGACCTCTTCGTCGAACCGCCGTTTCGCTGTGACTACGGCTCGAACATCCACGTCGGCGAGGACTTCTACGCGAACTTCGACTGCGTGATTCTGGACGTCCGTCGGGTCGAGTTCGGCCGGGACTGCCTGCTGGGGCCGGGCGTCCACGTCTACACCGCGACCCACCCGCTCGACGCCGACGAGCGCGCAGCGGGCCTCGAATACGGCGAGCCGGTCGCCGTCGGCGACGGCGTCTGGATCGGCGGGCGAGCGGTGCTCAATCCCGGCGTCACGGTCGGGGATGGTGCGGTGATCGCCTCGGGCGCGGTCGTCACCGAGGACGTTCCCGACGGGGTGGTCGTCGGCGGAAACCCGGCGACGGTCGTAAAGACACTGGACTGAGCTCAGAGGGATTCTCGTAGCCACCCGAATGTCGACTCCCGAGGGCCGACGCCGTGGTTCGATCCCCGGACAGGAACTCTCCTGACGTCTACGATACTCCCTATCAGTGTTCCACGAACTCGATCAGGACGCCACCGGTGGACTTCGGGTGCAGGAAGGCGACCTCGTGTTCCCACGCTCCTCCTCGGGGTTCCTCGTCGATGAGGTCGATCCCGGCCTCGCGGGCGCTCGCGAGCGCGCGCTCGATGTCGTCGGTACCGAGCGCGAGGTGGTGGATCCCGGGCCCGTTCCGTTCGAGATAGCGTGCGATCGTTCCTCCCTCGCGGGGTTCGAGCAGTTCGAAATAGCCGCTTTCGAGGTCGAGGAATCGTACGTCCATTCCGTCGAACTCCTCCTCGTGGACCAGCGGGACGTCGAAAACCGTCTCGAACAGTTCAGTCAGCCCTTCCGCGTCGTCGGTCGCGATGCCGGCGTGATCGAAGCGCATACTGCTCGTAGCGTGGCGGTCGGTATAGTTCGCTCCCTCGGCGTTTCGTCTCCGTGGTCGGACTCCGCTGATCCCGTGTTGTGCGGGCGAATCCCGTGGGTTGCTGGCGACTCGCTACTCCCTCCGAAGACGGAAAATCCGACTTCAGTAGAACTCGCGAACGAGGTCCATCGCGCCCTCGGGCGCGCCGTCCGGAATCTCGTTCATCGGCTCCTCGATCCCGAGGCGCTTCTCGTAGCCCACGCTGTCGTCGTCCCGGTAGAGCACGCCCTGATAGATGTTGTCGAAGTCCATGATCTTCCGGCGGGCCTGGTCGTAGTCCGTGGGGTCGTGGTCCTCCTCGTCGAGGTCCACGAGCGAGTCCCGGAAGTAATCGTAGGTGTCGACGTCGTTGAACGTCACACACGGGCTGTACGTGTTGACCAGCGCGAAGCCGTCGTGTTCGATGGCCTGCTCGATGATCTCGGTGTGGCGCATCGCGTCCGAGGAGAACGACTGGGCGATGAACGTGCCGCCGGCGGCCATCGCCAGCGCGAGCGGGTGGACGGGCGACTGCTTGGTCCCTTCGGGCGAGGTCGATGTCTCGAAGTCTTCCCTACTAGTCGGCGAGAACTGGCCCTTGGTCAGCCCGTAGATGCGGTTGTCCATGACGACGTAGGTCATGTCGACGTTTCTCCGTACTGCGTGGATGAAGTGGCCCGCGCCGATCGAGTAGCCGTCGCCGTCGCCGCCCGCGACCATCACTTCCAGTTCGGGATTGGCGAGTTTCACGCCCGTGCCGACCGGTAGCGCACGCCCGTGGACGCCGTGAAGCGCGTACGAGTGCATGTACGTCCCGATCTTGCCCGAGCAGCCGATCCCCGCGCAGATGAAGGTGTCGTCGGGGGTGTTGCCGGTGTTGGCGAGCGCCTTCATCATGCCGTTCATCGTCCCGAAGTCGCCGCAGCCGGGACACCACGTGGGTCGCTTGTCCGACTTGAAGTCGGTGAAGTGTGCCTGAGAGCTCATGCTTTCGCCTCCGATTCGGCGGCGAACGTCTCCGTGATCCGCTCGCGGAGTTCGTCCGCGTTGAACCGGACGCCGTTGTACTTGTTGATGCGCTCGACCCGTGTAAGGGTGTCGCGCTCGACGAGGTCCGCGAACTGCCCCGTCGCGTTACACTCGACGACGACGGTCTTTTCGGCGTTCTCGACGGCCTCCGTCAGATCCGGCCGCGGGAACATGTACGGCACCGAGATGAACCGGACGTCGACCTCGAGGTCCTGCATCGCCTCCCTGATGGCGCCCTCGTTCGAGCCCCACGAGAGCACGAGGTTCTCGGCCTCGGCGTTTCCGAACTCCCGTGGCGACCAGTCCTCCTCTCGCTGGGCGGTCTCGACCTTGCGGTTTCGCTTGTCGACCTGCTGGACCCGTTCGTCGGTGTCCTCGGTTCGCCGCCCGAGTTCGTCGTGTTCGAGGCCGGTCGTCATGTGCGCGCCCTGTTCGGTGCCGGGAAACGCTCGCGGGCTGACGCCGTCGGCGGCGTCGTAGTGGGGCTGGAAGCGGCCCTGTTCGTCGAGGTACTGGTCGATGTTCTCCTCGTCGACGACCTTTCCGCGATCGATCTCGACGGCGTCCATGTCGAACTCGGTGGGAGAAAACGTCTGTTCGGTGACGGCCATCGCCAGATCCGAGACGACGTAGACGGGGGTCTGGTACTTCTCGGCGAGGTTGAACGCCTCGATGGTTTTGTGGAAACACTCGGCGATCGTCGTCGGCGCGAGGACGAACCGGGGGATCTCGCCGTGGCCGCCGTAGAGGGTCATGTTGAGGTCGCCCTGCTCCTGTTTCGTGGGCATCCCCGTCGAGGGGCCCGAGCGCATCACGTCGGCGATCACGAGCGGGGTCTCGCTGGTCGCGATCAGCCCGAACGTCTCGGTCATCAGGTCGATCCCCGGACCCGACGTGGCGGTCATCGAGCGCGCGCCCGCGCGCGCCGCCCCCAGCGCCATGTTGATCGCCGAGAGCTCGTCCTCGGCCTGGACGACCGTGCCGCCGTACCTGTCGATCCGCCCGGTGAGGTACTCCATCACGTTCGTCGCGGGGGTGATGGGATACCCTGCATAAAAGCGACAGCCGGCGACGAGCGCGCCCATGCCGATGGCCTCGTCGCCGTTGAGCAGGACGTAGTCCTCGTCGGTGGTGTCGAGGTCGTAGCCGAAGTCGTGGTCGTAGTTCTCGCGGACGTAATCGCGGCCCTTGCGGGCGGCCTCCTGGTTGTTGTCGACGAGTTTCTGGCCCTTGTCGCCGAAGCGCTTCTCGAGGGCGCTGTCGAGGTGCTCGATCGGGAAGCCCGCCACCTCGCAGGCGGCCCCGAGCGCGACGACGTTCTGCATGATCGCGCCGCCGGCGTCCTCCGCGAGCGATTTGAGGGGAACGTCGAGTTCGATCTGCTCGTCGGGGACCTCGGCGTCCCACGAGCGCTCGCCGTCGTAGATGACGACGCTGTCCTCGTGGAGTTCGTCGAGGTTCTCGTCGATGGTGCGCTGGGTCAGCGCGACGAGGATGTCGAGCCGGTCGACGACGCTGTTGAGTTCGTCCACCGACGTGCGGATCTTGTAGGCGGTGTAGCCCCCGCGGATCCGCGAGGCGAAGTCCTTGGATGTGAAGACGTGTCGTCCAGCCCGTGAGAGTGCCTGGGCGAAGATCTTCCCCGTCGAATCGATCCCATCGCCGGCTTCCCCGCCGATGGCCCAGTTTAGGTCCTCAGGCATGTGGTGTCGAGATAGTCCCGCCGCGGACAAAAAGCCTTGCGTAACCGCCCACTGCGGGGAATCCGTCGCCAAGAGCAAGGATTTTTCCTCGCCATCGAGTACCCTCGCTATGGAACCGACCGAAACCACGATCGCCGCCGTCCGCGACGTGGGTACCGACACCGTCGCGGTCGACCTTGAGACGCCCGCCGGGTTCGACGCACAGCCCGGCCAGTTCGTGAAGCTCTCGACCGAGGTCGAGGGCGAGCACGTCTCGCGATTCTACACCCTCTCGTCGCCCGACGTGGACGAGACGATCGAGATCACCATCGGGATCGACCCCGAGGGGACGCTCGGCCCGTGGATCGCCGACGCGGAGGGCGAGACCGTCACCGTCGAGGGACCGTACGGCAGCGCCTACTACGAGGGCGAGGCCGACTCGCTGATACTGGCGGGCGGGCCGGGCGTCGGCCCCGCCGTCGGGATCGGCGAGCGCGCGCTCGCCGAGGGCAACGACGCCACGGTCGTCTACTGCGACGACGACCCCGCCCACACCGAACGCCTCGACGACCTGCGCGAGGCGGGCGCGACCGTCGTCGTCACCGACGAACTCGCCGACCACGTCGAGAGCTACTACGACGGCCAGCAGACCTTCGTCTACGGCTTCCAGGGGTTCGTCAGCGAGGCGCTCGACGCCCTCGAGAAAGCGGGAGGGAATCCCGACGACGCGAAGGTCGAGAACTTCGGCTGAAAAGCCCTCGCTCGGTGCTGGCGCACCTCGCTCGCCCTTTTTATGTCCGCCAGGACCGCTTGCGAGCGATTTCGATCGAAATCGCTCGCTCGGTAGGCCAGCCCTTCCCCGCCCCACTCGCACGGGCGACGAACGTGCCGCCCGCGCTCGTGGCGGCCACCGCACCGCCACGGGGTGTTATAGGGATTCTCGTAGCCACCCGGATATCTCGATCCCCGAGAGCCGACGCCGCGGATCGATCCCCGCGCAGGAAATCTATGGACCTCTACGACAACCCCTATTAGGATCGAAAGAACCGTCCGCTCAGACCTCGACGTCGACCGTCGTCCAGACCGTCTCGGCGTACTCCTCGCTCGGATCGGCCGGCGAGGTCGCCGTGCCGTTCTCGATCGCCTCGACCCGTTCGAGATAGTCGGTCAGCCACGCGCGCTCGATCCGGTAGGTGTAGAGCGTCCGGCCCTCGTCGTCGGTCACGGTCGCCTCGACCGCGCTCGCGTCGTGGCCGGAGTCGACCAGTCCCCAGAACGCCGCCGAGACCGCGCCCATCTCGTCGATCGCGGGCTCCCAGCCGTCCTCGGCGCTCGTCGCGTACTCGACCCTGACGGTTCCGTCGTCCTCGACGGAGCGCACGTCCACGCCCTGCGCCGCGAGTTCGGCCTCGACGTCCTCGGCGTCGGAGACGTCGGGGCTCCCCGCCGAGGGACCCGCGTGACCGGGGAACTCGTGGAGCACCTCCGGCGACGGGTCGCTCCCGAGGAACGCCGGCGGTTCGCTCGTCTCCTCGGCCCCGTCCGAACCGTTCTCGGTGGGCGTTTCGCCGTCGGCGTCGGATTCACCGCCCGATTCGCCCCCCTCGGCGGGCTCCTCGGCGTCGGAGCCGTCGGACCCCTCGTCGCTCGCGTCCTCCGTACCGGAATCGCCGGCGTTCGATCCGTCGTCCGCGGCGGTCGTCTCCCCGCCGTCGGCGTCGCTACCGCCCGACTCGTCCGACGTCTCGTCGGGGTCGTCCGCACTCCCTCCGTCGCTCGCGTCGTTCGCGTCGTTCGCGTCGTCCGAACCCGACCCGTCGGGCCCGGAGTCGTCACCGTCAGCCGTCTCGTCCGCGTCGCTCTCGGTCTCCCTGGTCGTTCCGCCGCCATCGCCGGCCTCCTCGTCGGCGTCGACGCCCGCTTCCGCCGTATCGGGTTCGTCGATCGGCGCCTCGCCGTCCGAACCGGCGTCGGTGCATCCCGCCGTGAGCACCAACAGCGCACAGACGAGTGCTAACAGGTGTCTCCTGCCGAAATAGTCGAACATAGTCGTGCTGTACCGATACGCTACACTACCGGGGTATTGAATATACCTATAAATATACTAAATCATATATTTCATTCATCGATTCGGGCGCTGGCCTCGCGAAAGAGGCCGTCGAGGATCTCCGGGAGCGTCGGGTGGTACGCCCGGTCGGGGAGGTCGCGGACGTCCAGGCCGAGTTCGATCACGATCTGCATCGTCTTGGCCATCGAGTCGGCGTGGTGGTGCAGCGCCTGATAGCCGATCACGGTGCCGTCCCGCGCGACCACGAGCGTCGCCAGCCCCTCGGGCACGTCCTTCACCTCGAACACGCCGTCGTCCGCGGCCTTTCGAGTGACTTCGATGGGGTCGTAGCCGGCCTCGCGGGCGCTCGCCGCGGTGTGGCCCACGCGGACGAACGGGTACACGCCCAGCCCGCTGAAGATCACGTGGTGGTGGACGTTCTCGTAGGGCTCGAGGTCGCGCTCCTCGCTGTGGGCGACGACGTTCTCCGCCGCCCGGAACCCCTGCTCCTTGGCGACGTGCAGGATCGGCTCGCGGCCGTTCGCGTCCCCGACGACGAAGGTTCGAGGATCGTCCCGTGCCTGCATCGTCGCCTCGACCCAGCCCTCCTCGGGCGAGAGGTCCGTGTTCTCGATTCCCAGCCCGTCGAGGTTCGGCTTCCGGCCCGTGAAGGTGAAGAGCTGATCGGCCTCGATCGTCTCGACCTCGCCTGCGCGTTCGACCTCCATGCGGACGCCCCCCTCGGCCGTCGGCTCGACCGAGCGTTCCCTCGCGTTCGTGAGGATCTCGATCCCGAACTCCTCGCGGTAGAGCTCCAGCAGGGCGTCACCGTACTCGGGAGGCGCCTCGTCGATCGGTCGTTCGTCGTGTTCGATGACCGTCAGCTCCATCCCCGCCGCCTCGGAGAGGTAGGGCACGAGTTCGAGCCCGATGTAGCCGAAACCCATGACGATCCCCGACTCCCCGTACTCGGTCGAATCGAGCACCTCCGCGCTCGTCACTGGGTCGACCTCGTCCATCCCGGGGAGGTCGGGGACGTTCACCGTCGAACCGGTCGCGATCACGACGTAGTCGGCCTCGATCTCGCGGTCGCCGACCGCGAGCGTCTGCGAATCGACGAACCGCGCGGTGTCGTGGACGAACTCGACGTTCTCGCGTTCGGCGAGGTCGTGGACCGCCTCGCGGCGGTGTTCGGCGAAGCCAAGCACCTGTTCGTCCTTCCGCTCGACGACGGCCGAGAGGTCGACCTCGGGGATCCCCGAGAGCCGGTCGTCGTGACGCGTTTGGAACCGGTGTGCGCCCGCGGAGAGCACCGCCTTCGAGGGCATACACCCCCTGAGGATGCAGAGGCCGCCGCCAGGGTCGCCGTCGTCGATCAGCGTCAACTCGACGTCCCTATCGGCGAGCGACCGTGCGACGGCGACGCCGGCGCTCCCGTAGGCACCGACGATCGCGACGTGGGTCATACCCCTCCTTCGAGCGCGTTCGTTTTATCCGTTCCCCGTTCGTGTCACTCCCGTCCTACCGCGAGATCCCGCTTCCCGCCGCGTCGATCACCCGCTCGACCTCCGCGGGCGTGACGACGGCGATGTCGCCCGGGATGGTCCGTTTGAGCGCCGCGGTCGCCGCCCCGTACTCGAGCGCCTCCCCGACGTCGCCACCGGCGATCCGCCGCGCGAGGAACGCGCCGACGAAGGCGTCGCCGGTACCGATGGGATCGTGGGTCTCCGTCTCGACGGCGGGCTGTTCGATCACCTCGCCACCGTGGTACGCGAGCGCGCCCTCCGCCCCGAGCGTGAGCACGACCGTCTCGAAGCCCCATTCGTCGGCCAACCCGCGGGCGATCCCCTCGCGGTCGCCCTCGGCCCCGAGGACGTTCCTCGCGTCGCGCTCGGCGGTCACGAGGACGTCGATGCGATCGAACAGTCCCGTCAGCGTCTCGCGGGCCGCCGCGGGCGACCAGAGCTTGCTCCGGTAGTTCAGGTCGAACGCCGTCCGCGTTCCCGCGTCCTGTGCGCTCCACAGGAGCGTCTCGGTGGTTTCTTCGAGGGTGTCGGAAAGCGCGGGCGTGATCCCGCTCGTGTAGAACCACCCCGCATCGCGGATCCGCTCGGTCGGGAGTTCCTCGGCGTGCGCGGTCGTCACTGCGGCGTCCGCCCGGTCGTAGATCACGTCGGTTCCCCGCGGCTCGCCGGCGAACTCGACGTAGTAGGTGCCCTGTCTGCCCCCGTCGCTCCAGACGGGGTCGGTCTCGAGACCGTAGCTCTCGAGTTCGCTCGTGACGCGCCGGCCGAGCGGCGAGTCCGGCAGTTTCGAGGTCCAGACGGCGTCGGCACCTAGCCGGGCGGCGGCGACCGCGACGTTGCTCTCGGCGCCCGCCGCTCGCACGTCGAGTTCGGTCGTCGTCTCGAGGCGTTCGTTGCCCGGCGGCGAGAGGCGCAACATCGTCTCGCCGAAGGTCACGAGGTCGGTCATGGTCGCCCTTCGCGCGCGAGGCCAAAAGTCCCCGCTACTTCCCCGTCGCGCGGTTTTACTTCCGGTCCGCTTGGGGGACCCTCTTAACGCTGGAGCGACTACCCGCACGTATGCAACCGACTCGAGACCCCGACCGCGCTGGGGCCGTCGCCGCGGCCCGTCGGCGGCTGTACGCCGGCGCGGGGCTCTGTGCCGGGAGCGTCCTCGGGACGGCCGGCGCGGCGCTTCTCGACGTTCCAGTCGCGGTGGCGCTGTTCGGCGGGGCCGTCCCCCTGTTGGGCGTGCAGGCCTACCGCGAGTACCGCCTGCTCGACCGTCTCCGGCGTCGCTCGGCCCGCTTCGACGACGCCTACGGCCACGAGGCGCTCTCCTAGTCCTCCCGGCGCTCGGCGTGGCCCGGGTAGTCCCGCTCGAAGCGATCCGAAAGCTCCTCGCGGCCGATCCGGACCACCGTCGGCCGGCCGTGCGGGCAGGCGTAGGGGTTCTCACAGCCGTCGAGCGCCGCCAGTAGGTCGGCGACCGAGCCCTCGGTCAACGAGGTGTTGCCCGTGACCGCGGGGTAGCAGGCGAGATCACCGAGGAGGTCGTCGACGGTCGCCTCGACGGTGTCGCCGGGGTCGCCGCCGATACACGCCGACAGCGCGTCCCGAAGGAGGTCCGGCGGGAGCGTCGCGTCGAAGGCCGCGGGGACGGTTCCGACGCGAACCGTCCGCCCCTCGCGGGTCGCGGAAAAGCCCACGTGGGCGAGCGCCTCCTCGTAGGCGTCGAACAGTTCTGCCTCGCGGGCCGTGAGTTCGAGTTCGACCGGCGAGACGAGTGCCTGCGTGCTCGTCTCGCCCCCGAGTTCCTCGCGCAGGCGCTCGTAGTGGACCCGCTCGTCGGCGGCGTGCTGGTCGACGACGAGGAGCCCTTCGTCGGCCTCACAGACCACGTAGGTGTCCTGTACCTGCCCGAGCACCCGGAGGTCGGGCAGGCGCTCGTAGTCCGGTTCGTCGGGCTCGCCGAACGTCGTCTGTCGCGTCGGGCGCGAAAACCGCCGGTCGCGGTCGGCGTCCCGCCCGCGCGCGTTCGCTCCGTTCCGGCCCGTCGAGCGATCCCCCGCGCCCGATCCGTCGACCCGGTTCGGGGCGGGAACACGGTCGTCCGTCCCCGCCGCTCGATCGCTCGCGCTCGACGATCGGCCGGCCTCCGGTTCGGATCGCCCCCCGGTCGTGCGCTCGGCGTCAGGTTCCGTCGACTCAGGCGCGACCGCCGCCTCCTCCGGGGCCGAACGGCCCCGTGGGGCAGACGACCGGATCAACCCGTGATCGAGCAGCGTCTCCTTCACCGTCTCCTCGATCTGGGATTCGATCGCCGACTGCTCGCCGAAGCGGACCTCCATCTTTCGGGGGTGGACGTTCACGTCGACCGTCTCCGGCGGGAGTTCGAGGTCGAGGATGGCGAACGGGTAGCGACTCGGCGCGAGCTGGGTCCCGTAGGCCTCGACGACCGCCGTCCTGACCGGCTTCGCGCGGACGTACCGTCCGTTGACGAACGTCGAGACGTAGGTCGGACTCGCGCGCGTCGTCTCGGGATCGCTCACGTAGCCCGAGAGCCCCTCCAGGGGTCCCTCCGCGAGCCCCTCGACCGGGACCATCGCGCGGGCGACCTCCCGGCCGTAGACCGAGAGGATCGCCGTGCGCAGGTCGCCCTGGCCCGTGGTCGAGAACACTTCTCTACCGTTGTGTTCGAGGACGAACCGCACGTCGGGGTTGGCGAGCGCGTACCGCGTGACGACGGTGTTGACGTGGTCGAACTCCGTCGACTCGCGCTTGAGGTACTTCTTCCGGGCGGGCGTGTTGTAGAAGAGGTCCGTCACCTCGACGGCGGTCCCCTCGGGACAGCCCGCGGGTTCGCAGGCCTCGACCTCGCCGCCCGCGAGGACGAGTTTCGTCCCCGTCTCCGAACCGCGGGGTTTGGTCGTGATCGCCAGTCGGGAGACCGCGCCGATGGTGTACAGCGCCTCCCCGCGGAATCCCAGGGTGTCGACGCCCCGCTCCAGATCCGAGACGTCCCGGAGCTTGCTCGTGGTGTGCTGTTTGACGGCCTTTCTGACGTCCTCCTCGCTCATCCCGACCCCGTCGTCCGCGACGCGGATCCGGTCGATCCCGCCCGAATCGACCTCGACGGTGATCCCCGTGGCGCCGGCGTCGAGGCCGTTCTCGACCAGTTCCTTCACGACCGAGGCGGGCCGCTCGACCACCTCGCCTGCGGCGATCCTGTCGACCGTCGCGGGGTCGAGCGCGCGGATCTCGGGTCCCTTGGGACTCATTCGCGCAGCCTCCCCTGCCACTCCTGAACCCGCGTCATCAGCTCGATCGGCGAGACGTCCGCGAGCTCCACCCCGGAGAGCTCCGAGAGGACGGCCTCGGTCTCGGGGTCGATCGACCCCCCGGCTTCCTCGTCCGATCCGCCCGCTCCGCCGTCGGCGGAGGCCGTTTTCATCCGGCCCGAACCCACGTCGAAGACGACCTGCTGGGTCGTCTCGCTACCGCCCCTCGCCTCGATTGCCTTCTCCGCGCGGAGGCGATCGAGCACGTCCCGCGACCGCGAGACGACCGGTTCCGGAACGCCCGCCAGATCCGCGACGTGGACCCCGTAGGACCGGTCCGTCGGCCCCCCGCGGATCGTCCGCAGGAAGGTGACGTCCTCTCCCGTGTCATCCACTGCTACGTGGACGTTCTCGACCCGCTCCAAGTGATCGGCGAGCGCCGTCAGTTCGTGGTAGTGGGTCGCGAAGAGCGTCTTCGCGCGGATCTCGTTGTGCAAATATTCGGTCGTCGCCCACGCGATCGAGATGCCGTCGTAGGTCGCCGTCCCGCGGCCGACCTCGTCGAGGATCACGAGCGAGTCCTCCGTGGCCGAGTGCAGGATGTTCGAGAGCTCCTGCATCTCGACCATGAAGGTAGAGCGCCCCTGTGCGAGTTCGTCGAGCGCGCCCACGCGGGTGTAGATCCCGTCGACGAGGCCGATTTTCGCCCGCTCGGCGGGCACGAAGCTCCCGACCTGTGCGAGGAGGACGATCAGCGCGACCTGGCGCATGTAGGTCGATTTCCCGCTCATGTTCGGGCCGGTGACGATCAGGAACTCGCGGTCGCCAGTTAGGGAGAGGTCGTTCGGGACGAACTCCGTCGTCCGCTCGACGACCGGGTGGCGACCCGCCTCGACGTCGAGTTCCTTCGATTCCTCGAGTTCGGGACGAACCCAGCGGTTCTCGACCGCGTGGGTCGAGAGGCTCGCGAGCGAATCGAGTTCGGCGATCGCCCGACCGGCGTCCTGGAGCACGTTCGCACGGTCGGCGACGCGCTCGCGGAGTTCGCAGAACAGTTCGTACTCCAGTTCGCCGCGGGCCTCCTCGAGTCTGAGGATCTCGCGCTCGCGTTCTTCGAGCGCGTCGGTGGTGAACCGAACCGAGTTCTTCAGCGTCTTGACCTGGCGGTACTCCTCCGGAACGTCCTCGGCCTCGCTCTTTCCGACCTGGATGTAATATCCATCGGTTTTGTTGCGGTCGACCTGCAGGTGGGTGATCCCGTGTTCCTCTTTCTCCCGCCTCCCGAGGTTCTCGATCCACTCCAAGGCGGCCTCGTGGCGATCGACCAACTCGTCGAGGTCGGCGTCGTAACCCCGCTCGATCAGCCCGCCCTCGCGCAGCGTCTTGGGCGGATCGTCCGCGAGCGCCGCCGCCAGCGCGTCGTGGAGTTCCCTCGTGGCCTCGCGGTCGGGCCGGTCGACGATCCCCGACAGCGGCGACTCCGCGAGCCGGTCGTCGCCCCCGATCAGGTCGGCGACCTTCGGGAGGACCGCGAGGCTGTCGCGCGCTCTCAGGAGGGCGTGGGCGTCGGCGCTGCCGTGTGTCGCACGGCTCGCCAGTCGTTCGAGGTCGTAGGCCTCTCCGAGGAGGTCACGGAGGTCCTCGCGGGCGAGCGCACGCTCGCAGAGCGCCCCAACGCCGTCTTGCCGCCGGTGAAGCTCGCCGAGCGACCGCCGGGGTCGCCCGAGCCACTCCTTCAGCAGCCGACCGCCCGCGCTCGTAACGGTGTGGTCGACCGTCTCGAACAGCGACTGGCCCGCGCCCGTCATCGTCTCCGTGAGTTCGAGGTTGCGCTGGGTGGTGACGTCACACGAGACGAAGTCGTCGGCGCCGTAGGGCTGGAGTCGCGTCATCGAGGGGAGCACCCCCAGCCCGGTCTCCTCGACGTACGAGAGCACCGCGCCGGCCGCCCTGACCTCCGGGCCCTCCGACTCCAGTCCGAGGCTCGACAGCGTCTCGCGGCCGAACTGCTCCCTCGTCGTGTGGGTCGCCGCCCCGGGCGCGAAGGCGTTTTTCTCGTGGAGCGTCACCTCCGCGTCGGTTCGCTCCGAGAGCGCGTCGAGAAAGTCCTCGTCCTCCCCGAGGTCGGGCCCTGGCAGGATCTCGACGGGATCGTACCGATAGCACTCGGTGATCGCGCGCGCCGTCGCGTCCTCGCCCTCGATCCGCGTGACCAGAAAGCGCCCGGTCGTGACCTCCGCGAACGCCAGTCCGTAACACTCGTCGGCGACGCGGACGATCCCCGCGAGGTAGCGGGCGTCGTCGTCGCTCGTCTCGATGAGGGTGCCCGGCGTCGCCACGCGCGTGATCTCGCGGGCGTGCCCGTCCTCGGTCTCGTACTGATCGGCGACCGCCACCCGGTAGCCCCGCTCGACCAGCGCCTTCAGGTAGGGCGTCAGCTCCGAGAGGGGAACGCCCGCCATCGGGTACGACGAGCCGTGCGAGGACTTCGTCGACACTCGCAGATCGAGTTCTTCCGCCACCAGTTCGGCGTCGTCGGCGAAGAACTCGTAGAAATCCCCACACTGCATCGCCAGCAGATCGGCGTCGGTCCCCTCCTTGAGCGAGAGGAACTCCCCGACGATTCCGCCCTCTGTCATATCCGTGGATCGTCCGTGATCGTCAAAACCGTGTCGGGTTCATCCCGACTACTCCGACTCGGCGTACAGCCGGACCAGCCCGCACTCCGGGCAGGCCCACGCGTCGACCGGGAGCGTTTCCTTCATCCCGAGCTTTCCGAGCACGCCGCCGGCCGACTCGTCGGTCCGGAGCTTCACCGCCTCGCGGTCGACCGAGCTGACGAGCGTTCCGGTGTCCATCGTCACGCCGCAGTCGGGACATCGCCTGTCCATCCTCAGTCCTCCCCGATGACCTCGCCGTCGTTCTCGGCCGGCGGCGCGCCCACGATCAGCCAGCGGTGGTCCTCCTCGGTGTCGTTGAACACCTGCCGCGGCGTTTCGGGCGGGATTCTGATCGCGGTTCCCTCGCTGACGTCGAGACGGTCGTCGCCGATTCGGATCCTGGCGGGTCCGGAGAGCACGTAGTAGAGCTCCTCCTGTTCGCGCTGTCGGTGGTAACTCATCGCGTCGCCCGGTGCGAGGTCCCACACCTTCGGGCGCATCTCCGTACAGCCCAGTTCGGCGGCGAGGTCGACGTGGTCGGTCCCCGACGACGCCGAGGGGGTTCGATCGGCTTCGGTGACGTCGAGGGCGCTGTAGTCCTCGGACATGGGTCCCCGTTTGCGGCCCGACGACAAAACACCCCTCGGTCGCCCGACCAGCGGCGTTTTCCCCTGCCGTCCGCTACCCGCCGCCATGGACAAACAGGAGCTTCGAGAGCGGGTCTGGGACGCGCTCGAACGCGAGGGGATCGCCCGGTTTCCCTACCCGCCCCACGGCCGGATCCCCAACTTCGCCGGGGCAAGCGAGGCCGCAAAGCGACTGGCCGAAACGCCCGAGTGGGAGGCGGCGGAGACGATCAAGGCGAACCCCGACGCGCCACAGCTCCCGGTCCGCAGGCGCGCCCTTCGCGAGGGAAAGACCCTCTACATGGCCCAACCCCGCCTGAAGAGCGAGAAACCGTTTCTCGAACTCGATCCCGACGAGGTGAGCGACATCGACGAGGCGACGACCGTCTCGGGGGTTTCGAACCACGGCGTTCCGGTGGGTCCCGAGGAGATGCCCGAGATCGACCTCGTGGTGTCGGGAAGCGTCGCGGTCACCGAGGCCAGTACCCGTATTGGCAAGGGCGAGGGCTACTCGGATCTGGAGTTCGCCGTTCTACGCGAACTCGATCTGGTGGGCAACGATACCCCGACGGCGACGACCGTCCACGAGGCTCAGGTCGTAGATGACGCTCCCGACCCCGCCGCCCACGACGTACCGATGGACCTGTTGGTCACGCCCGAGCGCGTGGTCCGGACCGAGAGCGGCGAGAAGCCGTCGGGGATCGACCGGTCGCCCTTTCGGAAGAGCGGATCGCGGAGATCCCGGTGCTCGATCGGGTTCGCTAGTCCAGCGCGTCGTGAACGGCGAGCGCGCGCTCGATCAGCGTCTCGGGGTCGGGCGCAACCAACTTGACGATCGCCTCCTTGCCGACCTCGCCCCGGTCGATCACGGCCGCGGGCGTCTCCTCGATGTCGAACGCCTGGCGGGCGCCCCACCCCATCGTGCTGCCCTCCTCTTGCTTTAGCTCCTCCGGTTCCTCGTCCCGGTCGAACTCCGTGATCGGGGCCTCGAGCGCGTCGAGCGCCGCCTCGACGTCGTCGTCGAACCGGCAGTTCACCGCGTACCGGAGGTCGGGCGCGAACTCGCGGGCCGACAGCAGAAACCGGGCGACGTGGCTCGACGCGCCGAAGCGCACGCCCCGATTGGGCGCGATCCCCGACAGCGTTCTCGTAATCCGCCCCTCGACGGCGGCGGTTTCATCCACTCTCTCGGCGTAGGGCGTCGCCCCGACGACGTTCATTCCCACCTCGGGGACGAGCCCTCGAAGGTCCTCCGCGACGAAGCGCTCGACGATTCCGTCCACCCTCTCTGCGGTCGGCTCGCGCTCGGCGCGGTTCCGGAGGCCGACCAGGTGGTGGACCGCACCCGGACCCTGACCCACGTCGAGCGGGTATCTGACGGCGCGCTCCATGAAGTCGAGCGCGTCCTCGACGGCTGCCTCCACCTCCTCGCCGCGCGCGAGTCGGGCGGCGATCGCCGACCCGAGGGTACAGCCCGAGCCGTGGGTCGCGTCGGTGTCGACCCGCGCGTGCTCGAACACCTCGTATCCCTTCTCGGTCACGAGCACGTCCTTCACGTCGTCGGTCGACAGGTGCCCGCCCTTGACGAGCGCGGCCTCGGCGCCCATCCCCACCAACTGCTCGCCGGCCTCGCGGGCGTCGTCTGCGTCCTCGGGGTCGATTCCCGTGAGAACGGCTGCCTCGTCGGCGTTCGGCGTTACCAGAGTGGCCTCCCCGATCAGGTCCTCGTAGGCCGCCTCTGCGTCGGGTTCGAGCAGGCGATCCCCGCTCGTCGCGACCATCACCGGGTCGATCACCGTCGGGCCGTCGTAGTCGGCGAGTTTTTCGACCACTAGCTCGACCACCTCGCTCGTCGCGAGCATGCCGGTCTTGACCGCGCCCACGTCGAAGTCCTCGCGTACGGTCTCGATCTGCGCGCCGATCTCCTCGACGGGCAGGACGTGCGAGCGCTCCACTCCCTGCGTGTTCTGAGCGGTGATCGCCGTCACGGCGCTCGTCGCGAACACTCCATGAGATTCCATCGTCTTGAGATCGGCCTGGATCCCGGCGCCGCCACCCGAGTCGCTGCCGGCGATCGTGAGCGCCACCGACGGGGTGTGGGGGGACGCTCGGCGGGTCATTCCGCACCCTCCAGTCGCGCCATGCCCTCCTCGAACGCCGCCCAGAACGGGTCGCGCTCGGGCCGCTCTACGGGTTCGCCGTCGAAGTACACCCCCTCGCCCTCGCTCGCCTCGCCGACGACCGCCGCCGGGATCCCCTCCGAGTCGAGCGCGTCCAGGACGCCCTCTGCGCCGCCGCTCTCGACGGTCAGGAGCAGGGTCCCCTCGCTGATCGAGATCCACGGGTCGATGTCGAAGGCCGCGCAGGTCTCGCGGACGCCATCCATGACCGGGACGGCCTCGCGCTCGACGTCGATCCGAACGCCGCCCGCGCGGGCGATCTCGTGGAGGCCGCCGTAGATTCCCCCTTCGGTGGCGTCGTGCATCGCCGTGACCGGCCCGGCGGCGGTCGCGACTAGCGCGTCGCGCACGGGGCTCATGTCGTAGAAGCGCTCTTTGGCCGCCGCCATCGCGTCCCCGCCGAGATCGAGGATCTCCTCGAACTGGATCGAGAGCAGGCCCGTCGCCTCGATCGCGGGCCCCTTCGTCACGATGACCGCGTCGCCCGCGCGCGCGCCGTCGGGGCGGACGAGGTCGGCGGAGTCGCCGACCGCGAGCGCGGTGGCGCCCCCGACCATCGGGTAGTTACAGCCCGCATAGCGCCCGGTGTGGCCCGTCACGACCGAGACGCCCAGTTCCTCGGCTTCGGCGTGCATCGTCTCCCAGACCGTTGCGAACTCCTCGTCGGTGATATCGGGAGGGAGGTTCAGGTCGATCGAGAGGTGCGTCGGCCTCAACCCGGAGACCGCGACGTCGCTCATCAGGATGTGGAAGGCGAACCACGCCGCCCGGTCGAACCCCAGCGACGGCATGACGAACACGGGGTCGGTCGCGAGCGCGACGACCCGTTCGTTCCCGCCGTCCGTCCCCGGACCGAGGCCGATCACCCCGAAGTCGACGCCGTGCTGCGGCGCGAGACGGACGTCCTCGCGCTCCGCGCCGAGGTTGGGGTAGATGTACTTCTCGAAGAACTCGCGGTCCACCTTGCCGAGGTCGCTCATGGGTCGTGAGATGACGCTGTAATACTTAGCGGTGGTGATCCCGCAGTCGCCGGGCCAACGCCTTTCGGCCGCCGTCGCGTGTTCCGGGTATGGTCAACGTCTCCACGGTGCTCGTCGCGGTCGGGATCGTCGGCCTGCTGTTCGGGATCGTGCCGCTTCCGGGGACCGGCTTCCTCTTCGGCCTCCTGGTGGTCCTCGCGGGTCTGGCCGCGTGGAAGGCCGGTTACTGATACTGCCCGTCACGGAACCGTCACCGGTACTAGTCGGTGTGAACCGCAATGGCGCAGTATCCGCCCGTCTGTGCCACCGACGATGTGCGTATTCACGACCGACGGCATGAACCCGCCGGGCGCAGTCGCCGGGTCAAGCCCTTTGGGCGTCCCGCGGAACCATCGGGCATGGTCAGGATCTCGACGGTCGTGATGGCCCTCGGCGTCGTCCTCGGAATCGGCCTGCTTCCGGTCCCCATCCCCGGCATCGGGATCGGCCTCGGACTGCTCGTCGTCGGCCTCGGCGTCCTCCTGCGGGTGCTGGGGATCTGAGGCCGGGTCGAACGGGTTAAGTACCAGTGGAACGGACTTTTGCCCCATGAACGAGGGCTCGCACAAACGACCGTGGCTCGCGGCCTTCTTCGCCGTCCTCGTGCCCGGCCTCGGCCACGTCTACCTCCGTGCCTGGCTTCGAGCCCTGCTGTGGTTCTGGATGGTCGTCCTCTCGTTCGTCCTGTTCGTCCCCGAGGAACTCGTCGACGGCGTCACGTCGCTGGACGAGGCGATGGCGCTCTCGGCGGAACTCCCGGTGGAGGCCCAGATCGCCCTGTTCGTCGTGATCAGCTTCAGCGCCGCCGACGCCTACTGGCAGGCCACCCAGACCAGACAGCGCGAGGTCGGGCAGCGCTGTCCGAACTGCGGGCGCGAACTCGACGACCTCGAACTCGACTTCTGTCACTGGTGTACCGAACCCCTCCCCGAGAGCGGCGACGCTACTTCTCGATGATCCGCTCCTCGACGGCCTCGCCGAAGTGGCGAGCCACCGCCTCGTAGTACAACAGCACCTCGTCGCCGACCTCGAGGTCCGTCACCGCTTTTCGTCCCTCGCGGCTCTGGACCTTGATCGTCTCGGCGTTCTGTAACAGGGTGGCGATCCGGTCCCCGCTCTCGGTCTCGGCCTCGATCCTGAACATCGGTCGTCGCTCGATCTTCACGCGGCCGACGATCGCCTCGCGGGTGTCGCCCCCCGTGTCCACGAGTTGGACCTCGTCGCCGCTTTCGAGTTCGGAGAGGTACTTCGTGCCGCCGTCGGGCGTCCGGACGTAGGCGTGGACCGCCCCCGCGTTCACCCGGAAGGGTCGGGAGGCCACGTAGGGCGACTCGGCGGTCTCGGCGTGGACGAAGAAGAGTCCACGTGACATCGAACCCACGAGCATCCCCTCGTCGTGGTCCATCAGGCTGCCCGTGTCGACACAGACCCGGTCGGCGCTCCCCGTCTGGGCGATCTCGGTGATCTCGGCCCACCCCAGATCGAGGTGTTCGCGCTCGGCGCTGTCCCGGACCGCGACCGTCTCGCGGATGGTGTCGGGGTCGTCCGAGTCCAGTAGGACGGCGTCCGCGCCGATCTCGAGCGTCTCGAAGGCGGTTCGGGCCTCCTCGGCGCTCCGGACGCCCGCGATCAGGTCGGTCTCCTCGCCGATCCGGGCGATCAGGTTCTCGAGGGGGATGATCGTCCAGTCCTCGCCGACCACGACCGTGTAGTCGGCCTCCGCCGCCGCTTCCTCGGCGAACGCCTCGTAATACTCGTCCAGAATGCGGACGTACGCCCCCGTCGGCGTCTTCTCCTCGCGGCGCAGCGCCGAGAGGTCCGCCGACCCCGAGAAGTCCTCGGGCAGGTCGACGGTGCCGTCGCCCTCGCCCTTCTTGCCGATCACCACGGCGTCGGGCTCCGCGGTCTCGGTCTCCTCGGCGTCCATCACGTGGACGTCGCCGCCCGAGCGGAACGCGGCGACGTTCACGCTGCCGAGTTCGCGCACGCGCTCGACGTCCGACTCGTCGACGAGTACCCAGTCGACGCCGGCCTCCAGACCGGCGGTGATTCGTCGTTTGCGCGCCTCCCAGTCGCCGACCGCGTCGTCGGCTTTCAGCCACACGGATCGCGTCATGTCTCGTCGCTCGCACGGGGCCGACATGAAACCAACCTTTTCCGCATCCAGGTCGGGAGCTTTACCGCTGGGGATCGTAGCGTGCGTGTGACAGAACACGTCCTCTACGGCGGGAAGGGTGGCGTCGGCAAGACGACGATGGCCGCCGCGACCGGAGTGGCGCTCGCGGGGCGCGGCGAGCGCACGCTCGTCGTCTCGACCGACCCGGCCCACTCGCTGTCGGATTCCTTCGAGACCGACCTGGGCGGAGAGCCGATAGAGGTACAGGAGGACCTCTTCGCGGTCGAAATCGACCCCGAGAGCCGCGCGGATCGGTATCAGTCGATCGTCTCGGCGATCGCGAGCGACCTCCGGGCGGTGGGGATCAGCCTCTCGGAGGACGAGGTCGAACGCCTGTTCGGCTCGGGGATCCCCGCAGGAGGCGACGAGGCCGCCGCGCTCGACGTGCTCGCCGAGTACGTCGATTCGGGCGAGTACGACCGGATCGTCTTCGACACCGCGCCGACGGGCCACACCCTCCGGCTGCTCGAACTGCCCGAGGTGCTCGATGCCGCGCTCGAAACCACCGACTCGGTTCGGGGCCAACTCCACCGGATGGCGACCTCCACACGGAGCATGCTGATGGGGCCCGCCGCCTACTTCGGACGCGAGGGCGGCGAGGACGAACTCGCCGAACTGAAAACCCGGATGGAACGCGCCCGCGAGGTGCTTCGCGATCCAGAGCGCACGGAGTTTCGCGCCGTCCTTATCCCCGAGCGGATGGCGATCTCCGAGACCGAACGGCTGGTCGAACGGCTGAAGGAGGTCGAGATGCCCGTCGAGACGCTCGTCGTGAACAAGGTGCTAGAGGAGATCGACGAAGACTGTTCGCGCTGTCGCACTCGGCGCGACCAGCACCGACAGTGCCTCGCGGAGATCCGCGAGACGTTTCCGGAGTTCGAGATCCTGACCGTCCCCGACGAGACCGGCGAGGTCCACGGCGTCGACTCGTTGGAGCAGATCGCGGAGCAACTGGAGTCGTAACGGCTGCAGGCCATAAGAGTAGAAGTACTGCGAGCGGCCACGGTGACGGACGCGGGCGAGTGAAGCGAGTCCGCGCTTTTTGGAGGAGATTTTTGCTCCGAGAGGGTCGCGCAGCGACTCCGAGGAGTAAAAAGGTCCGTATCAAGCGGTCCCTCAGCAGATCTGCCAGCCGCCGTCGACCGACAGCAGTTCGCCCGTCGTGTAGCCGGCGGCGTCGCTCGCGAGATAGAGGGTGGCGTCGGCGACGTCCTCGGGGTAGCCCGCCCGCCCCATCGGAATCGGTTTCAGGAACTCGCCGTCGCCGGCCCGTTCCTGGGTGCGCTCGGTGCCGTTCTCGGTGAACTCGGTGGCGATCTGGCCCGGCGCGGTGGCGTTCACTCGAATGCCCTCCGAGGCGAGTTCGAGCGCAGCCCCGCGGGTGAGCATCCGCAGGGCGCCCTTCGTCGTGTCGTAGGCCACCTGCCCGTGCTGTGCGAGGTTCGAACTGATCGAGGCGGTGTTGACGATCGCGCCCCCGGCGTCGCGCCCTATCATGTCGCTCGCGGCGGCCTGCGTACCGACGAACATTCCTCTGACGTTGACCTCGTAGCCCGTATCGAGGTCCTCGCTGTCGTACTCGGTGAACGAACCCCCGATGTAGACGCCGGCGTTGTTGACCATGACGTCGACGCCGCCGTACTCGCGGGCGGCCTCGACCACCGAGCGCACCTGCTCGGGGTCGGCGACGTCCGTCTCGACGAACTCGGCACGTCCTCCGGATTCATCGATCGCCTCGTGGGTCGGCACCTCGGCGTCGGGGTCCTTTGGCTCCTCGCGCATATCGGCGACGATAACGGTCGCCCCCGCGTTCCCGAACCCGAGCGCGATCGCCCGGCCGATGCCCGACGAACCGCCGGTCACGATCGTCGTCTCGCCCGCGAAGTCGTAGTGTACCTGTCCCATACTACCGGGACCACGTCCCTGGGGGAAACGGGTTGTGCCTGCGATCGAACGCCATCCGGCTACGGCCGGTCGAATCCGACTATCACCGAGACCCCCAGCGGCCGGTGGGCGTTGTTGCCGTAGCCCTGCGTGTTCCACGGGTAGGCGTCCTCGGCGATGCCCGTCCGTTCGGGATCGGGCTCGGCGATCCGTGCCGGCTGGACCCGCCCTTTCGCGTCGGTCGCCCGCGCGAGCAGGCGGTGCTCGCCCGGTTCGGGCGCCCACTCGGCCCGAAACCGCCGCCAGGCGTACCGGCCCAGCGCCAGCTCGCCGAGGTCGGCGTCGGACCACGTCTCGCCGCCGTTCGTCGAGATCTCGACGCGCTCGATCGGGTTCTCGCCGGCCCACGCGAGCCCGCGGACCTCGACGACCTCGTCGGCCGACAGGCTCGCGCCGTCGCTGGGAGCCGTGATCAGCGATTTGGGGAGCTGGTCGAAGAAGTAGGCGTGGCGCGGCTCGTCGGCCGCCATCTGTTCGTAGGTATCCGTGGTCTCGACGGCGTCGAGTTCCTCGGGGTCCTCCCCGTCGTCGAAGCGCAGGCGGTACTCCAGTTGCTGGTACTTCGTGTAGCCCTCCCACTCCTCGCCGGTGGGCATCGAATCGGCGACGTGGACCCGGTCGACCCACTTGACGCTGTTGTTGCCGAACCAGCCGGGTACCAGCAGTCTGACGGGATGGCCGTGGTCGGCCGGCAGCGGCTGGCCGTTCATCTCGTAGGCGAGCACGCAGTCCCTCCGCACTTTCTCCATCGGCAGGGACCGACAGAAGACCTCCTCGCCCTCGGGGGCGTCCCCGCCCATGACCGCGACCCACCCCTCCTCGGGCGCGTCGTACTCCTCGAGGAGCGCCCGGACGGGCGTACCGGTCCAGACGGCGGTACTCACCGCGCCGTCGGTCCACTGGTGGCCCTCGGCGTCCGGCTCGAAAAAGGCCCGGCCGTTGCCCGAACACTCCATCGTGTGAACGACCGACTCGGTGGGGTACTCCTCGCGCAACTCGTCCATCCCCACGGCGGGGCCGTCGGCGTCAGGCCCCCGTTCCCCGCTCCCATCGAGACGCCCGGTCAGCGAGACCGTCCATCCCTCTGCGTCGGTTTCGGGCGTCGGGTAGTGGTTCCGGATGTAGTGGGTCCCCGCGGGGGTGAGGAGCCCGTCGAGGTCCGACCGGGAGGCGATCTCGGCGTTCTCGGGCGATTTCGAGAGCACCTTCAGGGACGGGAACTCCTCGTCGAGCGGCGGCTCCCCGCCGGGACGGTGCTCGCGTGGCATGGGCGGCGCTTCGCCGCCGGCTTCGTTAGTCGTTGTGCCTGCAGGCGAAGCACCGCGCGTCGACGGATCGCCGGCGCTGAGACGCTTCGTGATGCGACGTACGCTACCATCTGGGTATCGAGATAGCCGTGTTCATTCCACGTGCCGATCTCGATCTCCCGAGCCTTCCCGGTATATCCTCGATAGGAGAACCGCAACCGGCGGACTGACGACCTCTCCGTTCTCGGTATCCGCTACTCGACGTACTCCATTACGCGAGCCATCCCCGCTTCGAGATGATAGAGGTTGTGACAGTGAAACAGCCAGCTCCCGGGATTGTCCGCGACGAAGTCGAACGTTACTTCACCCATATGGCCGGGAACGAGGACGGTGTCCTTGACCGCGTCCCCGGCTTGGAAGAAATGCCCGTGGAGATGCATCGGGTGCAGGACGGGACTGTGATTTTCCAGCCGAATTCGGACGTGATCGCCTTCCCGGATTGTAAATGGATCGGCGTTAGGGTACGCTTGTCCATCGATCAACCACTCGGTGGATTCGCGGCTCGCCGACAGCGTCAGATCGAACGTTCGATCCGGCTCTCCGTCAATCCCTTCGAGCGGAGAAAGGGCGCGAAGATCGCTATACGACAGCTGTTGCCCGGGGGATGACGGAGCGGTCGGTGATTGTTCGGTCTCTCCTTCATACGCGAGAACGGCGATTGCTGGCGGTTCGTTACCGTCGAGAGCAGCGGCGCGCAGTTCCCACGTTCCGGGATTTTCGGCGTCGACGATCGCGTCGTAGCGCTCTCCGGATCCAAAGACAAACGAGTCGGCGGTAACCGGCTCGACCGGGCGTCCATCAGCGTGCGTGACCGTGAGGGGATGACCCGCGACTCGCACTTCGAACGCCGTCGCGCTGCTCGCATTGACGAACCGAAACCGAACACGCTCGCCCTCTTGGACGGCGAACGACGGGGGGTTTTCGGGCAAGCGGCCGTTGACGAGGAGACCGGCGTAGTCCGGTCGTCTGTCGTCCATCATACCGCCCATTCCACCTGGGCCACCACCCATACCGCCGCCCATTCCACCGTTCGAGTCCGTGTCGGAGAGCGGTTGGGGTTCCCCGTCGAGGTAGTCGTCGAGGACGACGGTGTACTCGCGATCGTACTCGATATGCGGTTCGGCCTCCTCGATCACGAGCGGCCCGAGAAGCCCGCGGTCGAGCTGGAGGCCGACGTGGCTGTGATAGAAGAACGTGCCCGCCGGTTCGGCCCGGAACTTGTAGGCGAACGACCCGCCGGATTCGATCGGGTCCTGCGTGACGTTCGGAACGCCGTCCATCCCGTTCGACAGCGGAACACCGTGCCAGTGGATCGTCGTCTCATCCCGAAGATCGTTGGTCAGTTCGACTTCGACCACCTCCCCTTCGGTCAACCGGAGTTCGGGACCGGGGAACTCGTCGTTGTAGAGCCACGTTTCGATGGCCGCGTCCTCGCTCGGTTGAACGGTGCCAGCTGTCGCTCGCAGTCTGGCGGTCGTATCGGCTGGCTCCGACGGTGGCGAGCGCGGCGACGCCAGTTCGGGCTCGCTCTCGGGCGTCACCCCGTCGAGTGTCGAACAGCCTGCGAGCGCGCTCACGCCCGCTCCAGCTAGTGCTTGGAGGAATCGGCGACGAGGAGTCAACCACGGGTCGCTCACAGCGAGTCGAGGACCCGCTCGAATCGGTCGGAGACGTCCTCGGCGATCGGATCGAGGTCGGGGTTGTCGGCCATCCCAACGAGTCGGTTCGGATCGACCGCGCTCACGGCGACCGTTCCCTCATCCGTTTCGTAGACGATGACGTTACACGGAAGGAGCGCCCCGAGCTCGATTTCGTCCTCGAGGCCCTCGTAGGCGAGTTCCGGGTTACAGGCGCCGAGAATGCGATACCGACGAAACTCCCGGTCGAGTTTCTTCGCGAACGTCGCCTGGACGTCGATATCGCAGAGGACGCCAAAGCCCTCGCCTTCGAGAGCATCTATCGTCTTTTCCACGACCTCGGCGAACGCGCCGTCGACCTGCTCTTGTATGGTATATCCCATACTATACACGACAGCCTCGGCGGTAATCACTATTACGCCGGGAGTCGATTCGGAACCGGTCGGTTCGGAGCCACCAGTTTCGTCATAACCACTCGTTTTCGGTCTCCTCGGCGGGAATCTCGCCGGCGGGCCATCGCCGGGCATCCGAATTGATAAGGCCGAGCAACGTGCGCCGACGATCGGTCAGCGTCTCCAGTGCCGTGGTGAATTCCTCGTCGGACACGGTAGGGAGTCCGCTCTCGGAGAGTGGATCGAGATTCGGCGGGGGCGGGACCTCGTCTGCGGGGTGGATGAACGCGCTGTGGAGCGTCTCGAGGTAGCTCTGGACGCTCGAACGGGCATTCGTGATGATCACGTTGTTCGGTCGGTGCTCCTCGGAAATACCGAAACGAAATATCGTCAATGCCTCGTCGAGGATCGTGATCGCGACCACTGGTGCCCGTTCGGCCCGCGGACTGTAGAAGTAATGAAGAACCGGGTAGGCCTTGTGGTTCGAGGTCAAGGTGTTCAGTTGGGAGACGTACGCGTTGAGCGGGAGGTCGAGCCCGGAGAACCCCTCGCCGTCCCACGCCGTGCGAACGAGAGCGTTGCCGTGCGTCCCGAGGCCGGTCACACCGCTGGCGAACGAGCGTTTCTGCGTTATCGCATCGAGAACCGACAACGTATACGAGACGGTCAGCGTGACCAGGAGCATCCCGCTTCCCGTCGCGAGGACGGTGACGAACTGCCAGATCCCCTCTCGCGGAACGAAATCACCGTTCCCCAGCGTGAACATCGTGTAGCCGGCGAAATAGAGGTGATCGGACCACGAGATCGACCCCCTGTTCAGTGTATCCGTGAGGGCGCTCTCGGCGCTGACGAAGACGAGCGTCCAGCCGCTCCAGAGCAGGGCGATCCACGTGATGAGGGTGAACACGAAGATCAGCGGGCCCGCGAGGCCGAGCGCTCGTGCGTTCCGCCCGCCGAGCCGTCGAAGGGCTCGCCACGCCCCTGCCATCAGTCGGGAGGTGAGCGGTCCGGCCCCGCCTTCGACCCAGAGCGTCGTCCACAGGAGGTCGACGGTGCTACTGACGAGCAGGACGAGGCCGAGCGCGAGATGGAAGCCGTTCATCCTACGCGCGCCTCGGATCGCGAGCGATGACGGCACGCCGGATCGGGCTTTCGATGCATGATCGAATCATCGTCTCTCCGATCATCGCATCTCCTGTGGATTCATCATCCCCTCCTTCACGCCCAACGAGATCAGACCGACGTTGACCGGGTACGCCGCGACGAACCCCACCGACAGCGAGAACGCCATCGCCATCCAGAACAGGATGCTTCCCATCCCCGCGGTACCTGCCAGCAGCAGGTCGGTGGCGATGGCGGCGATCTCCATGACCGTGATGCTCGGCGTCTCGCTGAGGAACGCGTCCTTGGTGGCCGCGCGAAAGCTCTCGCCCTCCTGCATCAGCGGCCCGATGTTGAGCCCGTAGCCGAACAGGTACGCGAAGCCGAACGTGATCAGGACGACCCAGACGGTACTCAGCGCGAGGAGCCCCTGTGCGAGGGTGATACCGACGATCTCGCCGGCACCACAGCCCGAATAGCAGTGGCTGGTCGAGCGCGACCCCCGCCGCCAGAACGAATCGCGGCTGATCTGGGTCCGGCCCGTGTACCAGTAGACCGCGAGTCCGATCGGCCCCGAATAGAGGACGGTGAGCGTCCAGACGAACTTCATCATCGACGGCAGCGGCTGGTTGTGCTCCCCGAGATCCCACCAGAGGACGCCCAGCGACGTGATCACGAGGAGCGCCCATACCGCCGCGACAAGCGGGCTCGAGAGGATCGGTTCGAGGACTACTCTGACTGGTTCGAACGCCCGTTCGAGGCGCAGTCCGACCTCGAGGAGCCACTGTGGAAGCACCGACTTCTGGAGGAGGACTATAGCTAGTAGGTGGAAAAACATGGGTGATACAGCGCGCGGGAGAAGTCAGTCCATCGCCTCGATCATCTCGCGGCAGGCGTCGGCGCACTCGGGCAGGACCTCCGCACACAGCTGGCAGTGGTCGTGATCGTGCTGTTCGCACTCCTCGGCACACGCCTCACAGGCCTCGGCACACAGCTCGGCAGTCTGCGTGTGGAACGTCGAGTCGCGCGCACACAGCCGAGCACACTGGGTCGCGAGGTCGGCGACGTCTCGACACAGCCGGAGACACTCGGCCATCTCCTCGCCGTGGCCGGCGCACTCGTCGGCGCACCACTCACACGCTTGGGTGGCCTCGAAGCAGCTGTCGATACACCGTTCCATCTCGTCGTCGAGGTGGTCGATTTCTGAGAGCGCCATTGCAGTCGATCCGTCGTCACGACCCGACTTCGTTATGTGCTTGCAAACCGCCCGAAAACGAACGATGAGGTCGACTTCTGCGGTGCGGAATCGTCGTGGACGATCCGTGAGGTCGAGCTACCCCGGCCTTAACGCCTCCTCGAATTAAGTGGAGACCGGTCCATGTGTGACTTATGGTCACCATCGTACCGTTGAGCGTCCACCTGCTGGGTGTCCCGTTCACCCTCATGGTTGGAACCGCCGCGAGCGTGCTGTCGGTGCTCTCGTGGGCCCAGTTCCGCGAGTCGCCCTTAGGACGTGTGGCGGCGGCCGTGGCAGTGGTCATGTCCCTCTCCGTCGGCTACCACGTGCTGTTGCTCGCGGCCGAGAACCTACCGGCGCTCGAACTCCTGAACGGAGTGCTGTACGTCGTCTTGCTCGGCGGGATCTGGTCGATGGTTCGTACCTACCGCCGTCTTGGGATGCCGATCGGCGCGTATCGCTATCCTCCGATCGTCACCTGCGTGGGCGTGGTCGCGCTCGTCGCGATCGGCCTCGCGAACGACCTGGTAACCCTTCCGTTCGTCCACTGGGGCCACGGGTTCGCCGCGTTGCTCGTCCTCGGCGGATTGTACCGCTCGGTCGGTCCCGACTTCCGACCGACCGAGTGGCCCGAACGGCTCTTTCGCGATCCCTGTCGAATACGGGAGCCGGCCGACTGGATGACGCCACTGGACGATTCCATCCTCGAACTCTGCTACTCGTCCGGACTGGTCCTCACGCCCGCGATCATCGGTTTCAACACCGAGTACAGTCGAGCGGAGGTGAACCGCCGTCTGAGCCGCCTGGAACGTCACGACCTCGTCGAGCGGGTCGACCGTGGAAAGTATCGGATTACCCCGCTCGGAGAGCGGTATCTCCAGGGACGGTGTGGGACGCTGGCCGGTAGCTCGTGATGCGACTTACGCCTCGACCGCGAGCCCCGCCGTCTCGATGGCCTCCTCGGCGCTGGCGTCCTCGTGGATGATCGCCGAGACGGCTCTTGTGATCGCCTCGGGGTCGTCGTGCTGGAAGATCGACCGGCCCATCGAGATGCCCGCGCCGCCGGCGTCGATCGTGCCCCGAACCTTTTCGAGGGTTTCTTTATCGGTTCCGCGCGCGCCGCCCGCGATAACCACGGGCAGCCGGGTCGACTCGACGACGTGCTGGAAGCTCTCGGCGTCGCCCGAGTAGCCCGTCTTGACGATATCGGCACCGAGTTCCTCGGCGAGGCGCACCGCGTGGCCGAGCGCCTCGGGGTCGGCCCCGTCGATGCCGGGCCCGCGCGCGTAGGCCATGGCCAGCACGGGCATACCAAACCGATCCGCCCGATCGGTCAACCGGGCGAGCCCCTCGATCTGCTCGGGTTCGTAGTCCGAGCCGACGTTGATGTGGAACGAAACGGCGTCCGCGCCCGCACGGATCGCCTCCTCGACGGTGCCCGTGACCCGCTTGTCGCTCTCGTCGGGGCCGATGGTGGTCGAGCCGTTGAGGTGGACGACGTAGCCCGCGCCGTTGGTGTTGGGATGCACGCGGGGTGCGATCCCCTTCTGGGTGAGCACGCAGTCCGCGCCGCCGCGCGTCACCGCGTCGATCGTCCCCTCGATGTCCTTCAGGCCCTTCACCGCGCCCATGGTGATCCCGTGATCCATCGGGACGACGAGGTACTTGCCGTCGGTGCTGATCCGCTCGAGTCGTGCGTCGAATCCCGCGGTCATAGTATGAGACACTCCGGCATGGAGCGGTTATGGACGTTCCGGTTGCGGCCGGCTTTCGGCCCCGGCCAGCGCACCCTCCTTCAGCTCACGAGCCTTCCGTTCGAGGCGCTCGGCGACGGTTCCCTCGTCCGTCTCGCCCTCGGCTACGATATCGACGAGCGCGCTTCCGACGATGATCCCGTCGGCACCGCCCGCGACGATGCGTTCCGCGTGTTCGCGCTCGCTGATCCCGAAGCCGACCGCTTTGGGAACGTCCCACTCTTCCAGACGTCCGAGGCTCGTATCGGTCTGATCGCTCACGTCCGCGCGCGCACCCGTCGTTCCGAGGCGCGCCTGCACGTAGACGTAGCCCGAGACCTGACTCATGATCCGTCTCAGCCGCTCGCCGCGCGTGGTCGGCGCGACGATGAAGATCAGGTCCAGTCTGTAGGTATCGCAGGCCTCCCGGAGCGGGTCGGCCTCTTCGGCGGGCAAGTCCGGCACGACGAAGCCGTCGATTCCGACCTCAGCGGCCCTACGGACGAACGGCTCCGGACCCTCTTCGTCGCCGTATCGATAGATCAGGTTGTAGTAGGTCATGCAGACGATCGGTACCCCCACGTCCAGATCTTCGACGAGATCGAAATACACGTCGGGGGTCATCCCGCCCGAAAGCGAGCGGACGATCGCGTTCTGGATGGTCGAGCCCTCCGCGATCGGCTCCGAGAAGGGCAGTCCGAGTTCGACGATGTCGGCCCCGCCACGGACCAGCGCGCGGACGTACTCCTTGGTCGACTCGACGCCGGAAGACGGAACGTCTTCCGAGCCTCCGGTCGCTTCGCTCCCGGAGACACCTGAATCGCCCGCCGCGAGGTACGGGATGAACGCCGGGCCCTCGGCGAGCGCCTCGTCGATGCGACTCGGACTCATCGTCCACCTCGGAAGACATCCATGTCGGGCGTGCCCTCGATGTCGCGTTCGGCCGTCTCCTCGATCACCGATTCGAGGTCCTTATCGCCCCGTCCCGAGACGTTGACGATCACGACCTCTCCCAAGTCCTCGTACTCCTCTTCGAGGAAGGCGAACGCGTGGGCCGTCTCCAGCGCGGGGATGATCCCCTCCAACTGGGAGAGGCGATGGAACGCCTCCAGCGCCCCGTCGTCGTCGACGTTCACGGGCGTGACCCGGCCCTCGTCGACGAGGTGGGCGAGCTCCGGACCCACCCCGGCGTAATCCAGCCCCGACGAAACGGAGTGCGATTCCATGATCTGGCCGTCGGCGTCCTGCAGGAGCTTCGTTCGCGCGCCGTGGAGGACGCCCTCGCTTCCGGTCGAGAGCGACGCCGAGTTGGGCGCGACGCCGGCCGCCTCGTCGACTTCTAAACTACTTCCGCCGGCCTCGACGGCGTACAATCCCACGCCGTCCGCGACGAACTCGTCAAAGGCGCCCATCGTGTTCGACCCGCCACCCGCACACGCGAGCACGCTGTCGGGTAGCCGTCCCGCCTTCTCCCGGATCTGCTCGCGGGCCTCCTCGCCGATCACCGCTTGGAAGTCCCGGACCATCCGCGGGAAGGGGTGCGGGCCCACGACGCTCCCGATCACGTAGTGGGTGTCCTCGACCGACGTGGCCCAGTCGCGCATCGTCTCCGAGATGGCCTCCTTCAGCGTGCCCCGCCCCGTCGTCACCGGGTTGACCTCCGCCCCGTTCAGGCGCATCCGGAAGACGTTGGGGCGCTGGCGGTTGATGTCGCGCTCGCCCATGTAGATCTCGCAGTCCAGCCCCAGATGGGCACAGGCCATCGCCGTCGCGGTGCCGTGCTGTCCGGCCCCGGTCTCGGCGATGATCCGACCCTTGCCCATGTACTTCGCGAGCAGGGCCTGGCCCAGCGCGTTGTTCAGTTTGTGGGCGCCTCCATGGAGGAGGTCCTCGCGTTTGAGATAGACCTCCCGGTCGTAGCGCGCCGAGAGGGCTTCCGCGTGCTGGAGCGGCGTGGGTCGCCCGCCGAAATCGCGCAGTCGGGCGCGAAACTCGTCCACGAACCCCTCGTCGTTTTCGAGAACGAACCGCTGGTACGCGTCCTCCAGTTCCTCGATCGCGGGCATCAGCGCCTCGGGGACGTACTGGCCGCCGTAGCGTCCGAACTTGCTCGTGCTCATGCTGTGGTGAATCGCCTCGTGTTCTCGCGTACGTCGCCGTCCATGATGGCGGTACCGATCAACAGCGCGTCCGCGCCCGTCCCGCGCATCCGCCGGACGTCTTCCTTCGAGCCGATCCCGCTTTCCGCGATCAACAGTACATCGTCGGGGGCCTCGCTCGCGACCTCCTCGAACGTGTTCAGATCCACTTCCAACCGGGCGAGGTCGCGGTTGTTGATTCCGATGATCTCGGCGCCGGCCCCGACCGCCGTCGCCAGTTCCTCGCGGGTGTGGACCTCGACGAGCGGCTGGAATCCCCGCTCTCTCGCCGCCGTCACGAGCCCTTCGAGATCGTCGACGAACCGGGCGATCAACAGGATCAGGTCGGCCTCGACGACGTCCATCTGCGACTCCCGCAGGACGAAGTCCTTGCGGAGCACCGGAACGTCGACGGCCCCGCGCACGGCCTCGAGCGTCCCGGGCGAGCCCCCGAAGTGCTCGGGTTCGGTCAGCACCGACAGCGCCGTCGCCCCGCCCGCGACCATCTCCCTCGCCAACCCGACGGGATCGTCCGTCCGAACCCCGTCGGTCGTCGGACTGGTCGGCTTGACCTCCGCGATCACCGGCACGCGGCCCTCACGCTCGACGGCGGCGACCGCCTCGGGGAACGACCGCGCCTCGACCGAGAGGCGTTCTCCGCCCCCCTCGCGTTCGCGTGCCGCCCGCAGGATCGACTCGACGGCCGGTGCGACCGGATCGCTAGCGTTCATTATTGTACACTAACGGACGGATTTGCACATAAGGCTTGCGTCACGGGGTTGAAGTCGGCCTCGCCCCTCCGTTCGGTATGGACGAGAGCGACACGGGGATTTACGCACGCGAGATCGCGGGGATCGACCGCGTCGTCCAGATCGGGATCGCGTCGGGACGCGTGATCAGCCTCTCGCTTCCCGACACGCCCTCCGAGGAGGCCACGCGCGGCCACGCGTTGCTCGACCGGATCGAGCGCTATCTCGGGGGCGAACACGACGACTTCGAGGATGTCCCGATCGCGCTCACGGTGCCCACGGACCACCGGGCGGTGCTCGAGAAGGCGCGGGCGATCCCCTTCGGTGAGACGACCGACGTGGCGACGCTCGCCCGCACGACGCCCGGCCTCGACGAGGAGGACGAGGCCGTCGTGCGCGCCGCGCTCGAATCGAACCCGGTTCCGATCCTGATCCCGGATCACCGGGTCGCCGACGGCCCGAACGCCCTCTCCCCGGAAATCACACGCCTGCTGCGCTCGCTCGAATCGAACCGATAACCATCGGCCAAAATATATTTATTATAATACGTTTACGATATGGTATGTCGACATCGCTCGCCGATCTCGCATCGACACCGACACGGGACTACGCGCGGGGCTGCATCGTCTGTGGGCTCGTCGTCTCGTTCGGGTGGCTCGCCCTCCTCATGGGGACGTACCTCTTCGTCACCGGCTTCCTCCCCGGGATGGAACGCGAACTCCTCGCCCTCTCGGGGGGCTGGACGTTTCTCGGCGTGACGCTGCTGTTGGTCGGCGGCGTTCGCGCCTACAACGTCTTCCTGCGCGGTCCGTACTGATTCTACGCCGCCCACTCGACTCCTAGCCCCTCGTGGACGACGAACTCCAGCGCGTTCACGAGGTAGTGTGCGATCACGACGACGAGCAGGCTTTCCGTCACGATGAACCCCGCCGCGAGCGCGAAGCCGAGGAGGCCGGTCACGGCGACCCCCGTCCGGCCCTGTGCGCCGTGGCCGACCGCGAAGAGGACCGAGGAAACGAGAGCGAGGAGCCACGGCGAGACGCCGTAGCCCGCCCAGACGACGCCGATCAGCGCCGCCCGGAAGAGGAACTCCTCGAAGAGGGCGATCACCGGGAGGACGAACCCCAGGAGGACGGCCCACCCGCCGATGGACCCGGGCGCGAGGAGTTCGCGCAGTCCCTCGTCGTACTCGAACCCGAGTCGATCGGCGGTCGCACCGCCGAGTTCGGAGCCGAGATAGAGAACGAACCCGAGACCCACGCCGATCGCGAGCGCCCTCGTTCCCGTCGTACCCGCGCCGAGGCCGACGGCGGCGAGCGGTATTTCGGTGTACCACGCCGCGGCGAGCAGCACGCCCAGCAGCACGCCCTGCGAGAGCGCGACGTTGACGAGCAGGAGCCCGCTCGTGAGTTCGACGTCGGGATCGGGTTCGTCGATCGCCGACCGGGAGGCGTGAGCGAGCGCGAGAAGGAGGACCGTGACGACGCCCGTCAGGCCGACGAACGTCGCCCACTCGGCCACGCTACTGCGGGGCGGGACTGCCGCCCGGGACCTGTCTGTCCCGTTCGAGCGCGGTCGTGATCTGCTTCAGGCGGTCGACCAGCCCGTCCTTTTCGGGTTCGCCGACCAGCGCGATGTCGAGCACCTCGCTGATGTGGCTGACGGGGATCACCTCGATCTGCTCTTTGTACTCGTCCTCGATCATGACGTCCTGTTCGTTGGACTTGGGGATGATCACCGTGTCGATGCCGGCCTTCGCCGCGGCCTCGATCTTGTGGGTGACGCCGCCGACGGGCAGCACGTCGCCACGCACCGACAGCGAGCCGGTCATCGCGACGTCCTGGGCGATCGGGATCTCCTCGAGGGCGCTGATCACCGCCGTCGCGATCGAGATCGACGCCGAGTCGCCCTCGACGCCCTCGTAGGACTGCAGGAACTGGATGTGGACGTCCAGTTCGTTGATATCCTGGTTGGTGAACTTCTTGATGATCGCCGAGACGTTCTGGACCGACTCCTGGGCGATCTCCTGGAGCTTGCCCGTCGCGATCACCTCGCCGTGGCCCTGCGTGACCTCGGCCATGATCGGCTTGACGATACCCGAATCGTCGCCCATCACGGCGAGTCCGTTGACCCGGCCGACGACGCCGCCCTCGTTCATCGTCATGTCGTAGTCGCTGTAGCGCTCGATGAACGTATCGGCGAGCTGCTGTTCGATCGACCGCGAGCGCTTTTTCGCCTGGAGGACGTGATCGCGCGTCGTGAACTCGGCGTCCTCCGAGCGGGCGATGTCGCCCGCCACACGGACCAACCCGCCGAGGCTTCGGAAGAGAAGCGTCAGGTGGCCTTTGCGACCCGAGCGGCGCTTGGCCTCGAGGATGACCTCCTCGACGGCCTCGCGCGTGAAGTGCGGGAGCCGGCCGTCGTTTTCGACCTCCTGGGCGACGAATCTCGCGTATTTGCGACGCATCTCGGGGGTGTCCTCGATGGTGTCGTCCATGAACACCTCGTAGCCGTAGCCCTTGATCCGCGAGCGCAGTGCGGGATGCATGTTCTCGAGGGCGTCGCGGTTGCCCGCCGCGACCATGATGAAGTCACACGGGACCGGTTCGGTCTGGACCATCGCCCCCGAGGAACGCTCGCTCTGCCCGGTGATGGAGAACTCGCCCTCCTGGATGGCGGTCATCAGATGCTGCTGGCTGCGCACGTCGAGCGTGTTGATCTCGTCGATGAACAGCACGCCGCGGTGGGACTTGTGGATCCCGCCGGCTTCCACCCGATCGTGGGAGGGCGTCTCCATGCCGCCGGACTGAAACGGGTCGTGGCGGACGTCGCCCAACAGCGCGCCGGCGTGGGCTCCGGTCACGTCCTCGAAGGGCGCGGTGGTGCGGTCGGCGTTGTTGATCAGGAGGTTCGGGATCATCGCGTCGGAGCCGCGGTTCGCGTACTTGAACGCGAGGTAGATGATCGCGGCGGCGATGATTCCCAAGAGAATGTTCCCGATAAAGAGGGAGTACCCCAGGATGACGATGATGATCAGCCACATCAGGATGGTCCGCATCGTGTTGCGCTTGCGGGCCTCCTCCTTGTGGGCGTCGACGATCTGTTCGCCCTTTCCTGCGGGCACAGTGCGAACCTTCGGCTCGTTGCCGTCGTCGGGGTTGTGGTAGATCAGGACGTCCTGGAGGTCCTCGTTCGGCAGGAGTTGGGTCATCGCCTTGGCCAGCATCGACTTGCCGGTCCCCGGCGACCCGATCATCAGGATGTGTCGGCGCTGTTTGGCGGCCTTGCGGACGATCTCCTGGGCGTGGTCCTGGCCGATCACCTGATCGACCAGCTTCTCGGGCACCTTGATGTCCTCGGTGGACTCGACTCGCAACCCCCCGAGGAGGTCGTCCTCGTCCTCCTCGATCTCGGCGTCGAACCCGACATCGACGTCGCTCCCGAACCCGTCGTTCGAGCCCTCCTGCGGGGGCTCGTCGCGGGTGTCGTCGGGCTCCGAGCCCGACGACTCGCTCACCCCGTCTACGGGGCGATCTCCGGTGTCTCTCTCGTTGCTCATAGAATCTGGTCGCTGGTGAAAACGAAGGTTGCGGAACTGATATACTTTCTCCCTGCCGCCGGCGGACTCGCTACGCTTTTACTCCCCCGCGCTGTCGATAGGGACGGAACGATGACACGGGGGTTCTACATCGGTCGGTTCCAGCCCTACCACAACGGGCACCACCGGATGGTCGACCGGATCGCGAGCGAGGTCGACGAGCTCGTCCTCGGGATCGGCAGCGCGGGCGATTCACACTCGAGACACGATCCCTTCACGGCCGGCGAGCGCATCATGATGATCACCAAATCGCTGGTCGACTACGACCTGGTGACCTACGCCGTCCCGATCGAGGACCTCGATCGCAACTCCGTCTGGGTCAGCCACGTCCAGAGCATGAGCCCCGACTTCGATGTCGCGTACTCGAACAACCCCCTCGTGATCCGGCTGTTCGAGGAGGCGGGCGTCGAGGTGCGCCAGTCGCCGATGTTCAACCGCGAGGAGCTAGAGGGAACCGAGGTTCGAGAGCGCATGATCGAGGACCGCGACTGGGAGTCGCTCGTGCCCGAGGCGGTCGTCGACGTGATCTACGAGACGGAGGGCATCGAGCGCATCCAGCAGGTCAGTGAGACCGACGCCAACGGAACGTGATTACGCTCGCCTCGGACTTCGGCACGCCCTATCCGGCGGCGATGAAGGCCGTGATCTGCTCGCGGACCGACGCCCGACTCGTCGACGTCGCCCACGACCTCCCCCGACAGGACCCCCGGACGGCGGCGTTCTGGCTGCGCGAAGTCCTGCCGTGGTTCCCGCCGGCGGTCCACCTCGCCGTGATCGACCCCGGCGTCGGCACCGAGAGGAAGGCGCTGGTCGTCCGCGCCGGCGAGCACGCCCTCGTGGGACCGGACAACGGCGTCCTCCTCCCCGCGGCCCGCCGCCTCGGCGAGCCGGAGGCCTTCGCCATCGACCCCGACCACGAGGCGTTTCCCGGCACCGACGGCGAGGGGCGCACGTTCGACGGCCGGGACGTTTTTGCACCTGTCGCCGCGGCGGTCCACGAGGCCGGCGTCGACGAACTCGAAGGGATCGAGTGGCTCTCGGCGACCGACCACGCGGACCTCCGGTTTCCCGACCCGGAGGTGCGCGAGCGCGAGGCCGTCGGCGAGGTGCTCGTGGTCGACGGCTTCGGCAACGCGATCACCAACGTCCCGGGCGACGTTCTGGACGGGCGGTTCGGCGGGGACGTCGCCGTGAACGGAACGGCCGTCCCCGCCGAGCGGAGCTACGCACACGTCGACCCCGGGGAGCGACTCGTCACCGTCGGGAGCCACGGCAACGTCGAACTCGCGGTCAACGCCGGCCGCGGCGACGAGGCGTTCGGTGTCGAGGCCGAATCCCCGGTCCGGGTCTCGTACTGACCCGCCGGACCGGCGCGCTTACGGCGCTCCGTCGAGGAGGGCCCGTGTGACCCGGTCCGCGAACCGGTGGAATCACGTCGCGCTCGTCCTCGGGGCCGCGAGCTACGCCTGCTTGCTGTTCGTCTGGTTCCTCCTGCCCGCCTTCCTCTCGCCCGTGATCGCCGACCTCTCGCTCTCGAACTGGCAGGCGGGCGTCCTCGTCGGGGCGGTCCCCCTCACGTACATCCCCCTCTCGCTGCTCAGCGGGCTCGCCATCGACCGCGTCGGCCCCCGCCTCGGAGTCGGCCTCGGGCTCTCGATATTCGGCCTCGCGGGCGCGGGCCGGAGCGTCGCGGCGGACTTTCCCTCCTTGCTCGCCTGTACCCTGCTCGTCGGTGTGGGAGCGACCGGGATCACCTTCGGCCTGCCCAAACTCGTCGCGGACCTGTTTCCCCCTGAAAGAACCGGCTCGGCCTCCACCGTCTACGTTCTGGGTTCCTACGCTGGGTCGGCGGGCGCCTTTGCGGTCGGGCGGCCCCTCCTAGGACCGGCACTCGGCGGCTGGCGGCCCACGTTCCTCTACACCGGCCTCGCGGCGGTCGCCTTCGCGCTCGTCTGGGGGCTCGCCACTGCGCGGATCGAGCCTCGAAGCGGCGACGAAAGCCGAACATTCTCGCTCGGATCGCTTCGCGAGGACGCCGATCGTGTGCTCTCGAACCCCGCCATGCTCCTGCTCGTGGTCGTCGGGACGGCGTACCTCTCGGCGAGCCACGGGCTGCAGGGCTGGCTCGTGACGCTCTTCGAAGCTCGAGGGGTTCGCCCCGCCCTCGCCGGCCTCACGACCACGGTACTGGTGGCCGGCCAGGTCGTCGGCGCGCTCTCGCTCCCGCCGCTCTCGGACCGCCTCTCGGCGCGCCGTCCGGCGGTCGTTCTCTCGGGGATGCTCGTGACGGGCGGCACGCTCGTCCTGCTGGTCGCGGAGTCGGCCCTCGTGATCGCCGCACTCGGAATCGTCGCGGTCGGGATCGGTCTCGGCGGGGTCGGCCCGCTGTTGCGCGCGATCCCGGTCGAGTTGGAGGGGATCGGACCCGGTCTGACCGCCACCGCCGTCGGCTTCGTCTTCGCGGTCGGCGAACTAGGTGGGTTCCTCGGCCCGTTTCTCGTCGGCTCGCTCCGGGACCTGACCGGGTCGTTCGCCCCCGGGCTGACGGTCATCGCGCTGGCCGGCATCGCCATCGCCGCCGCCGGCTGGCGGATGACCGGCGTGGACTCCTGATCGGGCGGTCGCCGTACCGAACGGGTGATTACGCGGGACCGATTCGATCCTGACAGCATGAGCGACGCCTTCGCGCTGATGAACGTGGTCGGCCTGCTCGCCTTCGCCATCGTCGGCTCGCTCAAGGGCGCGGAGGCCGATCTCGACCTGTTCGGGGTCGCAGTCCTCGGAATCCTGACCGCGCTCGGCGGCGGGATCGTCCGCGATACGCTCGTCGGGCAGGTCCCGCTCGCGCTCCGCACGACGACCGACGTGCTGGTGGTGCTCCTCGGCGTCGCGCTCGCGGTCGTGATCATCCGACGGTTCGGTGACCTCCGTGATCATCCGCTCGTGGTGCTTCCCGACGCGGTCGGGCTCGCCGCGTTCGCCGCGACCGGCGCGTCGGTCGGCCACGAGGCCGGCCTCACCCCCTTCGGGATCGTCGTCCTCGCGGCGCTGACCGCCGTCGGCGGCGGCAGCCTCTGTGACCTCCTGCTCGCGCGCGTCCCGGTCGTCCTCCGCGAGGACTTCTACGCGACGCCCGCCGTGATCGGCGGCGTGGCCTTCTGGCTCGGCGTTTCGGTCGGTATCCCCGTCGGGATCGCAACGATCGGCTGTGCCGTGCTGGTCCTCGCGCTTCGCCTGCTCGCGCTGCGTCGCGGCTGGCGGCTACCGCGGCTGCCGACGGTGTGATCGCGGGCTTATCGGTCGAATCGCGCTTTACGACGGCGAGAAGACCTTTCGTGCATTGGCCCGACGATCCGGTATGCGACGGCGCACCGCCCTCGAACTGGCGACGACCGGCCTGCTCGGCATCGCCGGCGCCGGCTGTCTGGGTGTCGGCGGAAATCCGACGAACGGCGACGGAACCGAGGAGACGCTCTACACCGTTTCCGTAGCGGTCACGGAGGAATCCCCCGCCGAGAAACTGCCGCTCGAACTCGACTTCGCGGTCGGACGCGAGACGATCACCGAGGACGACCCCTTCGAGATCGAGTTCGAACTGCGAAACGAGGGCGACGAGCCGATCGAGGTCTCCTCGGGCGCGCCGTGGCCGTTCGGCGTCCTGTGGATGGAGCGGAAGGACGCGCCCGACGAACCCGGCGTCACGCTCTGGACGGACGCCTACGAGGGATCGAGCCACGTCGGAACCGAGGGCCGGCGCGTAACCTGGGTCCAGGACATCGGCCTCGTCGAGGACGTGGCTGGCGGCGAATCGGTCGCGGACACCTACGAACTCCACGGCGACACGCCCGGACTGGCGCCCGAAACGTATCGGTTCAGCATCGGCGTGGGCGTGAGGGCCCGAGACGCCTCGGAGAGCGTTTCGGCCGACTTCGAACTCGCAGTCACCGACGGCTCGGAACCGACCGATTGACGGAACCCGGTTCGCACGAAAAAGTCGACTTCAGAAAGCGACGCGGCTCAGTCGGCGGCGATGATGTCGTCGATGCGGACGATCATCGTCGCGGCCTCGGTGGCGCTCTCGACGGCCTCGCGCTTGACGGCGGCGGGGTCGAAAATGCCCTCCTCGATCGGGTCGCCGACCTCGCCGGTCTGGCCCTTCGAGATGATCCCTGCACTTCCGGTGGAATCGTACTCGGCGCGCAGGTCGACCAGCGCGTCGATCGGGTCCATGCCGGTGTTGCGCGCGAGGGTGCGGGGGAGGACCTCGACCGCGTCGGCAAAGGCCTCGACGGCGAGCTGTTTGCGCCCCGAAACCCCGGCGGCCTCGCTGCGCACGCGTTCGGCGATGGCGATCTCGGTCGCGCCCGCGCCGGGGACGATCCCGCCCGAATCGAGCGCGGCGGTCACGACGTCGATCGCGTCGGTGACGGCGCGTTCGAGTTCGTCGACGACGTGTTCGGTCCCGCCGCGGACGAACAGGGTGACGGCCTCGGCCTCGGCGCCGCCCTCGACGAACGCGAACTCGTCGTCGCCGTACTTCTCGACGGAGATCGACTCGGCGTAGCCGAAGTCGTCGGTGTCGAGGTCCTCGAGGGTGCCGATGCGTTTGGCGCCGACCGCGCGGGCGATGGCGCGGGCGTCCTTGTTGCCGACGTTCTCGAACGCGAGGATGCCGGCGTCGGCGAGCGCGCTCGCGACGCGGTCCTCGACGTCGTCGGTGACGAAAGCGACGTCGACGCCCGCCTCCGAGAGCGCCTCGGTGTAGCCCCGGAGTTCTCCCTCCTCGGCCTCGATCGCGGCGTTGAGCTGTTCGATGTCGGTGATGTTGTACTCGGCGTCGATGCTCGCCTCGCGTACGCCCAGTTCCATGTCGAGCACCGCCACGGTGGCGTCCTCGACCGAGCGGGGCATGTCGTCGTTCGCGGGCTCCTCGTCGACGATGACGCCCTCGACGAGCTTCGTCCCGCTCGAAGAGCCGCCGACCTGTGTCTGGACGCGGATCTCGTCGCGCGCGATCCCCTCGTCGGTCCGGACCCCCTCGATCGTCTCGACGACGAGTTCGGCGAGTCGCTCGGCGCTGACGTCGCCGGTGCCCTTGCCGGTCATGCTCGACTCGGCGACCGCCTTCAGGTGTTCCGCGTCGAGTTCCTCGTCGAGCGTCGCCTCGACGATCGCCTGCTGGGCGATCCCGGCGGCCTCGTGGTACCCCTCGACGATCGTCGTCGGGTGAACGTCGTCCTCCAGCAGGTCCTCCGCCTGCGCGAGCAGTTGTCCCGCCAACACGGCGGCCGTCGTCGTCCCGTCGCCGACCTCGTCCTCCTGGGTCTGGGCGACCTCGACGATCATCTGCGCGGCGGGGTGCTCGATGTCCATCTCGTTCAGGATGGTCGCCCCGTCGTTGGTGATGACGACCTCGCCCGAGTTGTCGACGAGCATCTTGTCCATCCCGCGGGGGCCGAGCGTCGTCCGGACGGCCTCCGCGACCGCCTTGCCCGCGGCGATGTTCGAGGACTGTGCGTCCCGTCCCTGCGTGCGGGAGCTGTCGTCGCTGAGGATGAAGATCGGCTGTCCGCCCATGCGTCGCTGTGATGCTTGTGACATAAGTGCTCAGATATGGGTCGTTAGCGGTTCTATATAAACTTTCCCGTTCCTTCCTCCTCTGCGATGCTGTAACAGTCCCGGCGAGTTACGGCTGCCCCGACGAGCGCGGGTCCGCCGACGTTCGAGCGTCGCAGGCTCTCACCGCCAGTCGTACCGTTCGACGGCCCGGTCCCGCCGGCCCGAGATCCCGTAGGGGTTCCGCCGTGGCGTCCGGTCGCTCACGCGCGCGATGAGGCCGTCCTTCAGCCCGATCAGCGTGTTCGTCGAGACGGCGCTCCCGCCGCCGATCCACGCCGTCGGCCTCACGCTTCCCCGAAGGACGCCGCGGGCCGAGGCCACCCCGTCGACGGCCGTGTGGCCGGCGAGCCGCCGGAGGACGGTGGGTCGAGGGCCGTAGTTCTTCGCCAGTCGGTAGGCGAGCGCCCGGTACTTGAGCCCCCAGCGCTGGTGGGTCTCGCTGCTCACGAAACTGGTCGCCCGGTGGACGATCCGCGGGTCGCTGTCGTCGCCACCGTCGGTCTCGATCCCCTCGCGGACGCCCATCCCCGCCTGCCAGCTCACTCCCCTGCCCTGCCCTGCGAGCCGGTGGGCCAGATCGCGCGCTCCACCCGTTTCGAGGTACTCGTCGAACCCGTTGAGGTCGTCGATCGCCTCGCGGGTCAGCGCGACGTTCCCGCCGTTGAAGTACGTGACCTCCCGACCGGCGATGGTCCGTCGTTCGCGCGCCTCGGTCGTGATCCCGCCGCGAACCGGGCGGTGGGTCGGCCCGGTGACGGCGTCCGCCTCGCCGACCCCCGACTCGATCGCCGCCGCCCAGCCGTCCTCGATCCGGTGGGCCTGATCGAGCAGCGCCACCACCTCGCCGCTGGCGACCTCGAGGCCGGCGTTCCGCGCGACGTTGATGTTCCTGTCGGCGATCTCCACGAGCACGTCCACGTCGGGGCGTTCGTGGAGCATCCCGCTGGTTCCGTCCGTCGAAGGCCCGTTGACGACGACCGTCTCCGCGGTCGGCAGGCGCTCGCGGAGCGCGTCGAGACAGCCCACGAGCTGTCGCCGACCGTTCAGTGTCGGGACCACGACGGAGAACTCCATATCACCGGATACCGCACCCGAACACTAAAAATACAGTGGACCGATACCCGCCACTCGATCGCTAGTTGACACGAGCGTTCCAGTACGAGACCGACGCGAAGTCGTCGCCGACCTCCGTGTGTCGGAGGCCGGACTCGATCCGGTAGAGGCCGTCCGCGAGCGCGCGCGGGATCGCCCGGTACAACCCATAGGGAAGCAGGAAGTCGTGGCTCGAATCGGCCAGGTCGTACCCGGTTCGGTCGAGCATCGCGCGGACGTCGTCGTCGGCGTAGAGTCGCGATCCCATCGGCAACAGCCAGTTGTAGATCGAGCGCGTGCTCGGCGTGTTGAACGTATCGAACACCAATCGCCCGTTCGTCACCCGGCGGATCTCCCGCAGGTAGCGATCCGGGTTGGGGATGAGGTGGAAAAAGCGCATCGCCAGCACCGCGTCGAAGTGATCGTCCGGAAACGGCAGGCGGGCGGCGTCGCCGCGGACGAACTCGACGCGCTCGGAGAGGCCCGCCCCGCGGGCCTTCTCGCGGCCCTGTGACAGCATCGCGTCCGAGATGTCGAGGCCGACGACGTTGGCGCCGCGCGCGGCGAGCATCACGGAAAACCGGCCGGTTCCGCAGGCGATCTCGAGGACGTTCTTCCCCTTCAGATCCCCGAGCGCGGCGCTGACCGCCTCCTTCTCCCGGCGGTCGATCAGCCGGCCGCCGCGGGAGAACCGTTTGTCCTCGTACTCCTCGGCGACCTCGGTCGTCTGGTACCACTCCTTGCCCTTCACACCCCCACATACTCCGGTCGGGGAATAAAGTCCTACTGGATCACTGGCCCGTGACCACCCGGTCGGGCCGGATCTCGATCACGACGCGCTCGCCCCCCTCCTCGCCGTGGTAGGGGTACTCCTCGACGTCCATGTACCGCCGGGCCAGCGAGTCGATGTGATCGACCGCCCCCTCCTCCGTGATCGCCTCGACCTCCCCCCGGATCGAGACGAACCGATAGGGGTCGTCGGGGTCGGCGATCGACACGCCGACCTTCGGATCGCGACTCACGTTTCGCTCCTTCTGACGACCCCGCGCCGTGTTGATCAGGACGTGCTCGCCGTCGTAGTCGACCCACACCGGCGTCACCTGCGGCGTGCCGTCCTCCATCAGCGTCGCGAAGTGGGCGAACGTGCGCCGCTCGAACAGGTCCTCGTACTCCTCGGGTATCTTCTCCATGTCGCCCGTTCGTCGGGCGGCCGGAAAGCCGTTCCTCAGTGTGACAATTATACACCTTACTGTGTATATATTGTTTTCACACACATATAGCCAACGTTTACCACAACCGACTCGGGAGGGGTAGTATGAGCACACGTGTCGACAGTCCGGGTGGGTCCGAGGGCGTCCTCTCGGAGGACGAGTACAGGGAACGGCTGATCGAACTGCCTCCGAGCGCGAAACTCGTCGCGAAGGTCCTCGAGACCGACGCCCCGCTCTCGCAGGGGCGACTCGCCGAGGAGTCGCTGCTGCCCGACCGGACCGTCCGCTACGCGCTGAACCGCCTCGAAGAGGTCGGACTCGTCGGCTCGCGGTACAGTTTCCGCGACGCCAGAAAGCAGGTCTACTTCCTCCGCCGGTAGCTTCTCGATTCGGGGCGGCCAACCCTCCCCATGGACATCGACCGGTTCTCGGTCCCGACGCCCACGCGCGCGCCGACCGGGACGACCAACGCCTATCGCGTGGGCGACCTCCTGATCGACCCCGCGACGCGCACCGACGCCCTCGACGCCGCCGCCCAGTCGGCGAGTCACGTCGCCGTCACGCACACCCATCCCGACCACGTCGGCGCGCTCGCCCACTACGCCGACTCCCGGACGGTGTGGGCGCTGTCGGGCCACGCCGAGCGATTCGAGGAGGTCACCGGCGTTTCGCCCGACGAGACCCTCTCGGAGGGCGACCGTCTCGCCGGGCTGACGGTCCTCGAGACGCCGGGTCACGCGCCCGATCACGTCGCCTTCTCGACCGGACGGGGCGTCCTCTGTGGCGATCTGGCGATGGCCGAGGGCAGCGTCTTCGTCGGCGGCGCGGGCGCGGACGTGGCGACGTACCTCGACTCGCTACGCAGGGTCCGAGACCTCGATCCCGTGGTCCTCTATCCGGGCCACGGCGAGGTGATCGACGCGCCGACGAAACGCCTCGACTGGCTGATCGACCACCGGCTGGAACGCGAACGCCGGGTCCTGCGGGCGGTCGAAGCGGGCAACGAAACGATAGCGGCGATCCGCGACGCGGCCTACGAGAGGGACCTCGCGGGGGTCGAGGACCTCGCGGCGCTGACCGTCGAGGCTCATTTGAAAAAGCTCGCGAACGAGGACGAGATCGAGTGGGACGGCGAGCGCGCCCGGGCCTGACGACGGTCTTTTGGCCCGCGGGGCCCTCGTCGAACCATGGAGTCGCTCGAAGCCGAACTCGAACGCGCCCGCGCCCTCGACACCGACGACGTGGCCGACGCCGTCGAGTCGATCGGCTTCGAGTGCACCCGGTGTGGGGCCTGCTGTACGAGCGAGGCCGACGAGTCCCACACCGCGACCGTCTTCCCCGACGAGGTCCGGGAGCTACAGGGGGCGACCGGGGACGATCGGACGTGGAACGACGTCGCCCGACCGATGCCCTACGGTCTGGACGAGGGCGAGGGCCAGACCTTCGAGTGGGCGCTCCAGACCGACGGCTGTGGGGACTGTACCTTCTATGCCGAGGACGAGGCGGGCGTGGGTGCCTGTACCGTCCACGAGGACCGCCCGCTGATCTGTCGGACCTACCCCTTCAGCGTGGCGCTCGGCGGGACGAGCCAGCCGATGGGCGAGGCGGTCGATTCGGAGGGGATGGTTCGCGCCCACGAGTGCGAGGGGCTCGGGCGGGAGATCTCGCGTGAGGACGCCGAGGCGTTGGCGGGGGCGCTCAAGGAGCGCGCGATCCGGGAACTCGAGGAGGCCATCGGGGTGCGCGAGAACTATCGGCCCGCCGAGGGGTCGACGGTGGTCCACGACTCGGAGGGGCCCAAACGCCCCGACGGTCGCGAAATCGGCGACACTACTAATAGGGGCGACACCCACGAGTAGCGTGGAGGTCTCCATGCAAATCTCTGATAAACTCCTGTGTCTGTTCAACGCGGAACTCACCGAGAGCGACGGCGAGTACGTCGTTCGGATCCCCGAGAGCGAGGTCGAGACCGGGTCGATCGAACCCGGCGACACCTACCGCGTCGCGCTCATCTCCCGCGAGGCGGGCGCGTCCGAGGAGGACGACGCCTCCACGAAACGCCGCCCCTCGACCGAGCCCCAACCGCCGGTCGAGCAGGGCGAGATCCGCTACGTCGAGATCGAGGACATCGGCAAGCAGGGCGACGGGATCGCCCGCGTCGAGCGGGGGTACGTCATCATCGTCCCCGGTGCCGAGATCGGCGAGCAGGTGAAAGTCGAGATCAGCGAGGTCAAGTCCAACTTCGCGGTCGGCGAGATCATCGAGGAGTCGATCTAACCCCCGCTCCCGTCGCCGCGAACCGCCTTCGAGGACCCGCACCGCCCCCGCGATCACACGATCCCATACACGGCCCCCCGACCGTCGTCCCCGCGGTCGCGGGTACCCGCGCGACCGGCCGTTTCTCCGGCAACCCCGCCGCGTTCCGAAAGGGTTGCCCCCCGCCCGCGCCTCCGTCGAGACGGTGTCACGGAGCCGGCTGTTCGCGTCGTTGTGTTCGATGGCGTTCCTCGTCAACCTCGTGCGCGTGGTCTACGCGCCGCTCGTCGAGCCGCTGCAGGCGGCCTTTTCCGTGGGTCCGGGAACCATCGGGCTGGTCGTCACCCTCGTCTGGACCGGTAGCGCCCTCCCCAGGATCCCGATCGGCTACCTCCTCACGGTCGTCCCCCGCCACCGGGTCGTGCTCCTGGCGGGCGCGACCCTGACCGGGTCGTCCCTGCTCGCGACGTTCGCGAACTCGGTGGTGACGCTCGCGCTGGGCGCGTTCCTGATCGGGACGGCCACGAGCGGGTACTTCGTCGCCGCCAACCCGCTGATCAGCGAACTCTACTCGGGACAGGTCGGCCGGATGCTCGGGATCCACGGCACCGCGACCCAGCTCGCGGCTGTCGTCGCCGCGCCCCTCGTGACGCTCGCCCTGTTCGTCTCGTGGCGGCTGGTGTTCGCCCTCGTCGGCGTCGCGGCGCTCGTCTCGACGCTCGTGCTGTACCGGACCGCCAAGCGAACGACGTTCCCGGCCGCCAGCGGCGTCGACCGCGACTTCCTCGGCGCGATCAGGGGCGAGTGGCGCCTCATCGCCCTCGGGGTCGCGGTCTTCGGGACGGCGAGTTTCCTCTGGCAGGGGCTGTTCAACTTCTACCCCTCCTACATGGAGGCCGCCCGCGGGTTCGACCCCGGAGCGGCGCGGAACCTGCTGACGGTCGCCTTCGCCGCCGGCGTGCCCGCCTTCTGGATCAGCGGGCGGCTGGTCGACCGCCTGCCGACCGTCCCCTACCTGCTCGCGGTCATCGCGGCGTTCGCCGCGGGCGTCCTCCTGTTGACCGTCACCACCGGCCTGCTCGGGATCGTCGTCCTGAGCGCGGTCGTCGGCTACGCCGTCCACAGCATGTTCCCCGCGGCCGACACGTTCCTGCTGTCGTCGTTTCCCGACGAGCACCGCGGCGGGGCCTACGCCACCTTCAGCGGCGGGATGATGTTCGGACAGGCGCTGGGGAGCTGGTTCGTCGGCGAACTCGTCGAGGCCGGCGTCGCCTACGACACGGTGTTTCAGGCGCTCGCGCTCGTGGTCGTGGCCGTCGTGGGCGCGTTCGCCCTCCTGCGGACCGCGGGCCGGTTGCCGGCGGCCGCGAGCGCGTAACGGCCCGCTTTTACCCGCTCGCCCGAAGGGAGGGACGATGGAGTACGTCCAGGAGCAGGTTGCGACGCTCCACGACCTGACGGGCCAGGTCCCCGACGCGCCCACGGATCGCGCCGCCGTGGTCGTCCCGATGACCGACCGCGAGTACGCCGGCCTGGCCCCCGAGCGAACCCTCGAGACGCTCGAACGCGTCGACCCCGCCCGCGTGATCGTCCCGCTTCGCGCGCCTGCCGACCGCGTCGGGGCGTTCGCCGAGTGGCTCTCGGGGTTCGACCTCCCGCTCACCCCGCTCTGGTGTAACGCGCCGGCGGTCGAGGACCTCCTCGCCGACCGCGGCATCGAGGGACCCGCGGGCAAGGGACGGGACGTCTGGTTGGGCCTCGGGCTGGCCGCCCGCGAGGAGTTCGTCGCGCTCCACGACGCCGACGTGAAGAGCTACGACGCGGCCCACGTCCCGCGGCTGGTGGCCCCCCTCGCGGAGTTCGACTTCTCGAAGGGCTACTACGCCCGCGTCGAGAACGACCGCCTCTACGGGCGGCTGTTCAGGCTGTTTTACGAGCCGCTGGTCGCGGCGCTCGGAGAGCGCCACCCGGAGCCGATCCTCGAGTATCTCGGCGCGTTTCGCTACGCGCTGGCCGGCGAGATGGGCTTCACCTCGCGGGTCGCCCGCGAGGTCCGCCCCGAACCCGCCTGGGGGCTCGAGACCGGCCTGCTGGGCGAGGCGTTCGGGGCCGCCGGCTTTTCGGGTACCGTCCAGGTCGACCTGGGCGTCCACGAACACGACCACCGGGCGGTGAGCGGCGAGACCGGCCTCGTCGGCATGAGCGGGCACGTCGCGAGCGCGCTGTTTCGCGCGCTCGCCGACAGGGGGATCGTCCCCGAGTTCGACACGCTCCCCGAGCGCTACCGCGAGGTCGCCGAGCGGTTCCTCGCGGGCTACGCCGCCGACGCCGCGTTCAACGGGCTGGCGTACGATCGGGAGGAAGAACGCTCGCAGGTCGACGCCTACGCCGAGGCGATCGCTCCCGCCGAGGGCGACGACCGCCTCCCCGCGTGGGCCGGGGTGGACCTCGCACCCGGGGCTGTGGCGGACGCGAGCGAACGGGCGCTCGACGCGCTCTGATACCGTCGGCCGTACCTCTGTACGTAGGACTCCGACGATCCGACCGGTCCCGGCGGTGTCTCGGCCACTCGTTCCCGGCGGTGGGTACGTCCGTACGGCCGACGGTACGATCCTTACCGGCGCTCGCGCCCGAGGCGGTCGGCCATCCGCTCGACGCTCGAATCGAGGCGCGGGTCACGCGCGAGTCGCCACTCGCCCGCCTCGTGGGCGACCCGTCCCGCCCCCTTCAGCTCCTCGAGACGCGCCTCGACGGCGGCGGGGTCGGCGTCGAGGGCGTGGGCGATCCGTTCGCCCGTCGCCGGGTCGGCCTCGCGGACCGCTTCGAGGAGCGCGGTGTCGTCCATACCGGGGGAAGGGTGGCCGTCGGGAAAGCCGTTGTGTCGAGGGGTTCTTCCCCCCGCCCGCCCGATGGGGGACCATGCTCACGGACGACGAACTCGCGGGGATCTGCGACCTGTTCGGCGCGCTCACGCGCGAGGAACTGGCGTGGGCGCGATCCGAACTCGCCTTCCGTCAGGACGAGGAGACAGGCCCCAACGAGCGGATCGATGAGGCCATCGACGCCTACGCGCTGGTCGAACACGAGGGTCTGATCCTGGCGGGCCCCGCCGCGTTCCCGACGCTCCCCGAGGGCGCGGGCGACCTGCCGCACATCCTCGACGTGCCAGAACGCGAGGTGGACCGGGAGGCGGCGGGCGAGGCGGTCCTCGACTCGTTGCGAGCGGAGGACGACCCCGCACTGGCGCGCGAGGTGAGCTACGACGTGGAGGCGTGGGCCCCGGTCGACGCGAGCGGGGTGCGCGACGGCGAGCAAGAACGGCTATAGTGCCGGAGCCGATAGATCCACCAATGGACCTCAGTTGGGTCGCCGGTCGGGAGCCCCGCCGGGTCACGGACGAGCGGCGCGAGGCGGCGGTGATCGTTCCCGTCGTCCACCGGGCGGGCGAGCCCCACCTGCTCTTTACGAAGCGGGCCGACGACCTCTCGGACCACCCCGGCCAGATGAGCTTTCCCGGCGGCGGGCGCGAGACCCACGACGAGAGCATCTACGCGACCGCGCTGCGGGAGGCCCGCGAGGAGATCGGCCTCCGGGAGGAGGAGGTCGATCTCGTGGGCCAACTCGACGACATCCGCACGGTCACCGAGTTCTCGGTCACGCCGTTCGTCGTGGAGATCCCCGACCGGGTCTACGAGCCGAACGACCGCGAGGTCGCCGAGATTGCCGTCCTCCCGGTCGCGGGACTCACCGACGAGACGAACCACGAACTCGAACACCGCGAGCACCCCTACTACGGCGAGATCGTCATCCACTACTTCCACGTCGACGGCTACACCGTCTGGGGCGCGACGGGGCGGATCGTGGTCCAACTGCTCGAACTCACCACGGAGTGGCGCGCGCCCGCACGCCTTGATCCCGAGTCCTACGGGTAGGCCGAACGACACGCTTTTGCGCCCGACCCTCCCTACGAGGGGTATGACCGCACAGACGCTATGGGGACTCGCGGACCGGTCTGCGGGGGATCGCGTTCCGGGCCGACGGTGACCGGCGCTTCGGAGGAAACGATGCTGGCCGGTGAGCGGGCGCGCTCGACGGGGCTGGACGCCGCCGCGCTCAAACCCGCCGAGTGTGACGTCTCCCGCGGTGTGGACCTCCCGTTCGAGACGGTCGTGATCGACTACGAGGGGCGGCGGCACCTCCCCGAGCGCGGGGCGCTCGAAGCGCTCGCCGCCGAGAAGGAGGTCTACCTCACGACGCCCGTCCGGGCCGACGGCTTCGACCCGCTGGGCGACGACTCGCTGCTCGCGGCGCTCCCCGGGGGGGTTCGGCGAGTGCTCGTCGCGGGTCACAGCGCCTACCTCGGCGAGAAGGAACGGGAAAAGGCGCTCGCGCCGCGCCTGGGTGCGGCCGCGGAGGGCGCGCCGGGGGCGTGGGTCGGCACCGAGGGGGTCGAACGCCTCGCGCTGGCGACCGGCGCGCCCCAGTTCGAACTGCTGGGTCGCTCGACGCCGCGGGACCTGCGCGCGCTCCGGGCGGCGGGCTTCTCGGGCGAGATCGCCGTCTACGCGCCGACGGTGTTGACCGAGGACCCCGATGCGGTGCTCGACGCGCTCGGGGCGTACGTCGCCCGCAGGCGGCCCGTCGCGAGCGCGCTGCCCGAGGGCGCACCGACCGACTCGTCGGCGACCGACCGCGCCCGCGAGGTGCTGCTGGCCGCGAGCGGCGACTTCGCGCTCGTGGGCGCTCCCGAGGGGGTCCGCCGACAGGTCGCGGCGCTCCGGGAGGCCGGCGCGGACACGGTCGTCGGCTACCCCGCCCGCGGCATCGAGTCGTTTCTAAGGTGAGGACCGCCACGGCTATGGCGTCCGGGCCGGTTCGCCCGTCCATGACGCGGGAGATCGGGATCGTCGGCGGCGGGGCGGTCGGCCTCACGGCCGCCTCCGACCTCGCTGCGGCCGGCGAGGACGTGACCCTCTTCGAGCGCGACGCGCTCGCCGCGGGGAGCACGGGCCGGGCGGCGGGCGTGCTCTACGACGCCTACGCCGGGGAGATCGACGCGCGGATCGGCCGGCGCTCGATCGAGCGCTTTCGGGAACTCTCGGGCGACGGCGAGTTCGAGTTCCACGAGACCCCCTACGTCTGGTTCGCCCACGAGGACGACGACCGCCGGGGCGACGCGATCCGCGAGCAGGTCGCGGGGATGAAGCGCCACGGAATCGACGCCGAACTCCTCGCTCCGGAGGACCTCGCCGACCTCGCGCCCGCGCTCGACACCGACGACGCGGGCGTGGCCGCCCTCGCGCGGAACGCGGGCTGGACCGACCCCGCGACCTACGCGGAGGTGATGGCCGAGAGGGCGCGCGCGGCGGGCGTCGACATCAGGACGCACACGCCCGTCTCGCTCGCGGAGGGGGGCGTCCTCGCCGACGGCGAGCGCGAGGCGTTCGACGTAATGATCGTCGCGGCGGGCGCACACACGAAGCGAATCCTCGAGGAAGCGGGCCGCTCGATCGCCATGAAACCCTACCGGGTGCAGGCGCTCGTCCTCGACGCCGCTCTCGAGACGCCGATGGGATACGACGCGAGCGCCGGCTTCTACTTCCGGCCCCACCCGGACGGGCTGCTCGTGGGAGACGGTACCGAGGAGGTCGAGAGCGACCCCGAGGGATGGAACCGGGAGGCCGACGGGGCGTTCGTCGCGTCCGCGCTCGAACGGACGAGCGAGCGGTTCGGCCTCCCGGAACCGACAGTCGAGCGGGCGTGGGCGGGGCTCTGTACCGCGACGCCCGACGGCGATCCGCTTCTGGGCTGGCTCGCGGATGGGCTGTACGTCGCGACCGGCTGGCAGGGCCACGGGTTCATGCGCGCGCCGGCGCTCGGCGAGCGGATCGCACGAGAGGTGCGCGGCGAACCGGGAATAGGGGCGTTCGACCCGACGCGATTCACGGGCGAGGAGGAGTTCCCGATCGTCGAGGGACTGGCGCTCTAATCGGAGGTGTCGCCCGTCGTGTCGTCCGCATCCGTCGGGTCGGCGTCCTCGATCGTGACGGTCGTCGCGCCCTCCTCGTCGCTCTTGGGGACGTGGACCTGCAGCGTGCCGTCGTCCTTGAGCGTGGCCGTCGCGGCCTCGGCGTCGACCACCGCGCGTTCGGGCAGTCGGACGTGGCCGTCGAGCGAGAGGCCGCGTCCGGGCAGGCGCATCTCGAAGCCCTCGTGGAACTCGCGGAACCGTTCGAGGCGGACGCGGACCTCGCCGTCGACGAACCGGACCTGCACGTCGCCGCCCGAGACGCCCGGCGCGTCGAAGACCGCGAGGTAGGCGTCGTCGCTCTCGAGTAAGTCGACCGCGAGCGGGCGTGACTCCTGGACGCGGCTCGCGACCCGGCCGACGCTTTCTGCGACCCGGTTGCCGACCGACTTCCCGATCTCCCAGACCTTCATGGTCACAGTTCGACGGCCTCGAGGCAGTCGACGCCCCCACAGTAGGGACACTGAAAGTCCTCGACGCCGACGTCGTCGGGCATGTCGTAGGTGTAGTGGAGTTCGAACATGTCGAGTTCGCAGTCGTCGTCCGTACAGACGACTTCGAGGGTCGCGGGCATGCGATGGTGTAAGCCCGCCGCGGTTATCAATGCCGTGGGTGAGTTCTAAGTGCGCGCCCGCCGACCAGCCCCTATGAGAGTCGGCGTCATCTCCGATACTCACGACAACGTCGCGGCGATCGAGCGCGCGACCGACCTGTTCCGAGAGGAGGGGATCGGGACCCTGATCCACTGTGGCGACTTCATCGCCCCGCCGGTGCTCCCCTTCTTCGAGGGCTTTTCGGTCCACGGCGTGCTCGGCAACAACGACGGCGAGGTCGAGGGTCTCGAGGCGGGCTTCGAGGAGATCGACGGCGAACTCCACGGTCGCTTCGCCGACCTCGAACTCGGCGGGGCGCGCTTCGCCGTGCTCCACGGGGAGTCGAAGGAGGAGGTCGCGGGCTACGCAGAGGCGGGCGAGTACGACTACGTCTGTTACGGCCACCACCACGAACGCGAGGAACGGGCTGTCGACGGGACTCTGGTAGTGAACCCCGGCGCACACTTCCCGACGGTCCCCGAGGAACACCGGACGGTGGCGGTCGTCGACACCGAGAACGACGAGATCGAGTTCCACCGGGTATAACGGCTTTTGTCGTTCCGGTGGTTAGAGCGGGTATGACCGACCCCTCCGAGCTCTCGGTGACGCTGGTCGACGGCTACGTCGACGAGCCGGCACACTTCGGGGTTCCCCCCTACGTCTCGACGTACCCCCGCTACACCGCGGGCGCGCTGGTGGATGCGGGCGTCGCTCGAGAGGAAATCACCTACCACACGATCGACGAGTTGCGCGAAGACAGGGGAAAATGGCGCGACGTCGAGGACGCCGATCTGATGGTCTACATCGGCGGGATGACCGTCCCCGGGAAGTACGTCGGCGGGACGCCCGCCGAGCCCGACGAGGTGAAGAAACTGGCGTGGGTTTCCCGTGGAACCAGCCTGATGGGCGGGCCCGTGAGGTTCGGCGTCGGCGAGGAGAACGCCGGGGCCCAAGACATGGAGCGAAAGGACCTCGATTACGACTTCGTCGCGAAGGGCGACGTCGAGGCCGCCGCCGCCGACCTCGTGGAATCGGGACTCGAAGGGTTCGGCGACCGGATGCGCGACAACGGGGAGATCGACCGCTGGAGCCGGAAGGGCGCGTTCGTGATCGAACAGCACCCCAATCACCCCGACTACCTGATCTGCGAGATGGAGACCTCGCGGGGCTGTGCGTACCGGTGTTCGTTCTGTACCGAGCCGCTCTACGGCGATCCAGCCTTCCGCAGCGCCGACTCGGTGGTCAGCGAGGTGTCGCACCTCGCCGAGCACGGCGCCCGCCACTTCCGGCTGGGTCGGCAGGCCGACATCCTCGCGTTCGGCGGCGACGGCGAGGCACCCAACCCCGACGCCTTGCGGGAGCTCTACGGCGGGATCCGCGAGGCCGTCCCCGACCTCGGGACGCTGCATCTGGACAACATGAACCCGGTGACGATCGTCGAGTATCCCGAGAAGTCGCGCGAGGGGATCCGGATCATCGCCGAGCACAACACGCCCGGCGACACCGCGGCGTTCGGATTGGAGAGTGCGGATCCCGTGGTTCAAGAGGAGAACAACCTGCTCGTGAGCGCCGAGGAGTGTCTGGAGGCGGTGCGGGTGGTCAACGAGGAGGGCGGGTGGCGACCCGGAGAGAAACCGGGAACGGGTCCCTCACACGGCGAGGGATCCGGGGATCGACTGCCGAAACTCCTGCCGGGGATCAACCTCGTTCACGGGCTGATGGGCGAGCGCGAGGAGACCTACGAGCACAACAAGCAATTCCTGCAGCGGGTCTACGACGAGGGGCTGATGGTCCGGCGGATCAACATCCGGCAGGTGATGGCGTTCGCGGGGACGGAGATGGCCGAGACCGGCGCCGACATCGCCCGCGAGCACAAACGCCAGTTCCAGCCGTACAAACGCGAGGTCCGCGAGGAGATCGACAACCCGATGCTGAAGCGGGTCGCGCCCGCGGGAACGGTGTTGGAGGACGTCCACATGGAGTACCACGAGAACGGCAGGACCTTCGGGCGACAACTGGGGACCTACTCGCTTCTGATCGGCGTGCCCGGCGAGCACGACCTCGGGACCACGATGGACGTCGCGGTCGTGGACCACGGCTACCGGTCGGTGACGGCGGTTCCGTACCCGCTCGACGTCAACGGCGCGACGATGGACGAACTCACGGCGATCCCGGGTCTCGGGCGGTCGACCGCGGGCGACATCGTCGTCGGCCGGCCCTACGACTCCGCACGGGAGGCGGGCGAGGTGGCCGGCGTGGACCTCTCGCGGTTCGCGTGAGTGTCGGAGCTCACTCGAAGACCCGGTCGAACGCCTCCGCGCCCATCGGATCGAACCGACAGGCGTCGAGGTTCTCGCGGACGTGCTCTGGCGAACTCGCCCCGACGAGCGCGCTCGTCACGCCCGGCGCGCTGCGCGCGAAGTTGATCGCCTTCTGTACCGAGGACTCGCCCTCCAGGCGTTCGGCGACCGCCTCGGGGAGTCCTTGGGCCAATCGTCCCTGTCCGATGCTCGCGCTCGTGAAGACGTTCAGCCCGGCCCTCCGGGCGAATCGGAGCGTGCTCTCGGTTCCCTCGCTCCCCTCGTGGGCCGCGACGGTGAAGGCGTCGGCCATGTGGACGTTGAAGGGGAGTTGGATCGCTCGGAGGTGGGTCGCGGTGTTTCCGGCCGCCTTCGCCGCCGCCCGCGCCCGCGAGGCGACCTCGGGAAGCGAGAGGTAGCTCGCGTGGTCGGGCGGAACCCGGAACGCGTCCCACGTCGCCACCCCGTAGTACCGGAGGTCGCCCGCGGCGACGCGCTCCTCTAGCCGGGCGAACGCCGCCTCTAGCCGGTCGTAGACGACCTCGCGCGAGCGCTCCTGGAGCTGTGTCTCGGGGTTGTGGACGTAGTACAGGTCGACCGTTTCTAGACCGAGGTTCGACAGCGAACGATCGAGTTGGTCCTCGAGGAAGTCGGGCGCGATGCAGTGGCTCCCGCGCACCAACTCCTCGCGGTCGACGACCCCCGGATCGACGTACTCCTCCCGAACGTACTCGCCCGGATCGGCGGGTCGTTCGCCGGCGAAGGGGAGGAAGCCGCCCTTGGTCGCGACCAGCACCGCTTCGCGGTCGACGTCCGCCCCCGCGAGCGCCCGTCCCACCACGCGCTCGCTTCGCTGGTGGCGGTAGTTGATCGCCGTATCGAGGACGTTACAGCCGTTTTCGAGCGCCGCCGTGATCGCTTCTTCGTACCTCTCGTCCACCGCGTCGCTCGGGTCGCCGAGGTAGGTCCCGAGGCCGAGACTGGAGACGACGCCGTCGCCGAAGCGCCGGAAGTACGTCCGGCCGAACTCCTCCCCGAACCGATCCCGGTAGGACCAGGTGCCGTCTGCGGTCGCCATGGGGGGACTACCGGCGCGAGCGGAATATACTGTCGGCTCCTACCGGCGCGGGTAGGCCGCGACCGCCTCGCGGTACCCCTCCCGAAAGGTGGGATAGGAGAACTCGTAGCCGAGTTCGCGGAGTTTCGCGTTCGAACAGCGCTTGCTCGTCTCGAGTCGCCGTCGGGCGGGCTCGGAGAGGTTCGGATCGGAAAGGCGCTCCTCTTTGGTCTCCTTCGGGGGTTCGGGAACCCCGCACTGCTCGGCGAGCCAGTCGGCGAACGCCCACTTGTCGACGGGTTCGTCGTCGACCGCCAACACGACCTCGCCGCGTGCGAGGTTCTCCTCGAGGAGGTATCGTACCGCGCCCGCGGCGTCCTCGCGGTGGACCATGTTCAGGTACCCCTCGGTGACGGGCCCCTCCAGATAGCGTTCGAGGCGGTATCGGTCGGGGCCGTACAGCCCCGCGAAGCGAACGACGGTGCCGGGGATGGGGGAATCGAGCGCCGTCTCCTCGGCCTCCCACAGCACGCGGGTCTTCTCGGTTGCCGGCTCCGTGGGCGTCTCCTCGTCGACCCACTCGCCGCCGTGGTCGCCGTAGACGCCGGTACTGGAGGTGTAGAGCAGCCGCTCGGGCGGGTCCGCCCGCCCCGCGAAGTGCCCGATGGCGGTTTCGAGCCCGCGGACGTAGACCTCGCGGGCGGCCTCGGCACCGCGCCCGCCCGAACTCGCCGCGAAGACGAGCGCGTCCGCGTCGGGAACGCCGGCGAGCGCGTCGCGGTCGGTGACGTCCGCCCGCACACTCTGGAAACCGGCCTCCTCGATCGCCTCGCATCCCTCGGGGGAGCGCCGAACCCCCACGACGTCGTGGCCGCGAGCCGTGAGCTGTCTGCCGAGTTCCAACCCGATATAGCCACAGCCCAGTATCGCGACGCGCATCAGCGCTTTCGCTCCCCGATGAAGTAGTGGATCCTCGCGTACTCGGCGAGCGTCATCGGGGCGCGGCCCTCGACGCGCTGGTGGACCTCCTTGCCCGAGAGATCTCCCTGAATATTGGCGGCGATGGTGTCGACGTCCAACACGGCGGTGGTCATCCCAAGCAGGAGGCGGTCCTCGATCTCGGCGCGGACGATCTCGGCGTCGGGTTCCTCCTCCGAGAGCGCGAGGATCTTCGCGGCGTCCTCGACGGTGAGTTCCGGCGACTCGTCCGCGACGAGCGCCTCCAGTCGGTCCGTCCCGATCCCCGTCTCCTCGGCGGCGCGTTCGACGCCGACCGACTCGACGACCTCCGCGAGTTCCGACTCGTACTGGCGACGCAGGTCCTCTGGGCTCTCGGCTTCGCTCCCGTCGAGATCGCGATAGAGCATGTCCGGGCCTACGGGCCGGTCCCTGAAGAATACCCTCGATCGGGGTCGAAAATCAGACGAGGCTCGCGCCGTCGAACTCGCCGCGGTCGTACTCGACCTCCATCAGGTCGAGGATCGTCGGCGCGATGTCGTAGAGGTTGGCGTCGCTGATCGTCGCCTCGCCGTCGATGTGCAGGGTCGCGTTGTCGAAGCTGTGCATCCCGTTTCGCGGCCCCTTCCCGAAGACCTCGCCGTGGCCCTTGAACCCCGATTTGAGGTCGAAGCCGTGGTTCGGGATCGCCACGAGGTCGGGCGCGATGTCGTCGTGGTCGCCCCGGAAGGCGTCCTCCTTCTCGACGACCCGTTCGCAGACCGTCTCGCCGTTCGGTCCTTCGAGCGCCTCGAGGTCGGCTTTGAGCTCCGCGCGGACCGACTCGTACTCGTCTTCGGGGACGCTCCCCCGCGGTTCGCGCCCCTCGAGGTTGATGTAGAACCGACCCGGGATGAGCGAGTACGCGCGGGCGTCGGTCGCGATGTCGCCGAGTTCCGTATGGTCCTCGTTCTCGAAGGAGAGCCACCCCTCCTCGGCGAGCCACTGGTTGCAGTGGACCTCGTAGTCGAGCGTGGTAAAGCCGTGGTCGCTCGCGATGACGAGGGTGACGTCGTCGGCGAGGCGCTCGCGCAGGTTGCCGACGTACCCGTCGAGCTTTCGATAAAAGTCCATGAACTCCTCTCTGTACTCGCCGTCGCGCTCGTAGTCCTCGAACAGGAAGTGGTTGACCCGGTCGGTGGTCATGAACACGCCGAAAAAGAGGTCCCAGTCGTCCTCCGTGATGTAGTGTGAAAAGGCCTCGTAGCGCGCGTCGATCGTCTCGTGGGCGTCCTCGATGAACTTGCGTTTGTCCTCGTCGTGGCCGAGTTTCGCGTTCACGTCGATCCGGTAGTCAAGGCCCGAGAGCGTCTCGCGGAGTTCGTCGGGATACGCGGCCTTGTCGAGGCCGGGCGAGAGAAAGCCCGAGACCATCCGCTGGACCGTTCGCTGGGGCGGGAACGTCACGGGGACGTTCATCACCGTCGCGTTCCGGTTGGCCTCGGTGACGCGATCCCACAGCCGGGTCGCCTGGACGTCGCGGCCCATCGGGACGTAGGTGTCGTACGAGCCGTTCTCGCGGTCCTGAAAGCCGTAGACGCCGGTCTCGCCGGGGTTCTGTCCCGTCGTCAGCGAGGGCCAGCAGGCGCTCGATTCGGGCGGGACGATGCTCTCGATCGCGTCGGCCGTCCCCTCATCGGCGATCGCGGCGAAGTTCGGGAACTCCTCCGGGTGTTCCGAGAGGAGCGTGTGCGGAACGCCGTCGATACCGATAAACGCGACACGAGGCAGGTCTTCGCCGCCGCGTATCCGATCGAAGAGACCCATGTGACCCTCTACTGGCGTCCCCTACAAGAACCTTCGTTTCACGCCGCGGGCTACCGATCGGTCGCGTTCTCGTCGGGCTCCGGGCGCTCGTCGGATCCGACGTCGGCGTTCGTCGGGACGACCGTCGGGTGTGAGATGCCCACTGCGGGCGTGCGTGCTGCCATACGATCCCGTACGCTCCCCGCCCTCAAAAGATTACTCATAATTATAACACATCCCGAACCGAGAGGGTGATTACTGCCGTGTATCAGCCGAACCGCTCCTCGTAGAGGTCCTGTGCGTGTTCGATCGCGTCGTAGGCCGCCTCGCGGTCCTCCCAGCCCTGGGTTTCGACTTCCTTGCCCTCCTCCAAGTTCTTGTACGTCGAGAAGAACTCGTCGATCTCGTCTCTGGTCTGCTGGGTGACGTCCTCTAAGTCCTCGACGTGGTCGTAGCGCGGGTCCTCCGAGGGGACGGCGATCACCTTGTCGTCCTGCTCGCCGTCGTCGTCCATCTTCATCAGGGCGACGGGCCGGACCTCGATCACACATCCGGGGAAGGTCGCGTCCTCGACGAGCACGAGCACGTCGAAGGGGTCCTCGTCGTCGTAGTAACTGCGCGGGATGAACCCGTAGTCGGAGGGGTAGTGGACGTTCGAGTGGAGCACCCGGTCCAACACCACGCCGGGGATGTCCTTGTCGTACTCGTACTTGTTGCGTTCGCCCTTGAGACACTCGACGACCGCGTAGATCTCTTCGGGCGGGTTCGGTCCCGTTTCGAGGTCCTCCCAGAGGTTCGTCATTGCCGGTTCGTCCTGCTTCGCCCGAGGAAAAAGTCCTTTCGACACCCGTCCGCCCTCCCTTCACTTGACATTACAAAATATAAACACTAGTCTGGGGTTTCATTTACTAGATATGTCGATACTATCCGGTAATATCTCCGGAAACGAACGGAATGGTTGGCAACTCTTAAATAGGCGGATGACATGTTCTACGGTGATGTCAGAGGCACAAGCGGTTCCGGGCACCCAGCAGACAGCACACGATTTGACCGCGTTCCAGCACAACATCCTGGTCATCCTCGCGGAGGAGCCGATGTACGGGCTGGCGATCAAACGTGAACTAGAGAGTTACTACGGGACCGAGGTCAACCACGGGCGGTTGTACCCGAACCTCGACGACCTCGTCGAGCGCGGTCTCGTCGCGAAGAGCGAACTCGACAAGCGGACCAACCAGTACGAGCTGACCGACGACGGCTACGCGACGGTCCTGGGCCAGTTGAACTGGGTCTTCTCGAAGCTCGTCACCGGTGAGGATCGCGCCGAGGACGTTCGGGCCCTCATCGACGCGTAGCTCGTCGCTACGACCGGTCCGTTTTCGCCGTTTTTTCGACGTGTTCGAGCGACCGCTCTATCGCCTCCTTCTGGTCCTCGCTCGGCCACGCGTTTCGGACGAAGTACTCCGCGAGGAACTCCGCGCGCTCCTCGGGGGTGGCGTCCTCGACGGGCTTCGCGTAGTGGTTGCCCATGAAATCGGCGAAGGCGTCGGCGTTGTCGCCGTGGACGTCGCCGTGCGCCTCGCGGACGCGGGCCGCGACCGCCCGGTTGTGCTCCTCGACGGCGTCCCAGTCCCCGGGGCTCTCCGGTCCGGCGACCTGGACCTCGATCGCCCGGTCGGTGTCGTCGATCCGCCCGGGACGGATCGTCCCGTCCTCGACCCACTCGGCGGGGTGGAGGACGAGGGTCGCCGCGGCGTCCTCCTCGCGGACGCGCGCGGTGAAGTCGTGGTCGTCGAGCAGTTCCGCCCGGTGGCGGCGGTAGGCCGCGGCCTCCTTGTCGTCGACCGCCGCGCGTGCGAGTTTCGTCAGCCGCGTCGTCTCCTCGACGACGTCGTCGGGTAGTTCAGCCATCCTCGAACGCCTCGTTCACGAGGTCGTCGGCGCGCTCGTTTACCTCCCGCGGTACGTGGGTGATCGACCACTCCTCGAACTCCGCGAGAAGTTCGTGGACGCGCACGCGCCGCTCGCGCATCCCGGGGTCGTTCGCGTCCCACTCCCCCCGGACCTGTTTGACCACCAACTGGGAGTCCCCGCGGATCTCCACCTCGTCGAAGCCGTACTCGCGTGCGACCTCCAGCCCTCGGATCAGCGCCTCGTACTCCGCGCGGTTGTTCGTCGTCTCCCCGATCCGCTCGCTTCCCTCCGCGACGATCCCGTCGCCCGAGACGAGCACCCAGCCGATCGCCGCGGGGCCGGGGTTGCCGCGGCTGCCGCCGTCGAAGTAGCAGTGGACCCGTCCGCCGCTTTCCCGGAGGACCGACTCGATGTCCGCGGGGCGCGCGCCCTGGACGACGACCGTCCCGTCGTACGCGACCGCGTTCGCCCCGCCGAGTTCCGCGCGCCACCGCTCGTGGTCCGTGTTCCCGCTCGTCACGCTCGCTCCCGCGGCTTCCAGCTTCTCGCGTGCCTCGTCGGGATCGTAGGGGAGTGAGGGCATTGTCTGACGCTCGCCCGTTCTCCGATATAGCCGTTCTGGTCCTCCGTCGTCGGGCAGAACGGCCGGTAGACCCCACCGAAAGCGACTCTCGTCCGATCTCCGCATCTTCTGTCGTTACGGACAGGTCACGAACCGGACCAAGGGTTTAAGTGTTCTGGTTGCACTACTATTTAAGTGCGATGACACGGTCCACCCGTCAGCGGGAGCGCGAGCACGAGACGGAGCACCCCGAAGGAACTTCGGAGGAGGAAGGGACACGCACCTGCCCGGAGTGTGCGTCCGACAACCTCGTCAAGAGTTCCGATCGGGGCGAACTCATCTGCGATGACTGTGGTCTGGTCGTCGAGGAGGGCAACATCGACCCCGGCCCCGAGTGGCGGGCGTTCAATCATCAGGAGCGCCAGAGCAAGTCCCGGGTGGGCGCGCCGACGACCCAGACGATGCACGACAAGGGGCTCACCACGACGATTGACTGGAAGGACAAGGACGCCTACGGCCGGTCCATCTCCTCGAAGAAGCGCAGCCAGATGCACCGCCTGCGCAAGTGGCAGGAACGCATCCGGACGAAGGACGCCGGCGAGCGCAACCTCCAGTTCGCGCTCAGCGAGATCGACCGAATGGCCAGCGCGCTGGGCGTGCCCCGCTCGGTCCGAGAGGTCGCCTCGGTGATCTACCGGCGTGCGCTCAAGGAGGACCTCATCCGGGGGCGCTCGATCGAGGGCGTCGCCACCGCGGCGCTGTACGCCGCCTGTCGGAAGGAGGGCATCCCCCGAAGCCTCGAGGAGATCAGCGAGGTCTCGCGGGTCGAGCGAAAGGAGATCGGCCGGACTTATCGGTATATCTCCCAGGAACTCGGCCTCGAGATGCGACCCGTCGATCCGAAGAAGTACGTTCCCCGATTCTGCTCCGAACTCGAACTCTCGGAAGAAGTACAGTCGAAAGCTAACGAGATCATCGAAACCACCGCCGAGGAGGGCCTGCTCTCGGGCAAGTCACCCACGGGGTATGCGGCGGCGGCCATTTACGCCGCGTCGCTGCTGTGTAACGAGAAGAAGACCCAGCGCGAGGTCGCGGACGTCGCGCAGGTGACGGAAGTCACCATCCGGAACCGGTATCAAGAACAGATCGAGGCGATGGGTATCCACAGCTAGCCGTTTCTCCGATCCACCCGGCTATCGGCGGGTCGCGCGGTACTCGCCGTGTTTGACGCCCAGCGCGAGGACCACGAGGCCGAAGACGACCATCGAGGGCAACACCATCATCAGGACGGTTCCGGTCCCCATCATCGGGGTCGTCCCGACGACGCCGAGAGCGATCAGCGCGGCGAAGACCGCCGCCGTCTTTGGGAGGTCGAACTCCATACGTGGTCCTTCGGCGCGGCGGGAATAAGGGTTCCGCGGCGCACACGGGTTCGCCGTCCGCACGACTCACGGGGGTCGATGCACAGAGACGAGCGGAGGATTTCGACTGGCCGACGCGGCCTTCGGCGCTACGCGACGTGGTATCGCGCGATCGCCTCGTGACCACACTCGGGACATCGCTTCGTGCCGGCATCGACCGTCGTCCCGCAGTGTCGACACTCCGAGACGGTCTGTTCCGCCTCGGTGAGGTACGCTCGAACAGTGTCGATGATCAGCATGGGTGATGTAGCCGTCCTCACCGCGGACTAATAACCGTTTAGATATCGTCCTCACCGGGAGGGCCGAACCAGGTTGGCGAGCGTAACGACACAGCCCAGCAGCCATCCGACGGGGACCGCGATCGCGAACCACATCGCCACGTAGGCCGCCCCTTCGAGGGTATAGTTGTCGCGCAGGAACTCGCTCGCCCCGGCGGCCGCGAGCGGTCCGTCGAGCAGTCGGATCGCGAGTTCCGTACTCCCCGGGAAGACCACCGACCCGAGCGTCACCGAGAACAACGCGGCGACCACGGGCGGCAAGAAGAGCGCGGTCATCGCCGACGGGTACGCGAGGACGATCGTCGTCCCCCGCCCGCCAGCGCGCGAGAACGCGACGGCGGCGGCCGCCGCCGCCGTCGCGACGACCGCCGCGGCCGCGACCGCGACGAACCCCCGCCGGGAGAACTGCAGGTGGGCGACGATCGTCAGCCCCCCCCAGACGAGCGTGGAGAGGCCCACGACGCCGGCTACTCCCAGGCTCGCGGCCGCCCGGTCGATCCGGCGGGTGTAGTACCGAAGCGCGAAGCCGACCACCACGAGCGGGTACAACAGCGCCACGACGAACGCACCGAGCCCCGCCCACCCCCCATAGGCGACCCGGCCGCTCGTCGTGCTCGGCGTCCACTTCCCGAGCACCGAATGCGCACCGCCGCGCTGGCGCGGGAAGAACAGTTCCATCCAACTCTCGTGCAACCGCTTCAGGTCGAGTCGGATCGCTCCGACGGTTCCCGAGCGGTGTGACCGCACTGCCATACCGATAGGATACTATCAAATTACTTTACTGTTTCGATAAAATAAAAGAGATCACCAGGGGGCGAAGCTCGGATCGACCCTCCGTTCCCGCTCGTCGATCCCGTCGATGACCTCGACGTCCTCGGCGTCGAGGTCGAGCGCGAGCGACTCCCAGTTGTCACGGACGTGCTCCTCGCTCGTCGCCTTCGGGATCGCCGTGATCCCCTTTCTCGCGGAGCCACGCGAGGCTGACCTGTGCGGCGCTGACGCCGTGCTTCTCGGCGATCTCCTCCAGTTGGGGGACGTCGAAGACCTCGCCGCGCGCGAGCGGCGAGTACGCCACCAGCGGGAGGCCGTGTTCGTCGGCGTACGCTCGCAGGCTCTCCTGGGGGAGGAGGGGGTGGCACTCGACCTGGTTCGCGAAGATCGGCACGGCGCTCGCCTCGCGCGCCTCGTCGAGTTGCTCGGGTTCGAAGTTCGAGACGCCGACGTTCTCGACGAGGCCGTCGGCCACCAGCGTCGAGAGCGCGTCGAACGTCCCCTCGGGGTCGTACTCGCCGGCCGGCCAGTGGATGTAGAGGAGGTCCACGTAGTCGGTCCCGAGCCTCTCGAGGCTCTCCTCGGTGCTCTCGATCACGTCCTCGGGCGCGAGGTTCTCGATCCAGAGCTTGGTCGCGAGGAACACCTCCTCGCGGGGGACGCCGGCGCGCTCGATCCCCTCGCCGACGCTCTCCTCGTTGCCGTAGGCCTGTGCGGTGTCGACGTGGCGATAGCCCGTCTCCAGCGCCGTCCGGACGCTCTCTGCGCACTGCTCTTCGTCCTCGTTCTCCCACGTCCCGAGCCCGAGCATGGGCATCCCGTTCACGCTGGCTACGTCGTCACTGGTCGGTGAGTCCATACCCGATGGTGCGGCGTGAGAGGAATAGGCGTTCGGGATGCGTCAGCAAGTTCGTCCTTCGGAAGCGCTCAGAGCGCGCTGCCCGGCTGGTACTCGCCGAAGACGTCCCGAAGAACGTCACAGATCTCGCCGGTCGTCGCCTCCGCCTTCACCGCCTCGAGGATCGGCGGCATGACGTTCTCCTCGCCCTCGGCGGCCCCTTCGAGCGCGGCGAGCGCCTCGGCGACGGCCTCGTCGTCGCGCTCGGCCCGAACCTCCTCTAAGCGGGCGATCTGTCGTTGCTGGTCCTCCCCGGTGACCTCCTCGATGTCCATCTCGGGTTCCTCGTCGATCTCGAACTCGTTGACGCCGACGATCACTCTACTACCGTCCTCGATCTCGCGCTGGCGCTCGAAGGCGACGTCCTGGATCTGGCGCTGGACCCACTGGTCCTCGACGGCCTCGAGCATCCCGCCCCGGTCGTCGACCTCGCGGATGATCTCGAACGCCTCCTCCTCGATCTCGTCGGTCAGCGCCTCGACGTAGTAACTGCCCGCGAGCGGATCGATGGTGTCCGCGGCACCCGACTCGTGGGCGAGGATCTGCTGCGTTCTGAGCGCCGTCCGAACGCTCTTCTCGGTGGGTAGCGCGAGGGCCTCGTCCTTCCCGTTGGTGTGTAAACTCTGGGTCCCTCCCAGCACTGCGGCGAGCGCCTGATAGGCCACCCGAACCACGTTGTTCTCGATCTGCTGGGCGGTCAGCATCGAGCCCGCGGTCTGCGTGTGGAACTTCAACTGCTTGGCCGCCTCGGTCTCGGCGTCGAAGCGCTCCTCCATGATCGTCGCCCACATCCGGCGCGCGGCGCGGAACTTGGCGACCTCCTCGAAGACGTCGTTGTGCGCGTTGAAGAAAAAGGAGAGTTGCGGGGCGAACTCGTCGACGTCCTGGCCGGCGTCGAGGGCGGCCTCGACGTACTCGATGCCGTTTCCGAGGGTGAACGCGAGTTCCTGGGCCGCAGAGGCCCCGGCCTCGCGGATGTGATAGCCCGAGATCGAGATCGTGTTGAAGTTGGGCACCTCCTCGGCGCAGAACTCGAAGACGTCGGTGATAACCCTCATGGAGGGCTCGGGCGGGTAGATGTAGGTGTTGCGGGCGATGTACTCCTTCAGGAGGTCGTTCTGGATCGTCCCCCGCAGTTCCTCGCGGGGGACGCCCTGCTCGTCGCCGACGGCGATGTACATCGCGAGCAACACGGCGGCGGGCGCGTTGATCGTCATGCTGGTCGAGACCTCCTCCAAGGGAATGCCCTCGAAGACGGTCTTCATGTCCCGCACGGAGTCGATGGCGACGCCCGACTTGCCGACCTCGCCGGCGGCCATCTCGGCGTCGGAGTCGTAGCCCATCTGGGTAGGTAAGTCAAAGGCCATCGAGAGGCCGGTCTGGCCCTGGTCCATGAGGTACCGGTAGCGCTCGTTGGTCTCCCCGGCCGTGCCCATCCCCGCGTACTGGCGCATCGTCCACAGACGCCCGCGGTACATCGTCGAGTAGACACCCCTCGTATAGGGGTTCTCGCCGGGGAACCCCATGTCCTCCTCGTAGTCGAGGTCCGCGACGTCGTCGGGCGTGTACAGCGGCTGGATCTCGTGGCCGGCGGTGTCGGTCGTAAACGCCTCCTTTCGCTCGCCGAAGCGCTCGACGGTGGGGCCGCGCGTCTCCTCGTTCCACCGTTCTTTCCCCTCGCGGATCGATTCGAGATCCTCCTGATCGAACATGCGAGAGTCTACCGCGCGCAGGCTCTTAATTCGCTCCGTGTCGTTTTTCTCCGACGGGGCCCACACGGGCGTATGGACACGCCGGTCGCGCCCGACGAGGGCGACGGGTCGCCGATCCCGACCGAGGACCGTAGCGACCGCGTTCGCGCGGCGAAGTACACCCTGCCGTTCGTCCTCCTCGGGATCACGAACGTCGCGCTCGTGCTCGGCTGGGGGCTCAACCCGATTTGGGGGTTCGCCATCCTCCCCCCCATCCTGTTCATGAGCGTGCTGACGTGGGTCGCGTTCAAGAGCGGCTTCGTCAGCGACCGCGAGGACTACTGACGGCCGGTGTCGTACTTGTAGGTCGCGGTCTCGGGGTCGATCCCGAACTCCTCGGGCGGCAGCGTCTCCTCGTCGTCGTCGGCCGTGGGCGCCGGCGACGCCTCCTTGAAGCGTTCGCGCAACCGGTCGGGCATCGAGAACGTCCCGACGGCGAGGCTCGTCGCGATCACCTCCTCGTGGGTCTCGCGTTTGGCGTCGAGACGCTCCCCGAGCGGCGGGGGAAGCGCCGAGCGCTCGATCGGCTCGAACCCGAACTGCAGCAGGTAGTCGGGTTCGGGCGCGAGCGCGTAGACCGTCTCGAACCCCTCGTCACTCGCGTGATCGACGAGGCGCTCGACGACGTGCGCGCCGACGCCCTGCCCGCGCCACGCCTCGACGACGCCGAGGCTCGTGATCTCACAGACCTCGTCGTAGAGCCGGAGCCGGCCGAACCCCGCCTTCTCGCCCGTTTCCTCGTCGAGCGCGATGACGTACTCGCGGGATCGAAACGCCGCCTCGTCGAGGCCCAGTCGCTCGATCTCGTCGAGGAGCCAGACCTCCTCTCGTTTCTTGGCACCTCGGACGTACATACTCGGGGTTACGACGCCCGGAGTAAAAGCCTTTCACGGCGACCGAAAGGTTGAATCGCGCCCCTCGCAAATACCGGCGCATGAGCGACGAAGACCAAGAGGAAGCCGAAGAGGAGGAGGCTCCGCTCGTCGACCTCGGCGAGGGCGTCCCCGTCGAGGGCGCACCGATCGCGCGCGTGGCCTCCCGGCTCCACTGGCCCGTCCAGCGAAGCGAGATCCGCCGGAAGGAAGGCGAGACGGTCGTCCGGACCACTCGCGGACCGAAATCGGTCGGGGAACTCCTCGACGGGACCGACGTCACCTACTTCGAGAGCCGCCAGGAGTTCCTCGACGCCTGCCGCGCGGTGACCGAGACCGGTCCGGTGCCGACCGCCGAGTAGATGTCGATCCCGGGACGGCTCTCGTGGGTCCAGCGGTCGTTGCTGGTCGCGACGGTCGTCCTCCTCGTCTGGGTGAACTGGTCGACGGCCACCCTGACCGGGCGGGTCCTCCGCGACACCGTCCTGTACCTCCTCGTCCCCCTCGGCCTCGGGCTCGCCCACGGCAAGCACGTCGGCTGGCGGGTCGACCGCCGGGCGGTCCGCGACACCCTGTTGCTCGCCGCGTTCGTCCTCCCCTTCTACCTCGTCGGCTCGACGCTCCCCAGCGTCCGGGAGTTCTACCCGCTGTGGGAGACCGCACCCGACCTGGGGACGTTCGTCCCCCACGCCGTCCAGCTGTTCGTCCTCGCGCTCGCCACCGAGACCTACTTCAGAGGACTGCTCTGCGTGGGCGTGCGCGACCTCGGCGCGAAGTGCATCTTCATCAGCCCGGTCGTCTACGCGCTGCTCCACGTGAGCAAGCCGCCGATAGAACTCGTCCTCTCGGGGCCGACGGACGTGCTGTTCGGCGCGGTCGACTACCACGCCGACTCGATCCTGCCCTCGACGGTCGCCCACGGCTGCGGGCTCGTGTTGCTCGACTGGCTCGTGCTCCACGACCCGCTCGTGTCGCCCGAGTTGGTGCTCCAGTGGCTCTCGTGGGTGCCGCTGCCGCTGTAGCCGGCCCGGCTTTTTTGGGGCCGTCGGTCCATGGCTCGGACATGAGCCTACCGATCGACCCGTCGCAGCTGACCGCCGAGGACATCGGCGAGCGAAGCGTGACGCTGAACATGGGCCACGACGAGGCGGTCGAGCACGTCCGTCAGGCCTTCGAGGGCGCTGGATTCGGCGTCCCCGTCGAGTTCTCCCCCTCGGAGCTCCTGCGCGAGAAGATCGACGTGGATCGGGACCCCTACTACGTGTTGGGCGCGTGCAACCCCGAGATGGCGAACGAGGCGCTGGACGTGACCAACGACATCGGCGCGCTCTTCCCGTGTAACGTCGTCGTCCGCGAGGTCGAACTCGGCGTCCAGGAGGTCTATCACGTCTCGATCATGAAGGTCGCCCGGCTGTCGGGGATCGCCCCCGACGACGAGGCGTGGGAGGAGGTCGTCGCCGAGACCAGCCGGCTCACCGAGGAGGCCTTCGACAACCTCGATTCCAGCGGATCCGGCGGCGAGAAGCCGCGCGGGCGGCAGGGCGGCAAACGCGAGGGGCAGGGCAAGCGCTCGGGTGCGCGGCGCGACGCCGACGAGTAGGCTATCGTCGGCGGTCCTCGCGGAGTCGCTCGGTCCACGCCTCGCCGTGATCGAACCGGCGTTCGAACTCGGCGACGCCGACCGGATCCGCCGCCTCCCCCTTGTAGACGAACCGTTCGAGCGCCAGCGCGAGTACGACCGGCAACACGAGCGTCAAGCCGATCAGCGCGAGGAGAGCGAGTTCGGCGGGCGAGAGGGCTCCCAGGGTCGCGATCGAACCCATGGACGTGCATACGGGGGCGAGGAGATAAGGGTTCGGCTCATACTGTCGGTCATACCTCCGGCCATCGCCGGTGGCAACGACGGGCAGCAGATGCGCTGTTGGTGATGAATCGTGACACAGACGGTCATAGTCTCGTGACCGACAGTATCACTCCTCGACGCGCTCGCGAAGCTCCTCGACCTCCGCTTCGAGTTCGCCGAGACGGCTCGAACGCCGGTTGTACAGGCGGAGACCGGCGATGACGGCGAGAACGACCGGACCGAACAGCACCACCAGCGTGACGAGCAGGATCACCGCGAGTTCGATACCACCAGGAATCGGGCCGAACAGGAGCATACCCCGGATCGGCCGACGGACGCCGTAGCTCTTGTGGCCGCCGTCGAGTGCGGTCGCCGAATCACGTCGAGAAGTCCGCGAGCGAGGCCTGGACGCCCGCGACCATCTCGGAGGATCGCCGGAGATCGCCCGTCGAGATCGGGAGGAGGGGTTCGACCCCACGGACCGCGTCGTGGAGGGTTTCTGCGACCCCGCTCTCGCCCTCGAAGGCGTCCCGGACGCTCTCGCGGATCTGCCACACTCCCACAGGAGCCCAGTACTCGTCGGAGACGTGTCTCAGGACCAGCACCTTCGCCTGCCGACCGATCTCCTCCAAGTATTCGAGCGCGGCCAGTCGGGTCGCATAATAGGCACCCGCGGTGCCGCCGTCGACGTATTTGGTTCTCCCCTCGTAGCCCTCGTGGTCGCTCGCGATCCAGACCTCCGAACCGACGGGGTTCCAGACGCTGCCGGGCGCCTTCATCTCGACGAGTTCGAACTCCCAGTTACCCGGCGAAAGGATCGCCCAGTAGCGATTGCCCATGTACTCGCTCGAGAACACGCGCGTCTCGTCGACGCTCGGGTTCGAGCGGATCGAACCCCGGAGGTACTTCCCGACGGTGTCGTCGACCGCCGTGATCGACCAGCGGGTGGGGACCAGCCGACGGCTCTCGGCCTCGCCGAGCGCGCCCGCCGAGAGGATGCGGTTGATCTCGTAGACGTCGAACCCCCGTCGATACAGGTAGGTCATCGCGCCCTCGGCGCGCCAGTCGTCGTCCTCTAAGGTCTTCTCCACGGGACGGGGAACGTGGGGGTTCTCCGTGAGCGTCGCGGACTCGGCGCCCGCCCGGGGACCGCGGGGCGCGGCGGTGTCCCCGTCGGGGAGGTCGAACTCCAGGCGCGAGTCGGAAAGGCCGATCTCGACGCCGACGGGCCGGTCCGCGATGGCGACCTCGCGCTGGGTGCCGACGAACCCGTCCCAGACGTCGTGGACCGAGGGGGCGTCCGTCCCCCCGGTCGTCGGACCGAGGCCGGCCGCGCGCACGTCCGTAAAGCGGTTGGCGTTCAACAGCCCGGTGCGCCGCTGGACGACGTCCTCGATCGAGAGGCCCTGGCGGTACCAGGTGCCGTCGGTGGCGTATTCGGCGGCGTGTTCCTCGTCGCCGACCGGCGAGAGCAGCCCCGTCGAGACCTTGGGATAGTTCGAGTGGCCGACGAAGATCGAGGGGGCGGTCGAGCCGACGAGCGACCCGCCCGAGAGCGCGTCGTTGAACCGGTCCTCGACCTCGTCGAGGTAGTCGGTGATCGCGTAGGACTTCTCGCGGGCGAGGCGCCTGCGCTCGGCGGCCTCGTCGCGCTCGAACCCCTCGATGTACTCGTCGAGTCGCATTCGGCCGTCTTAGGCGGCCGAGGGGCTTGAACGTTCGGCTGGCGGTCGCTCGGCCGGCGCTACATGTAGCCCAGGTCGCGCAGCCGTCCCATCAGGTCCTCCTTGTCCTGGGCGCGGCCCGCGCGTTCGGTCGTCCCGTCGAGGTCCTGGAGCCACGCCGGGCGGTCGTCGCTTTTCGCTGACCCTCGCTCGCTGCCGAGCGAGCGAAAGCCCTCGAAGTACTTCGGGCTCACGGGCAGGTTCTCCTGGGTAATGCCGGCGGGCAGGTCGTCGTAGTCCTGCGGGACGTGGCCGGCGGGGTAGCCCTCGATCGCGTCGGGGACGACGTGGTTCCACATCGCGTCCCAGACGGCACGCTCGTCGAACTGGAGGATCGAGTGGACCCGGTCGTGTGGCGGGTACTTCTCGGGGTCGTGGCGGGGGCTGAAGAACGTCTCATCGGCGCGTGCCTCCTGTTCGTCCCAGCGCACGCCAGAGAACACGCCGTCGAACCCCTCCTCGCGGATGGCGTCGTTGAGCGCCACCGTTTTGAGGAGGTGGTTGCCCTCGTAGCTGTCGGCGCTGAACCGGAAGGTCTCGCCCTCGTACCCGAGGCGCTCGCGTAGTTCGTGTCTGGTCTCCTCGCTCAGCACGTCTATCGGGATCTCGTCGCCCGGCTCGGCACCCAGACGCGCGAACTCCTCGTTTCGCGCGTAGCGCAGGTCGAGGTCCCACTCCTCCGCCCACCGCTCGACGAACGAGAGCACGTCCGGGAAGTGCTCGAAGTGATCGATGAACACCGCCGGGGGGACCTCCAGATCGAACTCCCGGGCGACCTCGCGGACGAAGTAGAGCACGAGCGTCGAGTCCTTCCCGCCGGTCCACATCACCGCAGGATCGCGGTACTCGTCGAGGGCGACGTGCGTGATCTCGATCGCCTTCTCGACCTTCGCGTCGAGGGTCGGGTAGTCGTTCGGGCGCTCGCCCTCGCCGTCGGTGTAGTCCACGTCGAGATACGTCGGGAACTCGGCCATTACCGGCAGTGACGTTCCCGGTCGTAATTTATGTTGCCTCCGTCGCGGGGTCGTCGCACGAAAAAACGGTCCCACAGTCCGATCCAACGGCCGTCGCAGGCCGTTTGTAGAGCTTCGTCGGTGGTTTTCGATGGCGCTACGCGCCGCCGGCGGTCTCCGAGACCAGCAGGACCGCCAGATAGAGGAGACCGATGACGCCGAAGACCGCGGCGAACGTCGCGGGGTCCCCCTCGTCGAGCAGGAGCGTCGGCGCGATCGTCTCGATCGCGTAGATGGCCGCCCCGATGGCGAGCAGGCCCGCCGCGATCGTCACTTCGGGGTCTCTGAAACGGTTCTTCACGGTCCGTGAACGGGTCGATTCGTTCATATTCGCAGTAGGTTCCGCGGCTGTAAGTATATTACCTGAAAGACACTCTCACGGGGTGTAGAGCCACTCTAAGGCGTGTTTTACCGTCACACACCGGACGGTCCGACGCGGGTCGGTCGACTCGGGTCTCGGTGGTATCCAGAGCGGGCCGTCCGTGATACCGATAAGGGGGTTCGGCCGAACGCCAGCGCCACATCGCTCGATCGGACTCGTTTCGATCGGGGGTGTGAACCCGGGCTACATGTAGCCGAGGTCGCGCAGGCGCTCCATCAGGTCCTCCTTGTCCTGGGCGCGGCCCGCGCGTTCGGTCGTCCCGTCGAGGTCCTGGAGCCACGCGGGCTCCTCCTCGGCCTTCTGGGTGCTGATCTCGCTGCCGAGCGAGCGAAAGCCCTCGAAGTACTTCGGCGAGATCGGGATGTCCTCTTGAGAAATGCCCTCCGGGAGGTCGTCGTAGCCCTCGGGGACGTAGCCCTCCTCGGGGTAGCCCTCGACCGTCTCGGGGACGACGACGTACCAGAAGGCGTCCCAGACGGCGGGTTCGTCGAACTGGAGGATGGGCTGGATGCGGTCGTGAGGCGGGTAGATGTCGGGGTCGTGGCGGGGGCTGAAGAACGTCTCGTCGGCGCGTGCCTCCTGTTCGTCCCAGCGCACCCCCGAGATGACGCCGTCGATGTCGTACTCCTCGAGCGTGTTGTTCAGCGCCACCGTCTTGAGGAGGTGGTTGCCGACGTAGGTGTCGAGCAGGAACGGGAAGGTGTCGTCCTCGTACTCGAGCAGGTCCCGGACGTGGTGACGGTTCTGCTCGTTGAGTTCGCTGATCTCGATGTCGTCGCCGGGCTCCAAACCACGGGAATCGACGTACTCGCCGACGTCGTCGTTGCGCGCGTAGATGACCTCTAGATCCCACTCGTCGGCCCACTTCTCGACGAACTCGTGGATCTCGTCGAAGTGCTGGTAGTGGTCGATGAACACCGCCGGCGGCACCTCCAGATCGAACTCCTCCGCGACTTCCTTGATGAAATAGAGGGTGAGCGTCGAGTCCTTCCCGCCGGTCCACATCACCGCGGGGTTCTCGTACTGTTCGAGGCCGCGGCGGGTGACGTCGATCGCCTTCTCGATCTTCGCGTCGAGCGTCGGGTAGTCCTCCGGGTGTTCACCGTCTCCGTCCTCGTAATCCACGTCGAGGTAGTCGGGAAAGCCTTCGGGCATGGTGTACGCTAATGAGATTTAATTAGGACGCACAAAGGGTTTACGCCCTGTCACGTGGTGTGGTGACAGCGCACGCGGTTACGAGATGAACTTGTTGTCGCGCCAGTTGATCCCGTTGGCGGGGGCGGTCTCCTTCCCCGGTCCTTCGACGACCTCGACGGTCGCGGGGCGTTTCTCGCCGTCGACGATCTTCGTCGCCTCGAGTTCGCCGTCGCGCTCCGCGATCGCGGTCAGTGTGCCCTTCTCAGCCTCCTGGGCGATGGCACAGAGCACCTCGAACATGGGGAACTGAAGCGCCGTGTTCTGGAGGACGGTCTCGCGGTCGCCCTTGAACGCGGCGAACTCGACGAGTTCTGAAGGAATTTCCTCCTGTTCTTCGCCCCACGCGGGCGGCGCGCCCGGGCCGGTCTCGGGTTCCTCCTCGTAGACGCGGGTCTCGGCGACGCTCGCCTTCAACTGGGCGGTCGGCGTGTACTTGCTTACCGTCCCCTCGCGGGCGACGGACTTGATGATCAGCGTGTTGTTTCGCCTCGTGATGTCGATGTCGTCGATCTGCTCCGGGAGTTCCGGATCCGATTCGAAGTAGTCGGTGACTCTCTCGAGGGGTAGTTCCAGCGTCGAATGAAGTTGATATACGCGCCCTGACATTGTTTGTGGATGGCTCTGGGGTGGGTGTTTCCGATCCGCGATCGTGCCCGTGCAGTCGCTAATAGGTGCTCCAGACATATATGACCTTTCCCTACAAAAAAGTACTGCCTGCACCGACGGCCTATTCGGCGTTCAGCGCCGCCGCGAGTTCGCCCCGCTCGTCCATCTCCGCCAATATGTCGCTGCCGCCGATGAACTCGCCGTTTACGTAGGTTTGGGGCGTCGTCTCCCAGCCGCTGTGCTCCGAGAGCGCCGCGCGGTACTCGTCGAGCGATTCGAGCGTGTCGACGCACTCGACGTCCTCGCGGTACTGGGTGATCAGGTCGAGCGCGCGCTGGGAGAAACCACACTGGGGCATCAGCCGGTTGCCCTTCATGAACAGCACCACCTCGTTGTCCTCGATCGTACTGTCGACGCGCTCGGTGACCTCCTCCTGGGAGAGTCCCTGGTCGGGTTGGAACGTCATACGCCCCCGTAGGGAGCGAACGGGGAAAGCGGTTTTCCCTACTCGTCGCTCCCGACGGGGATGACCTGCACCAGCGAGTAGACGGGCACGCCCTCGATCTCCTCGAGGCCCTGTTTGTCCACGAGGACGACGCAGGCGACGGGTTCGCCGCCCTGCTCGCGGATCGCCTGGATCGTCTCCTTCATCGTCGTCCCGCTCGTGATCGTGTCGTCGATCACGTAGCACTCGCGGTCGCGGATCTGCGCGAAGTTCCGCGAGAAGCTCCCGCCGAGGTTCTCCATGTCGCCCTCCTCCCACTGGTGTTTGCGAGGGGCGTAGCTACAGAGGTCCGTATCGAGCTCCCGGCCGACCATCGTCGCCAGCGGCGCGCCCGCCTTCTCGATTCCCACCGTCAGGTCGATCTCCTCGCCCTGCTTGCGGAGGAGGTCGGCCATCGCCCGCGAGACGTACGACAGGCGGGCGCTGTCGCGGCCGATCGCGCTCCAATCGACGTGGATGTCGGCGGGCTTGCCCCGCTGTTCGGGTTCGGCGGGCGGTTCGGCCCGTCCGCTTCGTTCGACCAGCCAGCTCGCCGTCTCCCGCGAGACGTTGAGTTCGTCCGCGATCTCGCCCTTCGAGAGGCCCCGTTCGGCTAGCTCGGCGGCACTCTCGATCAGGTCGTCAACGTTCTTCATACGTGGCGAATTCGACCGCCGTTTTTATAGTCGTATCGTCATCCGCGAACGCCCGCTCCCACTCGGAGGTCCCGTAGACGCCGGTCACGAGCGCGTCGAGGAACGACTCGGGGAGGCTCGCGAGGGTGTCGCTCGCGGCCTCGAAGTGCCCCACGTGGGAGTTGACGCTGCCGACGAGCGCCTTGTTATGGAGGACGAATTCCTCGTGGAGCTTTCCTCCATCTATCTCGAACTCCCACGGGCCGGGCACTCCCAAGAGGGCGCCGACGCCGTTGGGCGCGAGCGCGTCGATCGTCTGGAAGGCGTGTTTCGCGTAGCCCGTCGCCTCGTAGACCAGATCCATCCCCTCGTACGCCTCGGGGAGTTCGTCGACGGGCGTCTCCCGCGAGTCGACGTAGGTCGCACCGAGTTCCTCGATGACGTCGATGGTCGGATCGGGCCGGTCGCGTCGGCCCACACAGTAGGTCCGCTCGAAGGGGTGGGTGGTGACGAGCATCGCCAGCGTCAGCAGTCCGAGACTCCCGTTGCCGAGGACGACGGCGCTCTCGGGGTTCCACTCGAAGGCCGACCGCGAGGCGTAGGCGTGTTCGAGCGCCTTCTCGGTGATGCTGATCGGCTCGATCAGAAAGCCAAGCGGCGCCTGCCCGTCGGGAATCCGCACGAGGTACTCGGCGGGGCTCGTGAAGTACTCGGCCATGAACCCGTGTGCGCCGACGATCCCCCGCTCGTGGTACTGGCCCTCGGGGGCCATGTCGGGCTCGCCCCGTTCGAAGTACTCGTTGGGGCCGTTCGGCGGCCGCCGGACCGTCGGCACCACGATATCGCCCTCCTCGTAGTCGGTCCCGTTTGTGTCCTCGACGACGCCGACCGCCTCGTGGCCGAGTATCAGGTAGTCCTCGCCCTCGGGGAACTCCCCGTGGCCGCCCTCGAGGACCTCCCTGTCCGTCCCGTCGACGCCCACCCGGAGGGTGCGAACCAGCACCTCGCCCGCCCCCGGTTTGGGCCTCGGAACGTCGATCACGCTCGGTTCGTGTTCGCCCTCTCGAACCGCGATTGCGTCCATGACCGGCGGTAGGGGTCGCAGGAACAAAACATTTATTCTTCTTCGAGTAAATATTTCTGCCGCTGGGCGCCCAGTCCTGCCCGGGACGTGCCGACCCAGCGATACCCACGCTTTTGTCGTTCGGGGGAGCATCCGGGATATGAAACGATACGATCAGTTGTACCGCCTCTACGAGGCGTTCCCCGTCGACACCCTGCGCGCGTATCAGGATTTCGTCGAGCTGTTTCCACCCGTCGCCTCGCGGGTCGCGCTCGAACACTGGGAGGAGGCGAGCGACGAACTCGACCGGCGGAAGTCGGCGATCGAGCGCGCCTTCGTCGACGGCGAAGCGTTCGCGGAGATCGCGGCCCACGCGACCCGCCAGCAGGCGTTTACGGCGCTCGATCTCCACTCGAAGTACGATCGGGCGGTGAACGTCCTCGTCCTCGACGTCGACGAGACGCTTCGGTCGGCGGGGGAGACCGACAACGAGATCCCCCGCGAGACGCTCTCGCTGCTGACGGAGTTCCACGAGGCCGGCATCCCGATCGTGATCTGTACGGGCCAAACCCTGGAGAACGTCAAGGGCTTCATGATTCAGGGGCTCGGCAGCGAACTCGTCCACTCGGGGGACCTCTCGATCGTCTACGAGGCCGGCACCGGCGTGTTCACGCCGGGCCACGGCGCCGACACCAAACACTTGCTCTACGAGGACCTGGAGGAGGAGATCGTCTCGATCTTCGATCACCTCCGGTCACGGGTGCTTCGCGAGGCACCCGAGGACCTGCGGCGGGGCTGCCACCTGCAGGGCAACGAGTTCAACGTCACGATGAAGCCCAACTTCGAGATCGGGTCGGAGAAGGCGGTGGGGATCATCGACGACGCGCTCGTCTACGAACTCGATCTCCTGGGGGAGGCGGTCGCCGGGACGACCGACCGGGAACCCGCCGACGTCCGCGAGTTCTCGCGCGCCTTCTACGCCGAGAGCGATCCCGAGATCCGGGCAGTCCTCGACGACGCCGGCTCGATCCCCGATCCCGGGGCGATCCCCGACGACGTCGAGGCGTTCTTCGAGCGGATCGACGTCGCCTACTACGAGGGCGACGCCGCCGAGATCGGTTCTCTAGAGCTCAACAAGGTAGTCGGTGTCGAGGCCGCCTTCTCCGTGCTGGGGATCGACGACCCCTTCGCGCTCGTGATGGGCGACTCGAAGAGCGACCTCCGGGTGATGGAGTGGGTCGCCGGGGAGAGGTCCGGAATCGGGGCCGCGCCCGAACACGCCTCGGCGGACGTCCTCGAGTTCGTGCGGGGGGCCGACGACCTCGTCTTCGACCGGGGGCGCAGCGCCGACATGCTGCGGACCGCCTACGCGCTCAACCGGCTCGCGGCGCTCGACTAGGCGCTACAGTTGTTCGGCCCGAGTTCGAGTTCGGTCGCCTCCTCGTCCTCGACGGTCTCCTTCCCCCGGTTGACGTCGATCACCCGCTCGTAGTTCGGTGGCTTCTCCGGGAGGGTTTCGAGACTGCGCTCGACGAACGCCTCCTCGTCGAGGTCAAGTACTTCCAATCCGGTCCTGAGTCCCCCGACCGTCGCGCGGATCGCCTCGCCCGGCCGCCCGCCCTCGAACTCGCCCTCGCTGGTGACGGTGACGTGACCCGGAAGAACGGTGATGGAGTCGGGTTCGGCCAGCAGGGTCCGGTGGATCGACCCGTGTTGCATGCGCGCACCCGCCTCGCCGGCGTCCTCGCTGAACTCGAGTTCCGTCCGTCCGGTGCCGTCGACGAACAGCGTGTCGGCGCTCAGAAGCGCCGTATCCCCCACGAGGTAGTTCACCATCTCGCTCGTGTGGCCCGGCGTCGAGAGCGCCTTGAGGTCGACGTCGCCTATCGGAAGGACCTCGTTGCGTTCGAGGGGGGTGTATTCGTACTCCAGTCCGCGCTCGCGGGCGCGCTCGCCGAGGTAGTAGGGTACGTCGAGTTCCGAGGCGAGGTCGCGCCCGCCCGAGACGTGGTCGGCGTGGACGTGCGTATCGAGGACGGCGGTGATCTCGTACTCGCGCTCGCGCGCGGCCCCGCGGAACTCCTCGGTGTGGCGCGTGGCGTCGACGACCGCCGCCTCCCGCGTCCCGGGATCGCAGACCAGGTAGCCCAGACAGCCCTTCGCGCGGCGCTGGATCTGGACGACCTCGACCGAATCGAAGGCGATCGGCACCACGTCGTAGACGGCGCTCCAGGCCTCCATCCCGCCGTCGATCACGGCCACGTCCTCGTAGCCCGCCGTGGCGAGTTCGTCGGCGAAGTTGTGGGAGGAGATCCCCTTCGCACAGACAGTGACGATGGGCCGATCGCCGTCCACCTCGCGGTCGAACTCCGCCGCTCGTTCCCCGTCGAGCGACTCCTCCTTGCCGAAGGTGAAGTTCACCGCCCCCGGCATGTGCCACGCCTCGAAGCTCTCCTCGGGGCGGGTGTCGACGAGCGTGAACGCCTCGCCCGCACGCCACATCCGCTCGACGCGCTCGGCGCCGATCTCGCGTGTCATAGGGGAAGTACGTCGATGGAACGGATACCGTTGGCGGTCGAAACCCCGCCCGCTCGGCCGCAAACTACAGATACTCCGATAGTGTATGATGGTCTATACGTGTAGTCACATGAACGTTCCTCGATACCGAGGAGGCGGTGACCGACGTCGATACCGCCGGACGGGAGCTATGCCCGCTAGTACCACCCGAACCGATGTCCTGCAGGTCGAATCGTGTTTCTAGAATACTTATCTGCCTTCGGGAGACACGCCTCCACGGAGGCCGGCAGCGGGAGGGGCGATCGTGGGATCTGACATGATGAACAAGGAACTGTTCGGGGTGTTCGGCGGCGCCGACGCGTTCGCCGACGTGTGCGAGGCGGAGTCGTTCGACCGGGTGTGTTCTACCGAGTCGCTCACCGTCGGAATCCGGGACCCCGACCTGGGCGCTCCCCACCGGAGCGGGGCCTACGAGGACGACGCGGGCTGCTGTGTCGTCTGGGGGGAGGTCTACACGTCCGACGGCGTCGACCGGCCCGCCCGGTGGCTGCTCGAGCGCTACCGCGAGTCGGGGGCGAACGCGCTGTCGGCGCTCAACGGCTCGTACCTCGTCGCGGTCACCGACGGGGTCGAGGCGGCGGTCTACACGGACCCGATCCGGTCGTGGGAGTGTTTCTACACCGACGTCGCCGGTCCGCGCGCCTTCGGCACCGACGCGGCGCGCGTCTGTCGCGTGGGATCGGAACTGTCGCTCGACCCCGACTCGCTGCTCGAACTCGCCCACCTCAGCGTCGTCCTCGACGAGCGGACGCTCTTCGAGGAAGTCTCGCGGACGCCGTTCGACGGCGTCCTCCGTGCGGACGCCACCGAAGAACTCGACCGGTTCGTCTACCACCCTCGGGAGTTCGACTACGCGGGCGAACTCGCGGCGCGGATGAGGCGAGCGCTCTCGCGGCGGGCGGACCTCCGGGGAACCAAGGGGCTCCTCCTCGGCGCGGGCTACGACTCGCGGACGCTGCTCGCGGCGATCCCCGACATCGAGTGCTGTTACACGGTCGGAACCGAGGACTCCTCGGAGATCCGGGTCGCGAGGAAACTCGCGAGGCAGTACGGCGCGACCCATCGGACGCTGGGCGTCGACGGCTCCTATTTCGCCACCGACATCGACACGGTTCGCTACACCAACGGGATCGGCGAGTCGATCCACATCCACCAGCGCGGCGTCGAGCGAATCGCCGACGCCGACGTGATGTACCACGGCTGGGCGATCGACTCGCTGTTGAAGGAGTTCTTCGTCCAGAAGAAGCGCGTCGGCGCGTTCGGCAAGTCGGTGAAGCTCTCGCCGCTCGCCGAGGAGCCCGACGCGATCGACTTTCTCACCGACCGGAAACTCGGGATCATGCCCGAGAGCCCCGCGTTGCTCGCCGAGTACGTCGACGAGCCCCAGCGCCACCTCGAAGAGCGCCTCGAACGCGAACTCGATCGCTGTCGCGCGCGCTGTACGCGCGAGCACGACCTCCCCAGCGTGTTCGGGATCAAGAACCTCCCCTCGAAGTCCTTCCGGACACACCTCGCCGATCAGTTCACCGAGTCGTTCGTCTGTGCCGACAGCGAACTGATCGACTGGCACCTCTCGACCCCGCCCGAGTACCGGAGCACCGAGACGTTCCTCGCGGCGATCCAGCGCCTCGACCCGCACGTGCTTCGCTACCGGCCGCCGGACCGCCCGCGGACGAGTTCGATCCTCAACCAGATCGAGGGGTTCTGCCGGCGCAACCTCCCGCTCCCGTTCCCGGCGTTCGATAGCCCGTGGCCGGATCGCCGGTCGCTGTACCGCGAGTACGACCTCGATCGGACGCTGCTGCCCGATGCGCCCGAACTCCACTCCTGTTCCGTCCGCCTCAAACTCCGGATCCACGACGTCGAGACGTGGCTCACGGCGCTCGCGGGCGAGGGGGCGATCACGCCCGAGGAGGTCGTCCGCCCGCCCGCGTCGCGTCGCTTCGTCCTCCGCGGGGAGACCGCCAGTCATTAAGAGGCTGCCCGGCGACCCTTCGGTATGCACACCGGCTCGGACGATCTACTGGCGCTGTCGGGCGTGATCCCGCCGACGATCACCGTCTTCGACGACGAGGAGGAGGTCGACTACGAACGGACCGCTGACCACGCGCGCTACGTCGTCGACGGCGGCGCACACGGCGTCTTCCCGCTCGGCACCAACGGCGAGTTTCCCCTGCTGACCGGCGCGGAACGAAAGGGCGTGATCGAGGCCGTCACGGAGGAGATCGACGAGGTCCCCGTGATCGCGGGCGTGGGTGCGCCGAGCACCCACGAGTCCGTCGAGGCCGCAGAACACGCCGAATCCGTCGGCGCGGACGGCCTCGTCGTCGTCACGCCCTACTACTACCCGCTGGATGGCGAGGCCGCCATCAATCACTACCGGCGCGTGGCGGAGGCGGTGGACCTTCCCATCTATATCTACCACATCCCCAGCAAGACGGGCAACGCCCTCTCGCTCGAGACGCTGGATGCGCTCGCGGAGATCGGGAACGTCGCGGGGGTCAAGGACTCGAGCAAGGACGTCCCGTGGCTCGCCCAGGCGATCGACGCCCACCCCGAACTGACCTTTCTTGCAGGATCCGACTCGCTGCTGTTCCCCGGCCTCGAGATCGGTTGCTCCGGCATGGTCAGCGCCGTCGCGAACGTCTTTCCCGAACTCGTCGTCGACCTCTACGAGGCCTACGACGCCGGCGAGGAAGAGCGCGCTCGCGAACTCCAGAGCGACGTCTACGACGTGCGCGATGCGATCAAGTACGGCGCGTACATGGCCGGCGTCAAGAGCGCGCTTCCCCACGTCGGCTTCGAGGCCGGCCCGCTCCGCAGCCCCCTCCGGACGATGGACGCCGAGAGCGAGGAGGCGATGGTCGCCGACCTCGAGGACCTCGACCTGCTATAACCCGCCCGGCGCGTACGTCTGATCGCGCGCGACGACGGTCTCGGGTTCGAACCGGACGAGCCGATAGCGATCGCTCCGCTCGAAGACGGCGTGAAACCGTCCGTCCCACCCCTCCTCGGGGCCGAGATACCGCCGGAACAGCCGTTTCGCTCTCCCGGAGTCGAACGCCTCGACGCTCGCCTCCCCGCGCATCCCGACGTGTTGGACCAATCCTCGAGAAGCGTCGAAGTCGACGACCGCGAGCGCGGTCCGAGGATCCGATTCGATCCGCCCCGGATAGCTCTTCAGGTCGGGGTTGACGGCGATCCAGACCGCGTCGTCCTCCCAGAGGTACCACAGCGGCGACACTCTGGGACCGTCGGGAGAACTGGTCGCGAGGAAACAAAAGAGCGGTCGGGCGAGGAAGGTGTCGAGATCGACCGCCAGCGTGTCTTCGACGAGTTCCATACACTGGGTCGGCGCGCCGCCCCCTTGAAACTACGACTCCCTACGGCCGCTTGAGCGCGCCCTCGGCGTCGAAGAGGCTGTGGCTGTCCTTCTGTTCGCCGGGGTGCTCGCGGGCGGCCTCGGCGTCGAACTCGACGCCCAGCCCCGGTTCGTCGGGCACCTCGAGGGTGCCGTCGCTCACTTCGAAGTCGTGTTTGACGATCTCGTCGCCCCACGGGACGTCCCGGCTCATGTGTTCGAGCACTTCCAGATTTTCGATGCCGGCACACAGGTGGAGCGCCGCGGCCGTCGAGACGCCCGCGTTGGGGTTGTGCGGCGCGAAGGTCATGTAGCGGGATTTCGCCATCTCGGCGGCGTGCTGGAGCGCCTGGATGCTGCCGTAGTTGGTGACGTCGGGCTGGACGATATCACACGCCTGCGTGCGGATCAGGTCGGCCATCGTCTCGTTGTTGTAGATGCGCTCGCCGGTCGCGACGGGCATGTTCACCTGCTTGGTGATCTCGGCCATCACCTGCCTGTCTTCGAGTTCGACGGGCTCCTCGAGGAACATGATGTCGTACTCCTCCAGTCCGTTCGCGACCTCGATCGCCCCGCGCCGCGAGAACCGGCCGTGACAGTCGAGCGCGATGCCGACGTCCCAGCCGACGGCCTCGCGGACCGCCTCGAGCAGGTCGGCGACCTCCCCGATCTGGTCGTCGGTGAGGGAGTACTCGTAGTGGGCGAAGGGGTCGCACTTCAGCGCGGGGTACTCCTGTTCCTCGACGGCTTTCTCGGCGTGGTGGGCGTAGTTCTCGGGGGAACGCTCGCCGATGTGCCAGCCGTTGGCGTAGACGGGGATCTCGTCGTGAATCTTCCCGCCGAGCAGCTTCCAGACGGGCTCGCCGTAGTGCTTGCCCGCGATGTCCAGCAGCGCGATGTCGAAGGCGTTGGCGACGGCGTTGATGAGTTTGCCCGCGCGCCACGCGAACGGATCGCGCGTGAGCCGGCGGTTGATCGCCTTTCGGTTCAGCGGGTCCTCGCCGATGAGGTAGTGCTTGTGCGCATCAGCGGTGGCTTCGAGCGCGGCGGTCAGCCCCTCGCCGGAGAGGGCTTCCCCGACGCCGCTGATCCCCTCGTCGGTGTGGACCTGGACGAAGAACCAGTTGCGCCAGTCGGCGTCGACGACGAACGTCTCGACCTCTGTAATCTTCATGACTGGAGCCTTTCTTCGAATCGTAATACCGATTTCGAATCCCACATCGTTTTCACGCTGAGGGGGCCACTCCGAGTATGGTTCGTGACTACCGACAACTGCACGACCCCAACGCCGAGTACACGATGCGGGAGCTTTCGTCTGATACGATGGGACTGGCCGCGAAACGGGGCGGCGGGCGCGACGTCTCGATCACCGACGTCCAGACCACGATGGTCGACGGGAACTTCCCGTGGACCCTCGTCAGGATCTACACCGACGCCGGCATCGTCGGCACGGGCGAGGCCTACTGGGGGGCGGGTGTTCCCGAACTGATCGACCGGATGACGCCGTTTCTCGTCGGGGAGAACCCGCTCGATATCGACCGGCTCTACGAGCACCTCATCCAGAAGATGTCTGGCGAGGGCTCGATCGCGGGCGTGACCGTCACCGCCGTTTCGGGCATCGAGATCGCGCTGCACGATCTGGCGGGGAAGATCCTCGACGTGCCCGCCTACCAGCTCCTCGGGGGCAAGTACCGCGACGAGGTGCGGGTCTACTGTGACTGTCACGCGGGCGACGAGAGCGAACCCGACTCCAACGCCGCCGAGGCCGAACGCGTCGTCGAGGAACTCGGCTACGACGCCCTGAAGTTCGACCTCGACGTGCCCAGCGGCCACGAGAAGGACCGCGCGAACCGCCACCTCAGTGATCGAGAAATCGACCACAAGGTGAACATCGTCGAGGCCGTCACCGACCGCGTCGGCGACCGGGCGGACGTCGCCTTCGACTGTCACTGGTCGTTCACCGGCGGGAGCGCCAAACGACTGGCCGCCCGATTGGAGGAGTACCCGATCTGGTGGCTCGAGGACCCCGTCCCCCCGGAGAACCACGACGTCCAGCGTGAGGTCACCCAGAGCACGTCGACGCCGATCGCCGCCGGCGAGAACGTCTATCGCAAGCACGGCCAGCGCCGCCTGGTCGACCAGCAGGCCGTCGACATTCTCGCGCCCGACCTGCCCAAAGTGGGCGGGATGCGCGAGACCCGCAAGATCGCGGACCTCGCCGACACCTACTACATGCCGATCGCGATGCACAACGTTTCCTCGCCCGTGGCGACGATGGCGAGCGCCCACGTCGCGAGTGCGATCCCCAACTCGTTGGCGGTCGAGTTCCACTCCTACCAGTTGGGCTGGTGGGAAGACCTCGTCGAGGAGAGCGTCATCGAGGACGGGTATATCGAGATTCCCGAGGAGCCGGGACTCGGCCTCACGCTCGACCTCGATACCGTCTCCGAGTACATGGTTTCGGGTGAGGAGTTGTTCGACGAAGCGTAGCTTCGTCGAGCTTACTGAGCTTGCTCAGTAGTGTTTGACTGAGCGAAGCGAAATCAAGCCAACGGATCGCTGATCCGTGCTGTTTGACTGAGCGAAGCGAAGTCAAGCTCGTGGAGCTTCGCTCCACGGTGTTCGACGAGGCCTGAGGCCTCGTCAAGCCAGCAAACCGCTTTTGCACCGTTCGACGCGGCGTAGCGCTCCAGTGTCCCAGAGCGGTGCGGTGGCCGGCGCGAACGGAATCGCCACTCTCGGCGATTTCGTTCGCGGGGCGGGGAAGGGCAGGTCCTCACCCGAGACGGTGTCCACTACGACCCCTCCGGTCTACTCGCCGCCACACGTGACTTTATCGCCCGTCCGCGCGTGGAACCCGTTGTCATGACACCTGACGACTACGAGATCGACCACGAACTGAGCGACGCGGACGAGAACATCCACAACGCCTGGGACAACGACCTCGACCCCGTTCTGACGGTCGAACCCGGCGAGGTCGTCCGCTTCGAGTGTCGGGACGCCCTCGACGGACAGGTCGGACCCGATTCGGGGGTTGAGGACCTCGCGAACGCCAGTTTCGACCCGGTCCACCCGCTGACGGGGCCCGTCGAAATCGAGGGCGCGGAACCGGGCGACGCGCTGGTCGTCGAACTCCTCGATTTCGAGCACAAGGGCTGGGGGTTTACGGGATTCATGCCCGGCGAGATGGGTCTCGGCCTGCTCCCCGAGGAGTTCGACGAGGCGGGACTGTACGTCTGGGATCTGGAGGGCGAGACGGCGGAGTTCGTCGACGGCATCGAGATCCCCGTCGACATGTTCCCGGGGACGATCGGCAACGCGCCCGCCTCGGCGGGCGAACACGACACCCTTCCCCCCAGAGACGTCGGCGGGAACATGGACGTCAAACAGATGACCGCGGGTTCGACGGTCTACCTCCCCGTTGAGGTCGAAGGGGCGCTGTTCTCGACGGGCGACTGCCACGTCGCGCAGGGCGACGGCGAGGTCTGTGTGACTGGAATAGAGGCGCCGATGTTCGTCACCGCCCGGTTCGACCTGAAGAAGGACGCCGGCTTCGCCCAGCCCCGGCTGGAGACGACGGGCCCCTTTACCGCCACCGGCGAGGACGAGCCGATGTACGGCACGACGGGGATCAGCGACGACCTGATGGACGCGACGAAGAAGGCGGTCTTACACATGATCGACCACCTCGTGAGCGAGCGCGACCTCACCCGCGAGGAGGCGTACATCCTCTGTTCCGCGGCGGTCGACCTCAAGATCAGCGAGGTGGTCGACGCCCCGAACTGGACGGTCACCGCGTTCGTCCCCGAGAGCATCTTCCCCTAGAGGCCCAGTCTGTCGGCGATCTTCCGGCCCACCGTCCGGGCGTCCTCTTCGAGCACTTCGATCTCGTCGCCCACCCCGATCGAACCGGGTTCGACGACGTTCGCACAGACCCCGCCGCGTCCGTTCTTCAGCGCGCGGGCGACCCCGTCCTCGCCGGCGACCCGCTCGACGTGGGCACACGGCGGGCGCGGGCGCGTGCCCCGGAGGACCGCCTCGCCGACGGAAAAGGTCGCCCCCAGCAGGTCGTGGACCTCGACCCCGCGGGTGACGATATTGCGGCGGTGTCTCCCGTCGGAGAGGTCGATGTCGAACTCCTCTACTATTTCGTCGATCGCCTCGCCCTCGATCAGCGTCACCTCACAGACGTCGAACGGCGAGTAGTAGCCCTTGCCCGTCCGGTAGCGATCCCCCTCCAGTCCGCCCTCGACTGCCTCGATCCCTTCGAGGGGCTCCATCGGGGCGGAGTCCTCCCGCGCGATGAACAGTTGCTCGACCCGTGGCATGGTCGACCTACGACCCGTGGCGGGATAGCCCTTCACCCCCCGAGGACCGGCAGGTGCAGGATCGAGCCTTTAGTGTCGGCCCGCGAAGGGCCCAGCATGGTCGACGACATCAGCGCAGAGCAGGTCGAGAAGTGGCTCGACGACCGCGTCGTCCGGGACGTCGAGCGGACCACCGAGAACGCCGCGGAGTTCAGCGTCCAGTGTCGCCTCTCGCACATCCCGCTCAACGTCATCAAGGAGGACACGTGGGGCCCCCTCAGAATCGTCGGACGGGCGGCGTTCGACACCGAGCGCACCGCGGCGGTGATCGCCGACCCCGAGCAGCGATACGAACTGCTCGCCCGCATCGGCCCCGTCTTCGCCGCGACGCCCGGCTTCTACACCTTCCTCGACGAGGAGGAAACCTCGACGGAGTTCCCGAACGTCGACTCGATCCAGTTCGAACACCGGGTCTACTCGGACGGCGCGAGCCAACAGGAACTGATGGGCGGGTTGATGGCGATCGCGACGGCGATCAAGTACGTCCAGAACACGGTCGCGGCGATCAGACGGCGCGAGAACGACTAATCGTCGGCAGCGGCGGGGCCCGATCCCGACCCGTTGACGGTGTGGTTCGCGCATTCGTCGACGGCGATGCTCGGGGGGTACTTCCCGCGGTCGAGTTTCAGGTCCGACTGCGGGCGGGCCATACACGTCAGCGCGAACCCCTCGGCTTCCTCCTCGGTGAGGCCGCGCGCGGCGGGCTGGGTCACCTCGCCCTCGACGATCTCGGCGGTACACGCCAGACACATCCCCACCCGACAGGAGTACTCCTGGGCGATCCCCTCCTCGATGCACCGCGAGAGGACCGTCTGTTTGTCCGTGACCTCGATCGTCTCGTCGGTGCCGACGAACTCGACGGTGTAGGTGGCCATAGCCACCCCTACAGTCAACTCGTCCAAAACGCTTTATCTCCCGTCGTGTCGGCGACGGAACGACCGAATCCGACCTAAAGCGTTTTCCCGGTTGCGGGGACAAAGGGGCACATGACTGCACGCGAGGTCGACGGCGACGGGGAATCCTCGGCGGGTAAACGGACCGCTTCGAGGTCCGTTGACGTCGCCGTCGTCGGGGCCGGCACGGCGGGCTGTTACGCGGCGGCGACGATCGCGAGCGAGGGCTACGACGTCCTCGTCCTCGAACGAAAGACGAGAGAGGAGGCGGGCCACATCGCCTGCGGGGACGCCCTCAAGGGCGCGGGCGAGTTCCCCGACGCGATCCCCCGCTCGAAACTCGACCGGGCGATGACCAACACCGAGGTCGATCACGGCCGGTTCGAACTCCCGGAACACGACACCGTCCTCGAGATTCCCGTTCCCGGAGAGCTCGCGGTGATCGACCGCTGGGAGTACGGGAGGGCGATCATCGAGGGGGCCGACGAGGCCGGTGCGGAGTTCTGCTACGACACCGTCGTCCAGGACGTGATCCAGGACGGGAACCGGGTCACGGGGCTGAAGGCCCGCCGGAAGGGCGAGCCCCTGACCGTCGAGGCCGGGATCACGATCGACGGGGCCGGGGCGCTCTCGATCCTGCAGGACAAGGCCGACCTCGCCGATACCACGTTCGACACGAACGTCACCTACTCGCAGTTCTGTTCCGCATACAGAGAAATCGTCCACGTCGAACAGGAGGTCGAGTGGAAGGACGCGCTCGTCTTCAAGCCGACCAAACGCGCCGCCGGATACCTCTGGTATTTCCCGCGGACGGGCACCGAGATCAACGCCGGACTCGGCTTCCAGATGAACGAGGAGCCGATGGAGTTGGTCGAGGACCTCAAACGCGACCTGCGCGAGCGCCCGGAGTTCGAGGGCGCGAGGGTGACGGACAAACTCGGGGCCGCGCTCCCCACGAGACGGCCCTACGATTCGGCGGTCGCGCCGGGGTTCATGGCGGTCGGCGACGCCGCGGGCCACGTCAACCCGACCACGGGAGGAGGGATCGCGGGGGCGGCCTACGCCGGCGAGTACGCGGGCGAGCAGGCCATTCGGGCGATCGAGTCGGGCGACACCGGCGAGGCGGCGCTCTGGGACTACAACGAGCGCGTGATGGACCACTACGGCGGGCGTTACGCCGCCCTCGACGTCTACAACGTCATGGCGACCGCGGTCGACGTCTCCGATCTCACGAGCCTGCTCGTCTCCCTTCCCGGCGAGAACCTCGCCGAAGCGTTGTACTCGGGGAGTACGGACTTCGGGCTGAAGCTCAAGCTCAAGGCCGCGATCGGCAGCTTCGGCCACTGGGGGACGATCCTCGACTTCTACCGGACGAAGCGCCTCGCGGACGAACTGCTCGACCACTACGAGCGCTACCCGGACCGACCCTCGGCGCTCGCGGGCTGGCAACGCGAGCGCGACGCGATCATGGACCGGATCTACGAGACGACCGGCGCGGAAGCGAAGTACTAACCCCCACCTTTTTACTCGTCGGGTATCCTTGCGCGCCTTCGGCGCGCTGCGGGTACCACTTCTCGAAAAACCTGCACTAAAAACCGCTCCGCGAGCGCCGGAGACGCTCGCGGTCAGCCGCCAATCGATTCGTTCGACGGCTCAGTCCCCGTCGGCGGGTGCCTGTTTCGGCGGCGGGCCGCTCCCGTCGGGGTTTTCATCGTCCTTGTAGGTGATCTTCCACCCCGTGAGCCCCATGACCACGAGGATCGCCGGCGAGAGAAACCCCAGAAAGTAGTAGGGACCGTAGGCGAGCGGCGAGACGCCGAGGGTCGCGGTCATGAATGCGCCGCCGGCGTTCCACGGGATCAGCACGCTCGTGGTGGTGCCGGCGGCCTCGACCGCCCGCGAGAGGTTCTTGCTCTCCAGTCCGAACTCCTCGTAAACTCCTCGAAAGGTCATCGCCGGGATGACGATGCTCATGTACTGCTGGCCCGCGAGCCCGTTCATCGCGAACGCCGAGACGCCCGTACTGACCGTCAGCCCCGCGACGCCGTGGATGAACCCCTCGATTCCCTTGGCCAGCGCGGCCAACGTTCCGGTCCGTTCGAGCAGCCCGCCGAGCGAGAGCGCGACGACGACGATCGAGACCGTCCACGCCGAGCCGTTCAGCCCGTCGCTCGCGAGCAGGTCGTCGACCAGCGCCGTCCCCGTTTCCGGGGCGGTCCCCGACTGGGCGATCTGCCACGCCTCGGCGAACCCAACCCCTTGAACGAGCAGCATGGTCCCGACGCCCGCGAAGACCCCCGCGACCAGCGCCGGGAGCGCCGGATAGCCCACGAGCGCCAGCCCGAACGTGATCACGAGCGGGAGGAACACGAGGGGATTGACCTCGTAGCCCGCGAGGATCCCCGACTGGATGGTCTCGACCTGCTCTACTGGGATGGCCCCGGAGATCCGCAGGCCGAGGATCGAGTAGGCGACCAGCGCGATCCCCAGCGCGAGGCCGGTGCCCACGCGCATGGTGTTTACGTGTTCCATCAGGTCGGTGCTCGTGACCGCCGCGGCGAGGTTCGTCGTATCGGAAAGCGGCGTGATCTTGTCGCCGGTGTACGCGCCCGTCAGCACCGCGCCGGCGGTCATCGGCGCGGGGACACCTAACCCCTGTCCGATCCCCATGAGCGCGACCCCGAGCGTCGCGGCGGTGGTCCACGACGAGCCGATCGAAAAGGCCGAGACGGTCGTGATCAGCGCGGTCGCCGGCAGGAAGACCGCGGGTGTGAGCAGTTCAAGCCCGTAGTAGATCAGCCCCGGAATGGTCCCCGAACCGATCCACGTCGGGATCAGCATGTAGATCACGAACAGGATGAGGATCGCCTGGATGCCCATCAGCAGGCTGTCTGCGATCCCCGAGAAGAGCTCGTCCCACGTATATCCCAGCCAGTACCGACCCACCAGACCAGTAAGAACGCAGCCCCACAGAAGCGGCATGTGCGGGTCGAGCCCGAAGCCGACCGACCCGATCAGGAGGAAGGCGATCATCCCGATCACCGGGACGAGCGCCTGCCCCATCGACGGACGGCGCTCGGCGGGAATGTCCTCGTACGAACGCGGCATGAAGCCCATCTCTGCCATCGAGTGCGCTATGCCTTCGAGGAATAAATACCCATTCAAAGATAAACGACGGTGATATTGAGGCGTGCGAACGGGCGACTCGGTGGCACGGGTATATAAAGACGGTGCGATGGCTGTGGCGCTCGTTTCGTGGCTGGCGGCCGTAGGTGAACGCGCTATGAAGGCGCTCATCGTCACCACCGACGGGTTCGAGGACAGCGAACTGACCTACCCGTACTACCGGCTTCAGGAGGCCGGCCTCGACGTCGCACTCGCCACGCCCGACAGTGAGAGCGTCACGGGCAAGATCGGCGAGGAGATGGACGCCGACCTCGCGATTTCGGACGCGAGCGAAGACGAGTACGACCTACTGGTCGTGCCGGGCGGGCACGCCCCCGAGGACCTCCGATTGGAGGCCGAGGAGGCGGTCGATCTCGTCCGGGAGTTCGACGACGCCGGAAAGCCCATCGCGTCGGTCTGTCACGGTGCCCAGTTGCTGATCAGCGCCGACGTCCTCGAGGGCCGGGAGGTCACCGGCTACTGGTCGATCCGGGTCGACATCGAGAACGCCGGCGCGACCTTCAGGGACGAGGAGTGCGTCGTCGACGAGAACCTCATCACCGCGCGCTACCCCGACGACCTGCCGGCGTGGCTCTCGGCGGTTCTCGAGCGGGTCGAGGTCCAGCCCGCGGCGGCCGACTGACCTCGCGGTGATCCCGGTGTCCGAGAGCCGTCCGTGACCGTCGGAAGCTATGGACGGGTCGCCGCGATCTCGGTGATCGAGCGGCTGATCACGTCGATCCCGATACCGATGCTCTCCTCGTCGACGTCGAACGTCGCGGTGTGGTGGCCGCCGGGGTGGTCCGTACCGATCCCGACGTAGTTCGCATACCCGCCGTTTTTCTGGACCTCCTGCATGAGGTAGGTCGCGTCCTCGCTGCCGCCCAGCGCGTCCCGATCGAGGACCGTCTCGACGCCCGGCGTGGTGCGTGCGACCGCGCCGACGACCTCGACCAGCGTGTCGTCGCTCCTCGCGCTCGGGGCCTCGCCGCGCGTCTCCACCGAGACCTCACAGCCGTGCATCTCCGCGGCGTTTTCGAGCACGCGCTCGGCGCGCTCGCGCATGTACTCCATGAGTTCGGTCGTCTGGCCGCGCACCTCGCCCTCGATGTAGGCGTGCTCGGGGATGATGTTCGAGGCGGTGCCGCCGCCGACCTGGCCCGCATTCACTCGGGTCGCGCCGTCGTGGTGCCGGGGGATCGCGTAGAGGTTGCTCACCGCCGTCGCCATCGCCTGGACCGCGTTCTCGCCGGCGTCGGGTTCCGCGCCGGCGTGGGCGGGTTCGCCGGAGAACTCCGCGTGGAGGTGCGAGACTGCCAGGAAGTCGTCGATTCCGGCGACGACCTCGCCGGTGGGGTGGTCGAGGCCGATGTGGAGCGCGAGGAGATACTCGACGTCGGCGAGGTGGCTGCTCTTTGCCATCGCCTTGCCCCCGGCGATCATCTCCTCGCCGGGCTGGAAGAACACCTTGAGGGTGCCCTCGAAGTCGCTTTCCTTGATCGCCTCGATCACGCCCAGCCCGATGGTCGCGTGGGCGTCGTGCCCGCAGGCGTGCATCGCGCCCTCGTGTTCGGAGCGAAAGCCCTCCACGACGGGGACGTGCTCGTCGGCCCGGCTCTCTTCCCGGAGCAGGCCGTCGATGTCCACCCGGAGGCCGACCGTGGGGCCCTCCCCCTGCTCGACCACGGCGACACAGCCCGTGTAGCCGCCGTCGAGGCGTTCGAGGATGTCCTCCTTCGCGCCCGCCTCTCGGGCCTGTTGGAACCACTCGACGAGTTCCGCGGAGTCGGGGACGGCCAGCCGTTCGTCCGTGGCGATCGCCTCGCGTCCGACGTAGAGGTCGGAGACGCCGATCCGCTCCAGCTCCTCGACGATGCGGCAGGTGGTGTAGAACTCGCGCCACGCGGGTTCGGGGTGGCGATGCAGGTCGCGCCTGATCTCGATCAGGTGGTCCGTGCTCATGTCCGCGGGAAAGGGCGGCGGCTACTTAATTCAGGTCGATCCGAGCGGGCGGATCTGCTCGACCTCGACGCCGAGGTGGACGCCCGCCGGCAGGTCGCGGTCCGTCACCCGCCGGGCGACCTCGTCGTGGCCGACGATCTCGATGGTGCGCGTATAGACGGTGTAGGACCACGAGCCGAACGTCTCTCCTCCCGTAGTTCGTTTGTGCTGCGGGACGCGAAGCGTCTCGGGGGGGCTCGGATGGGGCCCCTTCATCTCCGCGCCCTTTCGCTCGACGAAGTCTGCGATCTCCCCGACGACCCGGTCGAGGACCGCCCGGTCCCCGCTCTGGAGCGTGAGTTTCGTGACGAAGGTCATGGCTGGGTTCTACCGACTCCTGACGCACGCAGGCATCAAAAGTCGACCGAATCACCGCACGCCGTGTTCGCGATAGAACCGTTCGACGCGCTCGTCGGCACACAGCGGCCCGTGGACCTGAAGCGACTTCACGCCGGGGTAGTTGTTCGCCTCGATGATCTCGAACTCGCCCTCGTCCGTCACCACCAGGTCCCACCCGACGTACGGGAGGTACGGCACCGAATCCGCGACGTCGAGCAGCCCCTCCCGGATCGCCTCCCAGTCGGGGATCTCGACGCCCGCGACTCGCGCCCCCGTGTCGGGGTGACTCGTGCGCCACGTGCGCTCGCCGTTCTCGGGGTAGGTCACGGCCTCGCCGAGTTTGCCCGTCTCGGGGTCGATCAGCGCGCCGAGCGCGCCCTGCGACCAGTTGTCCATCGGCTTTGTACTACTCGTCCCGATCCGGTGGATCGCCCGCGCGAGGAACGGTTCGTCGCGTTCGACGTCCCACATCGTCACCGCCCGGACGGTGTTGGTCGACTCGGAGTAGAACGCGTCGGCGTAGTCGGCCTGCTCGGAAAAGCCCGTGACGATGTAGTCGTCCATCCCCTCGAAGCGCTCGCGGAGGTCGCCCCGCGAGACGCGCTCGCCGTTGATCCGGTAGCCATCGTCGGTGCGCGTGAGCAACAGGACGCTGTGGCCGCCCCCGCCGATCACCCACTTCACGACGACCGTCTCGCCCGCGTCGAGGTCCTCGGCCCACCGGATCGCGGAGCGGGTCGGGCCGCGCTCGCCCGCCATCGAGATCGAGCGGAACGTGCCGTCGCTGATGATCCCGTGGAGGTCGGGCAGGCGATCGGAGAAGCCGCTCAGGAGGCCGTACAGCATGAGCTTGTTGTCGAGCGCGTAGCCGAAGCGGCCGTTGATTCCTCGGGTCCGGACGTAGCGCTGGTAGTCGGTGAGGTAGTCCTCGTGGCCGTAGGTCTCGAAGTCGTAGAGGACGGCCGATCGGCTCAGAAAGCCCCGCCGCCAGTACCACGCCCGTTCCGAGGGCGACAGCGACGTGAACTCGAAGCTCTCGCGTTCGACCTCTGCGAGCGACCGGAGCTGTCGGAGCGTGTGGTAGACGTCCTTCGGGGAGACGAGCATACGCCCACGTCCGCGTCACGGGGTTTAGTTCTTCGTCTGGTCGTCCCTCGTGGGTCCGGACTCCGATATTCTCTTAACTATCGGCGGGGTAGGAACGGTAATGACGGTAGATGCGACGAGCGCCGGCGCGATCCTCTTTCGGGATACGCGTGGACGGCGCGAGTACCTCCTCCTCAAGAGCCGCCCGGGGGACTGGGAGTTCCCCAAGGGCGGGGTCGAGGGCGAGGAGGAGCTCCAACAGACCGCGATACGCGAAGTGAAAGAGGAGGCCGGGATCGACGACTTCAGGCTCATCGACGGCTTTCGCGACGAGTACGACTACGTCTTCCAGGCCAACGGCCAGACGATCCACAAGACGGTCCACCTGTTCATCGCCAAGTCGTTCGAGGCGTCGGCGGAGCTCTCGACGGAACACCGCGACCTCCAGTGGCGCGACTACGAGCAGGCGGTCAACACCATCACGCAGGACGGCCCCCGGGACATCCTCGAGGACGCGCATCGCTTCCTCGACGAGAACGGCTACTGACCCCCGGCGAGCGGAGCCGCCGACTCCGCACAGCCGCCGGCTTGCAAGACGAGCGCTGAAACGTGCGGATGGCGTAGCGTTCCCATGACACCTCCTCGGCGGGCGATCCGATGACCGCCCGAACCGATTCAGGGACACCGATCGCGGAACGAACCCGTGGCTTCTGGGCGTACTATCGGCGCTATACGACCACGGCGATCCACGCGGCGGCGACGGCGGCGCTGACCGCCTTCGGCCTGTTGATCTTCATCGACCCCGCGTTCGCGTGGTTGGCCATCGCCTCCTACGTGTTCCCGCCCGTGGTCCTCTACGCGACCGGGCGCGACCTCGGCGGGGAGCCTGTGGACCCCGATGACCGCGACGACGCCGAGCGATCCGAGGACGCGGGCCGATCCCGGGAGCGCCCGCGTCCGGTCGCTGGCACCGATCACGACGCGGACGCCGACGGTTCGGATTCCGACGCCGACGCCGATGGCGCCGACGGGGACGGCCCCGACCGGAGTAGTGACGGGATCGATCGGGACACGGACGGTCCGGACCGTGATCACGATGGTATCGACCGGGACAGCGACGGGGACGACTCCGACACCGACGGCTCCGACGGGGACACCGACGGTGCGGACATCGACCGCGACGGGTAGGCCGGGTTCGAACGACTTAGGCCGGTCGGGGCCGATCCCTCGGCGTATGACGCGCGAGCGGATCGGCCACGAGTTCGGCTTCGAACTCCGGGTCTGTCGGTGGGCCGAGCGGAACTGGCCCCCCGATAGCGACCCCTCTCCAGTTATCGTCGCGCGCCAACTCGGGACCCGGAGCCGGCGCTGGGACACGGTCGTCCTCGAGGTCGACCCCGAGGGGCTGGCCCGACGCGAGCGGTTCGGCCGGGAGCGACTCGACTCGAACCTCCTCCACGTCGTCCGGAACGCGCCCGCCGAGTGGGAGTACTACCGCGAGGCGCTGCCCCACCCGGGCTACCCGTGGCGCTACGTCCGGGAGGCGATCCACGTCGCGAGCGATCGCGGGATCCTCGACACCCGAAAACGCGGGAATCGAATCGAGATCCGCCGGCGATACGAGTACCCCGAGTGGCTATCGGGAATTATCGCCATCGAGAACAAACCGGATCTGGACGCCAGCGCCGCCCGCGCGCTCTCGAACCAACTGGAGCGGGACGTCGCGCTCGGACTCGCCGACGAGGTCTGGGTCGCCACCCGCGCGACGGGCGACCGAGTCGAACCCGCCCTGCTGGAGGACATCCCCGTCGAGGTCGGCATCCTCGTCTTCTCGAGAGGCGAGGCGAGCGTCCGCTGGCACCCCCGTCGGCTCGCACCCGACGAACCGGGAACGCGGATCACGGAGCGCCCCACCGGGGGCGACCACGACCGTTCTGCCGCCCGATTCGAGTACGTCCCGCCCGAGGAGAAGGGTGCAAAACGCCTCGCGATCGCAGAACGGGCCTACGAGCGGGGGTGGCGCTCCTACGTCGACACGATGCGCCCTGACTGCCGCCATTTCGAGGGGCGGATCGACTCGGACGCGCTCGTGCCCCACTGTGTGGCGAAGGGGCGCGAACAAACCGCCGCCGAGTGTTCGGGGTCGTGTCCCGACTTCTCGCCCGAACCGCCCGCGTGGCGGACGAAGGGCTGGCCCATCGAGGGCGGGCCGGGCAAGGGTATCGAGAGGGTGCTCGAACGCCGCCGGGAACGCGCGCGCTCGGGGGCTACTCCAGTGTCTCGACGGTGACGTCCTCGCGGGGTGCGGCCTTCCGGAAGGTCGGGACGGTCCGGTACTCGACCTCGACGATCCCCTTTCGCTTCAGGCTCTGGAGCGCCGAGCGGACCTCGCCGGCCTCGGGATCGATCCCGAACTCCGCCCGCAGGTCCTGCAGCACCGAAACCACGCTTTGAGAGCGCTCCTCTGGACCCGCAAGTACCTCGAAGACCTGGCCCTGGAGTTCGGGCACGCGGATGACGGTACCCTCCTCGCCGCCCTCGATCCCGGGGTCGACATCGACGAGGTCCGCCGCGTCGGGCGTCGCTCGAATGAGGCTGTCCTCGTCGCGGTAGTAGTACTCAGAGAGCTCGGTTTCGAGGTACTGGTGGACATCGCTGCCGCTTTCCATCCCCCATCGCTCCTGAAGTTCGGCGTTCTTCGTCGGCTGGAGCGACACCACGTCCGCGAGGCGTTCCCGTGCCTCCTCCGAGAGTGTCATTGCCCGACGCTACGGGGAGGTGATACGTTACTCATTCGTTCTCCGATTGGCGAACGCTTAGGACACCGGGGCCCCTCGTCGGGCCCATGCCAGAGACCGTCACGATCACGCGGGAGGACGGCGTCGCCACCATCACCGTCGACCGGCCCGACAGCCTCAACGCGCTCAACGTCGCCACGCTGGAGGCGCTCGACCGGACCCTCGACGAGACCGAGGACGTCCGCGCGCTCGTCCTGACCGGCGCGGGCGAGAACGCCTTCGTCGCCGGCGCGGACATCAGTTACATGAAGGAGCTCTCGGTCGAGGAGGCGATGGCGTACGCCGAACTCGGCCACCGGGTCTGCGACCGGATCGCGACCCACGACGCGCCCGCGATCGCCGCGGTCAACGGGTACGCCTTCGGCGGCGGCTGTGAACTCGCGCTCGCCTGCGACCTCCGGGTCGCGAGCGAGAACGCCGTCCTCGGTCAGACCGAGATCGACCTGGGGATCGTCCCCGGGTGGGGCGGCACCCAGCGCCTCTCCCGACTCGTCGGGGACGCAGCAGCCAGGAGAATGGTCTTCCTCGGCGAGCGCCTCGACGCCGAATCCGCGGCGGAGATCGGCCTCGTCGGCGAGGTCGTTCCCCAGGAGGAACTCGATTCCGTGGTAGACGAGATGGCCCACCAGTTGGCCGCAAAGCCCCGCTTTGCGCTCGCCGCGGCCAAGGAGGCGCTCAACCAGGTCCACGAGAGCCACCAGTCGGCGGGGCTGGCCTACGAGCGCCGGCTCTGGAGTGGCCTGTTCGGGACCGCCGACCAGCGCGAGGGCATGGAGGCGTTCGTCGAGAAGCGCGACCCCGACTTCGAGTAGCTAGTCCTGCGGGGCGGGGTCGGCTCCCGCCCCGGAAGCCCCGGTTTCGACCGTCTCCTCGACCTGCGTGTAGACCAGTCCGAACCCGATCACCGCGAGCGCCGCGCCGACGGCGAAGGGCACGACGAAGCCGAGGCTCACGAGAAAGCCCGCCGAGAGCGGCCCGAGCGCGACGCCGAGGCCGAACGCCATCGTCAGCACCGACAGTTTGGTGCCCGAATCCCCGCCGGTCGCGAGATCGCCCGCGAGCGCGAGCGCCGGGGCGAACACCATCGCGCCGGCGACCCCCTGGGTGAGCCGGACGACCAGCATGAGCCACGAGTCCAGTACGATCCCCTGCAGCAGCGTCGAGGGCGCGAGCAACAGGAGTCCGACGAGGATGAACGGCTTGCGGCCCCAGCGGTCGCTGGCTCTCCCGATGGGAACCTGCAGGAAGACCTGCGAGATGATGAACGCCGCGAACTGCACCCCGAACCAGGTCGAGCCCTGTTCGAGGCGGGCGTTGATCTCGGGCTGGAGGGTCGCAAAGAGCGCGATCCCGATTGCCATGAACAGCGAGGCAATCCCGAGGGTGAAGACCGGATCGAGCCCGCCCTCTCCATCGAAAACGTCGATCGAGAGGTCCTTTCTGGCGCGTTCGAGCTCCGCGGGGTCCTGAACGAGTACGGAGACGAGCGCGAAACTCAGCGCGGCCGCCCCGGCGGCGACGTAGAAGGTGGCCTCGAACCCCGAGAGCTCGACCCCCGCGAGCGAGTACGGCCCGGCGTTGACGAGCACGCCGGCGGCGATCGGGCCGGCGCCGAAGCCGACGAGCCGAAAGGTGTTGTAGACGCCCATGTTGCCCCCGCGGGTGCCCGCGCCCGCGAGTTCGTTGACGAGCGCGACCGACGCGGGGATGATGAAGGCGATCGACATCCCCTGCAGGGCCCGCAGGGCGATCAGCGAGAGGTACGACCCCGCGAGCAGGTAGAGGAGATTGGCGGTCGTCAGCCCGCCCAGGCCGATCAGGATGTAGAGCTTCCGCCGGCCCGTCCTGTCGGAGACCCGCCCGGTGAACGGCTGGGAGAGGCTGCTGACGAACCCCACCAGCGAGAGAACGATCCCGATGATCATCGACTCCGTCAGCCCGAACGTCCGCCCCTCGACGAGTCCGCTCGCGATGTACAGGGGGAGGACGATGATGAGAAACGAGTTGCCGACGCCGTCGGCCATCCGGGCCATGGCGAGCGCGAGGATGCGTCGGTCGGTCTCGAAGAGCGCCACGACGGGCCTACGGAGTCGGGGGCTATAGGGATTATCGTAGAGACGCGGCGGTTTGTTCGGTAACCGACCGCCGTGGACGCTGTGGCCCGAAAACACCATCCGACTGGCTACGATACTCCCTCTATCAGCCTCCTGTTCGGCGAAGGGCTACTCCTGTCGGCTGTACGTCGTTGCAGATCCTCCCCGCTACGGGGCGGGGAGAATCGTCACACGGTTACAGCCGACAGTATAAGACGATCGCCGACATATGTGATGACATGGCACGTGAAGTCAAACTCAGCCGGGTCGACGACGAGTTGGACGAACTCTCCTATCCGATCCCCCGGGACGACGCCGCGGTCGAACTCGAGGGGGTGACGGTCCTGCTCGCCGACGGCGAGGCGAACCTCGGCGAACTCGTCTCCGAGACGGGCAGCGACTCGTATCGCTCCGCGGAGGACCTCAAGACCGAGATCCACAACTCGCTTCCCCGGGAGGCCGTCGGCGAACCCTACCAGTCCGAGGGCGAGGGGTGAGGCGATTCGGGGCGCTTAATTGGCTCGATACGGTAGGCAGGACATGGAATTCTGCGACGAATGCGGTTCGATGATGATGGGTCAGGGCGACGTCTGGGTGTGTAAGGGCTGCGGGCACGAACAGCCCAAGGGCGACAGCGCCTCGTACACCACGACCGCCGCCCAGGAGCAAAGCGAGGTCATCGAGAGCGGTGCGGAAAACAGCGGGCTGCCGACCACGAGCGCGCAGTGTCCCGAGTGTGGCAACGACCGCGCCTACTGGTACATGCAGCAGATCCGGGCGGCCGACGAGTCGGAGACGCGCTTTTTCGTCTGCACCGAGTGCGAACACAAGTGGCGCGAGGACGACCACTAGCTGCGCAAGGACTTTTTAGACACCCGCGCAACCCCTCGCCATGGGATCCGACGGCGATCCGCCGCCGACCACGGTCGAGTACGAGCCGGTGAGCGTCAAGGACCTGCTCGTCGAGATGAAAGACACCTCCGAACTCCTGATCGACCTCTCGTACTCGGCGGTGCTCCTGAACAGCGAGCGAATCGCCGAGGAGGTGCTTCGCCTCGAGGAGCGCATGGACGTCCTCCAGTTGCGCGCCCGGATGAGCCTGCTGATGGCCGCTCGCAACCCCGCCGACGCCGAGGCGCTCGCGCCCGTCCTGGGGATCGTAAGCGGCGCCGAGAAGATCAGCGACGCGACCGGCGACATCGCGAAGGTGGTCATGGAGGAGGTCGGCCTCCCCGACGCGATGCGGACCGCCCTTCCGGAGGCCGTCGAGACGCTCGTGCGCGCGAGCGTCGCCGAGGGGTCGGCCTACGCCGGCCGAACGCTCGGCGAGATCGACCTCGAATCCGAGACGGGGGTCCGCGTGATCGCGCTGCGTCGCGGCTCCGAGTGGATCCTGAATCCGGGTCCCCACACCGCCCTCGAAGCCGCCGACGTGGCGCTGCTTCGGGGGCCCGACGCCGGGATCACCGAGGTCTACGGGACGCTCACCGGCGAGGAGTACGCCCCGCCCGAACCCGTCGACTCCGAGATCGCGGACCTCGATCGGGCCGTGGACTCGATCATCCTGATGAAGAACCTGAGCGAACTCGCCGTCGACCTCGCGTACGGGTCGATCCTCTTCGACAACGTCGAACTCGCCGAGGAGGTGCGAAACCTCGAAGTCGAGGTCGACGCGCTGCGCTCGCGTTTCGAGGCGTGGACGCTCCGGGCGGCGGGCGACGCGCCCGACCCCGTCTCTCTCAGGGGCCTGCTCCACCTGGGCTTCAGCACCGAGGAGATCTCGGATGCGGCCCTCGAGATCTCGGAAGGGATCCTCCGGGAGATCGACGTCCACCCCGTCGTCGAACTCGCGGTCCAGGAGAGCGACGAGATCATCGCCCGCGTGACCGTCGATCCCGGGAGCCGCCTCGAGAACACCTCGCTCGTCGAGGGCGTCCCCGAGTCCGACGTGAGCATGAACGTGCTGGCCGTGCGCCGGCCCGAGGAGGGCTGGGTGCTGGTCCCCGACGCCGACACCGAACTCCAGGCGGGCGACGTGCTGATCGCGAAGGGGACCCGGACGTCCGCCGGGACGTTCCGGGATCTCGCGGCCGCGTGAGGCCCGGCCGGTTCGTCGTACCGTCGGCTGTACCCACCGCCGGGAACGAGTGGCCGAGACACCGCCGGAAACGGTCGGATCACCGGAGTCCCGATCGACGAGGTACAGCCGACAGTATCGGTTACCCGAACGTTCTCGGTAGGTTTAACATCGAATCGAACGACCCCCGACCATGGGCCCTCGGGAGGAGTTCCGGTCGATCTACCGCGAGGCGCTTCCGGTCCTGTTGATCGCGCTCGGCGGCGGCCTGTTCGCGGGCCTCGTTCTCGAACGGATCCTCGAGAGCGTCGAGCGGTTCCCCGGACTGCTCGTGATGGTCCCGGTCTTCCTCGCCACCCGCGGGAACGTCTACGGCGCGCTCGGCAGCCGGATATCGAGCGGGCTTCACCAGGGGCTGCTCGAACCCCGGTTCGAACGGAACGACCGACTCGTGAACGCGGTCGTCGCCTCCTTCGTCAACGGGATCGGCATCTCGGTCGTGATCGGCGTCATCACGTGGCTCGCGCTCCTGCTCCTCGGGTGGGAGTCGGCGGCGCTCTACGAGCTGGTCGGGATCATGCTGATCGCGGGCGTGCTGACCTCCGTCGTCATGATCGTCGGGCTCCTCGCCCTGATCTTCGCGGGCTACGAGTACGGCTACGATCCCGACAACCTCGTCGGCCCCTCGGTCACCACGCTCGGCGACGTCTTCGGGATGCTCTTCCTGTTGCTCTCGGTCGGCCTCGTCGAGGTGCTCGTCCCGTGACCCCCTCGGGATCGCTCGGGACGTGGGAGGCGAGGAACATCGTCACCACCATGTTCCCGCTGCTCGTGGTGCTCTCGATCGTCGTCCTCTGGGCCGGCATCACGCTCGAAGGCGCCGAGGAACTGCTCGAACGGTACGCCATTCTCGCCGTCATGGTCCCGACGATGGTCGGTCTGGGGGGCAACCTCGGGGCGATCCTCTCCTCGCGGCTCTCCTCACGGCTCCACCTCGGGACGACGGAGTTCGATCCCCGTGACCGGGTGCTGTGGGCCAACGTCGGCGCGATCCTCGCGCTCGCGGCGACCGTCTTCACGTCCCTCGCGGTCGGCGCCTATCTGCTGGGCGCGTTCCTCGGGATCGGTCTGCCGCTGTCGACGCTGCTTCTCATCTCGCTGGTCAGCGGCATGAGCGTCGCCGTGATCGCGATCGTCTTCAGCATCGGCGCGACCTACGCCTCCTACCGGATGGGGATCGATCCCGACGACACGACGATCCCGATCGTCACGAACGTCGTCGACGTCTTCGGGATGGTGATCTTCCTCGGCGTCTCGGGGGTAGTGCTTGGGTTCTAGGGCCGAACCGGTCGGGTGCGGTGGGCGAAACGGCCCTCCACCCGCGACCACCCCGCAGGAAAGAACGTCGACTCCGGAGGTAGCCGGGCGAGCCGTCCCGGTACCACCCACGAATTTCCTTAATAACAATAGTTATTTACCCACAATTAAAACTGGGTTCGTATCCCGCACCGGGCGCTCCGAGGTGGCCTATCGTGAACGCCGAACGCACAACCCAACCGGTTCATCGGATCGAGTACGACGAGCGTGAGGACCTCGCGTTCGTCGTGGTCGACGCGGTCGCGATCGCCTCGGAGTCCTCCCACGCCGAGATCGGCCCGCTCAACGACGTCCTCGACCCCGAGGCGCTCTGTGAACTGTTCGGTCCGCGGGCCGACGGTCGAAGCCGCGCCGGCGGCACCGTCTCGTTTCACCTCGACGGCTATCGGGTCACGGTCGACGCCGCCGAGCGCGAGGTCCTCGTCTACGGGTAGCCGAGCGGACGTCTCCGGATTTCTGGACAACCGTCCATCACCTGTCCGACCGAACCGGTAGGCTAATGCGTGTGTGTGTCGCTCACACGCTGTCATGGGCACTCGATTCGGCCTCAACCTGTTCAGCGATCGGACGCCGCCGTCGGCACGACGGCGCTATGCGCTTCACGTGGTCGTTTACGCCGCGATCATGTTCGCGTTGCTCTGGCCCGCGATCCTGCCGTTCAACCGGTTCGAACCGCAGGTGCTCGGGTTGCCGTTCGTGATGTTCTGGATCACGCTCTCGTTGCTGTTCGCCCTCGCGAACACGGCGGCGCTCTATCGCTACGAGTACCGGGTCGTGCGGGGTGGGTACGATGGTTGAGCGGACGCTGATCGTCACCGCCGTTCCGCTGGCGTACCTCGTCGTCGCGCTCGGGATCGGCCTCTGGAGCCGCGGGAAGGCCGATCAGAACACGACGGAGGGGTACATCGCCGGGGACCGGAACGTGAGCCTCGTCGTGCTGTATTTCATCATGGGCGCGAGCATCCTGAGTGCCTTCGCGTTCCTCGGCGGACCCGGCGCCGCCTACAGCGACGGCGGCGAGGCCTACTACGTGCTGGCCTACACCGGCACCGGCATGCTGCTGTGGTACCTGCTGGGCCCGAAGGCGATCCGCCTCGGGAGGAAGTACGGCTACGTCACGCAGGCCGAGATGGTCTCCGACAGGTACGACAGCAAGTGGCTCTCCGTGCTGATGGCGCTCGCGAGCATCGGCGCGTTCATCCCCTACACCGTCCTGCAGATCACCGGCGTCGGCCTCATCCTCGAGACCGCGAGCGACGGCCTCATTCCATACTGGCTCGCCGCCCTGCTTCCCTTCCTCGTGATCACGGTCTACGTCCTCTCGAGCGGGATGATGGGCGTCGGCTGGTCGAACGTGCTCCAGGGCGCGATGATGCTCGTCTTCGCGTGGTCGATCGGCCTCTACCTGCCGTTCGAACTCTACGGCGGGGTCGGCCCGATGTTCGAGGGGATCAACGCCGAACTGGCGAACCACCTCGTGATCGGCGGCACCGCCGACGGGATGAGCGTGCTCCAGTACTCGAGTTACGTGCTCGTCTCGACGCTCGGGTTCGTGATGTGGCCCCACCTGTTCATGCGGGCGTACACCTCCCGCGACGTGAAGACCCTGAAGAAGACGGTGATGCTCTACCCGCTGTTCGGCCTCGTGCTGGTGCCGATCCTCTTCATCGGCTTCTCGGGCATCCGGTACGCCGAGGTCGCGAACCCCGACAACATCCTGCCCTACATGCTCACCACGCTGGAGATGAACCCGTGGATCATCGGCTTCTTCTTCGCGGGCGGGTTGGCCGCGGCGATGAGTTCGGCCGACTCGATCGTTCACGCCGCCGCCAGCGTCTTCACCCGCGACTTCTACACCAAGGTGATCGAACCCGACGCCCCCGACCGACGGGCGACCCGGATCACCCAACTGGCAGTGGTCGCCGTCGTCGCGGTCTCCTACTACTTCGCCGTCGTCAGCAGCGTCGGCATCGTCGACCTGCTCGCGGGTGCCTACGGCGCGGTGATCCAGTTCCTCCCGCTGGTACTGGGAGCGATCTACTGGGAGCAGGCCACCAGGGAGGGCGCGATCACCGCGTTGCTCGCCGGCAGCGCCGTCACCGTCTACTACACCTTCTTCGCGGCCTCCCCTCTGCTGGTTCACGCGGGCTTCTGGGGGCTCTGCGTCACGACGGTCGTGTTCGTCGCCGTGAGCCTGTTCACCGAGGTCGACGACCCGAAACGGGTCAGGGAGTTCATCGAGGCGACGCGTCCGCAGGGCGAGGCCGTCGAAAAGGAGCGCTCCGCGGGCGAGGCGGTCCCCGCCGACGACTAGTTGCGCGCGAACACCAGGTAGCCCGAGTGGCCGACCGGCCCCGTGCTCGGGCGCGTCCCCCTGTCGTCGACGTCGAGTTCGCGCTGGATCGTCTCGACCGGCCGGACGTCCGAGAGGCTCCCGCGGGCCGCTTCGACGACCTCCCTCGTCGCTTCGACGAACGGCGAGTAGACCGCGAGGAAGCCCCCCGAAACGAGGACCTCGTCGGCCCGCGCGGCCACCGCGGGCGCGTCCTCGGTATCGAGCGTGAGGACGTCGAACCCCGAGCGGTCGTCGAGGTCGTCGGTCAGATCCCCCGTGCGAACGTCGACGCGGTCGTCGACGCCGGCCAGCCGCATGTTCTCGCGGGCGACCTCGGCGAACTCCGGGTTTCGCTCGTAGGTGACGACCTCGGCGCCGACCCGACCGGCGTAGGCGGCGAGCACGCCCGTTCCGGTGCCCGCGTCGAGCACCCGGTCCCCGCTTGCGATTCCGGTCTCCCCGATCACGAGGCCGATATCGCGAGGGAGCATCGGCGCGCCGGTGCGCTCGAAGTGGTTGAACAGGTCCGGTCCCCGGAGCCTGCGGACGCGGAACTCCTCGCCGAGGTGGGTCTCGAGAACGTCGCCCGGCCTCGCGTCCTCGGGGATCTCGACGACGCCGAGGTCGGTCTGGAGCTCCTCGCCGCGCTCGCGGAGGTACTCGCGGTCGCCGTGGGTCAGCAGGATCACTGGGGCTCGGATTCGAGCCGCTCGACCGCGCTCGCCAGGTCGCCGTCGGCCGCTTCGAGGGCGTCGCGTGCCTCGTCCTCGCTCGCGCCGGTCCGCATCGTCACGATCTCGATGTCGTCCGCCGGGATGTCCGCCCCTTCGATCGCCGCCTCGTCGCCGGCCTCGCCCGCGTCTGCCCCCGACTCGCGGGTCTCGGGTTCGCCGACGATCTGGTAGGTCTGCTGGCCCTGGGCGTCGATCCGGGTGACGTCGGCGTCCGAAAAGACGAGCTCCTCGTCGGGGGTCCGGATGACGATCTCCGTGGCGTCGATCTCCTCGGTGTCGATCCCCATCTGTTTCATCATCTGTTCCATCTTGCGCGGGTCGAGTCCGCCGCCTCCTCCGAACATACGCGCCGAGAGGTGGTGTGGGGGGAAAAGTATGGCGCTACTCGCGCTCGCCCTCGCCCTCGCGGACCTTCACGGCCATGCCGCTCTCGAACTCGCGCATGGCGCTCGCGGGCAACTCGGCGCGCCCGACCGCCAGCAGGTCGCCCGTCTCGTGGACGACACAGACCTCGTCGCCCGGTCTGATCTCGGGACCCACGTCCGAGACGAACTTCGCGAAGACGTTCTTCCCCTCCCGGACGAACGGCTCGCTGTCGTCGCCGACGACGACCCGTCCCCTCGGCGCGTCGAGCGCCTCCTGCAGTCGCCGTCCGCCCTCGAGTCCCAGCGTGAAGCGCCCGTCCGCCCCCAGCGAGACGAGCCGACCCGCGGGGGCGTGGACCTGTCGGGGACGGCCCGATTTCGAGCGCTCGACGCGGAGCTCCCCCGAGAAGAGCGCCTCGCCGGCCCCGTCACCGGACCGTTCGACGGTCCGGTTGGTCCGCGAATCGTCCGATTCGCGGACGCGGCCGAACTGGTAGTCGGCGATGCGCACCAGCCGCCTGCTCTCGTCCATTCTCTCGATGGTCGGGGCCGTCGTACAAGAGCCCACCGCTTCGCAGGTGTGTCACTCGATTACATGGTATCTGTTATCCGGCGTGTTTGGTGAGAATTATATAGCCCTCGTCCCTAGGGACGCCCAATGGCTTCGGATCAGACCAAGACCGTCGCGGGCGCGCTGTTGATCGTGGTCAGCGGGGCGCTCCTGTTCGCCACCGGCATGATCAACCTCTCGGTTCCGATCGCGCTCGCGGCCCTCGCGACGACCGGGCTGGCGATCGGCTCGCTCCTGATCGGCACGACCGGCGAGGGGCGACCGGTTTAGGGCGGTTACAACAGGAACGTCTCCTCGCGCTCGGTCAGATCGACGAACGAATCGGCCGCCTCGACCAGTTCGTCGGCGGTCGAGGGCCCGAGCGCCATCACCTCGACGCGCACCCCCTGGTGGCGCAGGTGCGAGCAGAGCCGGGAGAAGTCGCCGTCGCCGGTACACAGCACGACGGTATCGACGTGGGGTGCGAGGGTCACGGCGTCGAGGCTCATCCCGACGTCCCAGTCGGCCTTCTTCGAGCCGTCGCCGAAGGTCTTGATGTCCTTGATCTTCGTCTCGAAGCCGATGTCGATCAGCGCCTCGAAGAAACTCTCCTCCTCGGGGGCGTCGGCGCGGATCACGTAGGCGATGGCGCGCGTGAGTTCCCGGTCCTGGACCGCCTTCTCCAGCAGCGCGGAGTAGTCGATGTTCCGCGAGTAGAGGCTCTGGGCGGAGTGATAGAGGTTCTGCGCGTCGGCCAGCACGGCCACGCGCTGGTTCGGGTGGACGACCGTCATACCGGACCCTCTCGGGGCAGCGGATAAAACGCTTCGTTTGGATCACGTACCGGGGATACGAACGAAACACTCGGGGCGGCAACGATCGCTCGGGTCGCAAGGGCTAAGTTGCCTGCCCACGGGTATGAGTGTATGACGCGACCGACACGCACGGGAGTCGCCTCCGACAGCGTGTCGCCCAGCGCTCTTTTCAAAAAACGCGTGTGAGTGGGCTTCCGGCGGGGGTGGCGACCCCGTCCGTGGCCCGGTTCGGGCACCGCACGCAAGACCACCTCGACGAAACCAATGACAGCACACGACACGTTCAGCGGCGTCTTCCCGGCGATGGTGACGCCCTTCCACGACGACGGTAGCATCGACTTCGACTCGCTCGCGGCCGACGCCCAGCGCCTCGAACGCGCGGGCGTCGACGGCCTCGTCCCCGTCGGCTCCACCGGCGAGAGCGCGACGCTGACCCACGACGAACACGTCCAGGTCGTCGAAACCGTAAGCGGCGCGGTCGAGGACGTCCCCGTGATCGCCGGCAGCGGGTCGAACAACACCGCGGAAGCGCTCGAACTCTCCGAGCGCTCCGCCGAGGCGGGCGCCGACGGCCTGCTCCTCATCTCGCCGTACTACAACCGCCCCGAACCCGAGGGGATGGAACACCACTACAGGACGATTGCCGACGCGGTCGACCTGCCACAGATCGTCTACAACGTACCCGGGCGCACTGGGCGGAACATCGCGGTCGAGACCGCCGTCTCGCTCGCCGAGCACGAGAACGTCGTCGGGTACAAGGCCGCGAGCGGCGACCTCGGGCGGATCAGCGAGGTCGTCGAGCGCACCCGCGAGGCGAACTTCACGGTGCTCTCGGGCGACGACGCGATGACCCTGCCCACCCTTTCCGTGGGTGGCACCGGCGCCATCAGCGTCGTCGCGAACGTCGAACCCGAGCGCACCTGCGCGATGGCCGGTGCGGCGCTGGCAGGCGATTACGAGCGTGCCCGCTCGCTGCACCACGAACTCGGGGGGCTGATGCGGACGCTGTTCGCCGAGTCCAACCCCATCCCGGTCAAGGAGGCGATGGCGATCCGCGGACACTGCGGGCCGCACCTGCGCTCGCCGCTCTCGCGGGCCTCCGAGGGGGTTCGCGAGGAACTCGGGGACCTGCTCGACGAACTCGAATCGTCGCCCGCGGTCGAACTCGAGGCATGAGGGTCGCCGTGACCGGCGCGACGGGCCGGATGGGCCGCGAGGTGATCGACGCCGCGCGTGAGGCGGGCCACGAGCCCCTCCCGGTGAGCCACAGTGCGACCGGCGAGACCGGGGGGACCGAGGTCCACCCCGCCGACGGGTTCGCGACGCTGCTCTCCGAGCGAGAGCCCGACGCGACCATCGACTTCACGCTGCCCGACCCGAGCGTTTCGTACGTGGCCGACTGTGCGGAGGCCGGCGTCCCGGCGGTGGTCGGCACCACGGGATTCTCCGAGGCGCAACTCGCCGCCCTGCGCGAGGCCGCAGAGCGGATTCCGGTCCTGCAGGCGGCGAACTTCGCCCGCGGCGTTCAGGGGCTGCTCGCCGTCGTGCGCGAGGCCGTCGCCGCCCTCCCGGAGTACGACGTCGAGGTCACCGAAACGCACCACAACGGCAAGCGCGACGCCCCCAGCGGCACCGCCAACCGGGTGCTCGACGCGATCGACCAAACCAGAGGTGACTCGTCGCGCGTCCACGGTCGCGAGGGCGAGGCACCCAGGGAGGACGGCGAGATCGGCGTCCACGCCCGGCGGGCGGGCGATATAACGGGTGAACACGAGGTGTTGCTCGCGGGCAACCACGAGGAGCTTCGACTCACCCACCGAGCGGGTAGCCGGGGCGTGTTCGCGGCGGGCGCGGTCGAGGCCGCCGAGTGGCTCGCGGGACGCCCGCCGGGATGGTACGACTTTTCAGACACCCTGCCCGATACCGAGTCATGAGCCTCGAAACCGAGATCTCGGAGCTGTGGACGCAGTACGCCGACGACGAGGTCGACGCGGCGAGTGCGACGACCGACCACCTCGATACGCTCGACGCGTTTCTCGACGCCCTCGAATCGGGCGAGGTCCGCGCCGCCGAAAAGCGGGACGAATGGGAGGCGAACGAGTGGGTCAAGCGCGCCATTCTGCTCAACTTCGGCCTGCGCGAGACCCATCCCCGGACCTACGGCGACGTGACCTACCACGACGTCCTGCCGCTGCGCGAGACATCGGATCTGGGCGAGCGTGGCACCCGGAACACACCTGATGGAACCGTGATCCGTCGGGGCGCTTTCATCGGAGAGGACGCGATCCTGATGAGCCCCGCGTTCGTCAACGTCGGCGCTTTCGTAGGAAACGGCACCCTGATCGACTCCTGCGACACGGTCGGCTCGTGTGCCCAGATCGGCGATAACGTCAAACTCGGCGCGAACACCCTCATCGGGGGCGTTCTCGAACCCGTCGAGAGCGCTCCGGTGGTGATCGAGGACGGCGTCTCGCTGGGTGCCGGCTGTCGAGTCACCTCGGGGTTCGTCGTCGGCGAGGACTCGATCGTCGGCGAGAACACCCTTCTTACGCCCCGGATCCCGGTCTACGATCTGGTCGAGGAGGAGGTCATCTACGGCGAACTCCCGCCCGAGCGCCGCGCGTTCACCCGGTACGTCGACTCGGCGCTCGGCGATCACGACCTCTTCGAGGGCGGGGCGTACAAGCCCGCCGTCGTGGCGCTCGACGTCGAAAGCGATACGCTCGACGCGACCCGCCGGGAGGAGGCGCTTCGGGAATGAGTTCGCCGGTACGGCGGCTCGTCGAGTGGGACGCCACTCGGTTGTCGGGGCTGGCGAACGCCCACGGGACGCCGCTGTACGTCCAGGACCTCGGACGGGTCCGCGAGAACTACGACCGGATGGCGGCGGCCTTCCCCGACGCGACGGTCATGTACGCGGCGAAGGCTAATACTGCGAAGACGGTGTTGAAGACGCTCGTCGAGGCCGGCGCGGGCATCGAGTGTACCTCCGCGGGCGAGGTCGAGCGCGCGCTGTCGGCGGGGTGTCCCCCCGAGCGGGTCCAGTACACCGCGGTCAACCCGCCCGAGGAGGACCTCGACTACGCCGTCTCGACCGCCCGCGACGACCCCGGACTGACGATCACCGCCGGGGCCGAGGACACGATGGCCCGCCTCGCAGAGCGTGGGTATCGTGGACGGCTCTGTCTGCGGGTCAACCCCGGCGTCGGTGCTGGCCACCACGAGAAGGTCTCGACGGGCGCGAACGCGAAGTTCGGCGTCCCCATCGATCGGGCGCCCGGCCTCCTCGCCGAGGTCGCCGACCGGTTCGACGTCGTGGGCATCCACGCCCACGCGGGCAGCGGGATCAGCGGCGAGGACCTCGCGGCCCACCGCGAGCTCGTCTCGCGGATGGGCGAGTTGGCCCGCGAGACGGATCTCGACCTCGAGTTCGTCGACGTCGGCGGCGGATTCGGCGTGCCCTACCGCCCCGAGGAGAAACCGCTGGACCTCGAACGGGTGGCACAAGCGACCCGCGAGGCGCTCGGCGAGGTCGACGCCACCCTCGCCGTCGAACCGGGCCGGTACCTCGTCGCGGACGCGGGCGTTCTCCTCACTCGGGTGAACACCGTCAAGCCCGCCGGCGAGGAGCTGGTCGTCGGTGTCGACGCGGGGATGACGACGCTGGCTCGCCCGGCCATGTACGGCGCCCGCCACGGGATCCGCTCGCTCGCGGCCGAGGAACGCGAGACAGTCGAGGCGACCGTCACGGGGCCGATCTGCGAGAGCGGCGACGTCTTCGGTACCTATGAACTGCCCGCCCCCGATCGCGGCGACCTGCTCGCGATCGGCAACGCGGGGGCCTACGGCTACGAGATGGCGAGCCAGTACAACAGCCGTCCGCGGCCCGCGACCGTCGCCGTAGACGGCGAGGAGAGCGCGGTGGATCGCCGCCGCGAGACCGTGGCGGACGTGACGCGCCTCGAACGGGGGGTCCCATGGCTGTAGCCTACGAGAAGTACCACGGGACCGGAAACGACTTCCTCGTCTGCGAGGCGGGCGAAGAGGTGGAGAACTGGGGCGCGTTCGCCGCCGGGCACTGCGACCGCGAGACGGGCCTCGCGGTCGGCGACCGGCGCGGTGCCGACGGCGTGCTCGTCCTCTCGCTGGAGGGCGATCGGGTCCGAATGCGCCTGTACCAGCCCGACGGCGGCACGGCGGCGATGTGCGGCAACGGGGCGCGGTGTGCCGCGCGGTGGGCAGCGAGACGGCTTCGCCGTCTCGATACGCGCGAGCGGCCGGAGGCCGCGAGCGGAGCGAGGCGGCTCGAAACCGATAGCCTGACCATCGACACGCCCGCGGGCGAGCGCCGGGCCCGCGTGGGCGCGGAAACCATCGAGATCGAGATGGGCATCCCCTCGTTCGCCCCTCCGGACGTCCCGCTCGCGCACGAGGAGCCGCTGATCCGCGAGGAGATAGAGGGATGGGAGGTTACGGCGGTGAACACCGGCGTCCCCCACGCGGTGGTGTTCGTCGACGACGTTTCGACCACCGACCTCGACGCGATGGCCCCGCCGATTCGTCATTCCGATCGCTTCCCGGAGGGCGCGAACGTGAACCTCGCGAGCGAGCGTGACGGGGGGTTCGCCCAGCGTACCTTCGAGCGGGGCGTCGAGGGCGAGACCCGCTCGTGCGGGACCGGTGCGGTCGCCATCGCGGCGGTCGCCCGCCGACTGGGGCTCGTCGAGGACGAACGGGTTCGGGTCTCGCCGCCCGGCGGCGAACTGCTCGTGGAGGTACCCGACCAGGGGCCGACGACGCTCTCGGGCCCCGTCGAGTTCGAGGGGGCGGGCGAGGTGCCCGCTCCATGAGTTTCGATCCCGTCGCGTTTCTCGAACGAGCGGTCGGAATCCCCTCGAACGAGGAGGTCGCCGAGATGCGCGAGTTTCTGTGCGAAACCCTCGCCGAGCACGGCGTCGAGCCCCGCGTCGACGCCGCCGGCAACGTGATCGCCTCGCGGGGCGAGGGACCTCCTCACACCCTGTTGAACACCCACATCGACACCGTCTCGCCGCACGTCCCCGTCGAACGCGACGGCGGGACCATCCGCGGGCGCGGCGCGTGTGACGCGAAGGGACCGCTCGCGGCCATGCTCGCGGCGTTTCTCGGGAGCGATCCCGACGGCCGGCTCACGCTCGCGGTCACGCCCGACGAGGAGACGCTCTCGACCGGCGCGTACGCCCTCTCGCTCGAGTTCGACCGGTGTCTCGTCGGCGAGCCCACGGGACTCGACGTCTGCACCGCCGCGAAGGGGCGCTTCGAGGGAACCCTCTCCGTCCGCGGAGAGAACGCCCACGCCGCCGAACCTCGGAGTGGCGAGAACGCCATCTCGGACGCGGCCCGCGTCCTCGAAGCCCTCGCGTCGTTCGACGCCGACGCGACGCCCCACCCCGATCTGGGCGATCCGACGCTCACCCCGACCGTCATCGAGGGCGGGACCGCGACCAATCAGGTGCCCGGCGAGTGTCGGATCATCCTCGACCGCCGGAGCGTCCCGCCCGAGACGGCCGAGGGCTTCGCGAGCGCGCTCGCTGCCCACCTCGAATCGCGGGTCCCCGGCGTCGACGTCGACTTTCGCTTCACCGAGCGCGAGACGCCGTTTCTGGAGGCGTTCGAGACGCCCCCCGACGCCGCGGTCGTCGACGCGCTCCGGGCGGCGGGCGCGGGCGAGATTCGGCCCTTCGGGGCCGCAACCGAGGCCTCCTACTTCGCGCGCGAGGCCCCGACGGTGGTGTTCGGCCCCGGCGTCCTCGCCGACGACGCGGGTGCGGTGGCCCACGGCCCCCGTGAGTACGTCCGAATCGAGGCGGTCCGGCGGGCGGCCCGGATCCTGACCGGGGCACTCGACCGATCGGGCTAGGCCCGGTGACGCCGATCGGCGCGTCGAACCACTCCCCCTCCCGACGCCTCACGAGAGCGCCGCGACGTCCGCCGGCGGCTCGCCGAACACGTCGGGATGACAGCAGGCCGCGAGTCGCTCGGTCGCGTCGACGAGTCGGGGGCTCCACCGGTTGAGGTAGCTCGCGCCGTCCATCGCGTAGGCCCGATTCGACGCCACCGCCGACAGTTCGTCCCAGCCCTCGCGTCCGGTCAGTTCATCCCGTCGGGCGAGCGTCCCCTCCGTGTCGAACCCGCAGGGCGCGGCGACGAGCACCTCGGGGTCGTACCCGATCACGTCGTCCCAGCCGACCTCGACGGTTCGATCGCCGGGTTCGGCCAGCCCGTACTCGCCGCCTGCGATCCCGACCAGTTCGGGCACCCAGTTGCCCGCGGCGATGAGCGGGTCGAGCCACTCGAAGACCGCGACCCGCGGGCGCTCCCTCCCTTCGGTCCGTGCCTCGATCCCCGCCAGTCGTTCCCGGAGTTCCGCGTTCAGTTCCCCCGCCCGCTCCTCGCGTCCGACCGCCCTGCCCACGCGTTCGATACACGAGAAGAGATCTTCCAGGCGACCCGCGTGTAGGCCGACCACGTCGGGGTCCGAATCGAGACCCACGAGAACCTCGTCGACGAGCGTCGTGTCGACCGCACAGACGCCACAGACCTCCTGGCTCAGGATCAGGTCGGGCTCGACGTTCCGAAGGGTTTCGACGTCGAGTCGGTAGACGGTCCCCTCGGCGCTCACGGTCCGCACGCGGTCGTGGCGCTCGGCGCTCGACTCGCCACGCACTCTGGAAAAGTCGATCGAGGGGAGGTCCCTCACCCGCGGCGGGTAGTCACAGGCGTGCGAGACGGCGACCGGGTCGACCCCGAGCGCACACAGGATCTCCGTCCCCGAGGGCGAGGTCGAGACGACGTTCATACCCCGAGTGAGGTTCGGGAGCTACTAACCGTTGAGGTCGTCGACCAGTTCGTCCGCCAGCCCGGTGTAGCCGGCGGGCGTCAGGGCCATCAGCTCCTCGCGGGTGCGCTCGTCCACGTCGAGGTCCGCGAACAGGCCCCGGAAGTCGTCGAGGGTGGTGCGTCGACCACGGGTGAGTTCCTTCACCCGCTCGTAGGCGTCGGTGTGGCCCTCCCTCCTGAGAACGGTCTGGACCGCCTCGCCGATCACCTCCGGGTTCGCCTCGAGGTCCTCGCGCATGGCCGCCTCGTTGGGCGTGACCTTCCCCAACCCTGTTTCGCACTTCCCGTAGCCGATCAGGCAGTGGGCGAGCGCCGCGCCGACGTTTCGCTTGACAGTCGAATCCGAGAGGTCGCGCTGGAGCCGGGAGGTGGTGACGTAGTCGGCGAGGAAGCCCAAGTCGGAGTTGGCCTTCGAGAGGTTTCCCTCGCTGTTCTCGAAGTCGATCGGGTTGACCTTGTGGGGCATCGTCGACGAGCCCGTCTCGCCCTCGACCGCTCGCTGGCCGAGGTACCCCTGGGAGACGTAGAGCCAGACGTCCCGGTCGAGGTCGAGCAGGACGTCGTTCGCGCCCCGGAGGGCGTCGAAGAGCCGAGCGAGATCGTCACACGGGTTGACCTGGGTCGCGAGCGGAAGGTGTTCAAGGCCCAGCCCCTCGACGAACTCCCGGGCGAACGCCCGCCAGTCGACCTCGGGGTAGGCCGCGACGTGCGCGGCGTAGGTGCCCGAAGCGCCGGCGAGTTTGCCCGCGAGCCCCTCGTTCGCCCGCTCGATTCGCCCCAGCGCGCGCCCGAGACGGGCGGCGTAGACCGCCATCTCCTTGCCGAAGGTGGTGGGCGTCGCGGGCTGGCCGTGGGTCCGCGCGAGCATCGGGATCGCGCGGTTCTCGCGGGCGAGGTCGGCGAGCGCGTCCCGGACCTCCCTGAGCGCGGGCACCAGCACCTCCGAGACGGCGGGCTTCAAGAGGAGGCGGTGGGCGAGGTTGTTCACGTCCTCGCTGGTCAGCCCGAAGTGGATCCACTGCTCGGCGTCGAGTCCCTCCGGGAGACGCTCGCGAACGAAGTACTCGACCGCCTTCACGTCGTGGTTCGTCGCGTCGTACCCGCCGTAGCCCTCGGTCTCGATCCGCTTGATCAGCCGGGCGTCCTCGGGGCCGAACCCCTCGTAGCTCCCCCTGAGGACCTCCCGCTCCTCGTCGTCGATGACCAACGGAGTGGCGTCGAGATCGGCGAGCGCGACGAGGTACTCGACCTCGACGCGCACCCGGGCACGCATGAGCGCGGCCTCGCTCGCGTAGGGCGCGAGCGGCGCGGTACGCGAGGCGTACCGCCCGTCGAGCGGCGACACGGCGTAGAGGGGATCGGAGCGCTGGTCGTCCATACGCGGCGCTACCGACGCCCGCGGCAAAACCGTGTCGGTGTCGGACCACCTCCGTGCATAGAATACGCCGTACGATCCCGATATCACCCGTCTATATTGCGCGAACGTGCATACTACCTCCGTCCGGACCGCAACGACTTTTGGACTCGCGGTCGCCCCTCGACGTATGACACAGGTTGCGGGGCTGGCGAGCAATCGCGGCAGGAACCTCATGCGCATCGCCGACGGCGCGCCCGGCGGGGCCGAACTCGCGGTGGTGCTGTCGAACCACGCCGACGCGCCGGTACTGAAAAAGGCCGAGGACCGCGGGATTCCCACTGAGATCGTCGAACGCGGGGAGGACGAAGCCCGCGAGTCCCACGAGCGCCGGATCCTCGACGTACTTTCGGAGTACGACCTCGATCTGGTCTGTTTGGACGGCTACATGCGCGTGTTGACGAGCGAGTTCCTCGAGGGCGCGCCGCTAACGCTGAACGTCCACCCCGCGCTCCTGCCCTCGTTCCCGGGCATGAACGCCCACGAGGCGGTTCTGGAGGCGGGCGTCCGGGTCACGGGCTGCACGGTGCATATCGTCACCGAGGACGTGGACGCGGGACCCATCGTCACCCAGGAGGCGGTGCCGGTCTACGAGGGCGACGACGAGGCGAGTCTGAAGGAGCGCGTGCTCCACGACGCCGAGTTCCGCGCCTATCCGCGGGCGGTGCGCTGGGTCGCCGAGGGGAAGGTCGAGGTCGACGGCGAGGAGGTCCGGATCGAGGGCGATTCCAATGAGCGGTTTCCCGCCCGGCGAGTCACGAGCGAGGACCGCGGAAACGAACTCCGATACGGCGAGAATCCTCACCAAGCGGCCGCGCTCTATCGCGATGAAACCGAGGAGCGGGCGACCGTGGTTCATGCAGAACAGCTGAACGAGGGCGCGAAGGCGCTCTCCTATAACAACTACAACGACGCCGACGCGGCGATCGGACTCGTCAAGGAGTTCGAGGAGCCGGCCGCCGCAGTCATAAAGCACACGAACCCTGCCGGTTGTGCGACCGCCGAGTCCGTGAGCGAGGCCTACGACCGCGCGCTCTCGACGGACCCGATGAGCGCTTTTGGAGGCATTGTCGCGCTGAACCGCGCGTGTGACGAGTCCACGGCCGAGCGGATCGTCGACTCGTTCAAGGAGGTCGTCGTCGCGCCCGACTACAGTGAAAAAGCGCTCTCGGTCCTCCGCGAGAAGGAGAATCTCCGGGTGCTCGATACGGGCCCCGTTGGTGATCTGAAACCCGCGCTCCGGGAGAAGAAGCTCGAAGGCGGGCGGCTGGTCCAGGAGGCCGACGACCAGCACCTCGCGCGCGAGGACCTGGAGGTCGTCACCGAACGCGAGCCAAGTATGGAAGAATTCGAGTCGCTGTTGTTCGCGTGGCACACCATCAAACACGTCAAGTCGAACGCGATCCTCTTCGCGAAGGGGACCGAAACCGTGGGCGTCGGGATGGGGCAGGTCAGTCGAGTCGACGCCGTCCGGTTGGCGGCGATGAAGGCGGAGGAGCACGCCGAGGGCAAGGACAGCGAGGGCGCGGCCATGGCCTCGGACGCGTTCTTCCCGTTCCCCGACGGGATCGAGGAGGCGGCGGAGGCGGGCATCGAAGCGGTGATCCAGCCCGGCGGCTCCGTCAACGACGAGGACGTGATCGCCGCGGCCGACGAGCACGACATGGCGATGGTCTTCACCGGATCGCGGGCGTTCCGGCACGACTGAGCGAAGCGAAAGAGGGCCGGAGTCAGCGAACGAGCGAAGCGGGTTCGTGCTATTCCGGCGCGCCGATCCACGCCGATCCGAACGCGCGACTTTCGCGGGTCACTCGAACTCCCAGCGGGTCGCGTCGGTCGGGTAGTCGCTCCAGGCGAGGACCTTCCATGGACGGATCGCCCAGAAGGGCGTCCCGTGGCGGATCCCGTACTTCGCCTCGTAGGCCGCGTCGAGGCGCTCGATCAGCTCCGGGTCGGCGTTCTCCTGGTCGAGTCTCTCGGCCATCCCCTCGATTATCACGACGTCGTCGCCGCTCTCACGGTGGACGGCGATCCCCGACCCCGCCGCGAGGTTTCGCGCCCAGCGCGTGCGTCCGCCGCCCCCACAGTGGAACGTGCCGTCGACCCAGACGCCCCAGACGGGCCGCACGTGCGGACGGCCGTCGGGCCGCGTCGTCGACACCCAGTAGTTACGGTCGCCCTCCATCGCCCCGGCGACGAACTCCCAGGGAAGCATCCCCTCGTCGCTACCGGGGATCCCGTAGCTCTCCTCCGTTTCCGGCCTGGTTCGTTGCGCCTCGTGGTCGTCGCTCATGACCACCGTACGCGGCGGGACGCGATAACGTCGTGCCGCGTCGGGAGTGACCGGGACGAGTGAAGGTTTATCCGCTCCGCCTTCGACCCCGTGAGCGTGATTCGATCCTTCGACAGTACGGACCCGGAGATCGCCGACTCGGCGTACGTCGACGAGAGCGCGGTCGTCATCGGCGACGTGGTGCTCGAACCCGAAACGAGCGTCTGGCCCGGCGCGGTCCTGCGGGGCGACCACGGCACCATCACCCTGCGCGAGGGCGCGAACGTCCAGGACAACGCCACCCTCCACGAGCGAACCGAACTCGGCTCTTATACGACCGTCGGCCACAACGCGATCGTCCACGCCGCAGAGACGGGCGAGCGAAGCCTCGTCGGGATGGGTGCGATCGTCCTCGACGGGGCGACCGTCGGGGAGGAGGCCATCGTCGCGGCCAACAGCACCGTCACCGAGGGGACCGTGGTGCCGGCCCGAACGCTGGTCGCCGGTGCGCCCGCCGAGGTCGTCAAAGAACTCGACGGCGACGGCCGGACGGCCGCCGCCGCGGCCCACTACGTCGAGAACGCCCGCGACCACGCCGAGCGCTCGGAGGTCGTAGATCGGGGAACGGTCCGGCCCGAGTGATCGCCGCTCGATTCCGGAGATCATTTCGGTCAATCAGAAACAATTCTTATCCCCTCGAAACGCGTTTCTATCGCGGACCATGGAGGGACACGAGCGGTTCTCGGTGGGACGCAGAGCAGTGCTTCGGGCAGTCGGGGGCGGCATCACGACCCTCGGGATCGCACCCGGCATCGGGGTCGCGCGACCCGAGGGATCGTCGCCGGAGATCGTCTGGGATCGCACGTACGGCTCGACGGGGCCGGCGTTCAGCGTCGATACGGTTCAGGACGCTGTCGAGACGCCGGCGGGGTACGCCTTTACGGGGCGGTCCGCGGCAGCGGGCGGCGGCTGGCTGGTGCTCGTCGATCCGGCCGACGGGGACGTGCTCTCGACGTGGGTGTATCCCGACCTGTACCCCGACGCGCTCGTGGCGGCCGACGACGGGGGCTATCTCGTAGCGGGCCGGGCGTCGAACGAGTTCGGCGCGCCAGCGGTCGCGGTCGGGATCGACGCGGACGGCGAGGAACTGTGGCGCGAGTTCTACGGAACCACCGAGCTCGGGGTGAGCGAACTGATTCGAACCACGGACGGCGGGTTCGCGATGATCGGCGTCGGGGTCGACGCGGAGGAGAGACTCGATTTCGCGCTGGTCAAGGCCGCCGTCGACGGCACCGAGGAGTGGAGTCGAACCTACGGCGGCGAGGGCTCTCAGGTCGGGCGCTCGCTCGTCGAGACGACCGACGGCGGGTTCGTCCTCGCGGGGTTCACGACGTCCGACGGGTTCGACCGTCAGGACGCGTGGTTGGTGCGAGTCGACGCCGAGGGGGAGGCTGTCTGGAGCGAGACCTACGGCGAGCGGTGTACCGACGAGGCGTCGTCGATCGTCCGTACCGACGGCGGTTTCGTGTTCCTCGGGACCACCCGGTCCTCGCAGACGGACCGCGGGGACGCCGACCTCTGGCTGGTAGGCGTCGACGCCGCGGGCGCCGAGCGATGGACGGGGACCTACGGTGACCTCGACGGGACGACCTTCGACAACGTCGGCGGGCACAGCGGGACGCTCGTCGCGTGCGAGGACGGCTATGCGTTCATCGGGTCGATCGACGGTCGGTTCGGCCTCGGGCGGGTGGACGGGGCGGGGCACACGCGGTGGCTCCGGACGATTTCGAAGGGGAGCGCGGAACGGTTCCAGTCGGACCACCCGACCGAACTGCTCGCGACGTCCGACGGGGGCTACCTCCTCGCGGGACTCACCGGCATCCCCAGCGGGGCGTTCAACGCACGGCTCGTGAAGCTCCAGTAGCTCGCTCCGACACGCCTAAGCGCCCGCCGTCTCTGCCATCCGTATGGAGTTTCACGACGCCGCGAACTTCCTCTTCGACCTGCGGCGCTTCCGGCCGAAACCCGGCACGGAGTCGACGGCCGATCTCCTGCGCCACCTCGACGACCCACACGAGGGCGTCGAGTACGTCCAGATCGCCGGCTCCAACGGGAAGGGCAGCACGGCGAAGATGACCGAGTCGATCCTCCGCGAGTCCGGGCTCTCGGTCGGGCTGTACACCTCGCCGCACTTCGACGACGTCCGCGAGCGCGTGCAGGTCGACGGGCGCCCCATGACCAAGGGCGCCCTCGCGGAGTTCGTCGAGCGGGTCGAACCCCACGTCGTCGAGCGCGCGGCCGGAGGCGAGGCCCCCACCTTCTTCGAGGTGATGACCGCGATGGCGCTCTGGGAGTTCGGCCGTCGCGACGTGGACGTCGCGGTCCTGGAGGTGGGGATCGGCGGGCGCTATGACGCGACCAGCGTGGTCGACCCCGTCGCGAGCGCCGTCACGAGCGTGACCCTCGAACACACCGGCATCCTCGGGGAGACCATCGCGGAGATCGCCCGCGACAAGGCCCACGTCGCGCCCGCCGAGGGGCCGCTCGTGACGGCCGCCGAGGGAGAAGCGCTCGACGCCGTCACCGAACAGGCCGGCGAGGTCCTCACCGTTGGAAGCGACGGGGACGTCCGGACCGAGTACGGCGGGCGGACGAACCACGTCGAGAGCGCGATCACGCTCGCGGGCTCCGACTGGGCGGTCGAGGCCCGAATCCCGCTGCTGGGAAGCTATCAGGCTCGGAACGCGGGGGTGGCGGCGGCGCTCGCCCGGCAGGCGGGGGCGGTCTCCGAGGCCGACATCCGGACGGGCCTGCGAAACGCACACTGGCCGGGTCGCTTCGAGGTGATGGGCGAGGGGCCCCTCACGGTACTCGACGGGGCGCACAACCCCGGGGCCTGCGAGGCGCTTTCCGAAACCCTCGCGGAGTTCGAGTACGACGACCTCTTTCTCGTGGTCGGCGCGATGCACGAGAAGGACCACCGGGGAATGGCGGAGGCGCTCCCCCAACCGGACCACGTCGTCTGTACCCAACCCGACCTCAGTAGGTCGGAAGACCGCGAGGTGCTCGCGCGCGTCTTCGCCGAGCGCGGCGTCGCGGACGTCAAGACCCGTGGCGCGGTCTCGGGGGCGCTCACCCGCGCGCTTTCGGAGGCGGGGCCCGACGACTGCGTGCTCGTCACCGGCTCGCTCTTCACCGTCGCGGAGGCCCGCGAGCGCTGGACGCGCGCCGAGATCCCGAAGCGGGTGCGGGATCTGGGCGAGGCTCGCAAGGCCCTCGAAGGCTCGCACGTCACGTCTGCGGGCGTCTGGCGGATGCGCGGGAAGGCGGTCCACCGCGTGCTCAAGACCCGCGTCCAGCGCCGACAGGCCCAGTACCTGAAGGAGGAGATGCTCTCGCTGGGCGGGGAGTGCGCCCAGTCGGGGCTCAACGACCAGGACGAGGAGACCCTCGACGTCGTCCTGATGGGGACGCTCGCGCAGTTCAAGCGGCTCTGTGAGAAACTCGAGGGCCAGCCCTACGGCCTGCCGGTCGTCGCCCGGAACGTCCGCGAGGCGCTCGGGATCGGCGTTCGTTCCACTGGAAAGGGCTACCCGTGGGAGGACCGGACGGCGGTGATGGGCATCCTCAACGTCACGCCCGACAGCTTCCACGACGGCGGGCGCTACGAGGCGACCGAGGACGCGGTCGCGCAGGCGAAGCGGATGGTCGAGAACGGCGTCAACGTCATCGACGTCGGCGGCGAGAGCACCCGACCGGGCGCGGATCCCGTCCCCACCGAGGAGGAGATCGAGCGCGTGGTCCCCGTCGTCGAACGGATCTCCGACCTCGACGTGCTGGTCTCGGTCGACACCCGCAAGGCCGCGGTCGCACGCGCGGCCATGGAGGCCGGTGCCGATATCCTCAACGACGTCAGCGGTCTCGAAGATCCCGAGATGCGCTTCGTCGCCGCCGAGTACGACGCGCCGCTGGTGGTGATGCACAGCCTCGATACGCCGGTCGATCCCGACCGCGATGTCGAGTACGACGACGTGGTCGAGGACGTGATACACGACCTCGCAGAACGGGTGTTGCTCGCCGAGAAGGCCGGACTCGATCGCGAGAAGATCATCGTCGATCCCGGCATCGGCTTCGCGAAGAACTCCGCTGAAAGCTTCGATATCCTCGGCCGGGCCGACGAGTTCCACGCGCTGGGCTGTCCGGTGTTGATCGGCCACTCGCAGAAGTCGATGTTCGATCGGATCGACCGCGAGGCGGAAAACCGAACGGCGGCAACCGTTGCCGGAACGACCCTCGCGACCGAGCGCGGCGCGGACATCGTCCGGGTCCACGACGTGGCCGAGAACGTCGCCGCGGTCCGGGCCGTCGAGGCCGCAAACGGCGATCGGTAGGGACAAATATTGCGTCTTTCAGGGTGAACCGACGTATCCGGCCGCCGCCATAAGACCTGATAGGGTGGGGGTCGTAGGGCGACCCGTATGAGCGATTATGATACCGACGTGCTCGTGAGTGCGGATTGGGTGGAGGATCATCTGGACGAGTTCCAGAGCGACGACCCCGAGTACCGACTGCTCGAGGTGAACAACCCGACTGTAACTGCTGACTCGGAGTACACATCGTACGAGGAGGGCCACGCGCCGGGCGCGATTTTCTTCGACTGGGAGGAGGACTTCACCAACCAGCAGACCCGCGACATCCTCTCGAAAGAGGCCTTCGAGGAGACGATGGGCGAGGCGGGGATCACCGAGGACAGTACGATAGTGTTCTACGGCGGCGGGCGCGTCCCCAACTGGTTCGCGATCTTCGCCTACTGGCAGGCGAAGTACTACGGCCACGAGGACGCCCGCGTCCTGAACGGCGGCAAGGAGTACTGGGTCGCAAACGACTACCCGTTGACCGAGGAGGAACCCGACTTCTCCCCGCAGGAGTACAACGCCCGGGGCCCCTTCGAGTCGATCCGCGCGTACAGGGACGACGTCGACACCGCGATCGAGCAGGGCCTGCCGCTCGTGGACGTCCGATCGCCCGAGGAGTTCACCGGCGAGATCCTCGCGCCCGAAGGGCTGCAGGAGACCGCCCAGCGCGGCGGGCACGTCCCCGGCGCCTCGAACGTTCCCGTCCCGACGATCCTGAACGACGACGGCACGTTCAAGAGCGCCGAGGAACTGCGCGAGCTCTACGCCGAGAAGGGGATCGACGGCGAGGAGTCGACCATCGCCTACTGCCGCGTCGGCGAACGCTCCTCGATCGAGTGGTTCGCGCTGCGCGAACTGCTGGGCTTCGAGGACGTCCGCAACTACGACGGCTCGTGGACCGAGTGGGGCAGCATGATCCGCACCCCGATCGAGACCGGCGACGGGCAGTAACCGAGCGCTCTTTTCATTGACCGGTGTGGCCGCTTCCGGAATCGCCGACGAACTGAACGGTGTCGACGCCGGGCGCGACCTCGACCTGCGCGATGAGCTCCATGCTTTCCATGTCGACGATAGCGACGGTCCCGTCTGCGTCGGCCGGCGTGATGAAGTAGTTCGCGCCAGCGACGCCCGAGCGGTGGAGGAACTCGGCCCCCTCCGGGCGCTCGATGTCGCCGACCTCGATCCGATCGACCTCCTCGAAGGCGTCGAGGTCGATCACCGAGGCGTCGGGGGTCAGCGTGTTCGCCGTAAAGCCATAGAGGGTCCCGTCGACCTCGTGGTATCGGAGCGCGTCGGGGCCGCCCTCGACGGGCACCGACGCGACGATCTCGCTTTCCTCGCTCGTCACGTCGAGAAAACTGACCTCGTCCTCGCCGAGGACGCCCAGCCACGTCCCGTCGGGCGTGATGTACATTCCCCCGCTGACTTCGAGAGCGTCGACGACCTCGTTCGTCACGGTGTCGATCACCGCCGTCCCGCCCGGTCCGCCCGCGCGCTGGAAGTAGGCGTAGCCGGTTTCGGGCGCGTAGGCCTTGTAGTGTGTGCCGCCCTCGCCCTCGAGGGGGATCTCGTCGACGCGCGCGCGCCCTTCGAGGTCCATCACGAGCACGGCGGGGTCGATCACGTTCGTCGCGTAGGCGGTCGTCCCGAGGTCCTCGTGCGCGAGGAGTTTGCCGTGACCCTCGCCTTCGAGGCCGGCTTCGACAGGCGTCACGTCGAGCGATTCCACGTCGATCACGTAGAAGGTCCCCTCGGCGTCCGAGTGGGTCCAGATCTCGCCCTCGACGGGGTTGTAGATGTGGGTCGGGTCCGGGCCGACGTCCACGCGGTCGGCGATCTCGCGGGTCTCCGTGTCGATCACTACCACCTGTGCCGTCGCCCCCTCGTTGGCGAAGATCCGCGAGTGATCGCTCGTGATTCGTGTATCGCCCCACTCCGCGCCGTCGATCTCCTCCGAAATTTCCGTTACGACGTCTCCCGCCTCGGGATCGATGACCGCGATCGTATCGGGCGCGAACGCGTAGATCAACCCCTCGCTGCCGACGGCCTCCCCGCTCCCCTCCCCCTCGTGGCTGTGATCGTGATCGTCGTGGTCGTGGCCGTCGTCCCCGTCCCCTCCGTCGTCACCGATGCACCCGGCGAGACCGACCGCCGCTCCGCTTCCCGCCACCTGCACGAACCGCCGCCGTGTCGTGTCCATACCGATGGCTGTCGCCGTGTATTATTGTTGGTTATGGTACAGTTATCGAAACCACCCGCTACCGTGCTCGTCGGTCGAACAGCACCGTCTCGACGGCGACCGCCGTCGTTCCGAGGACGCCGACACAGAGCGCGCCGAGCCGGAGCCACGTGACGAACGACTCGTCGACGGGTGCGGTGTGGTCGTGATCGTGCCCCGGGTGATCGGGGACGCTGAAGAGCTCGAACCACTCGGCCGTGTACGTACCCCCGACCAGCGCCGAGACGCGGACCTCCCAGCTCCCCGGCGCGGGAAGCGTCTGTACCGTCGCGTAGGGCCCCTCCTCGGTCGCTTCCAACTCCGTCGTGAGCGTCACGTCCTCCTGTGAGTTGTACATGAGCAGACTCACGTCCTCGGCCTCGTCGTCGAAGGCCGTCTCGATGACGACCGGCTCGCCCTCGTCGACCAACACGACCCCGTTGCCCTCCTCGGCGGGCAGAACCGAGAGCGAGACGTCCCCGCCGTCGACGCTCGTCTCGCCGGGACCGCCACCGGCGACGGCGGCGGTCGGTACCGAGGTGATCACGGCCGACAGGAGGACGACGGCGACGAGAACGCCCGCCTCGATCCGCACGCCGCGGGTGAACGCGCTCGCGTCGCTCGCCCCCCTGAGCCGGCGCAACAGGACGAACCGGACGAACCCGCCGAGCCCGAGCGCGAGGAGGACGAGCAGCGTCTTCGCCGAGAGGGCGGTCCCGTAGACCGTCGAGAGCAGCGCCTCCGCGCTCGGGACGTGCCACGCGGCCAGAACCAGCCCGGTCGTCGCCGCGAGCGTGACGCCGACGAGCGCGACGACCGAGAAGCGCCGGATCGTCTCGGCGGCGATCGCCGCCCGGTCGGCCGCCGCGGCCCGGTTCAGGAGGGCGGGGACAACGACCGCGAGCGTGAGCAAGCCCCCGACCCAGAACGCCGCGCCGGCGATGTGTGCGAAATCGACGAGCACCCCTTCCAGCCCGTCGAGCAGGCCCGCCGAGTGGCTCGTCGCGCTGACCGTGAGCTGGACGCCCACCGCGCCCACGAGCGCCCCGCCCAGCCAGTAGCGCCGCCTCAGCGATCGGTATCGGGCGGCGAGCGGGGCTCCGAGGGCCACCGCGGCGAGCCCCAACTGCACGACCCAGAGTGCCCCGAGGTCGGTGCCGAGAAAGCGCCCGACCCCGTCGACGGAAAGCAACGGCGCGAGCGAGGCGCTCTGGGCGAGGCCGAGGCCGACGACCCCCACGAGCAACAGTCCCCCCGCGAACGCGAGGAGCCCGAGCGCACGCCGTTCCGCACGGTCGACCGGAACGGCGAACCGACCCGCGAGCGGGTAGACGGCGATCCATAGCGTCAGCGGGACGCCGACCAGCCCGACCAGCGCGAGCAGGACGAGACCGCGTGCGCCCGCCTCAAGCGGCGCGAGTTCCTCCTCCTCCTCGTCGTAGATCCCGATCACCTGCTCGCGGTCGAGGGGCTCGTCGCCGACCGAGAAGAAATACGAGCCGGCGGTGATGTGGCCGTCGGCGGCGAGCACCTCCCACTCGACGACGTAGGTCCCCTCGCCGTCGCCCTCGACCGGCACCGAGACGAGGCGGCTGTCGTCGGGATCGACGCGTGCCTCGCCGCTTACGTCCTCGCCGCCGGGGCCGACCACCGAGACCTCCGCGAGCTGGACGCCGTCGCCGCTGAACGAGAGGATCACGTCTCCGGGTGGTTCTTCGACCTGTTCGCCGTTTTCGGGCGTCGTCTCGCTCAGGTAGGCGTGGGCACCGGCGAGCGGCACGCCCGCGAGAAGCGCGTACAGCACCGCTAACACCAGCGCGATCCGGACCCACCGGGGCCGCGCTCGACTCACGCCGACCTCCGGGGCCGCCGTCCTCGATTCATCACCCCGTCGATTGCACCCCGGTCCCCCTCTCGATTGTGGTTCGAGCGTCGAAACTCACTCCTCGAAGAGGTCGTCGACCAGCCGCATGAACCGGTCGGCGAACCGATCCGGAAGCGAGTCGGTGGTCTCCGCGAGCAGTCTGGCGGTCCGATCGGGATGGGAGACGAAAAGCGTCACCCGATTGCGCTCGTCGCGGTCCTTCCCGACGATCCCCTGTTCCTCGAGTCGACCGAGGTGCCATTCGAGGGTGCTGCGGGCGATCCCGAGGGAGTCTGCGACCGCCGCGGGTTTCGCCCCCTCGTGTTCGAGGAGGTGGGTCAGCACCTCGCGGGCGGTTTCGCGACGAACGAGCGCGAGCGTCCGGCGTTCCCAGGCGTCGTGCTCGGGCGGGAAGTAGTGGGTTCGCCCGTAGAGCCGTTCCTCGGCCACTTCCCCCGCGCGCAGGAGCCGGCGGAGGTGGTACTGGATCTGGTCCGGCGCGAACGCGGAGTCACGAACGAGCGCGTTGAAGTGAATCCCCGGCTGGGAATGGACGTGTTCACGGACGCGTCGTCGGGTCTCGTTCGTCGAACTCATTGCGGGAGGGTGGTTGCCGCAAGGAGGGCCACGAGGAAGTATATGCCCATCTTACCGTCCGTAAGCACAACGGACTTGTACGCCGGTGTCGAACAGTCGCGTCGATTCAGATGAACGCGCTCGGCGTCGCCCTTCAGTCGGGGTGGCCGGCGGCGGAACACACCCCGTTGTTGCTCGCAGTCATCCTGCTCGCGGCGCTGGGAACGCTGGTGCTGTTCCTGATCGGCCTGGCCGTCTTCGCTCGCCGTCGTTCCCCACGGTATCTGCTGGTGTTGATCGCCCTCGGCGCGCTCGTCGTCCGGACCGCCGTCGGGCTGGGAACCGTCTTCGGATACGTCCCGATGACCGTCCACCACCTCCTCGGCCACGGACTCGACTTCCTGATCGCCGTGACGATCCTCGCCGCCGCGTATCTGAGCGGCCCCCCCGTCGGCTCCCCGACCGCCGACTGATCACTCGCCCATCCCGAGTTCGCGATAGACCTCGCGATACCGCTCGACCACCGCCCCGTTCGAGAACCGCTCGAAGCGGCCGTCGTAGCTCTCGTGTGGGAACCCGGCGGCGGCCTCGATCGCGTCGACGAGTCCCTCCTCGTCGGTCACACCGATCCCCCGCTCGTGGCCCGCGACGAGTTCGTGGGCCGCCGAATCGCGCCGGTACTCGACGATCCCGACGCAGCCACACCACAGCGCGAGCAGGAGGTCGCCCGCGAACGGACAGCGATCGGCCGTGTGGACGACCGCGTGTGCGCCCTTGAAACGGGCGATGCGTTCTTCGACGGCCAGCCGACCGACGAAGTCCACCCGGTGTTCGACCCGCAGGTCGGCCGTCAACCGCTCGTAGCGCTCCCGTTCGGGACCCTCGCCGATCACGAGCGTTCGCCACTCCCGGTCCCCGAACTCCGCGAGCGCGAGCAACAACCCCTCGAGGCCCGCGTGCTCGTCGAGTCGACCCGCCCAGACGAGCGCCGCCGACCCCGAGGGCTCGGCCGCCCGAACAGCCTCGATGGGGAGTCCCTCGGGGACGACCGTCGCGTCCGCGCCCCGCTCGCGGACCTTCGTCCGGACGTGCTCGGAGGGGACGCAGACCCGATCGGCGGCCGAGAACGCCCGGTCGAGCAGCCGTGGGGCCTCCTCGCCACACCACTCGACGACCAGCCGGGCGCCCGCCAGTCGGGCGGCGAGGACGGCGCCCGGCTCCGAACCGGCGGCGTGGACGACGTCCGGGCGAACGTCGCCGAGCGCGCCGGGGAGGCGGGGGGCGAACCAGCGCTCGGAGTCGCTCACGGCGCGGTAGCTCACGCCCCCGCGCTCGAACTCCTCGTACTTTCCGTCCCACCACCGCCGACAGAACACCCGCACGTCGTGGCCCCGCCCCGCGAACAGTTCCGCGAGATACCGCGTTCGTCCGGCCAGCGCCGTCTCGGCGTCGGGCACGGCGTGGACGAACGCGACATTCATACGCTCGGACAGGAATCGGTGTGATAAAAACCTGTTCGCTCGGCGCCGCCCGACGAACGTGGCGGGTCGGGGACGGCTCGTCCCGTACACCACATGTCGGTTGATGAACTGTACCGGCCTCGTCGACGCTGCGATCCGAACCCCTATACCGCCGGGGAGACACGCCGCCACATGGCATACGAGTTCGAACGCTATCTCAACGTCCGCAGCGCCTACGGGGCGTCGTTCGGTCCCGAGGGCGAGCGGCTCTCCTTCCTGATGGACACCACGGGCGTCCCGCAGGTGTGGTCGCTCGACGCCCCCCGGGCGTGGCCCGAGCAACACACCTTCTACGACGAGCGGGTCACCTTCGCGGCCTTCTCGCCCGAACGCCCCGAACTGGTCTTCGGGATGGACGAGGGCGGGAACGAGCGCCAACAGCTCTTTCTCCTGTCCGACGACGGCTCGATCGCGCCGCTGACCGGCGAACCGAGCGCCAAGCACAGATTCGGCGGCTGGTCCCACGACGGCGACCGGTTCGCGTTCGCCTCGAACCGCCGCGACGAGGCGGTCTTCGACGTCTACGTGCAGGGCCGCGACGAGCGCGGCGCGGAGGCGACTCGCGTCTTCGAGGGCGACGGCTGGCTCAAAGTCGGCGGCTTCGGTCCCGACGATTCCCGTTTGATCGTCACCGAGGCCTACTCCAGTTTCGATCAGGACGTGTACGTTCCGGAGGTCGATTCGGGTGAACTGACCCATCTAACGCCCCACGAGGGCCGGGTTCGGTTCCAGAGCCCGAACTGGGGGCCCGACGGCGGGATCTACCTCGTGACCGATCTCGACAGCGACACGCTGTATCTCGCGCGTCTCGATACCGAGACGGGCGACCTCTCGACGGTCGAGGACGGGGGGAGATGGAACGTCGACGGGGTCGCGGTGGACGAGGAGAGCGGGCGGGTGGTCTACTCGCGGAACGTCGACGGCTACACGGAGCTCACGGCGGGTGAACTCGTCGACGGGACGGCGATCGACGCGTTCCCGGCGCCCGATCTGCCCAAGGGGGTCGCCGGCGGCGTGAGCTTCGATCCTACCGGAGAGCGCTTCGCGGCGAGCGCCACCGGCGACACCGAGAACACGACCGTCTACGTCGTCGAGTGCGAAACGGGCGAGACCGAACGCTGGACGAACGCCGCCACGGGGGGGATCCCCCGTGACCGCTTCTCATCGTCCGAACTCGTGCGCTTCGAGAGCTTCGACGGGGTGGAGGTACCGGCGTTCTTCACGCTGCCCGAGGGGGCGAGCGGGGGCGTGCCGGTCATCGTCGACATCCACGGCGGGCCCGAGGCCCAGCGCCGACCGTCGTTCAACCCGGTCAAGCAGTACTTCCTCGACCGGGGATACGCCTACTTCGAGCCCAACGTCCGCGGGTCGTCGGGGTACGGCCGCGAGTACACCCATCTGGACGACGTCGAGAGGCGCATGGACAGCGTCGCCGACATCCGTGCGGGCGTCGAGTGGCTCCACGAACGGTCGGAGATCGATCCGAACAGGGTCGTCGCGCTCGGCGGCTCCTACGGGGGGTTCATGGTGCTCGCCGCGCTCACCCAGTACCCCGACCTGTGGGCCGCCGGGATCGACATCGTCGGCATCGCGAACTTTGTCACGTTCCTCGAGAACACGGGCGACTGGCGGCGCGAACTCCGGGAGGCCGAGTACGGCTCCTTGGAGCACGACCGCGAGTTCCTCGAATCCGTCTCGCCGATCAACACCATCGATTCGATCGAGGCCCCGCTGTTCGTCCTCCACGGCGAGAACGACCCCCGCGTTCCGGTGGGTGAGGCCGAACAGATCGCCGAGCGTGCGAGCGAACACGTCCCCGTTGAGACGCTGATCTTCGAGGACGAGGGCCACGGCTTCACCAAGCTAGAGAACCGCATCGAGGCCTACACGAAGATCGCGGCGTTCCTCGACGAGTACGTCTAATCGAGGTCCTCGGGTTGGGTGCCGACGCCCTCGGGCCACCCGGTCGGTCGTTCGGGCGAGGGTGCGGCGTACTCGCGTTTGAGCACCATCGGCGTCCGTTCGAGCGAGAGCACCTTCGTTCCCTCCTCGTTGTACGCCCGGAGTTCGGTCGTGACGATCCCGACGTGGTCCCGTGACTCGCTCTCGCGTTTCTCTAGGACCTCGCTCTCGGCGAGGATCGTGTCGCCGTGGAAGACCGGCGCGTGATGCCTGATCCTATCGTAGCCGAGGTTGGCGGTGGCGTTCATCGAGACGTCGATGACGCTCATGCCCACCGCGAGCGCAATAATAAAAGTGCCGTCGACGAGGCGCTCGCCGAACTCGGTGTCGGCGGCGTAGGCCTCGTTGAAGTGCATCGGGTTGAGGTTCATCGTCAGGTTGGTGAACCAGACGTTGTCGGTCTCGGTGACGGTGCGCCCGTAGGGGTGTTTGTAGACGTCGCCGACCTCGAAGTCCTCGAAGTACCGCCCCTCCCAGCCGGCGACGAGCCTGCGGTCGTGGTCGTGATCGTCCGCCATATTCGTCGCTCTCCGGCCAGCCGTATAGTCTTCCCTGCCCGCGATCCGAAGCGCCTACCCGCATCCGTGCCGAGGATCGGGGTGATGATCGAGTACCGCGAGTGGGGCCGGGCGCTGAAGACGGCGGTCGCCGTCGGTCGGGAGCGTCACGTCACCGTCACGGCCGCCGGACTGGGCTACTACGCGTTCAACTCCCTGATTCCCCTCCTGTTGCTCGCGACGATCGCGATCTCGATCGTCCAGAGCCCCGAGACGACGGCGCGAGTGCTTGAGTCGGCTACCGGCCTCCGGGGCCCCGAGGTCGAGACGGTGATCGGCCAGATCGCGGGCGGTGGAAGCGGTCGCCGCCGGGCGGGGCTGATCGCCGCGGGGATCTTCGCCTACAGCACGGCGACGATGTTTCAGGCGGTCAACATGGCCTTCAGCGAGGTCTACGGGACGCGGAAACGCCGATCGGGCCTGCGCAAGGCCACCGATACCCTGCTCGTCTTCGTGACGGTCGTGCTCGCGTTCTCCCTGCTCGTGGGCGTCGGTGTCGCCCTCTCGCTCGCGGTCGACAGCGCCGCGTGGACCGTCCTCAGCGTCCCGCTGCTGTTCGGGGCGTTCTTGCTGGCGTTCCTCCCGATGTACTACCGGTTCCCCGCCGAGGCGGTCCCGGTTCGGGAGGCGATCCCCGGCGCGACGTTCTCGGCGGTCGCGTGGACGCTGTCGGCGCTGGTCTTCCGCGTGTACGCGAGTACCGCCGACAGCGTCGAACTCTACGGGATCGCCGGTGCGGTCCTGTTGGTGCTCACGTGGCTGTATCTCGGCGGGCTGATCCTGCTGTTCGGCGCGATCCTCAACGCCGTCCTCGCCGGCAGGGTCGACGCCGACGACGGCTGGCTGCCGACCGAGGAGGCGAACACGGCCGGGGACTGACGGCTCATACCGTCGGTCATGGGACGCTCATGGGCGCGTGTCTGCTGTGACGGGCCAGCGCGCGAGTGGGTCCCGTCTTCCAGCGGTCGATTCACAGGAATGACCGACAGTCTCAGATCACGCCGGTCACGGTCGCGGCCTCGCGGGCCGCCCGCTCGTTCATGCCGTTGCCGAGGATGGTGTAGCGGTCGCGGATCTCGTGGGCGCTCGTCAGCGCCTCGATCACCTCCCGTTCCTCGATCCCGAGTTCGGCCGCCGTCGTCGGCGCGTCGATGCCCGAGAGCGCGTCCCGGATCGCGCTCCAGCGGCCGCTCTCGCCGCTGTGGAGGTACTCGACCATGATCGAGCCGACGCCGACCTGGTGGCCGTGGAGCGCCCTGCCGGGGGCGATCCGGTCGAGCTGGTGGGAAAAGAGGTGTTCCGCGCCCGAGGCCGGACGGGACGACCCCGCGATGGACATCGCCACGCCCGAGGAGACCAGCGCCTTCGTGACGATCCACGCCGACTCCTCGAGGCCCTTCTTGATCGAGTCGGCGTTGCCCACGAGCATCTCGGCGGTCATCTCCGAGAGCGCCGCCGCGTACTCGGAGTACTCGACGTTCTGCAGGCGATTGGCGAGCCGCCAGTCCTTGACGGCGGTGTAGTTCGAGATGATGTCCGCACAGCCGGCGGTCGTGAGTTCCCACGGCGCGTTCGCGAGCACGGTCGTATCGGCGACCACCGCGACGGGCGGGTCGGCGGCCACCGAGTGGCGGGTGTCGCCCTCGGGAACGGACCCCCTCCCGGAGACGATCCCGTCGTGGCTCGCCGCCGTCGGCACCGAGACGAAGCCGGTTTCGATCTCGTCGCTCGCCATCTTCGCGATGTCGATGGCCTTCCCGCCGCCGATCCCGATGAGGTAGCTCGCCTCCTCGCTTCGGGCGGCCTCGATCACCTCCTGCACGGCGGTGAAACTCGCCTCCTCGACGACGATGACCGCCGGCTCGACCCCCCGATCGCCGAATCCCTCGATCACGCGGTCGGCGGCGATCTCCCTGGGCGTCGGGCTGGTGACGATCAGCGGACGGCCCGAGAGGTGCAGGTCGTCGATGGCCTCGACGGCCCGGTCGAGGACGCCGTGGCCGATCAGGACGTTCCGCGGGAGGCGGATCCAGCTGGACTTCTCGAACATACCGGGAGGAGACGCCCGCCGCTCAAACCGTTTGCTCTTGAAGCCCCTGAATCCTCAGGCACGACGCCGACGGGCCGGGCGCTCCCCGTCCCTGTATGGACGAAGCCGAGTTCTACGACCGGGTCGAATCGAGCGCCGAGTTCGACGAGGGCGAGTCGCTCGCGATCACCCACGCGACCCTCGAAGTCCTCAGCGAGCGGATCGGCGAGGGCCAAGCCCGCGACATGGCCGAGCGACTGCCGCGACCGATCGCCGAGAGCCTGACCCACCACCACGGCGACCCCGCGACGCTCTCCCGCGAGGAGTTCGTCGCGCGGATCGCGGGCGGGGTCGACGCCGACCTCGACGAGCGCGACGAGCGGGTCAGGGCCGTCCTCGGAACGCTCGCCGAGGCCGTCGGCGAGGAGTTCGAGGATCTCATGGATCAGCTCCCCAATGAGTTCGAGGAGCTGTTCTCGACCGCCGACCGCGAGGTCGGGAGTTAGAGCGTATCGAGCACGCCGAGCACGCGTTCTTCCGCCTCGCGGCCGGGGTCGTGCTCGCTTCCGTCGCGGCCGCTCTTCTCGTGGTCCGCGACGGTTCGGCTCATCGCCTCCCCGACGGGCGTCGACTCCCAGTCCAGCGACGCGAGCCTCGCCGTCGAGAGGACGTGCGGGTACTCCCGGTAGAGGGGGAAGTCCGTCGGCGAGAGGCCGCCCGCGGCGAGTTCGCGCTCGCCCGCGGGGACGACCTCCACGTCGGTTCCCGCCGCGTCGGCGATCGTTTCGATGAGTTCCGCGAGCGTGAGCAGTCGCCGGTCGCCGACGTTGTAGGCCTCGCCCGCGACCCCGTCCTCGCCGACGACCCGCAGCGCGCTCGCGACGTCCGCGACGTACGCGAGGTGCTGGAGGTGCTGGCCGTCGCCCGGGACGACGACCCGGTCGTGATTTCTTACCCTACTGATCCAGTAGTCGAGGCGCTCGGTGTAGTCGTGGGGCCCGTAGACGATGCAGGGCCGGACCGCCATCGCCTCGATCCCCCGTCCGGCGGCTTCCACGACTACCCGGTCTCCCTCGGCCTTCCGCGGGCCGTAGCTCCCCATCGAGTCGTCGTCGGCCTGCTCCGGACTACAGGGTTCGAGCGGCGTCTCGCCCTCGCGCTGGGGCACCTCCCGGCGGGCGTAGGCCGCGCCGCTCGAGACGTAGACGTAGCGGGAGTCGGAAAAGACCTCGGTCGCGGTCCGCACCCCCTCGGGGTGGTAGGCCACGCAGTCGATCACGAGATCGGGATCGACTGAGACGGCCGTCGCCTCCAACGCCGTTTCGTCGCCCCTATCGCCCTCGACGTGAGTCACGCCCTCGACGGTCGCGAAGGGGTTCTCGTGAGTCCCGCGGTTGAAGATCGTCACCTCGTACCCGTGATCGAGCAGTTCCTCGACGGTGTGGCGACCGATGAAGCGGGTGCCGCCGATGACGAGCGCGGTGTCCATATCGAAGGAACGGCCACGCGAGTCATATAGGGATTATCGTAGAAGTTCATGGATTTCCTCACTCGGAATCAAGGGACTGAGTCGGTCGATGGGCCACAGGGGTTTCCGATTGGTTACGATGATCCCTATAGCCCCGGCGGTTCTAGAAGGGGTCCTCGAAGCCGTTACGGATGAAGTAGCGCACCCAGTTGCCGTAGACCCGGTCGGTGAGGTCGTCGGCGACCTGTTCGTAGCGAACCGTCCCCTCCCCGTCGATGACGTAGACGCCCGAGACGCCCGTCACGCCGTGGCTGGTCTCCTCGGTGCCGCTGTAGCGCTCCGCGACCTCGCCGTCGGGGTCGGCGAGCAGCTGGATGTCGAGGTCGTAGCGGTCGCGCATCTCGGTGGCCTCCCCGATCGAACTCGTCACCACGGGCAGGATGTTTACGTCGTCGTTGAACCAGAGGTCGTAGGAGATCTCGCTGAACGTTTGCAACTGCTCGCCACAGAAGCTACACCAGTGCCCGCGGTTGATGACCACGACCGTTGGGCCGTCCTCGAGGGTATCGGAGAGCGTGATCGGTTCGCCGGCGGTGCTTTCGAGCGTGAAGTCGGGTGCTCGTTCGCCTTCGAGCGACATTACACTCGCCGCGAGGGCCGTCGGCCCCTTAGTCGTGTGCCGGTGTGGTACGCCGGGCGAAAAACCGATGCCCGATCGTGATTACCGGCAACGGTAGTAGACGTTGCCGCCGACGACCACCAGATCGGGCGAGCGAAACGCCCGGCGGTGGCGCACGCGGTCGGCCAGTCCCGAGACCTTCCACGTGAACGCCGACCACTTACACAGCCAGAAGCCGAAGGCGATGGTCGCGAAGCCGAGTATCGTCGCGTCGGTCACCGGCTCGCCCAGAAGCGCCCAGCCGCTGGTCGTCGCCACCACGGGGGTCGCGTAGTTGACGAGGCTGGTCTCGATGGGGCCGACGCGCTCCTGCAGGTCGAAGTACGCGAGGTAGCCGACCGCGCTCGCGAACACCGCGAGGAAGGCGACGGCCGCGAGCGCCTCGGGCGTCCACGCCGCGTCGGCGAGCGTCTCGCCGGGGTGAACGGCGCTCGTCAGGTGCAAGAAGAGCGCCCCGACGGTCATCATCCACGCCTGCAGCGGGAGCATCGGCAGCGTCGTCCGCATCCGAACGGTGAGCACCGCCCCGAGCGCGAAGCTCATCGCGCTCGCGACGAGCAGAGCCACGCCGTAGAGCTGGCCGCCCGCGAGCGCCTCCGGGCCGGGCTGGGCGATGATCCCCACGCCGAGCAGCCCGAACGCCAGCCCGAGAACGCCCATGACGCCGAGGCGCTCGTCGGGCAGGAGCGCGATGGCGAACACGGGCGTCATCACCGGCGTCAGGCTCAGGACGATCGAGGCGACCCCGCCGGTGACGTACTGCTGGCCCGAGAACAACAGCGCGAAGTGCGCGCCCACGAGCAACACGCCTCCGACGAGGATCAGCGTCCAGTCGTCGTACGTCGTCGGGCGCCACGCCGTCCGGGTGACGGCGACGTATCCGAACAGCAACAGCGCCGCGATGTCGTATCGCACCGCCGCGAAGAGCACTGGCGGCAACGATTCGAGCCCGACGTTGATCGCGGGATACGACATCCCCCACACGACCGCGAGCAGCGCGAACAGGCCAATATTTTTGAATTTTGATATATTTACAGATTTCATTTCGCTTCTCTCGGGTACTCCTGTATACCCGGCGTAGAACGCTTGTAGTTATGAATCTTGCCGAAGAAGTGCTACCGTATGACGCGGTCCCACGGCGGTATCTAGTCAGGATTAGTATAGTAATTGTTCACGCGGATTCCGTCACTCGACGAGCGGCTCGGCGGAACCCCGGACGCTGTCGACGATGGCGTCACCCTCGGGGCGGGCGGCGAGCCAGAACAGCTTGTGGACGTCGACGACGCCGTTGATCGCTATCTCGGGCGGCGCGCCCATCGTGAACCGACGCAGACACCACCCGAACACCGCCTCGCGGACCTTCTCGTCGGCCTGCTCGGCCGAGAGCTCCGCGGGGACGACCAGCACGTCCCTGACGGTCCGCGTGTCGGTTTCGGGGACGGTGTCGGCCCGGACTGCGAGCCGACGGGCGAGATCGACGCTCACGACGTACTCTTCGAGGCGATCGCCGAGGAATCGCCGGGGGATCGCGACCGACACCTCGTAGATCCGATGGGGATAGGCGATCGCGCCGACGGCCCCGTTCGAGTCGACCTCCTCGCGGGCGACCGACGGCGGGATCACCGACAGGTCGGCGCGCTCGTGGCGCCGGCCGACGAGCCGGTCAGTCGTCTCGTTCATCGTCGTGCTCGTCCCAGTAGCCCGATGCCCGGACGTGTGCACGGACGACGTCGGCCTCCGTGACGGCCTTCTCCCGCGTGCCGCCGTCGGTCACGTAGTCCGGGGTGCCGCCGGCCCTCCCCCCGGCGGTGACCGCCGACAGCGGCTTGTCGAAGACCTCGAACTGTTCGTCGACGCCCTCGGGCGGTCTCGTGGACAGCGAGACGCCGATCAGCGTCAGCGTCGAGAGCACGAACGCCGGGAACAGTCCGTAGACGGTGACCAACCCGTAGAGGAACGCCGAGGACTCGGCCGGCATGGCGCCCAGCGCTTCGAGTATCGTCGAGAGCTGGGTCCAGAGGATCATCGTGACGGTGCCGACGACCATGCTCGCGACCGAGCCCTCGGCGGTGAGCCCCTTCCACCACAGCGCCGCGATCAGCGTCGGGCCGATCGCCGCGCCCAGCCCGCCCCAGGCGTAATCGAGCACCAGCGTGTAGACGGGCGTGTCCTGGGCGAGGAACGCGAAGGCGATGCTCGCCCCGCCGAGCGCGAGCGTCGTGATCCGGGAGTATCGCACCAACTGGGCCTCGGTCGCCTCGCGATCGAGGAAGCCGTGATAGACGTCCTCGACGACGGCGCTGGTCGCGACCAGGAGCTGTGAATCGGCGCTCGACATCATCGCCGCCAGCGCCGCCGCCAGCACGATCCCCGCGAGCACGCCGGGGAAGAGTTCGAGGGTGAGCTGGGGCATCACGTTGTCCCCGGTGACCCCGCCCCCGAAGACCGCGAGCGCGTACAGGCCGACGAACGCGGCGCCGATGTAGGCGACGAACATGAACAGCTGGGCGACCACGGCCGCCAGTCGGATGTTCTTCACGCGGTCGATCCCCATGAACCGCACCATCACGTGGGGGTTGCCGGGGACGCCCAGCCCGATCGCGGCGTAGCTGATGATCCCGAACAGCGCCGCCCACCCGGTCGCGCCGGCCGTGATGCTGACGAACGAGTCGCCGCCGGCGGCGGCCACCTCCTCGAACGGCAGCCCGTAGGTGCTGACGGCGACGACCGGCAGCGCGATGAACGCCGCGAGGATGATCGCGCCCTGGAAGTAGTCCGACCACGCGACCGCGAAGTAGCCCCCGAGCATCGTGTAGCCGACGACGATGACCCCGCCGACGACGATGCCGATCCACGGATCGACACCGGTGAGGACTTCGAGGAGGACGCCCGCGGCGACGATCTGCGCGCCGACGTACCCGCCCTCGAAGATCAACAGCACGACCGCCGAGGTGGCCTTGACGAGTCCTGAATCGTCCTGCAAGCGCGTCTCGAAGAACGTCGGCAGCGTCACCGCCCGGACGATCTCGGTGTACTTCCGGAGGCGCTTTGCGATCCCCGCCCACGCGAAGAGGTCCGCGGGGATCATCCCCAGTCCGTTGTAGAAGGCCATGATCCCGGTGTTGTAGGCGTCGCCGGGAACCCCCAGCGTGAGCCAGCCGCTCATCTCGGAGGCGCGTTCGGAAAAGCCCGTCACCACCGGCCCGACCTGCCGGCCGCCGATGACGTAGTCGCCGACCGAGTCGGTCAACCCCGAGGCGTACAGCCCGATCCCGATGAGGACGAAGAGATAGGCCCCGAAGGTGGCGAGCACCCAGACGCCGGCCCCGCCGGCGATCCCGCCCGTCTGGAGGAACAGCTCACTCGGCATTCTCGACCTCGTACTCCCGGCGTAACCGACGTTCGCGGCGACCCTCCCAGACGTAGTAGACGATCAGCATGACGAAGAACACGACGAACGGGACGACCAGCCCGATCCAGTCGAGTGCGCTCAGTGGTGGCATGTACCACCCATGTCAGGTCGTGAATTTATACCCTCCGGTCGTTCGTTGGCCGGAACCGACGGCCGTGGGCGATCAATCGGCGCTGACGCCGCCGGTCGCGACGGTGCCGACCGCCTCCGGGCGGGCGGGCGGGGCGTCTCGAACGTCCTCCGCGCCCTGCTTTAGGACCTCGTTGTAGGCGTCGGGCATGACCTTGACGAACCGCTCTCTGTACTCGTCCCACTCCTCGAGGATCTCCTGGGCGCGCTCGCTGTCGGTGTAGGCCGCGTGGTTCTCGATCAGCCGCCGGAGCATGCGTTCGTCGCGCTCGGAGAGCTCGCGTGAGAGCGTCACCATGCCGGTGTTCGCTCGCTCCGCGAAGTCACCGGGTTCGTCCAGCACGTAGGCGACCCCGCCGCTCATCCCGGCGGCGAAGTTCTTGCCCGTCTCCCCGAGGACGGCGACGACGCCGCCGGTCATGTACTCACAGCCGTGGTCGCCGACGCCCTCGACGACCGCTTTCACGCCCGAATTTCGGACGCCGAAGCGCTCGCCGGCCTGGCCGTTGACGTAGAGTTCGCCGCTCGTCGCGCCGTAGAGCGCGACGTTGCCGATCGCGATGTTCTCCTCCGCGGTGTATCCCGCGTTCTCCGGGGTCCGGACGACGATTTTCCCGCCCGAGAGCCCCTTGCCGACGTAGTCGTTCGCGGTGCCCGTCAGGTGCATCGAGACCCCCGGCGCGAGAAACGCCCCGAAGCTCTGGCCCGCGGTGCCCGAGAGCCCGACCGAGATCGTGTCGTCCGCGAGCCCCTCACCCCCGTATGCTCTCGAAACGCGGTTCGAGAGCATCGCGCCGACCGCGCGGTCGACGTTCGAGATCTCGGTCTCGATCGCGACGGGTTCCTCGTCGGCGAGCGCGGGTTCGGCCTCCTCGATCAGCGTATGATCGAGCTGCTCGTCGATCTCGTGAGTCTGTTCCCTCGTCTTGGTGTGCTCGTCGCCCGCGAGCGGGGCGAGAACGGTCGAAAGGTCGAGCTTCTTGGCCTTGGGCTGGGTGACGTCCTCGCGCTGTCTGAGACACTCGACCTGCCCGATCATCTCCTCGACCGTCTCGAAGCCCAGTTCGGCCATGATCTCGCGCAGCTCCTCGGCGATGAACGTCATGTAGTTGATGACGTGCTCGGGCTCGCCGGGGAACCGCTCGCGCAGCTTCATCGCTTGCGTGGCGACGCCCACGGGACAGGTGTTGTTGTGACACTGCCGGGCCATCACGCAGCCCGAGGTGACGAGCGAGGCGGTCCCGAAGACGTACTCCTCGGCACCGAGCAGGGCGGCGACCGCGACGTCCCGTCCGGTCTTCATCCCGCCGTCGGCCGTGACGCGGATCCGCGACCGCAGGCCGGTGGCGTGGAGCATCTGATTGGCCTCCGCGAGCCCGAGTTCCCACGGCAGGCCGGCGTGCTTGATCGAGGTTCTGGGGGACGCACCGGTCCCACCGGAGTGGCCCGAGATGTGGACGACGTCGGCGTTCGCCTTCGCGACGCCGGCCGCGATGGTGCCGATCCCGGCCTCGGAGACGAGTTTGACGTTGATGTCGGCCTCGGGGTTCGCCGCTTTGAGGTCGTGGATCAGCTGTTTGAGGTCCTCGATCGAGTAGATGTCGTGCAGCGGCGGCGGCGAGATGAGGCCGACGCCGGGGGTCGCGTACCGGACGTGCGCGATCATCTCGTTTACCTTCTCGCCGGGGAGGTGCCCGCCCTCGCCCGGTTTACTCCCTTGGGCCATCTTGATCTGAAGCTCGTCGGCGCTGGAGAGGTACTCGCTGGTGACGCCGAACCGGCCCGAGGCGACCTGTTTGACGTTGCACTCCCTCTCGGTGCCGAAGCGTTCCGGCGGTTCGCCGCCCTCGCCGGTGTTGGACTTCCCGCCGATGCGGTTCATCGCGATCGAGTTGTTCTCGTGGGCTTCGGGGGAAAGGCTCCCGAGGCTCATCGCCGCCGTCGAGAACCGTTTGACGATCTCCTCAACGGGTTCGACCTCCTCGATCGGGATCGACTCCCTCCCTTCGGAGTCGAACTCGAGTAGCCCGCGCAGCGTCTGGAGCTCCTCGCCCTGGTCGTTGATGAGTTCGGCGAACTCCCGGTACCGCTCGTAGTCGCCCGCCCGCACCGCCTGCTGGAGGATTCCCACCGTCTCGGGGTTCCACTGGTGGTGAATTCCTCCTGATCTGTTCTCGAACTCGCCCTGGCGCTCGATGTCGGGATCGTCGCCGAAGCCCACCGCGTGGCGTGCGAGCAGGTCCTCCTCGATCTCCTCGATGCCGATCCCCTCCGTGCGCGCCTCGGTTCCCTCGAAGTACTCGGCGACGAAATCGGAGTCCAACCCGACCGCCTCGAAGATCTGAGCGCCCTGGTAGCTCTCGACCGTTGAGATCCCCATCTTCGACATCACCTTCAGCAGGCCGTCCTCTAGGGCGCCGATGTAGCCCGCGATCGCGTCGGCCTCGTTCGCGCCGTCCGGCCCCGCGACGAGGTCGGAGATGGTCCGGTAGGCGAGGTAGGGGTTGACTGCGCCCGCGCCGTAGCCCACGAGCGTCGCGACCTGATGTACGGTACGGGGATCGGCCGATTCGACGACGAGGCCGGCGTGGTTGCGAAGCCCGTTTCGCACGAGGTGGTGATGGACCGCGCCGGTCGTCAAGAGGCTCGGGATCGCCACCCGGTCGGGACCCGTCGACCGATCCGAGAGCACGATTATCTCCGCACCGGCTTCGATCGCCTCGACGGCTTCTCCTCGTACCCTCTCGACCGCGCTCTCTAAGTCCGTCTCGGGGTCGTATGTGATGTCGACCACGCTCGAGGAGAGCCCGTCGCGGTCGAGGGCCTTGACCTCGGCGGTCTGGCGGTCCGAGAGGATCGGCGAGTCCGCCACGAGCTGGCGGGCGTGTTCGGGCGACTCGTCGAGGAGGTTGCGCTGGAAGCCCAGCCGGCTCTCCATCGAGGTGACCAGCTCCTCGCGGATGTAATCCAGCGGCGGGTTCGTCACCTGCGCGAACAGCTGCTTGAAGTACGAGAACAGCGGCCGATTGAAATCGGAGAGGACCGACAGGGGGGTGTCGTCGCCCATCGACCCGATGGGGTCCTTGCCCCGCTTCGCCATCGGTTCGAGCAGGTTGTCGAGTTCGTCGTGGGTGTAGCCGAAGGCGGCCTGCAGGCTCCGCAGGTCGTCGTCGAGTTCTGCGAGCGAGAGGTCGTCCGGACGGGGCCGTTCGTCGGTCGAGCCCTGGTTCGTCAGGTCGTCGGCGAGGTCGTTGACGTTCACCTGGTTCTCGGTGACCCACTCGCCGTACTTCTCGTCGATCAACCCGTCGAAGACCTCCGCGTCGGGGATGACCCGTCCCTCCTCTGGATCCGCGAGGAACAGCTGGCCGGGCTGGAGCCGACCGCGTTCCTCGATCTCGCTCGGATCCTTGTCGACCGCGCCGGCCTCGCTCGCCATGATCAGCGTGTTATCAGTAGTGATGTCGTAGCGACACGGCCGGAAGCCGTTGCGGTCGAGCACCGCGCCGACCCGGTCGCCGTCCGTCGCCGCGACCAGCGCGGGGCCGTCCCACGGCTCGATCAGATTGGCGTGAAAGTCGTACCACGCCTTTCGGTCCTCGGGGAGGTCGTTGGCCTCGTCGCGCCACGCCTCTGGAATGAGCATTCGCAGCGCGTGGGGCAGGTCCCGGCCGCCCTGCAACAGGAGTTCCAGCGCGTTGTCCACGCTCGCGGTGTCGGACTGTTCGAGGTCGTCGATGATCGGCTTGATCGTCTCGGTGTCCAACTCGGCGTGTGCGATATCCGTCTCGCGGGCGCGCATCCAGTTGATGTTGCCCTGGATCGTGTTGATCTCGCCGTTGTGGATGACGTTCCGGTAGGGGTGTGCGAGGTGCCACGCGCCCAGCGTGTTCGTCGAGAACCGTTCGTGGACCATCACGAAGGTGGATTTCACCCGCTCGTCCGTCAGGTCGGGGTAGTAGGCGGGGACCTGCTCGCCCTTCAACAGCCCCTTGTAGACGACCGTTTTGCGGTCCAGCGAGCAGACGTAGAACCGGCTCCACTCCTCGTTTGCCGCCTCTTTGACCCGGTTTTCCAGCGCCCGTCGCCCGACGTAGAGCGCGCGGTCGAACTCCCCGGTCGAGAGGCCTCGTGGTTCGACGAAACACTGCCGGACGTCGGGTTCGGAATCCAGCGCCGTCCGGCCGATCTCGCCGTTGTCCGTCGGGACGTCCCGCCACGCGAACACCTCCAGATCGTGTTCTGCGAGCGTCTCTACTACCAGATCCTGCAGCGCCTCGCGGGCGTCGGGTTCCTGCGGGAAGAACAGCGAGCCGACCGCGTAGGTCTCGGGCAGGTCGCAGTCGAGAACGCCCTCGAAGAATCCGTCGGGGCGCTGGAGCAACACGCCCGCCCCGTCGCCGGTGTTCTCCTCCGCACCCGTGGTCCCCCGGTGTTCGAGGTTGGTGAGCAGTTCGAGCCCCTCGCGTACGACCCCGTTGCTCGCCCCCCCGTCGAGGTCCATCACGACGCCGACCCCGCAGTTCGATCGCTCGTCGGTCGGGTCCGCAAGCCCTCGTTGGGTAGTCGTCCCGCTAGCGTGGTTGGTCATACAGCCACGGGCGTCTCTCTCCCTTATCAACGTACCCCTGAAGGACTAAGGGTGTGTTAATGTCATATTATGATCCTTATGTCACTCATGAACAACCGGGACGTATTAACATTCGTTCGCCATCGGCGGGAATTTCGATCGATTTCGTGGTGTTTCATCCCAACAATCGGGCGTTCATCGCTCTCACCGCTTCGGTCCCCGTCGCTCACCGCTTCGGTCCCCGTCGCTCACCGCTTCGGTCCCCGTCGCTCACCGCTTCGGTCCCCGTCGCTCGCCGCGCCGATCCCGGCGCGTCGGGCGCGATCGGCGGCGTCCTCGATCGTGTCGCTCTTTATGTGATAGTATGTCGTATAACCCGGGGTTCGATCCGACGGGACGCCGCGGCGTTCATACGGTCGGTCATGGAATATTCAACGGCGCGTGCCCCTGTGACGGGGCACAGTGCGAGTGATTCCGCCCTGCCAGCGGTCGATGTCGGTATGACCGACGGTATCAGTACGACTTCGCGAAGTAGGCCGTTTCGACGGCTTTCTCGCCACAGACCGCACATTCGTCGCCCGCGTCGTCCGACGCCTTCTCCAGCGGGACCATCACGATCTCGGCGGCGATCTCCTCTTTGATCGCCGTCTCGCAGGCCTCCTCGCCGCACCACGGCGCGCGGACGTACCCTCCAAAACGGCCGATCGTCCCGAGGATCTCCTCGCGACTCCCGGCGTCCCGGACGTTCTCCTCTAAGGTCTCCTCGGCGGCCGCGTACAGTTTCGCGTAGACGGTGTCGAGGTGTTCCTCCACCGTCTCGACGATCCCCTGGCGTCCCTCGACCGTCTTCTCGCCGTCCGGTCGGTGGACCGCCGTCACTTCCCCGTCCTCGACCTCGTTCGGGCCGATCTCCAGTCTGAGGGGCGTTCCCAGGAGCTCCCACTCGTTGAACTTGAAGCCGGGGTTGCGCTCGTCGCGGTCGTCGAACTCCACCCTGAGTCCCGCCTCCTCGAGGTCGGCGGCGATCCCCTCGCCGTACTCCAGGACCTCCTCGCGGTTCTCCTCCTGCCAGATCGGGACGACCACGACCTGTTCGGGCGCGACCGTCGGGGGAAGGACGAGCCCCTGGTCGTCCGAGTGGGTCATGATCAGCGCGCCGAGCGCGCGCCACGAGAGCCCCCACGAGGTGGTGTGGGCGACCCGTTCCTCCTCCTCTTCGTCGACGTAGGTGATGTCGAACGCCTCGGCGAACGACCGGCCGAGGTGGTGGGAGGTCGCACCCTGTACCGACTTGCCGTCGGGCATGAGCGCCTCGACAGTGGTAGTGGTATCGGCGCCGGGAAACTTGTCGTGTTCGGGTTTTCGTCCCCGCATCACCGGGATGGCGAGCACCTCCTCGTAGACCGTCTCGTACTGCTCCAGCCGAAGCATCGTCTCGTCCCAGGCGTCCTCGCGGTCCCGGTGGGCGGTGTGGCCCTCCTGCCAGAGGAACTCCTTGGTCCGGAAGAAGGGCTTGGTCTCGGTGGCCTCCCACCGAACCACGGAACACCACTGGTTCACTCTGAGGGGTAAGTCGCGGTGGCTGCGGACCCACTGGCTCAGGAACGGCGCGATGATCGACTCGCTGGTCGGGCGCACGGCGAGGCGCTCCTCGAGTTCCTCGTGGCCCCCCTGCGTGACCCACGCCACCTCGGGGTCGAACCCCTCGACGACGTCCTTCTCGCGTTCGAGGTAGCTCTCGGGGATAAAGAGGGGAAAGTACGCGTTCTGCACTCCCGTCTCCTTGAACCGGCCGTCGAGGTTGGACTGGATCGCCTCCCAGAGCGCGTACCCCCGCGGTCGGGTGACGATGAAGCCGCTCATCGGCGCGTAATCGGCGAGTTTCGCCTTGCGAACGACCTCGGCGTACCACTCGCCGGGGCTGTGTTCTTTCGATTCGGTGATGCCGAGTTCCTGCTCACCGTTGCTCATACTTCGTTGGTACCCGACGGTTCGCTTAAACCCGCGGTATTCGGATCCGAACCGTTCGTTCCCCGTCCGGCCTCCCGATCCATCTCCGCCCGTTTGCGGCCGGGCATCACGCGTATGCTCGGCGTGTCGGGTGTGGACGGGGTGTCGAACGTCCTCCGTCTATCTCCTCCGTCCCCCCGTGATCAGCGAAAAAAACCGGACGAAGAGGAGGATCACCGTCGCGACGAGGACCGCGACGGTCGCGAGCAACCAGAGGTTGTAGAGGGCGACCAGCGGGAACGGCACCCGCGGGTCGAGCGTGGGGATCGCCGCCGACAGGGCGAGGACGCCGACGACACCCGCGACCGCGAGCGCATGGAGCCTCCGCATCGTCCGGCGCTACACCCCCGACGGGTTTCAACCCCTCGCTACGGGCCGCGCCAGCGGGGCGATCGCTCCGTCACGCGTGGAGGGGCGCGTGCGGGCTCATACTGTCGGCTGTAACCGTGTGACGATCCTCCCCACTCCGTAGCGGTGAGGATCCGTAACGACGTACAGCCGACGGTATCAGTCGTCGTCGTCCCTCTCGTCTTTCCCGTCTTTTTCCCGGTCGTCCGTCCGATCCTCGTCGTTTTCGCCGCTGTCGTCCCCGTCCTCTTCGTCATCGTCCTTCTCGTCTTCGTCCTCTCGCTCGTTTTCGTCCTCGCTCTTCTCCTCGTCCTCCTTTTTGCCGTCCTCGCCGTCCTGTTCCTCCTCGTTTCCGTTCTCATCGCCCCCGTCCTCCTGCTCTTCGTCCTCGTTCTCCTCTTCTGCATCCTCCTCGTCCTCGCCATCGGGGCCGATCGGCTGTGGGACGAGGACGCCCTCCCTGATCAACTCCTTCTGTCGCTCGGCGACCTCCTTCTGGTCCTCGTCGTCGGTCTCGACGAGCACCGTCGCGAGGTCGTGGGAGACGCCGATGTCCTCGACGTCCTGGCTGCCGTTCTGGAACGCGCCGTCCACGTCCTCGGGCGACTCGAACAGGTCCGGCGTCGAGGGGTCGTCGGGACAGTTGAACGTGTCCTCGTCGGTCGTGTTGTGGTGCGGGATGGCAATCATGACCTGGCTCTCGTCGAGCGGTCCCACCTCGGCCGCCCCGAGTTCCACGGCGGGCGAGTCCGACCGGAACAGCGGCACTTCGAGGTCCTCGTAGGCGCCGGGTTCGAGGTACTCCGTGATGCCGATCAGCGACTCACAGATCGGGTTGTCCAGTTCGTCGGGGACCGGGACGTCGTAGTCGTCGGGGTCCTCCCCCTCGGCGAACTGGAAGCGGCTGTACTGGTGGATCGACTGATAGCCGCCCTCGTTCATCTCGAGGCGGTCGACCGTCACGGTCGGCCCGTCCTCGTTGTTGGCAACCGTCTGATCCGGGAAGCTGACGTCCGCGGTCGGTTCCTCCCCGTCGCCCGCTTCCTCGTCTTCTCCGTCGGCAGCGGCGGTGCCGACCCCCCCGAACGCGAGGAGGCCTGCCGTTCCGGCCCGGATGACGGTCCGTCGTGATACGTCGGTTACGTTGTGGTCAGTTCGGCGCACACCTGGAGAGCGCCGGTTCACAAAAAGTATCTATTGGTCTATAATTCTGCCCAAGAAAATAGTTCGTGTATGAGACGTTGTAGTTCGTCTCTGGGTCGTTCAGTCCGAACTGGAAGACGCGTTGGCAGGTACGTCACACCGGACGGTTCGACCGCATGTTCAGAGCGCGCAACCGGTTCGGTTTTCCGGCCGTCCCGTCGGGGGGTTTTCTCGATTCGGAATTCAGACTGGAATCGGAACGATTCGACCGAGTCGGACACTACGCCAACACGTTACCGCTCGTCTCGACGTCGGCGATTACTGACGTGACGACGGCTCGACATCGAACGGGCTGTCCGCCTCGGTCCACCCCCAACCTGGCAGTCGAGTCTGTACACCGGCGGCGAGTGCCGCGTCGAGGTCGTCCGCGCCGGCGCGCTCTCCGGTGTGGTGGTGGACGTCCGCGTAGTGGAAGGTCGCCTCCGCGAGGACCCGGAGGGGCTGGTTGCCGGCGATCATCGCGGCGAGTTCCCGGCCGAGGAGTTCGTCGACGACGAACCCCGGGTAGTCGCCCTCGACGTCGAGGTCGCGGAGGACCGCCACGAGCGCGGCGACGTTGACCGCGAGGTCGCCCTCCGTGCCCACCGCGTCGATCGCGTCGTGGTACCCCGCGGCCGAGATCGGATCGACGTCGACCCCGAAGGCGTCCCCGAGGCCCCCGCGAACCGAGTTCACCAGCGGGACGACGGTCGAGTGACGGCCGTGGATCCAGTCGAACTGCTCGGTGACGACGGTCGGTGAGAGCTTCATGGTGTGCCTTCGGCCGAAGGGATTTTATAATCCCGGCGTCATACCGTCGAACAAGCGGGTTTTCCTCGGCGCTGTCCGGGGTTCCAGACCGGTATCACCACTGGTATAGCAGTATCGCGTCCACTCACGATGTCTCCAATGCCACGTCGGAACCGACCGCTCGTTGCGAGCGACCGGGTCGCTGACCGGGGCACCTCCGGCGTGGCGACGCGCCCGCGACTCCAGTCTCACCTATGAGCACGGTAGATCAGAAACTCGACGACGCACTGGAAACGATCAGGAACGAAATCCCCGCCGATATCTCCGTCTCCGATGTGACCTACGAGGGGCCGGAACTCGTCGTCTACACGCGCGAACCCAAGAAGTTCGCCCAGCAGGGCGACCTCGTCCGTCGACTGGCGAGCAAACTCCGGAAACGCATCACCGTCCGCCCGGATCCCGACGTGCTCGCGCCGCCCGAGAAGGCCCGCGAGCAGATCCGATCGGTCATCCCGGAGGACGCGGGCGTCACCGACCTCGACTTCCACGCCGACACCGGCGAGGTCGTCATCGAGGCCCAGAAACCGGGGATGGTGATCGGGCGGCGCGGCTCGACGCTGCGCGAGATCACGAAGCAGGTCGGCTGGACGCCCGAGGTGGTCCGGACCCCGCCGATCGAGTCGCCGACGGTCTCGAACGTCCGGAACTTCCTCAAACAGGAGCGCGACGAGCGCCGGGACATCCTCGAACGGGTCGGCAGACAAATCCACCGCGAACAGCTCTCGGACGAGCAGTGGGTCCGCATCAGTACGCTGGGCTGTTGTCGGGAGGTCGGGCGGGCCGCCTTCGTCCTCTCGACGGCCGACACCCGGATCCTCATCGACTGTGGGGACAAACCCGGCTCCGAGGACGTCCCCTATCTGCAGGTGCCCGAGGCGCTCGGTTCGGGGGCGAACTCCATCGACGCGGTCGTCCTGACCCACGCCCACCTCGACCACTCGGCGCTCCTCCCCCTCCTCTTCAAGTACGGCTACGACGGGCCGATCTACACCACCGAACCCACCCGGGACCTGATGGGGCTGCTCCAACTCGATTACCTCGACGTCGCCGCGAAGGAGGGGCGGACCCCGCCCTACGCCTCGGAGATGGTCCGCGAGACGATCAAACACACCATCCCGATCGAGTACGGCGACGTCACCGACATCGCGCCCGACGTGAAGCTCACGATGCACAACGCGGGCCACATTCTGGGCAGCGCGGTCTGTCACTTCCACATCGGCAACGGGATGTACAACGTCGCGTTCTCGGGGGACATCCACTACGACGAGACGCGCCTGCTCAACGGCGCGGTCAACGACTTCCCCCGGGTCGAGACGCTCGTGCTCGAATCCACCTACGGCGGACGAAACGACTACCAGACCGATCAGGAGGACTCCGAGCGCAACCTCATCGAGACGATCAACGCGGCCCACGACCGGGGCGGGAAGATCGTGATCCCCGCGTTCGCCGTCGGGCGCTCCCAGGAGATCATGCTCGTCCTCGAGGAGGCGATGCGGACGGGCAAGATTCCCGAGATGCCGATCCATCTGGACGGGATGATCTGGGAGGCGACCGCGATCCACACCACCTACCCCGAGTACCTCAACGACGACGTCCGCGACCGGATCTTCCACGACGACCAAAACCCGTTCCTCGCCGACTACTTCAACCACATCGACCGCGGCGAGGACGAACGCCAGGAGGTCGCCGACGGCGACCCCTGTATCGTCCTCTCGACCTCGGGGATGGTCACCGGCGGCCCGATCATGTCCTGGCTCGAACACCTCGGCCCCAATCCGGACAACACCATGATCTTCGTCGGCTACCAGGCTCAGGGCACGCTCGGCCGTCGGATCCAGAACGGCTGGGACGAAATCTCGATGAACGACAACCGCGGGCGCTCGAACCGACTCAAGTTGAATCTCGACGTCGAAACCGTCGACGGCTTCTCGGGCCACGCGGATCGCCAGGGGTTGGAGAACTTCGTCAAGACGATGAACCCCCGCCCCGAGAAGGTGCTGTGTGTCCACGGCGACGAGCGCTCGGTACAGGACCTCTCCTCGGCGCTGTATCACAACTACAACATGCGCACCTTCGCCCCGAAGAACCTCGAGACGTTCCGCTTCAAATGAAAGCCCTCGACTGACCCTGGCGGGTCAGCCTCGCCCTTTGCATGTCCACCAGGCTCCGCCTAGTCGCGGTGCGCGATCGCGCACCGCTTTCGGGGACGCCTGCCCTTCCCCGCCTCGCTCGTGCGGCCGCCGGGAGTGGCGGCCGCACTCGCGCCGGCCACCGCGTCCGTACCGCAACCGAACCTCAACTGACGAACAGAAACCGTTCTCACGCTTGGGCTCGAAGCGGGGCCAATGCGCAGACTCGGCTCGCGCGAGTGGCTCGCCCTCGGAACCCTCGTTGCGGCGGTCGCCACGGCGGGAAGCCTCTACTTCAGCGAGGTCCTCGGGCTCGTTCCCTGCGAGCTGTGCTGGTACCAGCGGATCTTCATGTACCCGCTGGTCCCCGTAGTGGGGATCGCGGCGGTCGAGAACCGACCCGGGATCTACCCGACCGCGTTGGCGCTCGCGATCCCCGGCGCGACGATCGCCGCCTACCACTCGGCCATCCAGCGGGTCGGCGAGGGGACGTGTACCGTCGGCGGCGGCTGTACGACGATCCAGTACGAACTCCTCGGCCTCTCGATCCCCAACATGGCGCTTCTCGCCTTCCTCCTCGTGATCGCCGCAGTGATCGCCGGGCGCTGACGTGCTCACCCCGATTCGACCTCGGCCGGGTCGACGACCGTCTCGCTCACCTCGTCGACGCCCACCCGTTCACAGAGGTCGTAGAGCGGGCAGGCCTCCGGGCCGTCCAGACACGCGGGCCTGCGCGCCGAGCAGTACTCCCGGCCGAACTGGATGCTCGCCGTGTGGCCGAAGCCACACTTCTCGGCGGGTACCGCCCCTTCGAGGATCTCCCGGACCCCCTCGTGGTCGGCCTTCGGCGGCGCGATCCCCAGCCGGCGGTAGATCCGATGAACGTGCGTGTCGACGGGGAAGACGCCGCCACGTCCGCCCGAGAAGAGCAGCACGCAGTCCGCGGTTTTGGGTCCGACGCCGTCGATTTCGAGCAGGCGCGAGCGCACCGTCTCGGAATCCTCGTCGCGCACGAACGCGTCGAACTGGCTCTCCGAACCGAACTCCTCGCGGATCTCCTCGGCGGCGGCGATCATCACCTCCGACTTCCGGTTGTACAGCCCCGCCGACTGGATCGTCTCGGCGAGGTCGTTCCGCTGGGCCCCTGCGAGCGCCTCGACGAGGTCACCTCCACCGAAACGGTCCATCAGCGCGTCGTGGGCCGGCTGGCTCGCCGTATCGCTCGTGTTCTGGCTCAGGATCGTCCGCACGAGACACTCGAAGGCGTCCTGTCCCCCGTAGGTCTTCCGCCAGTAGAGCCCCCCGAGGACGTCGACGACGGCCTCCGCACGGGTCGTTGCCTCGCTCGGCTCGAACTCCGCCGCGATCCCGCCGCCCGAGGGTCCGCCGCTGATGTTCTCCGCGGGCTCCGAATCGTCGCTCATACCTGCTTCTGGTGCGCCAGCGTACAAAAACCGTCGTCTACCCGGCGGGCTCGACCTCTATCGTCACCACCACCTCCGCCCCGTCGGCCAGCGCGTCCACCAGTTCGCGGTCGAATCCCGCCGCCGCCTTCCCCGCGTTGACGACGAACGTTCGGTCGTCGACGTACTCGCTGGTCCGCCCCACCATGCTGCGCTCGCTCCCGAAGGAGAGGTCGGGATGTCCACGTCCTCGCACGGTTTCCGTGTGTCCGTTGGCCTCGAACCGGACGGTGATCTCCGAACCCGCGTTCCGACAGGCCTCGACGAACGCCGGGTCGAAATCGGCCGGCGAACGATCCGCCTCCACGGCGAGGATGCAGTCGCCCGCGGGCGTGAGCCAGTCGTCGGTCGTGACCTCGAAGGTGCTCGCGTGTTCGGCGCTGACGTTCTCGTGACCCCTCGCGCGGACGACCTCTTTCATGCCCCCTCTCCCCGCTCGCGCCCCTTCAGCCGAGCGGATTCTTTCCATCCCTATTCCACGCCTCGCTCGCGAACTTCCGGTCGGCGCGCTCGCGGGCGTCCGCGAGTTCCTCCTCCGTCCACGTTCCCTCCTCGGCGTCGGCCCACGTTCTCAAGGATTCCTCGAACGCCCCGACCGCCTCTCTGCGGTCCTCAACCCCGTGTTCGCGCAGGCTCGTCACCCGCGCGCTGAACTCCTCGGGACTCGTCCGGGGATCGGCGAACACGGAGAGGTGGCGCTCGGGGAGCGACTCGAAGGTGATCGAGCCGTGCTGGATCACCGCGTCCTTCCGCCGGTACTGGGCGTTCCCGCTCACCTTTCGCCCGCCCGCGACCACGTCGTGGGCCGGGTGGAGTTCCCGCAGGTAGCACGCGGGCCGGTGGATCTCCGGTTGGGACTCCGTGGCGAACCCCGCCTCGACTCCCAGTCGGTCGAAGGCGTCGAGGATCGGCTCACACAGCAGTTCGTAGCTCTCCATCAGGTTCCCCGGGAGTTCCGCGGCGGGCGCGACGATCGAGTAGGAGATGTCGCCCCACGAGTCGTGATAGATGCCGCCGCCGCCGGTCGGCCGCCGGGTGACCGAGATTTCCTCGCGTTCGCAGAACGCCCAGTCCACGGTAGCGGGGTCCTGCTGGTAGCCCAATGAGAGGGTGCTCGGTTCCCAGCGATACACCCGCAGGGTGCGCGGCCCGCCCGCCGCGGCGGTCGCGGCCGCCACCTCGTCCAGCGCCATGTTCGTCGGTCCCTCGTGTGACTCCTCGCGGACGAGCCGCCACTCCCGATCCGTACGCTCCATACCTCCCGTATCCCCGACCCGCCCAAAGCGGTTCCGCCTTCCCGTTCGTTACACATATAAATTTTATACTAGAAAAACCTGAAAGCATTTACCCGGCTCGGGGAATTGGGCGATATGGACCGCCGCACGTTCCTCGCGACCGCCGGGGTAGCCCTCGCCGGAACCGGGGCCGCCACCGCTGCCCCCGCCCGCCCTCCGCTCCGGCTCTACTCGCCGGCCAGCCAACTCGCCGCCGACGGCACGCCGCTGACCGACGACTCGATCGTGGCGGCGTGGGCCGGACCGACCGCCTACAACCGCGACGCCAGCCGGGGCGATCCCGTAGGGTATGAGGGACGGATCCCGCTTGTCTCGGTCGACGGCCGCGTGGCCGGGATCGGCTCGATGTTCGTCGCCGATCCCGCCCGACAGGGCGGCGACGCGACCTACGCCGACTCGAACGGCCGGGCGCTGCTCTCGCTGTGGGACGCGCTCGTCGATGGCGATCGGGTCAGGTGGGACGCCTCACACGAGCAGTACTGGACCATCGACGCGTTCGGGCACTTTAGAGGGCTCGCCGAGCGTCGGGGCTACGAGGTCGATTCGGTCGACGCCGTCGACGGGCCGAGCCTTGCCGATGCCGACGGTCTCGTGATCACGACGCCGCCGCGCGCGTTCGATCCCGACGAGCGAGGCGCGATCGCGGCGTTCGTCGAGGACGGCGGCGCGCTCTTCTTGCACGACCAGGCGAACTTCCGCGGCCTCGACGAGACCGACAACCTGAACGCGATCGCCGAACGGCTCGATCTGGCCTTTCGGTTCAACGACGACGAGGTCAACGACGACGCCGCGAACGCCGGCGCGCCGTTCGAACCGCTCACGACCGAGTACGACGCCGCCCTGTTCGGAGCCTGATACTGTCGGCCGTCACTCTCTGATTGGGACTCCGACGATCCGACCGTTCGCGGCGGTGTCTCTGCCACTCGTTCCCGGTGGTGGGTACGTACAGCCGACAGTGCGAGTCAGTCGGCGCTCACCCGACAGCCCTCGGCGGCGTACTCGACGTTCTCGATGGAGTCGATGGGGTCGTCGCCACAGACGGGACAGTCGGGGTTCCGCCTCACGGGGACCTCGTCGAACGTCATGTCGGCGGCGTCGTAGACGAGCAGTCGCCCGTCCAGTACCTCGCCGAACCCCAGCACCAGCTTCATCGCCTCGGTGGCCTGGATACACCCGACGGTGCCGGGAAGCACGCCCAGAACCCCGGTGGTCGCACAGTCCGCCACGGCGTCCTCGGGTGGGGCCTCGGGGAACAGACACCGGTAGCACGGCCCGCCCTCGGCGGGGAAGGTGATCGCCTGGCCCTCGAACTTGTAGATCGCGCCGTGGGAGAAGGGCGTCCCCGAGAGGGTGCAGGCGTCGTTGACCAGATAGCGCGTCCGGAAGTTATCGGAGCCGTCGACCACCACGTCGTACTCCGCGATGAGGTCCTCGACGTTCTCGGGTTCCACGCGCAGTTCGTGGGTTTCGACGGTGATATCGGGGTTGAGTCGCTCGACGTATCTTCGAGCCGACTCGACCTTCGGCTCGCCCACGTCCGCGTCGCCGTGGACGATCTGGCGCTGGAGGTTCGAGCGCTCGACCACGTCGGCGTCGGCGATTCCGAGGGTTCCGACGCCCGCAGCGGCCAGGTACTGGATGATCGGCGCGCCCAGTCCGCCCGCGCCGATGACGAGGACGCGGGAATCGAGGAGTTTCGCCTGTCCATCCGGCCCGATCTCGTCCATGATGATGTGTCTGGAGTAGCGGTCCAACTGCGTGGGGTCGAGCGAGAGGTCGGCCATACCGTCACTCGGGTGCGGCGGCTAATAAGCGCGTGGCAAGAAGTAGCGAACGCGCTATCCGTTCCGGCTCGGGCGGGTGTGTTCCGTCCCTTTGCCCTTCGTGCCGAGCCCGCGGTTCTGCTGGCCGGCGCTCGTCAGGCCGCGCAGCGCGCGGTTGCCCTGGCTGTCCTCACAGATCCACGAGAGGTCGTCGTCGTTCTCGATCGCGGGGTGCTCGGGGTCGACGAGGATCACCTCGAACCACTTCTGGGAGCCGTCCTGGCCGACGCCGTAGGAGTTGAGCACGCGCAGGTTGCGGAACTTCCGCGTGGCCCGTTCCTCCGCGACGCGCTGGAGGTTCTTGTTTCGCGTGACGCGGTTGACGCCCTGGCGTTTCGACCGGCGTCCGGCCTTGTGGCGCTGTTTGCGGGCGGTGCCCTTTCGCACGCTGACGCGCGCGAGGACGATCCCCTGTTTGGCCTTGTAGCCCAGTTCGCGCGCGCGATCGAGGCGCGTCGGGCGCTCGATGCGTTCGATGGCGCCCTCGGTGCGCCACTGCTGTTTTCGCTGCCACTGGAGCTCGCCCAGCGCCCCCTCCTTGGGGTTCTTCCATGCCTCTCGGATGTGTGAGTAGAAGCTCTTTGCCATGGTCATCACCACGGGCGTCGAGTGGTTCAGTCCGCGGCTCGCGCGGACCACATCCCGGCCTGTGTCCGCACGCGGCGTCTCACAGGTGCCCGCTGGTGCCCGTCGTCCAGCGAGTTACCTGCTCTACCGCCGAACGGCGTTTAAGCCCTTCGGATCACTCCACGACGGCGGTTTCGAGCCAGCCGGTGAGGAGTTCGACCAGCACGGTCGCGAAGCCGCTCGACTCGCTCCAGAACGCCGCCTCCTGGTCCTCGCCGTCGCCGCGGACGCTCAGCAACACCGCCCGATCGTCGACCACGAGCATCCGGGCGGTGCGGACGTTCCGGAGGACCTCGGGCGGGGCGTGGACCGCGACGGGGGCGTCCTCGAACAGCGCCCGGACCTCGGCGTCCTCGCTGACGATCACCACCTCGACCCCTCGCTCCGCGGCCTCGCGGAGCGCCTCCCGGAGCGACTCCCGCGCCAGCCTCGGCGCTCCCGCCCCGAAGACGACCCGCTCCTCGGCCGTCCGGATCAGGTGTTCGATCCGGTCGCTGACGTGGTCGACGCCGTTGACCGACCAGATGTCCTCGCGTTCCTCCGGGCCCGGATCGTGGCGCTCGCGGACCTCCGCGAGGTAGTCGAACGCCTGCGTGCGCTCGCGTTCGAACCGCTCTTCGAGCAGTTCCTCGGCCTCCGCGAGGCTCACCGGCCGGTACTGCATCGGCGTCGAGTGCTGGACCTCGATCAGTCCGCGTTCGGCGAGGCTCTCGGCGGCACCGTACACCTGCGAGCGGGGGATCTCCGAGACGCGATAGACGTCGCGTGCGGTCCCCGTTCCGAGCGTCTGGAGGGCGATGAACACCTTCGCCTCGTAGTTCGAGAGTCCGAGGCGCTCTAACGCGTCGAGTGCTGCCGTTTCGTCGGTCGTCATGGATACCCGCTTCGTGTACGCACATCACGGACGTAGAAGGGTATTCCGATTACTCGCGGACCGCCCGCCCCCGCAGGGTCGGCGCGACGGGTGGGAGACCGACAGGGACGCGCTGGAGCGTCTCGACCCGGAGGTCGGGGTTCGAGACGAACGCCGCGGGCGTCTCCCGGTCGAGACGACAACCCCCCGCCGCACGCCGCCAGCAGGGCGTCAGCGCCTCCTGCACCCTTGCCCGCCACCCCTCCGCGCGGACGTGTTCGAGGAATCGACACTCGCCGCCGGGCGCGAGCACGCGTGCGATCTCCGCGACGCTCTCCTCGACGTCCGATACCGAACAGAGCACCAGCGAGACGACGACCGCGTCGAACGAGGCGTCGGGGTACGGCAGCGACTCGGCGCGTCCCTCCCGGATCCCGATCGAGCAGTCGAGGTCCGCGGCGCGGCGTTTCGCCCGTTTTCGCATGTGTGGATCCGGTTCGAGCGCGTGGAGGTCGAGGTCCCGACCGCAGAGGTAGGGGAACATCGCGCCGGTCCCGCAACCGAGGTCGAGAACGCGCCCCGACAGCCCCTCCGTGAGCCACGCGCGTTCCGGCCGAAGCCGTCGTTCCGCGACCCGCGTCAGCGGGTCGTACAGCGCCGCGAAGAGCGGGTGTCCGTCGTCCATGGATGGGGAACGGTCCGGGATCGCTTCACGATACCGGGATCAGTTCCACGGCGCGTACTCGCGGTCGATGAGCCGGTGTTCGCGCTCGATGGCGTCGATCCGCTCGATCTCTTCGTCCGTGAGCTCGAGGTCGCGGGCCGCGAAGTTCTCGCGGATGTGCCCCGCGCTCGTCGAGCGCGGGACGACCGCGACGTTCTCCTTCGAGAGCAACCAGGCCAGCGAGACCTGTGCCTCGCTCGTCCCGTGGGCCTCGGCGATCGACCCGAGGACGGGGTCGTCGAAGACTTCCCCGCGCGCGAGCGGGCAGTAGGCGACCAGCCAGTGGTCGTGTTCGACGGCGTACGCCCGGAGTTCCTCCTGCGGGAGGAACGGGTGACACTCGACCTGGTTCGCGAAGATCGGCGCGTCGAGGATCCCGCGAGCCTCCTCTATGGTCTCGGGCTCGAAGTTCGAGACGCCGACGTTGCGGATCAGCCCCTCGTCGTGGAGTTCGTCGAACGCGCCGAGCGTCGTCTCGGGGTCGTAACAGCCGACGGGCCAGTGGACGTACAGCAGGTCGACGTACCCCGTCCGAAGCCTCTCGAGGCTCTCCTCGACGGAGTCGACGATCGCCGACCGCGAGGGGCCGGGAACGTCGACGTGGACCGTTTTGGTCGCGAGGAACACCTCCTCGCGGGGGACGCCCGAGCGGGCGATCCCCTCGCCGACGTACTCCTCGTTCCCGTAGACCTGCGCCGTGTCGACGTGTCGGTATCCCGTTTCGAGGGCCGCCTCGACACATCCGGCCCACTGCTCGCGGTTCGTATCCGAGTAGGTCCCGAGCCCCATCCGCGGGAGGTCTCCAGCCATACCCCATCCATCGCCAGCGGCACAATCAAGCTACCGACGGCGGCCGACCCTCCACGAGTTCCGAACGTCAAAACTCGTGCATGGATTTCTCTACGATACTATCACGGATATTATTTATCAGGTCAAGAAAATGTGTTGGATTCAGTGCCCGAATCGGTCACTGGCCAGTAGTCATCGAAGGGGAATTAGGTTGGTAGATAGAGAGAATGCCTCTTTCAGCCCGCATATTTATAATAAATTGAACAATAATATTCAATATGAATGAGTACACCAGACCGTCACTCCGAAATATTGCCCATAGCGCCGCTGCACTGGCTGGTTTGACTGGCGCAATCGGGTTCATGGCTTTGATGGGCGTGTTTGGGCCCGTTTCCTGTTGGACCAGTCAGTCGGGAAGTGGCGAGGCGACCAGCAGCGGCGAGGTGACTACTACTACCAGCGAAGTCACTCGTGGCTGTGGGGCCGGGATTGACTACTTGCTCGGTAGTGCCGGCGGGAACGCCCCGGTGCTGTTCTTCTGGGCGGTAGTTCTAATTGGACTCGTTGCTCTTGGAGGGAGCGCTGCTTGGGCCGGACACCGGCGCATAACGTGGGTTACGGCACTGGTCGGCGCAGTCATCTCGGTCATCGGACTCATGAGTATTGGGTGGTATTTCATACTCCCGACGCTGTTCCTGCTGGCCGCCGCACTATCACTCACTATAGATGCCCACAGAAGTGCCGACCGGGGACCGTCGGCAGAGATTTGAGGGGCATCAAATCAGTGACAGCCATCGCGAGGGCGAATAGTGTCAGTATCTGATGAGGATTCTATAATCAATACGCACGAACTATCGAGCGACTGTTTCACTCAAGAACCTATGAATTGAAGCAACTCTATCGCTGAATACCCTCTCTGTAGTAGGCCCGCACTTTTGACAGGACTTAATCATTATTCTCAGCCGATCGACTGGATCACTTTCACTCCGCTTGACGGGGCTTTTTGACGATAGGAGTACTGGGGTAAAACACGCTGGCGAGAGTCGCGTGTGTTGCACGAGAATGACTCGAATAGGAGTAGATACAGCGAGTACTCCATTCCAACGCGCCGCCCGTGACCTACTGGAATCCAATCCTGATGCAACGCCGCTTGATCTCGCAACGAGCCTTGATTTTCTCATCTCTAACGACGATGACGCTCATCCCAACTGGCATCCATCATCCAAACCATTCGAGGCGATGGTTCGAGCATACTTTCTCCGACACCTCACCGGGTGGTCTGACCGCAAGACGATTGATACCATCACGGAAGACATAGAGACGGCGACCGCATTCGGCTTCGAACCAGACGAACTTCCAAGCCGTTCAACCCTGACCAGAGCGAGGAATAATCGGCTTTCAGAAGACCTCAAAGACTCGCTCAAGCGGAAAGCAGAGTGGATTGAAGCGCACGTTCAAGCAACCGGCCATCCACTCAGTACGGGGGCGCTTGCTCCTGAAGATAAGGGTAATCATTCTCATCGTAGTGTGAATCGCTTCATCGGTGACAAACTCGATAGCGTTCCGCGTGAGATGGTCAATCTCATCGCTGACGAATGGAGTGACTGGATGCCTCTTCGAGCGTCAAACGCTCAATACCACCTCAATTCGTTTATTGAAACGGAGTGTACGATGGGATTGACGCGTACTGCTGCCAAGCAGGGTTCGGAAATCTACAACGATAACACCGACCGAAATGGTGGCGGCCCCGGTGGAGGCATCTTTGTAGAGTACATGAAGCGGTTAGAACGGTCTGACGTACTTCGGATGCTTCATAATTCGACTGGGTTGATGCTCAACACGGCGAAACGACATCTCGAATTCGAGCGCCCTGCGACTGTCGCTATCGATATTACGCTCCTCCCATTCTACGGTGATACTGACCACGCGAGACAGAGCGAGTGGATTGTGGATACGCGCGAACGGCCAGACACGGAGTACGATTGGAGTTACAGGTACGCGACGATCGCCATCGTGGGAGAGAATGTGAAGTTCATGCTCGGGTTGAAACCAGTTCACGAAAATGACAATATGGGAATTCTCGTTGAGGAACTGCTTGACAAAGCACTCCACCACGTCAGTATCGATACCGTGTACGCAGACAGTGCGTTCGCATCTGCCGATGTGTTGAACACACTCAACCAGCGCCCGGTTAGATACGTCATCCCAGTTCCACTGAACTCCCGTATCAAAAATGACATCCATCGGATGGGGCATGATGTTGAGGTGGCTCACGAGTACCCGATTCACGGGAACGTACGAGGCGGGGCCACGAATGAGAAAGTGAGAACGACCCGTGTGTTGCTCCCGTCTATCAAGAGTGAAGACGATGAAGCGGGCACTGTCGCGTTCTACACAAATTTGGACGTAGACGATGGACTGGAAGTTGAACGCGAACGGACTGAAAAAACCATCAATAGGTATCGTCGGCGGTGGGGCATTGAGAGTGCGTATCAGTCGCTGAAAACGTTCCTTCCGTGGACTTCCTCGAAGGAACCCGTAGTTCGATTGTTCCACTTTGCGTTCGGGATACTACTCTACAATATGTGGCGACTTATCGACTTCCTGATTCAGTTGAGTATTGACGAGGTTGAAGTGCGGACGAAACCGCGTTTGAAGGCTAAGCGATTCATCAACGCGGTGAAATCGCGCAAACTTCTCGCGTAATCCTGCACTCGCATACTTCTATTCCCCATTTAAAAGACACAACGAACACATAGTAACGGTTTTCAGTGATTCTCCTGCCGGGCGGAGCAACACGCTGCAGTTCCGCTCTTCCCTGACTGCTCGTGCAGAGAAAAAGCCCACATACTGCACGAAACTGGACACATTCGGAACACGTGACCCTCGATTCTATATCGTCGCATGTGATTCATCGCGGGTCCTCGCGGGGCTTTTAGGCGCGTCGCTCCTACCGGAGCCAATGGCACGAAACGTCGCGAGCGTCATGCAGGACCTCGCGCCCGAGGACTTTCACCTCCTCTCGGGTGTCGAACACGGGATGCGATTCAGCGAGTGGGTGAACCGCGAGAAGCTTCCGCGGTTCTCGCGTCTCACGCCCGAGGAGGTCGACTTCCGACTGAATCGCTGTCTGGATCGCAAACTCGTCGAACGGAAGACCATCCAGTACGAGGGGGTTCGCCTGCGGATGGACGGCTACGACGCCCTCGCACTGCGAACGTTCGCCCAGCGAGGCACCATCGAGGGATTCGGCGTTCCGCTGGGCGTCGGCAAGGAAAGCGACGTCTTCGAGGTCCAGTCGTACCGCCCGATGGCACTGAAGTTCCACCGCGAGGGCTATACGAACTTCAGGGAGGTTCGCCGCGAGCGCGATTACACCGCCGAGAAGGAGCACCTCTCGTGGTTCTACACCGCTCGAAAGGCCGCCGAGCGCGAGTACGAGGCCCTCGAAGCGCTCTATCCCGACGTTTCGGTCCCTCGTCCCGAGGACCAGAACCGCCACGCGCTGATCATGGAGAAAATAGAGGGCGTCGAACTCTCGCGGACGAAACTCGAACCCGAGCAGGTCCGCCCGATCCTCGATATGATCCTCCGGGAACTCACACGGGCGTACGAGATGGGCTACGTCCACGCCGACATGAGCCAGTACAACGTCTTCGTGAGCGAGGAGGGAATCACGATCTTCGACTGGCCACAGGCGGTCCCCGCCGACCACGAGAACGCGGAGGAGTTCCTCGGACGCGACGTCCGCAACCTGTTCGGGTATTTCGAGCGAAAGTACCCCGGAAAAGTCCCCGAAATCGACGAGAGCGAACTCGTCGCCGCCGTTCGCGAGGGATCCTTCGAGCGCCTCGCCGACCTCGAATAAACCCCATACGGCGATACATAATCTGTGGGAATCGTCGCTCCTCGACTACTCCGATCACCCCCACCTCTCCGGGGGACGTGAGCGACGATGGCTCGCTCCGACGACCACGAGCAGGCCAGTGCCCACGGCCACCGCGGCGCTCGCGAAGACCCCTCGTATCCCGAAGCCGGCGACGACGGGGCCAAAGAGAACCGGCGAGAGGAACTGGCCGATATAGCCCGCCATCGCCACGTAGGAACTGAACCGGCCCTGATGCTCCCGCGGAACGAGTTCCTCGACCCACAACAGGACGGTGGGGAAGACCAACCCCTGCCCGAGGCCGTACAGCACCATCGGGACGACCGCCAGCAGCGCGGAGGTAGCTGTGGTGGCGAGCACGAACGCGACCGTCCAGAGCCCGAAGGCGATCCCCGCGAGTTCGTGGTACTCGAAGCGGTTCCGGATCCGGTCGTACAGCGCGGCGCTCACCCCGCCCGAGAGCCCGAGCACCGACAGGTAGAGGCTGATCACGACCGGTGTCTCGATCCCGAACCCCTCCAGGAGTGGCGGGTAATAGACGACGTTCGCGTACAGCAGCAGGTTCGTGAGGAACATCAGCCCGTAGACCGCAACCAGCAGCGGCGTCGAGCGGAGGATCTCGAGGACGGAGCGCTCGCCGACCGGCCCCGCGTCGCTCGCCGGGGACACGTCGGGAACGGTGAGCGCCGCGAGGATTCCCAGGGGGAGCCCGAGCAGGTAGACCCCGAACGGGAGTTGCCACGCGAGCGTCCCGAGCGCGCCGCCCAAAAGCGGCCAGACCGCCGCGCCGACGCTGTTCGCGCTGCCCCGAAGCCCCATCACCCGGTCCTTTCGCGAGTCCGCATAGAGACCGTAGATCAACACCGTGATCGAGGTGTAGATCAGCGCGACCCCGACCCCCAGCACCGCACGCGAGATCAGGAGCGGGACGAACGACTCGATCACCAGCCCCGCCCCGCCCGCGAGCGCGTAGAGGAAGAGGCCGGCGATGTAGGGCACTCGGGGACCGATCCGGTCGATCAGCGCGCCGACGAACGGGCTACAGAGGACGATGAACAGGCCGTGGGTCGTGATGATGAGGCCCGCGAGCGACGGCGAGACCTCCAGTGCAATTCGGATCTCGTTGGTGATCGGGCCGAGGATCGCCCCCGCCATCACGGTCAGGGTCGCCGAGGCGACGATCACCCAGAGCGCTCGATCCGCGGAGCGGTCCATCACCGCTCGCCCTCCGGGGTACTCCCAGGTTCCGACAGGCCCGCTCGAGCGACTCGGCGAACGCCTCCCGCTCGGCCTCGGAGAACCCCGCCGTGAGCTCCCGGTCGATGCGCGCCTTCAGATCCTCGATCTCGGGGCGGAGCGCCTCGCCCGCGTCGGTGAGGTACAGCAGCTTTCGGCGCCCGTCGTCGGGGTCGGGACGGCGCTCGACGTAGCCCCGTTCTTCGAGGCGGGCCACGACTCGCGCCAGCGCGCCCTTATCGAGCCGATGGCGCTCACAGAGGTCCGTCTGGGAGACCCCCTCCCGCTCACAGAGCGCGAACAGCACCCGATACTCGCCCCGTCCGATTCCGTGCTCGTCGAGCCCCGCCACGATCCGCGCGCTCAGCGCGCGACCCGCGAGCGAGACAAGCCTCGCCAGATGCGCACCGGCCATGACGCCGATTCGTTGCCCCGGCAACTAATCGTGTCGATCGGTTCACGACGCCCGTGTACGGTCCCGTACCGTGTCATTCATTCCCAGTGCTTGCCGCTGAAACCGATGGGTATACCCCCCTCGCACCCATAGGAAACTCCCAATGAGTCGGGATTTTATTGAGGTCCGTGGAGCAGAGGAACATAACCTCAAGGACCTCGACGTGTCGATCCCCCGCGAGCAGTTCACCGTCGTCACCGGGCTGTCGGGGTCGGGCAAGTCCTCGCTCGCCTTCGAGACGATCTACGCCGAGGGCCAGCGCCGGTATATCGAGTCGCTGTCCGCCTACGCCCGGAACTTCCTCGGGCAGATGGACAAGCCACAGGTCGAGTCCGTCGAGGGGCTCTCGCCGGCGATCTCGATCGACCAGAAGAACGCCGCGAACAACCCCCGTTCGACCGTCGGCACCGTCACCGAACTCCACGACTACCTCCGCCTGCTCTACGCCCGGATCGGCACGCAGTACGACCCGATCACGGGCGAGGAGGTCGGCGAACAGAGCGCTCAGGACATGGTCCGAGGGATCCTTTCGTTACCCAAGGGCACGCGGGCGATGATCGCCGCACCGGTCGCCCGCGACCGGAAGGGCGCGTTCGAGGACCTCTTCGACGAACTCGTTTCCGAGGGGTATTCCAGAGTTGAGGTCGACGGCGAGGGCTACGACCTCACGCTCGATCGACCCGACCTGGACAAGAACTACGACCACACGATCGACGTGATCGTCGACCGGATCGAGATCTCGCCGGACGCACGGGCGCGGATCGCAGACAGCGTCGAGACCGCGCTCGACGAGGCCGACGGCGTCCTCAAACTCATCGTTCCGGACCCACCTGAAGGAATGGATCTGGGCTCGAACACCCGCTCGACGGGGTCGCTCGGCGGTGAGGGCGACGACCGGGTCACGATCGAGTTCTCCGAGGAACTGGGCAACCCCAACAGCGACTTCCGCTTCTCCGAGATCGAGACTCGCTCCTTTTCGTTCAACAGCCCCTACGGGGCCTGCCCGGAGTGCGAAGGACTGGGTAAGACGAAGGAGGTCGACGAGTCGCTCGTGGTTCGGGACCCCGGAAAACCCCTGAAGAACGTCTTCGAGCCGTGGAGCTACAAGCGCTCGTACTACAGAACGCGGATCGACTCCGTGGCGGAGCACTTCGGCGTGAGCCCCTCGACCCCGTTCGAGGAGCTCTCCGACGATATTCAGGAACAGTTCCTCTACGGGACGGATCGACGGGTGGTGTTCAAGCGCTCGACGCGAAACGGGACCCGGCGAAAGGAAAAGCGCTTCGAGGGCGTCATCCCCAACCTGCAGCGCCGCCACATCGAGACGGATTCGGACTCGACGCGCGAGCACATCGAGGACTACATGGCCGTCACCGAGTGTCCCGCCTGCGAGGGCACCCGCCTCAAGGAGCAGTCGCGTCACGTGCTGGTCGACGGCACCGCGATCACCGAGGTCAACCGGATGTCCATTGGCGACGCCCTCTCGCACTTCGAGGGGATGGAGGCCGCTCTTACGGAGCGCGAGTTGACCATCGCCGAGGAGATCTTGAAGGAGATCCGCGCGCGGCTCGGGTTCATGGAGGAAGTCGGCCTCGAATACCTCACCCTCGACCGGGAGGCCGCGACCCTCTCCGGTGGTGAGAGCCAGCGCATCCGCCTCGCCACCCAGGTCGGGAGCGGGCTCGTGGGCGTGCTCTACGTCCTCGACGAACCGTCCATCGGACTGCACCAGCGCGACAACGACCGCCTGCTCGACACCCTCGAAGGGTTGCGGGATCTGGGCAACACCCTGATCGTCGTCGAGCACGACGAGGCGACGATGCGCCGGGCGGACACCATCGTCGACATGGGGCCCGGCCCCGGAAAGCGCGGCGGCGAGGTCGTCGCACAGGGCGACTTCGAGGACATCTGTGCGGCCGAGGAGTCGATCACCGGCGACTACCTCTCCGGTCGGAAGTCGATCCCGGTGCCCGACGAGCGCCGAGGGTTCGAGGAGACGCTGACGGTCAGGGGCGCGCGCCAGCACAACCTGAAGGACGTGGACGTCGAAATCCCCGTCGGAGCGTTCACGGCGATCACGGGCGTCTCGGGGTCGGGCAAGTCCACCCTGATGTTCGAGATCCTCTACAAGGCGCTCGCCCGCCGGATGAACGACAATACATCGGTCGATCCCGGCGACCACGACGACGTGGAGGGGATCGAGAACATCGAGAAGGTCCGCCTGATCGACCAGTCGCCCATCGGGCGTACTCCCAGATCGAACCCCGCGACCTACACCGGCGTCTTCGACTACGTCCGTAAACTGTTCGCCGAGACCAGCCTCGCGAAACAGCGGGGCTACGAGAAGGGGCGGTTCTCGTTCAACGTCAAGGGCGGGCGCTGTGAGGAGTGTGGCGGGCAAGGTACTGTAAAGATCGAGATGAACTTCCTCTCGGACGTCTACGTGCCCTGCGAGGCCTGCGGGGGCTCGCGGTACAACGACGCGACGCTCGACGTCGAATACAAGGGGAAGACGATCGCCGACGTCCTCGACATGAGCGTCGAGGAGGCCCTCGACTTCTTCGAACACGACACGCGGCTCACGAGTCGCCTCCAACTCCTTTCCGATGTGGGCCTCGATTACATGCGACTGGGCCAGCCCTCGACGACGCTGTCGGGAGGTGAGGCACAGCGCATCAAACTCGCCGAGGAACTCGGCAAGCGCGACACCGGCGACACGCTCTACCTGCTCGACGAGCCGACCACCGGCCTCCACAGCGAGGACGAGCGAAAGCTCATCAGCGTTCTCCAACGACTGGTCGACGGCGGCAACTCCGTGGTCGTCGTCGAACACGAACTCGACCTCGTGAAGAACGCCGACCACATCGTGGATCTGGGTCCCGAGGGCGGCGAAAACGGGGGAGAAATCGTCGCCGAGGGCACCCCCGAGGAGGTCGCCGAGATCGAGGCCTCCCACACGGGCCGCTATCTCCGGGACCTGCTGCCCGCGGTCGACATCGAGGGCCCGCGCTCGGACGAACGAAAGCCCGCACTCGCCGACGACTGACCGCCGATCGGTGGCCGCCGGCGATTTCGCCCGCCATCCGAACGGTTATTCCCCTTTCCGTGGTCGGTTCGCCGGGAATGGTCCCCTTCGAGCGGCCCCGAACGCGGATGCTCGCGGTCGTGAGCGTCTCGCTCTTTCTCTCGGTCCTCGTCTGGTTCAACTACTCGGCGGTGTTGCCGCTGATCGTCGCCGATTGGGGGATCTCGGGCACGCGTGCGGGGATCGTCTTCGCCGCGTTCCAGGCGGGCTACCTCGCCGCGATCGTCCCCGTGGGGATGCTCGTCGACCGTCGCTCCCCGCGGTGGTCGATCGCGGTCGGCGCGACGGTCACCGGCGGGGCGAGCCTCGCGTTCGGCCTGTTCGCTACCGGATTCCTCTCGGGCACCCTCCTCCGGTTGGTCGCCGGGGTCGGCATGGCCGGCGTCTACGTCCCCGGGATGCGCTTCGTCGCCGAGTGGTACCCCGAGACAGCACGGGGAACGGCGATGGGCGTCTACGTCGGCACCTTCTCGGCGAGCAGCGGGCTCTCCTTCCTGCTCGCGGGGTCGGTCGCCGCCGCCCTCGACTGGCGGACGGCGGTCGTCGCGACCAGCGTCGGCGCGCTCTGTGTCGCGCCGCTCGTCCTCGTGGCGGGCCACGACGCGCCGGACGCCGAGCGAACGGGCGGCGGGGTCGACCTCGCGGTGCTCCGCAACCGCCCGTATCTCGCCGCCGTCGGGGTCTACTCGTGGCACAACTGGGAGCTGTTCGGGATGCGAAACTGGCTGCCCGCCTTCCTGATCGCGGCGCCCGCCCTCGCGGCGACGCGCTCGCCCGAACTGCTCGCCGGGACGCTCGTGGGCGTCGCGGTGGCGCTCGGCGGTCCCGGGAACCTGCTCGGCGGTGCGCTCAGCGACCGGGTCGGACGCCTCCGCGTCGTCGCGGTCGCGCTGGCGACGAGCGGGCTGATCAGCGCGACGCTCGGGCTGTTGGACTGGCTCTCGCTTCCCGCGCTCGTCGCGCTCGTGTTCGTCTACGGCGTCGCCGTCACGATGGACAGCGCGCCGACCTCCACGGCGATCACCGAGATCGTCGCGCCCGAGCGGATCGGCACCGCGCTGTCGATCCAGTCGTTCGTCGGGTTCAGCACGACCGTCGTCTCACCGGTCGTCTTCGGGTGGGCGCTCGACGCCGGCGGCTACGCGCTCGCCTTTCCGACGCTCGCGGTCGGCGCGCTCGCCGGCCTCGTCTGCGTCGGCGCGCTTCGATACACGTCCCGCGGGGCACGCACCTGATCGCCCTCACCGCTTTTGTCCGTCGACCCCCTACCCATCGTCATGTCGACCGTCTACGCGGCCATGCGGGACACGCTGCTCGTCGCCAGCGAGGAAGCGGGCTGGGAGGCGGAGCGTCGTCTCGGAACGCACGACCTCCAGTGCGTCGCCGTCTCGCCCGAGGTTCCCGAAAGGGTCTTCGTCGGCACCTTCGAGGGCGGCCTCCTGCGGAGCGCCGACGGCGGGCGCTCCTTCGAGCGGGTCGGCCGGTCGATCGACTCGGATCGCGTGATGAGCGCGACGGTCAGCCCACACGACCCCGAGGAGGTCTGGGTCGGCACCGAACCCAGCGCGGTCTACCGGTCGCGGGACGCGGGCGAGAGCTGGGAGCACGTCGAGGGAATCGCCGACCTCCCCTCCGAACCGGAGTGGTTCTTCCCGCCCAGGCCCGACACGCACCACGTCCGGTGGATCGAACTCGACCCCCACGACTCCGGTAGGATATACGTCGGGATCGAACTCGGGGCGCTGATCGTCAGCGACGACGTCGGGGGGACGTGGCGCGAGCGCCCCCCTGGGTCGCGCCGTGACAACCACTCGCTCGCGACCCATCCCGACGCCCCGGGCCGGGTGTACTCGGCGGCGGGCGACGGCTACGCCGAGAGCCGGGATGGCGGCGAGACGTGGACCCACCCCCAGAACGGGTTGGCGCATCGCTACTGCTGGAGCGTGTGTCCCGACCCGGCCGACCCCGACACGGTCCTCGTCTCGAGCGCGAGCGGGGCGCGTTCGGCGCACTCGGTCGACGCGGCCGACGCGTACGTCTACCGCCGCCGCGACGGCCGGTGGGAACGCCTCGACGACCGCGGGCTTCCGACCGGCGAGGGCGTCGTGCGGGCGGTACTCGCGGCCCACGAGGGTGGGTTCTACGCCGTGAACAACCGCGGGCTGTTTCGCTCGACGGACGATGGCGATTCCTGGGAGCGCCTCCCGGTCGACTGGTCCCCGGCGTTCGAGAACGGGGCCCCTCGCGGGCTGGCGGTCGTCTGATACTGGCGGTCGTACCCCGTGAACCGAGTGGAGCCACGACGGGCGCGACTCGTGCCGTTGCCCGTCGACTCCGGGCCGCAGGTCACGCTCCCACGATCGACGGTATGAAAAGCGGGTCGGGCCGGATCAGAGGCACCTGAATCCGAGCGAACCCGGCCGACCATCGGCGTTCGAGCCGTATCAGTGTGTCTGATCGCCCCATTATTGGTGACGTTCGATCGGGTTTTCGTCGTTTCCGCCGGCCCCGGGACCGCGAAGGTATTTAGCCGTCGATCCGGTACTCACGGTCGAATGTACGACTTCGTCGTGGTCGGGGCCGGCCCCGCCGGTTCACGCTTCGCCCGTCGCGCCGCCGAGGAGGGCTACGACGTGCTCGCCCTGGAGCAGGGCTCGGTCGGCAAGCCGTTGGCCTGTTCGGGCCACGTCAGCACCGACGTCTGGGAGTACGCGCCCGACGGCGCGCGCGAGGACCTCCTCCAGAACGAGATCACGGGCGCGCGATTCTACCTCACGGGTCCCGACGACCCCGAGGGCGAGGCCTACCCGTTCTACACCGACGAGCCGATCTCGAACGTGATCGACCGGGTTGGACTCGACGAGCACCTCGCGGCGGCCGCCCGCGAGGCCGGCGCGGACCTCCGCGAGCACCACACCGTCACGGGCGTCACGGAGGAGGACGACCACGTCGTCGTCTCGGCGAGCACGCCCGACGGGAGCGCGCAGTTCCGCGCGCGCATGGTCGCCGGCTGTGACGGCCCCGTCTCGCGCACCCGCCGCGACCTCGGGATCGACGAACCCGGCGAACTCCTCCACGGGGTGCTGGGCTTCGACGCGACGGCGGACCACGCCGACTTCGTCGACGTCCACCTCACGACCCCGCGCTTTTTCGCGTGGCGGATTCCCCGAGGAGAAGCCGGCGTCGAGTACGGCCTGGCCGCGCCGCCGGGACGCGAGGTCCGCGACCTCTTCGAGGCGTTCACGGACGACTACGGCGTCGAGACCGCGGACTTCTGTTCGGGGGCGATCCCGATCGGGCCGCCGAAGCGGGTCACGAGCGAGCGGGGCTTCCTGATCGGGGACGCCGCCGCCCAGACGAAACCCTTCACCGGCGGGGGCATCCTCTACGGGATGACCGCGGCGGACCACGCCGCCGACACCGTCGACCCCGAGCGCCCGAAGACGCTGAAGAGGTACGAGAAGGCGTGGCGCTCGGACCTCTCGCGCGAGATCCGCCTCGGGAGCGTGCTCCGGCGGGCCTACTCGCTGCCCGAACCCGTCCAGTCGGCGGGGTTGCGCGCGTTCTCGGGGGAGATCGGCGTCCACATGGACCGGCCGAGTTCGCTCTTCTCGCGCGGCCAGTTGCGGGCGCTGCTCTCGCGGTCGTAGCCTCAGGTCCGGTCGCCGACGGTGCCACAGACGACCGCGCCCGGATCCGCGACCTCCCCGCCGTCGATCGCGTCGGGATCCATGAGGAGGACGGTGTCGTCGGGCATCGACTCCTCGACCCGAAGGTCGCGGCCGAGGCACTCCGACAGGTCGTCGACGTCGTCCGCGTCCGTTCCCGCGAGAACCCTGTCGGCGTTCGCCGGCGAGAGGTAGAAGACGCGGGTGCCGGGGTCGGCGTCGAGCGCGTCGAGCAGTTCGCGAAGCGACTCGTGGCTCACCTCGTCGAGGTCGCGCATCGTCACCCGACCGGTGTTCGATCCCGACGCCTCGATCGAGTGCGTTCGGATCCGTTCGGCGAGCCGTTCGAAGTCGGTATCTCGTCCCATACGGTGGCATCGACGCCGACCCCCTTCAGCGTGGCTCCGGCGGACGCCACGTCGGTACGGGCCTCGACGGGGACGTCACTCGGCGTACTCGGGTATCCGGGCCGAACGCCCGCTCCCCTCGACGAACGGCAGTTCCGCGACCGTCGCGGACGCCCCCTCGGCCCCGATCGTCAGTTCCCCGCCCTCTAGCCCGTACTCCACGAGCGCGAACGCGATCGGCTCGCCGAGCGAGGGGCTCTCGATCGCCCGCGTCACCTCGCCGACCGCCTCGCCGTCGAAGACCGCCGTACCGCCCTCTGGAAGCGCCTCACACCGTAGCCCGACGAGCCGTCGGCTCGGTTCCCCCCGGTTCTCGACGCGGCTGATCACCTCCTGGCCGACGAAACAGCCCTTCTCGAAGTCGACGGCGTTTCGGAGCCCGAGGACGTTCGGGAGCCTCCCCTCGAGTTCGCTCTCGAAAAGCGGCGTCCCGGCTTCGAGCGTGAGCGTCTCCCACGTTCGCGTTCCGAAGGGCACGGCCCCGGTCCCGTAGTTGATCAGCGCGTCCATCACCGCCTCGCTCTCCGCGGCGCTACAGACGATCTCGTAGCCGTCCTCGCCCGTGGGGTCGTCGGCGGCGATGACGGTCACGCCCACGTCGTTGATCGACCCCCGATCGAACACGAGCGATCCCTCGGGGACGCCGATCTTGTTGAGGACGCTCGCGACCTTCTCGGTGGCCTTCGGCCCGTGAACGCCCAGAACCGAGAGGTCGTCGCTCGCCACGTCGATCCCGACGTCCTGGATGAACACCTTCTCGCGCCACTCCTCGGCCAGTCCTCGGGCACGCCCGGGCGGGGTAAAGAGCAGGAGGCGCTCGCCGGCGTTATAAATATAGAGGTCGAGTTCGATCCGGCCCTGCGGGTCACACAACAGCGCGTACCGGCCCTCGCCGTCGCTTTCAGGAACCCGGTTCGAGACGACGTTGTCGACGTACTCCACCCGGTCGTCGCCGGTGATCGTCAGGACGCCGTAGGCCATCTCGACGATCCCGACGCCGTTCCTGACGGCCTGGTGGGTTCGCTCGGGCCGGCCGTAGTGTCTCGGAACCGTCCGTCCGCCGCGCTCCTCGAAGGTCGCGCCGTGGTTCGCGTGGAAGGATTCGAGGACGGTCATCGTCGGCTCCTCTCCGTATCCATACCGCTGACTCGGGTGTCGCGCCGGTAAAACGTGGCGCTTAGAACGGCAGTCGATCGCGGAGCCGCTCGACGATCGACGGCTCCTCGCTGTCGGGATCGGGAACGACCGACTCGTCGGGCAGGATGACGGTTCGATCGCCGTTCTTCTCGACCGTGATCAGGTCCGCGCGCTTTAGCTCCCCGAGCGCGGTCTCGAGTTCGTCGATCGTCACGTCGGCGCGGGTCCGCAGTTCGAGGACCGTCATACCGCCCTCCGGTCGCTCGATCAGCGCGTCGAGGACGGCGACCTCGCTGTCCGTCCGGTTCCGGTACGCCCGCTTTGCCCCCATACCCTCCACTCCGACGGCGAGGGATTTATACTGTGGGCTGACCCGGCGTCTGGAGCGAGACCCGAAAGAGCAGTACTCTTTTGGTCCTGTCGCGGTAGGTACAGCCATGAGTCTCCGCTGTTCACTGCTCGGTCACGAATACGGGGAAAGCGAGATCGAGCGCGACCGCGAGGAACGCGGCAACGAGGTGGTCATCAGCGTCGTCGAACTCGAGCGCTGCACGCGCTGTGGCAAGGCGAGGACGATCAGCGAGAACACGGAGGTCACACAGCGCTCCCAGCCACGGCCCAGAACCGCCCAACCGGGCCCGGCCAGACCCCGACCCGAGTCCGAGTCGAGAGAGGCCGACGCCGACCCCGCGGGCCCCGGGATCGAACCGCGCCCGGAGGCCGGCCCCGAACCTGGGTCGGACGCCGGCCCCCGAGGGGACGAGCGCGAACCGACCGTCGAGGCCGACCCCGCGACCGAGGACACGGAGATCATCGAGGACGGAATCGAGGGCGAGGAACGCGAACCGGGCGCGTGGCCCGAGGTCGATGACCACGACCGGGGGGCCGGCGGCTCGTCGGGCTGGCCGAGCGTCGAGGGCGAGGACGAGGGGTTCGACGCGACGGCCCCCGGCGGGAAGACGGACCTCGACTTCGGCGGCGGCCTCACCCCGCAGGCCGATCAGGGTGCGGAGATCATCGACTCGTCCGAGGGATCGGACGCCGGGGGCGGTTCGGAGCCGACGTTCGTCAGCGCGGGCCCGACGCCCGCACCCGACCGGTCGGCCGGGGCGGGGGGCGAGACGGTGCTGTACTGCCCCAACTGCGAGGCGTCGGGCCTCGACGAGCGCGACTCGCTGCGCGCGGGCGACATCTGTCCGGAGTGTCACCGGGGCTATCTGGCCGAGCGCGAGCCCTGAGACGAAACCCGTAAATCCGCCGCTGTCGAACGGGGCCCAATGCGCGAATACAAGATGCGACGCGGCGAGCACCTCGAGGAGCGCATCCCCGACATGGAGGGGACCATCGAGGAGTACTTCGGTTCGATCACCGACACCGAGGAGTACAACGGCAGCGACCTCTACGTGGTCGACGACCCCGACAACCCGGTCTTCGAGCGGATCGTCGCCGGCGCGGTCGCCTACAGCGGCAAGAAGGACAAACTCGCCGTCCACTTCGAGGAGCGTCCGGCCGAGGACGTCATCGCCGAGGGCAACGCCGACGCCGCCGCCGACGCCGTGAGCGCGAAAAACGACTTCCTGCTCGAAGCGACGGGGAGGGACGCCCAATCCCGCCGGGAGTCGATGAAACGCGACGTGGAAGACAAGGACGCCGACGTCCCCGACGCCTAGGCCAGCGCGCGCTCGATCGCCGCCGCGACGCCCCGGGCCTTCTCGGCCAACTCGTCGCTCACGAGGCCGGCGTCGACCGCCTCGTCCAACTCCTCGCCGTCGACGCGCTCGACGGTTCCGTCGGGGTGTTTGACCACGTCGACGTGGAGGTCGACGTATCTCGCGCTTTTCGGGAACAGTTCGACGGGCGTACAGACGTTGACGTAGGTCCCCTTGGTCGCGCCCCCGCCGTCCCGGTAGGTCGTCGGATACCACCACCGCCCCTCCTTCAGGGTGGTGATCGCCACGTCGCCCGACTCGCGGGGGGTCCCGAGGGCGTCGTAGCTCCCGCCGGCGGTCATCTCGCGGCGAAGGGTGATCGAGCCCTCGGGGTCGTACTCGATCACCTCGCCGCGCCCGAGCGTGATCACCCGCCCGTCGGGTTTGCCGTGCTCCATCGCGAGGTCGTCGCCCTCCCGGGGCCCGAACTGGCTCGCCACGGCGTCGAACGGGAACTCGTCGGGTTCACAGAGCGCCTCAGCGAAGTCGACGGCGTCGCTCGCCCGGTTCGACCCCGCCTTGATCCGGTGGTGGCCCGCCATCGTGGTCGTGACTTCCCGTCGTACCTCGTCGAGCGAAAACCGGCTCTCGCGGCCGAACCAGCACCACGCGGTCGCGTACGGGTTCAACTCGCCTTTCTCGAACGCCGCGGCGAGGTCCGCCGCCCGCGAGAGGCCCGCTTCGAGGTCCGAGAGGTTCGCCTCCCGCGCACGCCGCCCGAGCGAGACGCCCCAGTTCCCAGGAACGTCGACCGAGAGCAGGTCGACCAATCCGGCGGTTTCGGCGTCGGGCGCGTCGATCCCCGACTCGCCCTCGCGAAGCGCCGCCAGACCGCTGGGGGTCCGCGCACGGATCGTCGTCGACACCCGCGGGTCGTCGTCGCTCCACGGCGGGGTCGGCTCCGTGACCTGCACGCGGAGGGTGTCGCCCTCCTCGACGTACTCCTCGCTGTCGTCGAACGGGAGGTACCCCTCGCCCCCTTCGAGCGAGACGACCGCCCCGCCGCCGCGGGTCCCCTCTACCCGCCCCTCGAAAACCGCGCCAAGCGGCGTGGGATCGTCCCAGACGAACGTGTCGCGCTCGACGGCGAGCAGCCTCCGTCCTTCCTCGACGGCCTCCGGCCCCCCCGAGAGCGAGACGCCCTGTCGGTCGCGGCTCGTGGTACAGGAAAGCTCCGCGGGGCCGTCCCCGAACTCGCGCTCGAAACGCTCGCGAATCGGGCCGGTCGCCTGGACGACCTCGTGGCCCGCCGTCGAGAACAGCCGCGTGAGCGCGGTCGTGTAGATCCCCCGGATCGTGGCCCTCATAGCGCGTCGCGCGAGGGAGCGAACCGTACCCGAGTATCGACGGTCGGACCCAGCGTGAGTTCGACGCAGTCCTCGGCGAGGACCCGCCCGCCCTCGACGGGCACGCCCCAGGTGTCGAAACGGAGATAGCCGCGGACGTCGGAGCCGTGGGTGAAGATGTCGCAGTACTCGACGGTGTGCTCGGGGAATTCGTCTCTACTGTGAGCGAGGTCCATGTCCGAGTAGACGGTGTCGTGGGTCTCGAAGAAGGCCTCCAACTCGGCGGCGTCCTCGTCGACGAGTTCGGCGACCCGATCGGAGGCCGCGACGATCGCCTCCCGGTCGAGGCCGGCCTCGCGAAGCGCCTGCTGGGTGCGCTGATCGAAGTGCATACCCGTGGTTCGGGCCCCTGTCTGTTGAGTCTGACTAGTCGTCGGCGGGTGCGGGGGTCGGCGCGTCGGCCTCGGATCGACGGGACGCGTCGTCCTCTCCCGGCGGGGCGCTGTACAGGATCCCGCGGCTGGTGCTGAACACAGTGACACGTACTCACGACCCGTGGTACTTAACGACCTCCCTCATACTGACCAATGTATACTAGGGGATACTAGCGGGGCGCGATCCGCCGGGGCCGTCCCGCACCCGGCCCGAACCGCCGCCGGAGTCCAAAAAGTTAGGGGGAATCCTCCTGTACGGGTGGTATGCAGCGAGATCCGGTCGATCGCGAGACGCGCGGCTCCCGGGACCTCTACGACGTCTCGACGTGGGAACGGCGCTCGGCGGTCGACACGCTCGCGGCGTGGCTCTATCGGGTCGGCGTCGCGGGCACGAAGGCGTTCGTGGTCCTCCTCGCGCTGGCCTTTCTGATCGCCCAGTTCGTCCTCGGGGGGCTGGGTGCGCTCTCCGATCCCGTGGTCGGGGTGCTGGTGATCCTCTCGGTGGTGCCCGCCTTCGCCATCGCCGCCTACATCTGGCACATCGACGTGACGACGGGCGAACCCCTCTCGCTGCTGGTCGCCACCTTCCTGCTCGCCGTGCTCTTCGCGATGTTCGCCGCCGTCGTCAACTCACTTCTCCAGCCGGCGTTCGGCGCGCTGCCCGCGCTGATCGGCCTGCCACTGTTCTTCTTCCTCGTGGTCGGCCCCGTCGAGGAGACGGTCAAACTGCTGGCGGTGCGTCTGTTCGCCTACCGCGACGTCCGCTTCGACGCCGTCATCGACGGGGCGGTCTACGGCGCGGCCGCCGGCCTCGGTTTCGCGACCATCGAGAACGCGATATACATCACGCGGGGCCTGGAGGCCGGCCTCGCCGGGATCGAGGTGATCGGCGCCGCGGGCGACACCGCCGCGACCCGCGCGCTCGCGGGGCCGGGCCACGTCCTCTATTCGTCGATCGCGGGCTACTACCTCGGGTTGGCGAAGTTCAACCGCGAGAACGCCGGCCCGATCGTCATCAAGGGGGTGTTGATCGCCGCGTTCTTCCACGGGCTGTACAACACGCTCTCGGGAGTCGTCCCGAGCCTGCTCGTCGCGGCCGCGAGCTGGATCACGCCCGCCGTCGCCCTGATCGGCTTCATCGTCCTCTACGACGGGCTGGTGGGGTACTTCCTCTACCGGAAGCTCTCGGCCTACCGGCGGGCCTACGCCGACGCCGGGATCGTGCGAGGCGAGGACGAACCGACCCCCGAACTCACGGAGTTCGATCCCGATACGGAGCGCTGACCCGCTCGACGTACTTGGCGATCACGTCCGCCTCGAGGTGAACGGGGTCGCCCACCGACTTCCCCGAGAGCGTCGTCTCCTCGTACGTCGTCGGGATGATCGCAACCGAGAACCCCTCGGAGAGCGCCGCGACGGTGAGGCTGATCCCGTCGACGGTGATCGAGCCCTTCTCGACGACGTAGCTCTCGACCTCGGCGGGCAGCGAGAACGCGAATCGCCAGTCCTCGCCCACCTCCTCGATCCCGCGGACCTCGCCGACGCCGTCGACGTGTCCCTGCACGAGGTGGCCGTCGAACCGCCCGTCGGCGGGCATCGCGCGTTCGAGGTTGACCCGATCGCCCTCCCGTAGCTCCCCGAGGTAGGTCCGCGAGACGGTCTCGGCGGCGAGGAACACCTCGAAGCTTCCCCGGTCGCTCTCCTCGACGGTCAGACACGCGCCGTTGACGCTCACGCTCTGGCCGCTCTCGAGGTCGCCCGCGAACCGACAGGCGACCCGCAGGCGCAGGCCGTCGTCGGCTTCGGTCCGCGAGCGGATTTCTCCTACTTCCTCGATTATCCCGGTGAACATACCTCGGCTTGGGGGGATCGACACGAAAGGGTTCCGTCGGGGACTCGTCGGCATCGATTGAACGGTCGGATGGGTTATATTCGTCGGGCGTTTACGGCCGCTCGATGGCGCATCTGGGGATTCTGGATATGATCGGGCTGGCGGCCTCGCTCGTGTTCGCCCTTCCGGTCGGCGTGTTCGGGCTGAACCGGCTTCTCGACGGCCAGACGATACTGGGCGGCGGGCTGGTCGTCGTCGCGGCGGCGATGGTGCTGCTCCCCCAGATGCTCACGACGCCGATGGACCTCCCCGCCGAGGTCGTCGAGACCGCCGTCGGAACGATCGCCAAAACGCCCGAGGAGAACGACGAACACGACCGCTCGGAGTGATCACGGCGGCTCGGCCGGCCCGCCAGGGTTTTTGGCCGCCGGCGATCAACGCGGGGCATGAAACTCCCCGGCATCATCGACATGATCCAACTGGGTTCCGGGCTGATCTTCGCCATCCCGCTGGGGCTCGTCGGCTTCGAGTTCCTCGCCATGGGTCGGACGGTCTTCGGGGTCGCCTTTCTCGTGATCGCCGCCGCGATGCTCCTCCTTCCCGAGTACGTCGCCCGCCAGGTCGGCAGCCCGCGCGAGTGGCTGCTCGGCCGGCTCCCCTTCAGGCGCGGCGATTGACGCCCCCACGGGGCACAACACGTATCCACCGACCCGGCGTATCGATGGCATGAGCGAGCGCTCGGGGATGGGGGACGTCGAGTACACCTACACGCGGGGGATGGACGACGAGGCGGTCGCGAGGCGGTTGGCGGACGCCGAGACGGGCGTCCTCGCGCTCGCCGCGGGCGACGACGCCTACGCGATTCCGGTGGCCTTTCACCGCGATGACGACCGCGTCTACTTCCGCCTCGCCATCCACGCGGGCAGCGAGAAGGCCGCGTATCTCGAATCGACCGCGCGGGCGGCGCTCGTCGTCTACGACACCGAACCGCCGGACGACTCCTGGAGCATCGTCCTCCGGGGGCCGATCAGCCCCGCGGAACGGGACCTCGACGACGCGGCCATCAACGCGCTGTTCACGCCACTCAGGGTGTTCGACGAGGCGATCGAAGCGGTCGAGCCGACGATCTACGAACTCGCGGTCGAAACCGTTACCGGTCGGACGACCTGACCTCGGGAACGAGCGACCGGGGGTACTCCGTGAGGTTCTCGAACCCCTCCTCGCGCACGAGTACGAGGTCCTCGATCCGAACGCCGCCCTCTTGGGGGTCGTAGACGCCCGGTTCGACCGTCAGCACCATCCCCGCCTCCAACTCGGTATTCGAACGTAGCGAGGGCGCCTCGTGGAGGCTCATCCCCACGCCGTGGCCCGTGCCGTGGGTGAACCCCGGCGATCCGTCGGGCCGAAATCCATATGCACTGATCTCGGCGGCGGTCTCCTCGTGAACCGTACTCGCGAGCGTTCCCGCACCGTCCGAGAGCGCCTCGAAGGCGGCATCTTGGGCGCGCTCGACGGCGACGTACGCCCGGCGCTCCCAGCCCCCCTCCGGGTCGACGACGAACGTTCTGGAGAGGTCGCCGTAGTACCCCTCCGGGCCGCGCGGCGAGAGGTCGAGCAGGACGGTCTCGCCGCGTCGTATCGGGACGTCGCCGGCGAAATGCAGGTCCGCACAGCGCTCGCCCGCGCCGATCACGGTGTTGCCGGCGTCGCGGACCCCTTCGAGCGCCATCGCGGCGTTGACCTCCCGGCGGAGCCGTTCAGTGGTCAGCACCTCACCTTCCCACTCGAGTGAGCCCTCCTCGATACTCGCCGAGGCCAGCACCGTCTCGGCGCGGGCCATGCCGGTTTGGGCTGCCTCCTGTACCGTCCGGATTCGGTCGATCTCCCCCTCCGTTTTCCGCGCTCGCATCCGCTCGACGACGTCGGTCGATTCGAGGTCACAGCCCGCACGTTCGAGCCAGACGGCGGCGTCGTGTGGGATCGACCGGGGGACCAGCACGGTCCCCGAGACGAGTTCGGCGGCGCGCTGGCCCGCGGTCGTCGCCTCTTGCTCGGCGGCGCTCACGACGGTCCCCGAGAACTCCTCCCGGGCCTGGTTCTCGAAGAGTCGGGGGGCACACAGAAACGCATCGCCGTCGTAAACGAACGCGTACTCGCGATCCGGACCCGAAAACCGGGTGAGGTACCGCAGCGAGTCGTCGAACCGGTCGCCGACGTGGACGAACGCGTCGGCGCCCCGCGAGTCGAGTTCCCTGTCGAGCGCCCCGTCGTCCATCTAGTGGACTTCGGCCTCGGGGGCGTCGGCCTCCGCGATCAGTTCCTCGATGGGCTCCTCGCGGGGCTCGTTACAGAGCAACACGTCGAGCGGTAGCGTCGGCGCGCCGTTGACGAGGTTCTCCAGCAGGACGAGGCGCTCGCGGGCGCGGCTCATCCCGACGTAGAAGACGCGCCGTTCGTTGTCGGTCAGCATCGGCACCGGACTCGTCGTCCGGGTGAACTCCTCCTCGATGGGGACCTGCTCCTGTTCGATCGTCGCGGCCATCTGCTCGACGACTTTTTCGGTCAAATCGGTCGCGACGAAGACGTGATCGGCCTCGCGGCCCTTCGCGGAGTGGATCGTTCCTATTCGAACTCGCTCGGGGTCCGCGCCCTCGTAGGTGCCCGTCGCGAAGTAGGCTTTGACGCTCTTTCGCTGGAAGCTGGTGATCTTGCGGGACATGTCCGCCGCCGACACGGGGTCGGGGACGAACGGCGCGTACTCGCGGATCGTCGCGGGGTCGACGGTGATCTCGGCGACGTTGTCGACGCCAGCGGCCTCCTTTCGTTCGTCGATCTCGGTGAATAGATCGTCCCGGTCGTTCGTGCTGAACGCCGAATCGGCGAGCATGTCGGCGAGCCGCCGGGCTTCGAGCCCGTCGATCTCCTCGCCGGCGTCGATCTTCTCGACCGCGGAGATGAACTGCTGGAGGCGGTCGGTCCACATCCGCTGGTCGGTCAGCACCCGGAAGGGCATTCCCTCGGAGATGAACTCGTCGAGGAACTGGAACATCTGGTAGCGCGCCCGAAAGAGCACCATCACCGTCTCGTCGGGCGTCTCCGCCACCGTCGCGCGGACGTTGCGCACCAGATCGAGCATCGAGGGGCTCTCGACCGCCTCGACCTTCCCGCCCTCCTTGCGGGGGTTGAGGTCCTTCTCCTGGCGCTTCTCGATGTGGCGCACCTCCCGGTTGACCACGTCGAGGATCCGCGAGGGGAGCCGGTAGGAGTTCGGGAGGACGACGTCCTCGTCGACCTCGGCGTCCAGGAGGAGGTTCGGGTCCGCGCCCTGCCAGGCGTAGACGACCTGGTCGTCGTCGCCGGCGATCAGCACGCCCCTCATGTGGGGCTTCCACTCCTCGTAGACGGCGTACTGCAGGGTAGTGATGTCCTGGAACTCGTCGATCACGAGGTAGTCGACGTTCGGGACCAGCGAGCGCTGTTTCACCCGTTCGAGCATGTCGGCGAAGCCGACGAGCCCCTCCTCGCCCTTGTAGGCGCGCCACGCGCGGATCGCCTCGGGGATGTCGACCCGGTCGTCGTCGCTCGGCCACGTCGGGGTGTACTTGTTGCCCGACAGCGAGCGCTCGTCGATCTCGGGGGGCAGGCGCACCTCCTCGTCGTTCCACTGGAAGGGGACGTCGTACCAGTCGCCGACCTCTCTATTGGTGCGCTGGAGCCACTGGCTCGTGGCGATGATCTTGTTGCCCAGCGTGGTCGAGCGGGCGGTCCGTCGTCCGGCCCCGCTGTACTCGTCCTCGAACTCCAGCCCGTAGGACTCACAGAACTCCTTTTTCTGCTTCTCGCCGACGACGTCGCCACGCGAGAGGTCCAGCAGTTCGTAGGCCTTCGCGTGCATCGTACAGACGTTGCCCTGCAGGCTTCGCGGCGAGATCTCGAGTCGCTCTGCGAGACGCTCGCGGATCTCGGCGGCCGCCGCGCGCGTATACGAGACTACCAGCACGTCGTTGACGGCGACCTCGCCGCCGTCGAGGATCTCCTCGACCCGGTCGAGCAGCGCCGTCGTCTTCCCGCTGCCCGGCCCACCGAACAGTCGGGTGACCTGTGTATCAGCCATTGCACGACATCACGTGCCTGTCGGTGATAAGCCCCGTGGATTCGCCCTCAGCCGCCGCGCGAGGAGCGCGCCTTTCGTATCTCCGCGCCGTCACGGATCAGGTCCTCGCAGTCCGGGCAGACGCGCGGTGCGTCCACGTCCGTCGGGGTGAACACCCGGACGTACGCCTCGGTCACGAACGAACCACAGTTCTGACACTCGGGCATTTGATCGGTTCTCACGCGCGGCGGCCAATAAATAGTTCCGTTCGTCGAGCTATCGCGGCTCCCACCCACAGACCGTACAGTCCGACGCGGCCTGATCGTGAAGGCCCCCGCACTCGGGACACTGCTTCTTGTTGTAGTCGGTGTCCCACCCTGCCGGTTCCGTCTCGTGCCCGCGCTGGGACAGGAACTGGTCGAACATGTCGTCGCCGTCGGGTGCGGTAGCCATACGTGGTAGGGTATACCACGACAGTACATAACGTTTCGGGCGGACAGATGATTTATATCCGGCGGTCATATCGAACGCATGGACGATTCCCCGCTCGAACACGTCAGCAAGGAACCGGAAACGCGGGACGGACCGGCCTCGGCGGTCGTGCTGATCCACGGCCGCGGCACGAACGAACGCGACCTCCTCCCGATCGCCGCGGAGCTTCCGGACGAGCTACACGTCCTGAGCGTCCGCGCGCCCGATCCGCTGCAGGGCGGCTACACGTGGTACGAACTCGACCTCTCGGCGGGCGGGCTCCACGCGAGCCAGCCCCACCCCGAGGAGTTCCGCCGGAGCCTCGACCTGCTCTTCGAGTTCGTCGAGTGGGCGGTCGAGGCCTACGGGATCGATCCTGAGCGGGTCGGCCTGCTGGGGTTCAGCCAGGGGGCGATCACGAGCCTCGCGGCGCTGTGTGAACGGCCCGAGGCGTACGACTGGATCGTCGCGCTGAACGGCTATCTCGCCGACTCCCACGAGGATCGGGTCGACGGGGCGAGCGGCAAGCCGGTGTTCATCGGCGCGGGCGAGGCCGATCGGATCATCCCCGTCGAGCGCGCCGAGCGGGCCGCCGAACTCCTCGCCGGGGCCGGCGCGGACGTGCGTTTCGAAACCTATCCCGTGGGCCACGGCACACACCCCGAGGAGATCCGCGCGGTCGCCGAGTGGGTTCGCGAGCGGCTCTGATCGCCCGGGACGTCCGTTCCGTGGTCGATCAGAGGTCGTAGAGGTCGCCGTACTTCTCCTTCACGTACTCGAGGAAGTAGTCCGCGGTGAACGCCTCGCCCGTGGCCTCCTCGATCAGGTCGGGCGTCGTGTAGCGCGCGCCGTGGCGGTGGACGTTCTCGGTGAGCCACTCGCGCAGCGGGTCGAACTCGCCCTCGCGGATCCTCCCGTCCAGATCGTCGATCTCGTCCTCGGCGTTCGCGTAGAGTTGGGCGGCCAGCACGCTCCCGAGCGAGTACGTCGGGAAGTAGCCGAACGAACCGTGCGACCAGTGGATGTCCTGCAGGCATCCTTCGGAATCGGTGTCGGGTCGGATCCCGAGGTATTCCTCCATCTTCTCGTTCCACGTTTCGGGGATCTCCTCGACGGCGAGGTCGCCCTCGATGAGTTCGCGCTCGATCTCGAACCGGAGGACGATGTGCATGTGATAGGTGAGTTCGTCGGCCTCCACGCGAATGAGGTTGTCGTCGTGGACCTGGTTGGCGGCCTCGTAGGCCTCCTCGACGCTTGCGTCGACCTGCGGGAAGCGTTTCTCGACCCGGGGGAGGAAGTGCTCCCAGAACGCCCGCGAGCGTCCCACGTGGTTCTCCCAGAGGCGCGACTGGGACTCGTGGACCGTGAGATCGCGCGCGTCGCCGAGCGGCGTGCCGTAGTGCTCGTCGGGCAGTCCCAAGGTATAGGTCGCGTGGCCGAACTCGTGGATCGTGCTGGTCAGCCCGCCCAGCAGGTCCGACTCGTCGAAGCGGGTGGTGACGCGGGCGTCGAACTGGTTGCCGATCGAGAAGGGGTGTGGCGCGGTGTCGAGGCGGCCGCGATCCCAGTTATACCCGAGGGCGTCGAGCGCGTCGCGGGCCAGTTCCTCCTGGGTCGCGGGATCGAACTCCCCCGAGAACGCATCGGTCGCCACCTCGGCCTCGGAGTCGGCGACCGCGTCGATCAGCGGGACGAGTTCCTCGCGCAGGCGCGCGAGCATCTCCTCGGCCGTCTCGAGGTCGAGGTAGGGTTCGTACTCGGCGAAGAGCACCGCGTAGGGATCGGCGTCGGGGTCGACGTGGGCGGCGTACTCCTTCTGGAGGTCGATCAACTCCTCCAGTACGGGCGCGAAGATCGAGAAGTCGTCCTCGGCTTTCGCCTCCTTCCACTTCGGGAGCGCCTCGGAGGTGGCCCGGGAGATCTCCTCGACGAGTTCGGTCGGGACGCGCGTCTTTCGCTCGTACTGGCGGCGGATCTCCCGGACCATCGCCGCCCGCTCGTCGTCGAGGTCGGCGGCGTCGAGTTCATCCAGATACTCGCCCATCTCCTCGTCGGTGAACTCCTCGTGGATCACCGCAGAGAGGGTCGAGAGCTGCTGTGAGCGCGCTCGGATCCCGTCGTCGGGCATCTTGACCTCCTGGTCCCAGCGCAGCATGCTCCCGCCGGCGGAGAGGTTCTCGATGCGCCGTACCTTCTCCGCGAACCGCTCGTAGGTGTCCGTCTCGGTCGTGGACTGAGCCATACCTACGATTCGAAACGCCCCGACATGAACCCGGTGGTCGCGGCGAGCGGATCAGCCGATCAACCCGAGGCCGCCGTCCGAACCGCTCTCGTTAGTGGTGTTTCCGAGTGAGTCCCCGGACGAGCTATCGGTCCCGTTGGCCGCGGTCCGGTTCCCGTCGTCCGTCGGTTCTGTATCGGTCCCGTTAGGCTCCGGATCGCTGTCGTCGCTCGCTACCGTGTCGCCGTCGTCGTCCGTTCCGTTAGTGGCACCGTCGTCTGATTCCCCGTTTTGGCCGTCGCTATCGCCGCCGTCCTCATTTCCCGAATCGGCCCCGGTCGATTCGTCACCGGCAGCGCTTCCGTCGCCGGATTCAGCGTCCCCGTCGGTGGTGTTACCTCCGTCGGTTGCCGATCCGTCACCGGCGTTGTCGCCCTCGCCAGCGCCCGTACCGTCGCCGGTCCCCTCGTCGGTTTCGTTGCCCGTGCCGTCGCCTACGCTCGGTTCGTCGACCGGAACGTCGCCCTCGTCGCTGTCGTCTCCGCTCTCGTTGTCGCCGCTCTGATCGTCACCCTCGCCGCTCCCGTCTTGTCCGTCCTGCTCGGACTGGTTGCCGTCGTCGCTCTGGTCGTCACTCCCATCGCCCTCGTTTGCTGTGTCGTCCTGCCCGTTCTCGCTGTCGCCGCTCTGACCCTCATCGCCGTCCGTCTGCTCGTCGCTCTGGTTATCGCCACCCTCCTCGTCGCCACTCTGGCCCTCGTCGTCGGCCTGATCGTCGCCGTTCTGGTCGTCACCGCCGATGACCGGAGTGCCGCTGTCGTCACCCTCGCCACCGTCCTGTTCGGATTCGCTGTCGTCGCTACTGCCGTCGTCTCCCTCGTCGCTACTATTGTCGTCGCCGCCGTCACCCTCGCCCGAGTCGTCCCCGCTGTCGCTCCCGCCATCGCCGCTGCTCTCGCCGTCGTCGCTTCCGCCGTCGTCACCGCCACCGTCGCTCGTTCCGTTCCCGTCGTCACCGCCGCCGGAGTCGCCGGCCCCCTCGTCGGAGTCGTTGTCGTCCGCGACGCCGGGCGGCGAGCCGTCGCCGGGGCTGTCGGTCCCGAACGATCCGAGGTCGAGCGCCGGCAGCCCGAGCGTCGCGATCAACCCGATGACGAACAGGGCGATCCCGGCCACCAGCAGTATCTGCTGGGGGCGCTTCCAGTCGGCGTTCTCGGTGGTCTCGGTACTCTCGGCGTCCGTGCGTGGTTTCGGTCTCGGCGGTCCGGGGGACTGAGAGCGGCTCACGTCACCCCCCGCTTGCGCGCCGAGGCGCAAAGACCTGTGCTTAGGTCGTCTTCCGTATGTTTCCGATCGAGTTACACGAATCGCGCCGCGGCCTCGCGGTACAGCCGGTAACACCGATCCAGGACCGCGAGCGAGACGCTCTCGTCCCGCGTGTGGGCCTCGCCCGGCTCGGAGGCCCCACACACCACGCAGGCGGTGCCCGCCCCCGCGAGCCAGCCCGCGTCCGTCGCGTGGGGCTTCGAGACGAGTTCCGGTCGTCCCTGCTGGACCTCGCGGGCCGCATCGAGCACCGTCCGGGCGAACCCCTCGTCCGAACAGCGCATCGGCGGGAGGTCCCCATCGACCGTCCACTCCACCCCCGGTAGCTCGCTCACCCGTTCGAGGGGTGCGCGCTCGCCGGGGACGGTGCGCTCGTCGACCGTCGCCGTACAGCGCTCGGGGATCACGTTCATCGCCGACCCGCCCTCGATCTCGGTGACGGCGACCGATCCCGACAGGGGGTTGCCCAGCACGGTGGTCTCGGGGGCGTCGATCCCGCGCACGAACTCGACCGCCTCGCAGGCCCGGTAGATCGCGTTCTCACCTGCCTCGGGTTCGCTCGCGTGGCTCGCCGTCCCGCGGGCGGTGATCGTACTTCCTCGGCGGCCCTTGTGCGCGACCACCACGTCCGTCACGCCCTCCTTCGAGTAGTTCGTCGAGCCCTCGCAGACGATGGCGTACTCGGGGGCGAAGCCCTCCTCGATGGCGAACCGTGCGCCCGTGCCTCCTGACTCCTCGCCGACGAAACTGACGAAGACGAGTTCGCCCGCCGGGGTCGTATCTCTGAACGCACACATCGCCGCCGCCACCGCCCCCTTCATGTCGGCGGTCCCGCGGCCGTAGAGCCGACCGTCGCGCTCTTCAAGCAGGTACTCGCCGCCGTCGACCTGCTCGTCCGCGGGCGGCACCACGTCGTGATGCCCGACGAGCGCGAGCGTTGGGCCCTCCCCCGTCCCCTTCCGGGCGAACACGCTCCCCGCCTCGTCGCGGGTCACCTCGGCGTCCGTGCGCTCGCGGAGCCACTGTTCGATGGAATCGCCCGCCGCGGTTTCGTCCGTGTGGCTGGGGATCGAGACGAGCTCCCGGGTGAGCGTCCGCACGTCGTGGGTCATGCGCGGGCCGACGGGGTCCGCCCCCTTATAGGGACGTGGACGCCCGTCGACGATCGCGTACAACTAGCGATGACCGTCCGGGTCACTCCTCGGTCAGTTCGTCCGCGTTCTCGCGGTACGCCCGGACCTGATCGCGCGCCCGTCGGAGGTGCTCGCGGATCTCGCCTCCCGTGTCTTCCTGGAGCCGTACGAGTTCGTCGTGGATCGAGTCCAACCTCTCGGGTTTGGGCTCGTTTCCCTCCTCGTCGAGTCGCTCCAGCGCCTGCGTGAGGTTGTTCAGCGGCTCGTTCAACTCGCCGGTGTCCTCCTCGCGGGCGTGCTGAAGCTCCGTCCGCACCCGATCGAGGTCGGGATCGCTCATGCGTAGTGGTCCTCGAGGTGCTCGACGATCGCGTCGCTCTCGTAGACCGTCTCCCCTCGGTCGGTGTCGACGAGGAAGGGAATCTGGTCCTCGCCGCCGATCGCCTCCATCGCCCCCTTCGTGGTCTCGTTTTTCACCTCGCCCTCCGCCAGTCGCGGGTTGTGCGCGACGTAGGAGAGGCCGAGATCGGTCAGTTTCTCGCGGACGTCCTGCGAGTTCGGGCAGTCCTCCGCCTGGTAGAGTTCGAGCATCGTCGTTCGAGAGGTCCGCGACGCCCGTGAGCGTGGTGCCGTCTCCTGCGTGTCCCCGTTACCAAACGCTATCGATGTGGACGACCTACGGGCGGTATGGACGAGCACAGCCGTACCGTCGAGATCGACGACTGGGACGCGGTCGTCTCCGAACTCGATCGCTTCTGCGTCGACGGGATGACCCACGTCGAGAGCGACGTGGCGAGCTGTACGATCGACGAGGCCACGATCGAGATCCATTCGAACGGCCGCCTCGAGGGCAGCATGCCGTTCCACGAGTTCGACGGCCGGGTCGAAATCCTCGCGTTCGACCACCTGGAGGGGACGATCACCGCCGAGAGCGCGGAGGTCTCGTACACCCTTCGCCGGCCCGACGGCCGGCAGCCCGGTTCGCGCCCTCGCCATCGATCGCCCTCTCGATGAAATACCCTTATCAACGATCCGGCCGTAGTCGGCGTATGAAGGTTCTTCCGGACACGAGCGTCGTCATCGACGGCCGCATCTCTACGCGGGTCCGTGACGGCGAGTTCGCCGGCGCGACGGTTCTCGTTCCAGAAGCCGTCGTCGGCGAACTCGAACACCAGGCCAACGAGGGCATCGACAGCGGGTGGAACGGGCTCGAGGAGCTCAAAACCCTCGCGGAACTCGCCGACGCCGGCGAGATCGAACTGGAGTACGTCGGGCGGCGGCCCGACGCGATCGAGAAGGGCCAAGCGGCCGAGGGCGAGATCGACGCCCTCATTCGGGATCTCGCGGCCGACCACGAGGCCACGTTCGTCACGAGCGACATCGTCCAGAGCGAGGTCGCCGAGGCCAAGGGGCTCGACGTCGAGTACATCTCCCCCGAGGTCGAGGAGGTCGGCACCCTCGACGTCGAGGAGTACTTCGACGACCAGACCATGAGCGTCCACCTCAAGGCCGGCGTCCCGCCGATGGCCAAACGCGGCGACGTCGGCGAGATGCGCTTCGAACGGGTTCGCGAGGAGGTCCAGACCGAGGAGGAGATCGAGGAGATCGCCCGCGAGATCGTAAACGGCGCGAAACAGTCCTCGGATGGCTTCATCGAGCTCTCGGAGCCGGGCATGAGGATCGTCCAGTTTCGCGACTACCGGATCGCCATCGCCCGCCCGCCCTTTTCGGACGGGATCGAGATCACCGCCGTCAGACCGTTGGTCAAGACAGACCTCGACGACTACGAGTCGGCCGACGAACTCCGCGAGCGGATGCTCGAACGCCAGCGCGGCATCCTGATCTCGGGCTCTCCGGGGGCGGGCAAATCCACGTTCGCACAGGCGGTCGCCGAGTTCCTCAACGACTCGGGCTACTCGGTCAAGACGATGGAGAAACCCCGCGACCTGCAGGTCGGCCCCGAGATCACCCAGTACACCGAACTGGGGGGCTCGATGGAGAAGACCGCCGATTCCCTGTTGATGGTTCGACCCGACTACACCATCTACGACGAGGTCCGCAAGACGAACGACTTCGAGGTGTTCGCCGATATGCGTCTCGCGGGCGTCGGCATGATCGGCGTCGTCCACGCGACCCGCGCGATCGACGCCCTCCAGCGATTAGTGGGCAGGGTCGAGTTGGGCATGATCCCACAGGTCGTCGATACCGTCGTGTATATCGAGGCCGGGCAGGTCCACACCGTCTACGACGTGACCACGGAGGTGAAAGTCCCCGCGGGCCTCACCGAGGAGGACCTCGCGCGGCCCGTCATCGTCATCCGGGACTTCGAGACGGGCGAGCCGGCCTACGAGATCTACACCTTCAACCGGCAGGTCGTCACCGTCCCGCTCGACGAGGCAGAAGAGAAGGAGGGCGGCGTCGACCGGATCGCCCGCCAGGAGATCGAACGCGAGATCCGCTCGATCGCCCGTGGCTACGTCGACGTCGAACTCCAGGGGTCGAACCGTGCGGTCGTCTACGTCGAGGAGGGCGACATCTCGAGCGTGATCGGCAAGGGCGGCGGCCGGATCACCGACGTCGAGAACCGGCTGGGGATCGACATCGACGTGCGCACCCACGACGAGAACCCGAACCCCGGTGGGTCGGCGGGAGCGACGGGAACCGAGCGCGGCCAGGTCGTCACCCCCGAGATCACCTCCCGGCACGTCCGGATCACCGTCGACGGCGCGGGGACGGGCCAGACCGTCGAGGTGCGGGCGGGCGGCGAGTACCTCTTCACGGCGACCGTCGGCCGGGGCGGCGACATCCAGGTCTCGCGGGGGAGTGCGATCGCCGAAGAGTTGGAACGGGCGATCGACCGGAACCGGCAGATCACCGTGGTCGGAGCCTGATCGGTCAGTACGAGAAACGAAACGGAATCGAGATCGGGGCGATCGTGCGGTTATTCCGCACAGCAGGCTTCGTCGGGGCCGCCGTCGGCGACGACCGCCTCGCTGTCGAGCGTGTAGAGGTTCTGTCGGGCGTCGGCGAAGTAGATGTCCTCGTCGACGAGGTCGATGTTTTCGAGGCGTTCGAGGGCGTAGCGAACCGTCCGCGCCGAGAGCATCGACTCGTTGACGATCTGCTTCTGGGTGAGCGAGCCGTTGTACTCGAGGACCTTGAAGACGAGTTTCGCGCTCGGAGGCAGGTCCTCGACGGTTTCCGTCTCTGAGTCAGTCATCACTACGAATCGAAACGCGCCACGGGTATAAAGGTTGAGTATGCGTCTCACGCCGTCTCGCGGGGATAAGCGAACGGCTTTTGGGCCCCGGCGGCCGACTCCCGCGTATGGCAACCGAAGCGGTCGAGCGGCGCTCGGCCCACATCCGGGCGGTGACGGTCACCGCGGTCTGCTCGCTCGCGGGCATCGGCGCGGGGGTCGCCTCCGCCGCGCTCGCGAGCGACGCCGCCGACCCCATCGCGCTCGTGGTGCTCGGGGCGCTCGTTCTGGTTCAGTTCCCCCTTCTCAAGGGGACGGGGATCGTCGAGGAGTTCTCGGCGAAGGACAAACTCTTCATCGGCTTCATGAGCTTCTGTCTCTGGTTCGTCACCTGGGGCATCCTGCTCACCACCGAGGTCACGTTCTAACGATGGCCGACGACAGCATCGCCGTGGTCGACCTCGATCGGTGCCAGCCCGACCGCTGTAGTTACGAGTGTGCGAACTACTGCCCGCCGAATCGAACGGGCAAGGAGTGCATCACCCAGCGCGGCGAGGACACCGAGGAGGGCAGCCCCGACCAGATCCGCATCTCCGAGGAGATCTGCCTGGGCGAGACCTGCGGGATCTGCGTCGAGAAGTGCCCGTTCGACGCCATCGAGATCATCAACCTCCCCCAGGAGCTACAGGACGACCCCGTCCACCGGTACGGCGAGAACGCCTTCTCGCTCTACGGCCTGCCGATCCCGATCGAGGGGCAGGTCACCGGTATTCTGGGACCGAACGGGATCGGGAAGTCCACGGCAGTGAACATCCTTTCGGGCGAACTCGTCCCGAACCTCGGCCGACACGAGGAGCCGCCGGGCTGGGACGCCGTCCTCGACGCCTACCGCGGGACCGAACTCCAGGACTACATCCGCGAGGTGCGCGACGACGAGGTCAGCGTCGCCCGCAAACCCCAGTACGTCGACCAGATCCCCAAGCGCTTCGACGGCAACACCCGCGAACTGCTCGAACACACCGACGAGCGCGGCGCGCTCGGCGACCTGGTCGAGCGCCTCTCGATTTCCCCCGTCATGGATCAGGGGATCGACGAACTCTCCGGCGGGGAGCTTCAACGGGTGGCGATCGCCGCGTGTCTGGCCCGCGACGCCGACTTCTACTTCCTCGACGAGATCACCCCCTACCTCGACATCGGCCAGCGGGTCACCGTCGCCCGCATCATTCGGGAACTCGCCGAGGAGGGCGACCGCTCGATGCTCGTGGTCGAACACGACCTCGCGATTCTGGACCTGCTGTGTGACAACCTCCACGTCGCCTACGGTGAGCCCGGCGCCTACGGTGTCATCACCTCGCCGAAGTCCGTTCGCAATGGAATCAACGAGTATCTCGCGGGCTACCTCGACAACGAGAACATGCGGATCCGTCCGGAGGCCATCGGGTTCGAACAGCACGCCCCGCGGACCGTGAGCCACGCCGATCCCCTGATCGAGTACCCCGCGATGAGCAAGTCCTACGGCGACGATGCGTTCTCGCTGGCGGTCGAAAGCGGCACGATCCGCGAGGAGGAAGTTCTGGGGATCGTCGGCCCCAACGGGATCGGGAAGTCGACCTTCGCGAAACTCGTCGCCGGCCAACTCGAACCCGACGAGGGCGAGTTCGCCACCGACCTCCGGGTCGCCTACAAGCCCCAGTACATCGAGATCGACCAGCCCATGCGCGTCGACGTCTTCCTCTCTTCCATTACTGATGAGTTCGGCTCCTCGCACTGGAACACCGAGATCGCGAAACCCCTCCAGCTGAGCCGGATCATGGAGCAGAACCTCGACGACCTCTCGGGGGGCGAGCGCCAGCGTGTCGCCATCGCGGCGTGTCTCTCGAAGGAGGCCGACCTGTTCCTGCTCGACGAACCCTCCGCCCACCTCGACGTCGAACAGCGGGTGCTCGCGACGCGCGCGATCCGCCGCTACGCCGAGACGCAGGACGCGACCGTCATGGTGATCGACCACGACATCTACATGATGGATCTCCTCGCGGATCGCCTGCTGGTCTTCGAGGGCGAACCCGCCCACCACGGCCACGCGAGCCAGCCACAGGGGATGCGCGAGGGGATGAACGAGTTCCTCGCGAACCTCGACGTGACCTTCCGCCGGGACGAGCGCACGAGTCGCCCCCGGATCAACAAGCCCGACAGCCAGCTCGACCGCCAGCAGAAGAAACAGGGCGAGTACTACTACGCGCCCTGAGAGGGTCGTTCGTACTTCCCCCCCCCCCGGCAGAGATGCTCCGTCGTCCGTTTCGCCCCGCGAAATCCGTCGCTGCTGAGGCTGGCTGAACACCGTGACGAACGACCCTATGAGCGCACCCGAGCGCTTAAGCCCACGCCCGCTGCACGCCCGGTATGGCAGTTCTCGACGCGTTCGATTGCTCGGGACGAACCGCCGTCGTCACCGGGGCGAGCCGGGGAATCGGTCGCGCGATCGCGCTTTCGCTGGCCGAGGCGGGCGCGGACGTGGTTCCCGCGGCTCGGTCGGAGGAGTCGCTCGAAACCGTCGTCGGCGAGATCGAAGACCGCGGCGGCGACTCGCTTTTCCAACCCACCGACGTCACCGACGAAGCCGACGTGGAGACGCTGTTCGAGCGGGTCGGCGAGGAGATGGGTTCGCCCGATGTCCTCGTGAACAACGCGGGGATCAACCCCGGGGACGCGCTCGGGACCCCCGAAGCCGTCGCAATGGAGGGCTACGACCGGACGCTCGACGTGAACCTCAGGGGTGCGTTCCTGTGTGCGAGAATCGCCGGTGAGGGCTCGGTAGAATCGGTCGTCAACGTCGCCAGCGTCGGCGGCCTCGTGGGATTGCCGCGCCAGCACCCCTACGTCGCCTCGAAACACGGGCTGGTGGGGATCACGAAGAGCATGGCGATCGACTGGGCGCCGGAGGTACGAGTAAACGCCGTCGCACCGGGCTACGTTGCGACCGAACTGACGAAGGAGGCGATGGAGAACGAGGGGCTCAAGGAGTCGTTGCTCTCGCGCACTCCTCTAGAGCGCTTCGCCGACCCCGAGGAGATCGCCGCGCCCGTCGTCTTTCTGGCGAGCGACGCCGCGAGCTACGTCACCGGCGCGTGTCTGGGCGTCGACGGCGGGTGGACGGCGCGCTGAGACCGTCAGTTCCCGGATCCGGCGTCGTCGGGGGCTCTTTCGTCGCCGTCCGTGCCCCCGTCCCCGTCGTCGGCTTCGGATGCGTCGTCGGATCCGCCCGGTTCGCTGTCGTCTCCCGCTTCCGGATCGTACTCCTCGTCGCCGTAGAGCACCCGCGTTCCGGTGGCGACCGGCTTGATCAGGTAGCGGTTGGCGCGCCCGCGCCGGACGGGGGCGAAGTCCGCGACGAACCGGGTCACCTCGTCCGCGCGGATCTCGAAACGTCGTTTGAACTGCAAGGGGGCGTTACCGGGCGTCTCGACCTCCGCCTCGCCGCCGTCGGCGAGCGTGCCCTCGACCCCGCTCACGTCGAGCTGGAGGAACCGGTACTCGCCGGCGGCCAGCTCCGTCTCGTCGATCAGCTGGGTGTTCGCCCCCTGGAGCCGGACCAGATCCGCCTCCTGCGGTTCGTCGAACTCGATGTACCGTCGCCCCTCGCTCTCGTCGGCTCCGTCCTCGTCTCCTTCGTCCTCGCCCTCGCCTTCCTCGTCGCCCTCCTCCGACTCGCTCGATTCGTTCGCCTGGGCGTCGCCCTCCGGGTCTTCGGGCTCGTCCTCGTCGGTCTCGTTGCCGGGCGTCTCGACCTCGTCGCCTTCGTCGTCCGCGTCCGACGGCTTCACCCAGATCCCGTCGATGGTGACGACACAGGACTCGAAGTCGTCGATATCGGCCGGCTGATCAGTGACGCTCGTCGCGAGCGTCCCGGTCTCCGCTTCGTTGGGGTCCGTTCCCCCGGCTTCGCCGGCGTTCGTGTCGTTCTCGCCGCTCGGTTCACCGGGGCTACTGGCGGCACAGCCGGCCAGCACGCTGCCGAGTACCGCGGCACCCGCCGCTTCGATGTATCGTCTCCGATCCATACTATACAAATAGAAAATATAAGAATAAATATGTTACGTGGGCGGCGTGACGGTGTCGATCCGTCTTCAGGCGTCGAGCGAGGTGACAGAAACGCGGGATCCGATACGGGTCCCCGCCTCAGAGGACCGATCGCTGGCAGGTCCCACAGAGGTTCTGCTCCTTGATGTCGACTTCCCTCACTGTCGGCGAGAAGTTCATCACACAGCGGTTGTTGTCGCAGTGTTCGAGTCCGAGGGTGTGGCCGATCTCGTGGACGACCTCCTTGCGCACTCTATCGCCGAAGATCTCGCTCGCGCTCTTCTCGGAGAATCCGCCGTCGCTTGAGGTCTGCAGGCGGTAGGTCGAGATCACGCTGCCGTTGCCGTCGAGATACGCGAGCCCGAAGACGTAGTTACGTCGGCGGTAGAAGAGGTCCTTCGCGGTGATGGCGATGTTCTTCTCGCCCTCGCCGACCCGGGAGGCGAGTTCGATGAACTCCTCGGCGCGGTGCTGGTTGCGCTTCGCGTCGTACGCGCCGGAGGGGATCGACTGCTCGTCGTGAACGGTCACGTCACAGTCGTACACCGCTCGCAGCCCCGACGAGGCCTCCCGTTTGACCGCCGCAGAAAGCCCCCCGATCGGCACGATGTCGACATGCATGGCAAGGGATATGGCGTACCGAATGATAAGTATCACGGCCATGGAACCGGGTCCTCGGGAGGCACTCGCCGCGGAACTGGCCGAATACGACTCCCTCGTCGAGGTCGGGATCGGCCGGCGAACCGGCGTCGCCGGCGCGCTCGCCGCCCGTGGGCGTCGGATCACCGCGACCGACGTCCATCCCCGGGAGGTGCCCGACGGCGTCGCCTTCGTCCTCGACGACGTGACCGATCCCGACCCCTCGGTCTACGCCAACGCGGGGGCGATCTACGCGCTCAACTGCCCGCCGGAACTCCATCGTCCCATCCGTGATCTGGCCCGCCGCGTCGACGCCGACTTCCTGTTCACCACGCTCGGCGGCGACGGCCCCGCGATCCCCGTCTCGCGGCGCACCCTCCCGGCGGAGACGCTGTTCGTCGCGGAGCGATAGGCCCATACCCGTCCCCGCCACAGACGCGGGTATGCGCGCAGACTGCGTCGTCCTCGACGTCGACGGGGTGCTCGTCGACGTCGCCGACTCCTACCGCCGGGCGATCGTCGAGTCGATCGAGCGGGTCTACGACGACACCATCCCCAAGGAGCGGATTCAGGCGTTCAAGGACGCGGGCGGGTTCAACAACGACTGGGAGCTCACGTATGCGGCGGCGCTCTACGTCCTCGCCCGTCAGGAGGGCTATCCCGAGTCGGTCGAGGGGTTCACCGGCCGGATCGCGGATCGCGGCGGCGGCCTCGCCGCGGCGGAGGCGGTCGTCGAGGCGGCGCTGTCGGCGGAGGCGGCCCGCCGGGTCCGCGAACGCTGGAACCGCGAGCGCCTGCGCGAGGTGTTCCAGTGGCTCTACCTCGGACGCGACCTCTACCGCGACCTCGAAGGCGAGGCCCCCTCGGGGGTTCCGGACGACCACGCCGGGTTCATCCACGACGAACCCGTCCTGCTCGACCCCGAGGTCCGCGAACGGCTCGTGGAGCACTACGCGGTGGGGGTCCTGACCGGCCGGCCCGCCGCCGAGGCCGAGATCGCCCTCTCCCGGGTCGGCCTCGACATACCCGAGGAGCATCGCTTCACGATGGACGACTGGGAGGAGGGAAAGCCCCACCCGCGGGCGCTCGTGACGCTCGCCGAGCGCTTCGAGAGCGACTCGACCGCGTTCGTCGGAGACACGCTCGACGACGTGCGCACGGCGCGAAACGCCGCCGCGGCCGACCCCGACCGCGAGTACCACGCGGTCGGCGTCCTCACGGGTGGACTGGCCGGCGAGGAGGGGAGACGGAAGTACGAGGAGGAGGGCGCGACGGCGGTCCTCGACTCCGTGAACGACCTGCCGGACCTACTGGAGTAGGCCGTGCTTCACGAATCCCTCGATCACCTCTCGGAATCTTTAGGACGCGTCCCTCGTCACACCCTGTATGCGAATCGCGCTCTGTGGCGGCACCGGCGACATCGGCGAGGGACTGGCGCTGCGCTTCGCCTACGACACCGACCACGAACTCCTGATCGGCTCGCGCGACCCCGAGAAGGCGCGGGTGAAAGCCGAGGAGTACGTGACCGAACTCGGTAGTCGAGGGGTCGAGACGACGATCAAGGGCTTCGAGAACGCGATGGCGGCCGACCGCGCCGACGTGGTCGTCCTCGCGGTCCCGCCCTACTACGTCCGGGATACGGTCGAGTCGATTTCCGATAGACTCGACGCCGAGACGATCCTCGTCAGCCCCGCCGTCGGAATGCAGCGCGACGACGCGGGCCTCCACTACAACCGTCCCTCGGCGGGCAGCGTGACGGCGATGGTCGCGGGGACTGCCCCCGACGACGTCAGCGTCGTCGGCGCGTTTCACAGCCTCTCGGCGGACAAACTCGCCGCCCTCGACGTCGAGTTGGCGGAGGACACGCTGCTGGTGGGGGACGACGAGGACGCCGTCGACATCGTCCGCCTGCTCGCCGAGGGGATCGAGGGGCTTCGACCGCTCTACGCCGGTCCCCTCGGGAACGCCGCGGAGGTCGAGTCGCTGACGCCGCTGCTGATCAACCTCGCGAAACACAACGACCTCCACGACGTCGGCGTCCGGTTCGAATAAGGGGGTTCCTACGCGCCGGCCTCTTCGAGAGCGGTCTCGATGTCGTCGCGCTGGGTGACGCCGACGAACCGCTCGACGACGCCGTCGTCGTTCTCGATGATCAGGGTGGGAAGCGAGCGGACCTGGTACTCGTTCGCGGTCTCCTGGTCCTCGTCGACGTTGACCTTCTCGACGTGGAAGCGTCCGTCCCAGTCGTCCTCTAGCTCCTCGAGGATCGGGTCCTGTGTCTTGCAGGGGCCACACCAGTCGGCATAGAAGTCTTTCAGGGTTACAGCCATCGTTCACCACAGGCTACCCACGCGAGGTGGATAAGCGTTTCCCAGCCGTGCGGCCCGTGCGCCCGACGTCCGACGGCGCGTTCGAAACAGTTATGTTCCGAAGCGACCCGAACGCAACTATGAGCAGCGGACAGAACAGCGGCGGGCTGATGTCGAGCGCCGGGCTCGTCCGGTACTTCGAGGCCGAGGACCGCAACGCGGTCACGCTCGATCCCAAGACGGTGATGGCCGTCTGCGTGCTCTTCGGGGTCTTCATCCAGATCCTGAACGCCGTGATGTGACGCCGGGTTTTTGACCGCCTCGCTCCTCTTCCCGCTATGAGCCTCGTCGCCGGCGTCGTCGCCGTCCAGGGCAACGTCTCCGAACACGCGAGCGCCGTCTCCCGTGCCGGCGAGACCTACGACGAGCGCGTCGAGGTCCGCGAGGTCCGCTCCGGCGGCGTCGTCCCCGACTGCGACCTCCTCCTCGTCCCCGGCGGGGAGTCGACGACCATCTCACGCCTCGTTCACGCCGAGGGGATCGCCCCCGAGATCCGCTCGCACGTCGAGCGCGGCAAGCCCGTCCTCGCGACGTGCGCGGGGCTGATCGTCCTCGGACGGACGGCCGACGAGCGCGTCGACTGTCTCGGCCTGCTCGACGTCGAGGTCGAGCGAAACGCCTTCGGCCGCCAGCGCGACAGCTTCGAGGCCCGTCTCGACGTCGCGGGCCTCGACGAACCGTTTCCGGCGGCCTTCATCCGCGCGCCCGCGATAACGGACGCCGGAGCGTGCGAGGTGCTCGCGCGCGTCGATGGACGGCCCGTCGCCGTCCGGCAGGGGCCGATCGTGGGCACGGCCTTTCACCCCGAACTCACCGACGACGCACGACTGCACCGGCTCGCCCTCTTCGACGTGCCACCCGTTACACAGTAGGCCTTTAGGCGTCGGCCCCGTCGAAGGGGTATGGACGCCAGTATCGATGCGGTGCGTGTCGCTGGCACGCCCGACGGGCCGGTCCCCGTCGTCGTCCTCGCCCCCGACGGCGAGGCGGACGTCGTCCCGATATTCATCGGCTTCGAGGAGGCGAACAGCATCGCCCACGGCATGGACGCCTACGACATCGGCCGCCCGCTGACCCACGACCTCCTGCTCGACGTGATGGAGGAACTCGGCGGGCGTATCGAACGCGTCGAGATCAGCGAGATCAGCGACGAGGGGACCTACATCGCCGATCTGCACATCGCCGGCCCCCGGACGTCGGTGGTCGTCGACGCCCGCCCGAGCGACTCGCTCGCGCTCGCCGCCCGGACGAACGCCCCGGTCGAGATCGCCGAGGAGGTCTTCGAGCAGGGCCGCCAGGACCACGAACAGTTCGACGACCTGACCGACATCCGGGAGATGGGCGAACTCGTGGGGGAGGGGCTGTGAGCCGCGCCGAGGCCGACGTCATCGACGAACTGTTCGCCGTCATCGAGGACCGAAAGGAGACCTTACCGGAGGACTCGTACACCGCCTCGCTGTTCACCCACGAGAAGGGCGAGAACCGCGTGCTGGAGAAGCTCGGCGAGGAGACCACCGAGGTGATCCTCGCCGCGAAGGACGACGCGAACGACGAACTCGCCGCCGAGTCGGCCGACCTGGTCTATCACCTGCTGGTCCTGCTCTCGATGAAGGGGATGGACCTCGGGGACCTCCGCGAGGAACTGGCCGACCGTCGCTAGTAGTTCGCCCGCTCCGCCGACCGCGGTTCGTCGTTCAACAGCGCGCCGACCGCGCCGGCGACGGCGCTCTCTGCGGCCATCACCAGCGCGATCACGAGGGCGATCGCGAAGACGCCGAGACCGGCGAGCGCGCCCGCGGCGGCGCCGACCGGCCCGCCCGCGAGGCCGACGAGCGCGATCGCACCCCACAGCAGCAACCCGACGGCGATTCCGCCGATGCTCCCCGCGAGCAGGCCGTGCCAGAACCCACGGGCGAGACCGCCCCCGGCGACGTAGCCCGCGACGAACCCGCCGACGAGTCCCGCGGTGAGCTGTCCCAGCCCCGGGATCGCGAGGCCGATCGCCCCCACCAGTAGCGTTACCACGAACCCGTAGCCCACCGCGCGCCAGTCCGTCATGTCCTTCTGTTGGATCGGGAACGATAAAAACGCGACGCCCGGAAGCACGGCCTTTTATATCGCGCCGCCGTAGCGGGGGCATGATTTTCGAGGACCTTCCGACGACCCCGCGGTCGGAGGAACTCATCGACAAGGCGTTCTCGCGGGCGGCGCGTGCGGGGCGGGCGAAGAGCGGCGCGGAGGCCCAGCAGTCGATGCTCCAGACGGCCTCGAACGTGCTCTCCGATAACCTGGAGAACGTCGTCACCTCCTGGCCCGACTTCGACGCGGTCGACCCCTTCTACTACGAACTGGCCGACGCGCTGGTGGACGTGAACGAACTCAGACAGAGCCTCTCGGAGGTGGGGTGGGCGAGCCGCAAGACCGAGGAGATCGGCCGGGAGTACCAGGGAAAGCTCAGGACCGACGCGGACCTCGCGCGCAAACACCGCAAGCAGGCGTTCGCCCGACTGGCGAGCGTCGTCGAGGAGGTCGAGGAGGACCTCTTGAGGGTCGGCGAGGCTCGCGACCGGCTCAAGACCCTCCCCGACATCGACCCCGAGGAGCCGGCGATCGTCGTCGCGGGCTACCCCAACGTGGGCAAGTCGACGTTCGTCAATAGCGTCACCAACGCGCGCCACGAGACCGCCACCTACCCCTTCACCACCAGGGGGATCGGCGTCGGCCACCTCACGCGCGACCACATTCGGTATCAGCTCGTCGACACCCCCGGCCTGCTCGACCGGCCCCCGGAGGAGCGAAACGAGATCGAGTCGCAGGCCGTCTCGGCGCTGACCCACCTGGCCGACTGCGTGCTCGTCTTCGTCGACGCCAGCGCGGCGTGTGGCTACCCCGTCGAGGACCAGTTGGCGCTCCGGGACGCCATCGAGGGCCAGTTCGACGCCCCCGTCTTCACCGTCTGTAGCAAGGCCGACCGCTCGCGCGAGATCGACGCGGACTACTACGTGAGCGTCACGGAGGGAGAGGGCGTCGAGGAACTCCTCGACGGGGCGATCGAGGCGATCGGCTACGAGCCCGAACTCCCCTTCGAGTCCTAGGGTCAACTCGTCTGGTAGTCCTGGAAGCGCACCCGTACTGCCACCTCGCGGTCGGTCCGATCCTCGATCCGCTCGTCGATGTCCGTGGCGAGGCCGCTCGGCGGGTCGCCATCGCCGGTGTAGCTCGCGACCACCGTCACCGTCTCGGGGCCCGTCATCGGCGAGAGGTCGCCGTACTCGACCCGGACGGCGACGGCCGTCACGTTCTCGTGTTCGGCGAGTTCGTCGTGTACCGCCCCGTTCACCGCTCGCTCGTGGCCGATCTGGTCTGCGGCCGCCACGCCGACGGCACCGACGGCGACGACCAGCAACGCGACCGCGACGAGCGTCGTCGCCGACGTCCAGGAGCCCCGCAGCGAGCGGTCGGGCCGGTAGCCGAGCGCGAGCAGGACGGCCGCGCCCGCGAGGTTGATCGCCACGAGGGTCACGACGAGCAACAGGAGCGTGCCGGCCGCGATCAGCGGGTCGCGCCACGCGACGGCGATCCCGGTCGCCGCGGCGGTCGGAATCAGCGCGGCGGCGATCATCACGCCGATCAGCGACATCGGTCCCTTCGTCGTCAGGCCGAACGCGGCCGCCGCGCCCGCGGCGGTGCCGACGATCAGCGCCAGCAGGGTCGGGGCCACCCGCACCCCGATGAGCTCGATCGACCCCAGATCGAGGTCCGGCTGGGCGAACAGCCCCCAGCGCACGACCGCCGCTAGTGCGGCCGCGCCGACGACCGCGGCCACGAGTCCGAGCACCTGCAGCCGGATGCTGTCGACGAGCATCTCGCGGTCGCCGGTGACGGCGCCGACGCCCGCGGTGAGCGCGGGACCCACGATCGGCGCGATCACCATCGAGCCGACGACGATCGCCGGCGAGTCGCTCAACAGGCCGGCGGTGGCGATCCAGGCCGCCAGCAGCATCAACGCGAGAAACGAGCGGGTGTCGTTGCTCATGTCGCGGGCCTTCGAGCGCAGCTCTCTGGGGGTGAGCGGGTCGAAGTCGTCGGCGTAGCGGTCCATCAGCGTCTCGCTGTTGGGCGTATGGGCGCTCTCGACCTGGCTAATCAGTGTGTAGGTTTCTTCGTACCCCGCCTCGTCGAGGTCCCCGAGGACGTCGCCGACGGCGTCGTTCGGCAGGGGGAACTCGAGCAGGACGGCGTCGCCGCTCGTACTCTCGCCGCTGACGACGTAGTCGACGTCCTTCTCGTCGAGCACGCCGACGATCGTTTCTCGATCCCGCTCGTCGACGAGAATCCGAACCAGTCGCACGACGGTCACTACTCGGGACGGGCGAAAAAGGCTATCCCCGGCAGCCGCCGCGAACGCGGCCCCGTTCGCCGGTCCCGGTACTCGAATACGGCGTGGATACCCTCCGGATCGAACGTCCAGACGGGTTCTCGGAGCGCCGTCTACGCGACTCAACAGCAGGTCGGCCCCGTCGAGGCGGGGTCGGTAGAGGACGTGAAACCCGAACGGGCGGACGGCCGGCAGCCCCTCGCCCGTCGACCCGCCTAGCCGTTCCGCCGTTCGACCTCGATGAACCGGACCTCGACGGTCACCTCCTGGTCGACGTCCTCGTTGATCCGTTCGTAGAGGGTGTCGGCGAGCGCCCCTCGGTCGGGGTCGTCCTCGTAGCCCACGGTGACCGTCACGTGCGTGATCCGCTGGTTGATACCGACGATGTTCCCCTGTTCGTACACGACGTCCTCGCCGGTCGCGGACTCGACTTCGAGCAGCGTGAACCGTTCGTACTGACCGATCGTCTCCTCGATGTCGTGGTTGATCTCCTGTTGGAACGTCGCCGTCTGGTACGTCGAGAGGGTGACGCTCCCGAGGAAGACCGAGAGCAGGACGACGATCACGAGGAAGGTGGCGACGTTGCGAACCATCTTGCGGTGGGCGTCGTCGGTCTCGAACCAGTTGCGGGGCCGATACCCGGTGTACCACAGCGTCAGGACGCCCGCGAGGTTGACCGAGACGGCGTTGACGAGGACGAGCACCGTCGCGCCGACGGCGGGGAGGGGGAGTCCCCACGCGATGGCGATGCCCGCGGCGGCGGCGGGCGGGATGAGTGCGGCGGCGATCATCACGCCGACGAGCGCGACCGAGATGCCCGTCGAGAGCGCGAGCACGCCCGCGACGCCGGCCCCGAGCGCGACCGCCAACAGGAGCAGGTCGGGGGTGAACCGCTCGCTGATCTCGCCGATCGAGGAGAGGTCGATCCCCGGCGGGACGACGTTGGCCGTCTTGAGCAGCCACGCGAAGGCCGCAGCCCCAACGATCGCGAGACCGAGCCCGAACGCCTGGTACTTGATCCCGTTCCAGAACATCTCGTCGTCGTCGGTGACGGTACCGACGCTCGCGGCGAGCGCGGGGCCGATCAGCGGCGCGATCACCATCGAGCCGACCACCACGGCCGGCGAGTCGAGCAACAGGCCGGCGGTCGCGACGATCGCGCTGATGAGCGTCATCGTCACGTAGACCGGGAACGTCGGCGTCATCTCGTCGGCCTCGGTGTGAAGCTCCTGTCGGGAGATGCGCTCCTCGTCGGTGTCGTCGGTCGAGTACCGCTCCTTCAGATCGTCGAACTGCCGCGAGACGACCGTCTGGGCGTCGACGACGACCGTGTAGGACTGCTCCTCGAGGCCGAGTTCCTGGAGTTCGTCGAGGATCGGCTCGACGGCGTTGTCCGGCAGCGGGAAGTAGACCACGCCGGTGTACTCGCGCCCGCTCGTCTCGTCGGTGACGACGTAGTCGATCCCCTCCTCGTCGAGCGTCCCCAACACCGTCTCCCGCTTGCCGGCCGGGATCGTGACCTGTACCAGACGCACACCGGCGGTTCACCCGGTGTGTGCAAATAACCCTCGGAAGGGGAGCCGACAATATCTACTGTCGGACGTAGCGGTCGTGGGCAGTTCGCTGCACCGCTCGGACGAACCGCTTTCGCGGCTCACGTCCGACAGTATATACCTCCCGATCGGCTACACGAACCATGTTCGAGGGGCGACCCGACCGCGACAGCGAGATCGCCTTCGTCGGCCGGTCGAACGTCGGCAAGTCGACGCTGATGCGCGAGTTCACCGGCCACACCGTTACTACGGGGAAGAAACCCGGCGTGACGCGCTCGCCCAACCACTACGACTGGGCGAGCGAGGACTTCACCTTCACCGACCTGCCGGGGTTCGGGTTCATGGAGGGCGTCGACGAGGACGCTCGGGAGGCGATCAAGGACGACATCGTCCGGTACATCGAGGAACACGGCGAGGAGATCGTCGTCGGCGTGCTCGTCGTCGACGGAAAGGCCGTCGTCGACATCATCGACCGCCACACGGAACGCGGCGAGGTCCCCCACGACGTCGAGATGTTCCACTTTCTGCAGGAGGTCGGGATCCCCACGGTGGTCGCGGTCAACAAGATGGACAAAGTAGAAGACCGCGACGACCGGCTCGACGCCCTCTGTGATCGCCTCGGCCTCCCGGGGCCGTGGCAGCAGTGGCGCGACACGATCGCTCCGATCTCGGCGAAACGCGGGCAGATAGAGCCCCTGCGGGAGGCGCTCGCGGATCGTCTCAGGGACCAGCACCGCGACGACCTCCTGCAGTTCGTCCGATAGGGCTTGCGGCTGCAAGCTCAACCCCCTTCCGGGCGCCGCCACCACGGCCCCCATGGTCATGCAGACCTACATCCTCCACGTCGAAGAGAGCGAGACCGGCGACGGACTCGACGTCGACGTCTACGACGAGGACGGGGCGATCGAGGCCTCGACGTGGGTCGGCTACGAGGACTACGGCGTGACCGCCGGCGACGGGGACCCGGGGCCGACCGAGACGACGTTCGACGCCGACGTGCTGACCCTCGACCTGCAGGTCGAACGCGACGACGGCGGCTTTACCGTCCGGGTGCTCGGCGACGGGGAGACGCTCGCGAGCGCGCGGATCGCCGACGACGAGTGGGGGCTCGACGCCCGCTGATCCGGTCAGACGACCCGGTTCTCGAAGGGTTCGCCCGCGGCGATCCGTTCGACGTTCGCGCGGACGAGCGAGGCGACGCCCTCGTAGTACTCGCGCGTGAACGCCGCGACGTGTGGCGTGACGATCACCTCGTCGAACTCCCACAGCGGCGACTCCTCGGGGAGGGGTTCCTCGGCGAAGACGTCGAGCGCCGCGCCCCGGATCTCCCCCTCCTCGAGGGCGGCGACGAGCGCGTCCTGATCGACGACGCCCCCACGGGAAACGTTGATCAGATGACTCTCCTCGTCCATCGTCGCCAGTTCGGCCTCGCCGATCAGCCCCCGCGTCTGCTCGTTCAGCGGGACCGCGAGCGCGACGAAGCGCGCCCCCGCGATCGCCTCGTGGAGGTCGTCGCTCGCGTAGACCCGCTCGACGCCCTCGACGGGCTCGCCGCTCCGCCGTACCCCCGTAACCGTCATCCCGAGCGCGTTCGCCCGGCGGGCGATCCCCCGCCCGAGCGTCCCGAGGCCGACCACGCAGAGCGACTCGCCCGCGAGGGTGAACGGCACGTCCCACGCGGGCTTTCGCCACTCGCGGCGTTCCTGCTGGCGGGCGTACTGGTGGAGGCGCCGCGAGACGCCGAGCATATACCCCACGACCGTCTCGCCGACGCTCTCGCCGTGGATCCCCGTGCTGTTGGTGAGGACGATCCCCCGGTCCCCCAGCTCGTCGAGGGGGAAGCGGTCGTAGCCCGCCTGGATCGAGTGGATCCACTCCAGTTCGAGGAACGCCTCCTCGTGGGCGAACGTGACGACGGCATCACAGGCGGCGATCGCCGCCGAGTCGCTCACGACGACGACCTCCGGTTCCAGATCCGAGAGGGCCTCGCGTATACGCTCGGGCGGGAAGACGGCGCTCACGGAGTCGTGGATTCCGAGTCGCTCTAAGTGCATGGTACGGCTTCACCCACCGGTGGATTGAATCTTACGAGAACGCCGTCGGCGCCGCGGCGAATGACGGCTCGGGAGAACACCTCGTCACACGGGGCTCGGTGGGGGTAACCCTCGTCACTGCCGTCGACGGTACTTACCCCTCGGAAGGGTTTGGCTCTTTCCACCGCGCCCGGCGCTCGTGCTCCCGTGCTCGCTCGCGGATCCCCGCCGCGTCGAGGACGCCGTCCTCGGTGATCACGCCCGACACCAGTTCCGGTGGCGTGCGGTCGAACAGCGGGCACTCGACGGTGACGGCCTCGCTTTCCGTGATCGCTCCGCGCTCGACGCTCTCCAGCGTCGGCTCCGTCGAGGGGCTGATCTTGTCGGCGGCCGCGACGGCGTAGGCCGGTACGCCCTCCCGGGCGGCGACGACCGCCGCCGTCCGGGTGCCGACCTTGTTGACGACGCCCCCGTCCGCGAGCACGAGCAGCACGTCGACCTCCTCCATGAGGTGCGCGACCGCGGCGTCGAGGGTCAGCGTCACGTCGAGTGACTCGGCGAGGCGCTCGGCGACGCCGACACCCTCCCGGTCCGGTCGGGATTCGAGGACGACCACCCGTTCCGGCTCGCCGGCCGAGAGCGCCTCGGCGACCGTGCCCGACCGCGAGAGAGTCAATACCGTCCCCTCGAGACGTTCCGCGGCGTTCTCGGCGGCCTCCCCGTCGGCGGCGAGCGCCCGGTCGATTTCCTCCCACGCCGCCCGTTCGAGCGCCGCGGGGCTCTCGTCCTCGCTCGCCGCCCACATCGCCCGGTCGATCCGGTTTCCGAGGGCGGCCATGCTCGGACGCGCTTCGAGGAGGGCGGTCGCACGCTCGGCGAGCGCCGTCCAGTCGGCCCCCTCGCCCGCGCGGTCGCGCAACACCTCCAGCGCGCGGACGGAGACGTACGCGGAGCCGTGCGTGCGGTCGTCGCGGACGCTCCCGACGGTGGGAGAGACCGATCTGTAGGCTCGCCACGACCCCTCGACCGTCTCCCGACGGCGGATCTCGGTGGCGTGGACCCACGCCGTCTCGATCCCCGCTTCCATCTCTCCCGGTTCGCACTCGAAGAGGTACGGCAGGAGCCGCGATCCGTCGACCTCGACGGGGTCGCCGGCCCGAACGTGCGTCGTCTCCGCCGCCCACTCCCGGCAGAGTCGGCGGGCCACCCCGTCGGCCTCCCCGCCCGCCTCCGCGGACGGGACCCGCCACCTCCTCTCGTTTTCCCGGCGATACAGCAGGATCCGCCCGTCCGCCCGGAGGAAACAGACCACGACGTCAACCATGGTTCGACTCGGGTTCGAACGGCCTTCAGTCCCCGCCGTTCATATCCTAAATCGGTTGTTTAAGACCTAATTATTTATATGTATATGATTCGTAAGATCGGCCGGGAACATGACCAAGCAACACCGCCGAACGTTTCTCACCGCCGTCGGAGTAGGCACTGCCGCCCTCGCGGGCTGTATCGGTTCGCTCGACGGGACCGGAGACGACGACAACGACGACACCGGGAACACGACCGATCCGAACGGGGACGACGGGACCGACACGACGCCACAGGACGTCACCGCCCCCGCGATCGCCGACGGCGAGGTGATCGACGACTTCGAGGAGATCGAGTGGCAGCCGATGTTCGACCACACGACCGTCGGGGCGAGCGACGATGCGCTCGTCGGCGAGGGGGCGCTGCTGGTCGAGTCCGACGCGGACCAGGCCGGCGCGTACCGCTCCTTCTCGGGCGGTCTCGACGTCGCGGGCAAGCAGCTCTCGTTCGCGATCAAGGTCGAGTCGCCGCTGCCCGCGCGCGTGGTCGTCGAGGCGCGCGCACCCGGCCAGAGCGACCGGCTCACGAGCGCCCGCCGGATCCCCAGCGAGTACGACGGCTGGCTCCGGATGGAGGTCGGCTGGACGGGACGGCGCGGCGAGCCGAACCTCGGGAACGTCTACGACCTGCTGATCTACGTCGAACCCGACGGCAACAGCGATGAGACGATCCGCTTCGCCCTCGACGACCTGCGCGCGACCGAGAGCGCGGATCAGGGCTACGTCGTGCTCACGTTCGACGACGGCGTCGCAAGCCAGCACACCACCGCGCTCCCGATGCTCGAGGAGCGCGGCTGGCCGGGCGTCGCGGCGATCATCCCCGACTCGATCAACCGCCCGGATCGCCTGTCGCTCGAACAGTGCCGTGAACTGCGCGACGCCGGCTGGGACGTCTCGGCGCACCCCCACACCGCGCTGCCAGAGATGGAGTCCCACCAGGAGCGCGTCGACTACCTCCAGCGCGCGTACGACACGATCGCCAACCGGATCCACGAGGAGGGCGCGCGCCACTACTTCGCACCGTACAACCGCATGGACCCCGAGTCCATGGAGGCGGTCCGCGAGGTCTTCGAGACCTCCTTCATCTTCGGCGGCCACCCCAACGTCGCCCCGCCGACGGACGGCCACCTCCTCTCGCGGGTCAACGGCCACGACGCCTCGGATCTGACCGGGATGCTCGACCTCGCCGCCGACTACAACCAGGTCGTCGTCACGATGGTCCACGGCGTCGGCGACGGCGACCTCGACGACGTCAGCGAGGAAGACTTCGAGCGCCTGCTCGACGAGATCGAGGCGCGCGACCTCGAGGTCGTCACCGTCTCGGACCTGATCGACGGCTGAACGCCCCTCGCACCCGCTTCGGCCCTCCCCCATCCTCGCCGGTGTCGGCGGCCTTTTCACCGACCCGCGCCGACTCCGGATATGCGACTCCAACCCGTCTCGGGACTCCCCGAGATCCGCCCCGGCGACGACCTCGCCTCGCTCGTCGCCGAGCGGATCGACCTCGATTCCGGCGTCCTCTGTCTCGCGAGCACCGTCGTCTCGAAGGCGGAGGGACGGACCGCCGACCTCGGGGAGTTCCCGGCCGGCCCGCGCGCCCGCGAGATCGCCGCCGGACTGGAGGAACTCACCGGCGAGGAGAAGGACCCCCGCTTCGCACAGGCCGTACTGGAGGAGAGCACCGAACTCCTCATCGAGGCGCCCTTCCTGCTCACCGAGACCCGCTTCGGCCACGTCTGTGTCAACGCCGGAATCGACCGCTCGAACACCGGCGGCGACGATCTCCTCTTGCTGCCGAAACACCCCTCCGAGAGCGCTGCCCGCCTCTCCGAGGCGCTCTCCGTGCCGGTGATCGTCACCGACACCTGCGGGCGGCCGTTTCGCCACGGCCAGCGCGGGGTCGCCATCGGCTGGGCGGGCATGCCCGCCAGCCGGGACTGGCGCGGTGAGCGCGACCGCGACGGCCGAGAGCTCGGCGTGACGGTGGAAAACGTGATCGACGAACTGGCGGCCGCGGCGAACCTCGTCGCCGGGGAGGGCGACGGCGGGGTTCCGGCCGTGGTCGTAGAGGGGTTCGAGTTCGGTCGGATGGGCGGCAGCAACGAGCACTTCCGCGCCGTGGAGGACGACTACGTCCGCCAGGCGCTCCGGGGGTGGTCTCGTGAGTGAGTGCAACGAACGAACGAGACTAAACCAGAGCACCACCCCAGAGGTAATCGCATGAGCGAGCGGCGAGCGGAGGGAACGATGGGGATCGAGATCACGCCCGAACACCCCGTCGCGCGCGTCGGCGAGTTCGGCGCGCTCGCCGAGGAGGCCGGCTTCGAGACCGTCTTCGCGAGCTGTCACTACAACAACCGCGACCCCTTCGCGGCCCTCGGCGAGATCGCCCGCCGGACCGAGACGATCGAACTGGGGCCGGGCGTCGCGAACCCCTACGAGACCCACCCCGCGACGCTCGCCTCGCGGGTGGCGACGCTCGACGAGGCCAGCGACGGCCGGGCGGTCTTCGGGATCGGCGCGGGCGACGCCTCGACGCTCTCGAACCTGGGCTACGAGCGCGACCGGCCGCTCCGGCGCGTGCTCGAGTCGTTCAGGCTCGCCCGGCGGATGTGGGCCGGCGAGCGTGCGACGCACGAGGGGACGTTCACGGCGATCGACGCGGGCCTGAACTACCCGGCGGGCGAGATCCCCGTCTACGTCGGCGCACAGGGCCCCCACATGATCCGCATGAGCGCGAAACACGCCGACGGCGTGTTGCTCAACGCCGCCCACCCCGCCGATTTCGAGTGGGCGGCCGACCGGGTCGATGAGGGGTTGGCCGAACGGTCCGACTCGCGGGGAACGTTCGACTTCGCGGCGTTCGCGAGCCTCAGCGTCGCCGAGGACGGCGCCGAGGCGCGCGAGGCCGCCCGGCCGCCCGTCGCCTTCATCGCCGCCGGGGCGGCTCCGCCGGTTCTGGACCGTCACGGACTCGACGGCGAACTGGCGAGCGAGATCGGCCAGCACATCGAGAGGGGGGAGTTCTCGGAGGCGTTCTCGCTCGTTTCCGCGGACATGATCGACGCCCTCTGTATCGCGGGCACGCCGGAGACGGTCGAGCGGCGGGTGCGAGAGATCACCGCCTACGCCGACGGGTTCGTCGCCGGCTCGCCGCTGGGCCCGGATATCGAGGAGGCTATCGCTCTCGCGGCGGGGGCGATCGACCGAGGTCGTCGGGAACGATAGCGTCGAGGATCCCCCCCGCGGCGAGCCCGAAGAAGACGATCATCGAGAAGGCGAGGATGAGGTTGCTGATCAGCATGAGCACCGCGGCGATCGGGTCGTTGAGCGCGACGTCCGTCGTGAGGCCGATCAGTTCGACCACTTCGGCGATCGGGTTGACCATGCGAGGCGTTCGGCCGAGGGGTACTTGTGTGTGCTGTTCGACCGCACGCCCATGGCCGATTCCCGTGGGGACGACCCCGGCTCGCTCCGGACGGTCTACGGCTGGTCGCCCGACCCGATCGACTGCGAACGCTGTGGCGACCCGACGACCCGCTGGTGGCGCGAGGACCGACTCCTCTGTCCGTCGTGTAAGGAGTGGTCCGGACCGTCCACGGGGGCCTCCTCGCACTGCTCGAGTGCGCGTCGAGACCCGGTCGAGTGAGTCGGTTCGGCGCCATCCCTGCCGCCCCGACAGTGTTTAATAGGTCGATTTCGTACGTCCGACTGTAATGTCGGAAGTCTGCTCGACGTGCGGACTGCCCCAGGAACTCTGCGTCTGCGAGGACGTCGCCAAGGAGTCCCAGCAGGTCAACATCCGCATCGACGAGCGCCGCTACGGAAAGGAGGTAACGATCATCGAAGGGCTCGATCCGCGCGACGTCGACCTCGACAGCCTGTCGTCGGACCTCAAATCGAAGTTCGCCTGCGGGGGGACCGTCGAGGACGGTTCGATCGAGCTTCAGGGCAACCACAGCGGTCGCGTCGAGGATTTCCTCCGCGACAAGGGATACTCGGTCGCCTGATCCCGACCGCCTCGCTCGTGTAGTTTCCGCCGGCCGGATAGCCGCTCAGAACGGCGCGTCCGGCACGTCCGTCTCCGATCCTTCGGCCGACTCCAGCGCGTAGTCACGCCTCCACGCCTCGATACCGCCTTCGAGGCTCTGGACCCGTCCGGTGGTCCCCTCGTAGGAGTCGATGATCCGAACCGCCTGCAGGCTGGCCTTGCCGTGTGGACAGACCGTGACGATCCGGTCCGCACCCGCCAGCCCCTCGATCTCCCGAGGGAGGTTCCCGAACGGGACGTTCTCGCTGCCGGGGATCGAACCGCGGTCGAACTCGGCGCGCGAGCGGATGTCGACGATCCGCACGTCCTCGCCGGCCTCGAGCAGTTCGTTGAGTTCCCCGGGCGTGATCTCCTCGTCTCCGTCGCTCATACCCCCGCTAGCGACCCGCCGTGGATAAACCCCTAGATCAGCCCCTCCTCGCGCGCGAGCAAAAGCCCCTCGAGGGTCGCGTCGTTCGTCGGTTCCTCGCGGGCGCGCGCGAAAGCCTCCTCGACCGGGACCGATTTCACCGACAGGAACTCGTCGTCGTCCAACGCCTGTTCGACGGGGGTGAGCCCCTCGGCGAAGACGATCGCGCGCTCGTGGCGCATCGCGCCCGTCGCGACCCAGAACCGCTGGAGCAGGGAGACTCCGTCGGCCGCGAAGCCCGTCTCCTCCGTGAGTTCGCGCGCGCCCGCCTCGCTGAACGACTCGCCGTCCTCGACGATCCCCGCGGGGAGTTCGAGGTGGGTCTGGCCGATCGCGGGGCGGTACTGCTCGACGAACAGCACCTCCTCGCCCGTCGAGGTGTGACGGCTATCGCCGTCAACCCACGACGTGCCGGCGGGCACGCAGGCGACCACCACGGCCGCGGGCGCGAGTTCGGCCCAGTAATACTTCTTGGTCGTGCCGTCGGGCTGTTCGACCAGGTCGTAGCCGCCGGTGTACCAGCCCGTCTCGTACTCGGCCACCGATTCGAGGACCTCCCATGCGGTATCCCTGTCGGACTCGCTCATGGTTCCTCTGTGATCGCCACCCGATAAAGCGTCCCGTTTCGATCGACGTGGATGACGCCCAAGAGATGGTTCGGCTGCTCCGCGTCCCGTTCACTCGAAGACGGGCCGGTACAGCCGTCCGAACGCCTGTCGCCGGAGGGTACCGTGGGCGGCCTCGGGTTCGTGCTGGTAGGTGGCGGCGATCGCTTCCCCGTCGAACGCGTGCCAGACGACCCGGTCGACGTTCTCGCTGCCGAGCACCTCACACTCCCCCTCGAACCCCGTGCGCCACTCCTCGAACTCCTCGCGCGATCCGTCACGAACCTCCAACAGCGAGGCGAACAGCGCGTCGCGGGCGGTCTCGACCACCTCGCCCGTCACCCGCTCGCGGTACTCCTCGCGGTCGAACCCCATCGCCTTCGCGACCTCGCGGGTCACGACCTGTGCGATCGGTCCCACCGACTCGTACAGCTCGCGGGCCTCCGCGGGCGAGTCGGGGGCGAACCGGCCGTCCGTCTCGATCATACTCGTCGTTTCCCGGCGGGCCTTATTCCTCCTCGGATTCGTACATCTCGCGGGTCATCGCCTCCGCCTCGGCGAGGATCTCGCTCGCCTCGCCGCCCATCGTCTGGCGGCCCCGTTGTGGGGGAACCGCGTCCTCGAGGCGTCCGGGACCACCGTGGTCGTGGGCGGTGTCCTCGAAGACCGTCTCGAACTCCTCCTCGGAGGCGAACGGCACGGCCCGCTCACCGAGCGTCTCGGGGTCCATCTCCCCCCAGCCGGGGACGTGTTCGTCGAGCCATCCCTCGTGGTCCTCGTTCCCGAGCATGGCGGCAAAGGCGAGGTGGTTCGCCAGGTGCGTCTCGTCCTGCTGGGGGATCTCGCAGACCGGACAGGCGTAGCCCATACCTCCTCTAGGGGTGCGCCTCCTAACGGCCTTACGCCTCGGTCGCCCGCACCATCACGAGCGCGGTCTCGCCGTCGGCGTAGTAGCCGGGGATCCGCCGCCGGGGTTCGAACCCGAACGCCCGGTAGAGCGCGATCGCGGGGTCGTTGTCCTCGCGGACCTCGAGTTTGACCCAGCCGACCCCCTCGCGCCCGAGGATCGAGAGCGCACGCGAGAGCAGGCGTGTCGCGACCCTTTCGCCCCGCCGGTCGGGCGAAACGGCGAGGTCCTTGACGTGGCCGATCGCCCGTCCGTGGTTCGGGACGCTGTCGGCGACGACGTAGCCGACGACTCCGTCCGCGCTCGCGTCCCGGTAACGGGTCTTGGGGCCGGTCGAACCGTCGACGGCGACCAGGAACCCGGGTTCGCCGAGGAAGTCCTCGAACGCCGAGAACGGCCACGGCTGGGGGAACGACGCCTTCTCGATCCGGTAGACCGAGAGGAGGTCCGCCTGCGTGGCCGGTCTGAGTTCGACGGCGTCCGTGTTCACAGGGTGTCTACGGCCTCCGTCGTCAAAACACTACACCCTCGAAAAATCGGACCCCGATTCGCGCGTCGAGCTGTGAGTCGCGTCTGCGGCGATCAGTCGTCGGCGGGGGCCGCGCCGCTGCCGCCCTCGGCCTGCTGTTTCGTGTAGGGAAGCTTGCCGCCGGCGGTGACGATCTCGCGCTCGCGCTCGCTGGCGTCGAGGCGCGCGGTCGCCTCCCAGTCGTCGTTCACGCGGATGGTGAACTCGTTCTGTCCCGACCGGATGCCCTCCTGGACGTCGTCGACGACCTCGATGTCGTCGCCCTGCTCGATGCGCTCGTAGGTCTCCTCGTCGATCGTGTAGGGGACGATCCCGAAGTTGAACAGGTTCGCCTTGTGGATGCGCGCGAAGCTCTCGGCGAACACCGCCTCGATGCCGAGGTACATCGGACAGAGCGCGGCGTGTTCTCTCGAAGAGCCCTGCCCGTAGTTCTCGCCGGCGACGAGGACGCCGCCGTCTGCGGCCTGGGCGCGCTCGGAGAACGTGTCGTCCACCCGCGAGAGGGTGAACTCCGAGATCTTCGGGATGTTCGAGCGGTACATCAGGATGTCGCTGGAGGCGGGCACGATGTGGTCGGTCGTGATGTTGTCCTCCATCTTCAGCAGCGCTTCACCCTGGATGTGCGCGTCGAGCGGCTCCTTGAGGGGGACGTCCGCGATGTTCGGCCCCTTGATGAGTTCGTCGTCGACGGCCTCCTCGGGACTGATGAGGTCGGCCTTCGAGCCCGTGTACTGCTCGGGCATCTCGAAGCCGGGGTCCTCCAGGTCGCCGAGTTCCTCGGCCAGGTCGCGCGGGTCGACGATCTCGCCCTTGATGGCCGCCGCGGTGGCGACCTCCGGCGAACAGAGGTAGACCGAGTCGTCCTCGATGCCCGAACGGCCCTCGAAGTTGCGGTTGAACGTCCGAAGCGAGACCGAGTCGCTGCCGGGGACGTGGCCGATGCCGATACACGGCCCACAGGTGGCCTCCGAGAAGTTGACGCCGGCGGCCATCAGCTCCGCGGTCCAGCCCTCGCGCGCGAGCATCTCGCTGGCCTGCTTCGACGCGGGCGCGACGATCATGTCGGTCTTCATGTCGACCGTGCGGCCCTCGAGCATCTTCGCGGTGGGCAGGATGTCCTCGTAGGCGCCGTTCGTGCACGAGCCGATGATGACCTGATCGACGTCGGTGCCCGCGACCTCGCGGACCGGAACGACGTTGTCGGGCATCGACGGCTGGGCGATCAGCGGTTCGAGGTCGCTCAGGTCGACGACGATCTCGTCGTCGTACTCGGCGTCCTCGTCGGGCCCGATCTCGACGTACTCGTCGCCGCGGCCGAGGCTCTCTAGGAACTCCTCGGTGCGCTCGTCGGTCGGGAAGATCGAGGTGGTCGCGCCGAGTTCGGTCCCCATGTTCGTGATGGTCGTGCGCTCGGGGGCCGAGAGCGTCTCGACGCCCGGACCCGTGTACTCGAGCACCTTGCCGACGCCGCCCTTCACCGAGAGCCGGCGCAGCATCTCGAGGATGACGTCCTTCGCGGTCGCCCACTCGGGGAGTTCGCCCTCGAGGCGGACGTTGACGACCTCGGGCATCTCGATGTAGTAGGGGCCGCCGCCCATCGCGACGGCGATGTCGAGCCCGCCCGCGCCGATCGCCAGCTGGCCGAGCCCGCCCGGCGTCGGTGTGTGCGAGTCGCTGCCCAGGAGCGTCTTGCCGGGCGCGGCGAAGTTCTCCTTGTGGACGTTGTGGCAGATCCCGTTGCCGGGCCGCGAGAAGTGCGCGCCGAACGTGCCCGCTGCGCTCCTGAGAAAGCGGTGGTCGTCGGTGTTCTTGAAGTCGAACTGGTAGGTCTGGTGGTCACAGTACTGGGCGGCGATCTCCGTCTGGACCTCGTCGAGGTCGAGCGCCTCGAACTGGAGCCAGACCATCGTCCCCGTCGTGTCCTGCGTGAGAACCTGGTCGATCTCGATCCCGATCTCCTCGCCGGGTTCGAGCTCCCCGTCGAGGAGGTGCTCGTCGAGGATCTTTTCCGTTAGCGTCTGTCCCATATCACGCGAATCTCGGCCGTCCACGGGTATAAATCCCTCGTGTTTATGTACCGATAATCGTTGTAAATCGACCGCCGGGCGGGCAATTATTGCACGAACACGCGCGGTTCGTCAGGGGTTTATCCCCCCTGTGCGAGAGGGTGGATATGTACCGAGACGGAGCCTTCGTCGACGAGCACGTCACGCCGACGACCGGGGCACAGATCCAACCGAACGGCGTCGACCTCACGCTCGATGCGATCTTCGAGCCGCTCGAACCCGGCCGGATCACGAGAAACGACACCGAGATCGGCGAGCGCCAGCGAGTCGCGAGCGAGGAGTTCGACCGCAAGGTCCCCGAGACGTACTACCTCGAACCGGGCGGGTATATCGTGCGCTACGACGAGGTGGTCCGGATTCCCGAGGGCCACGTCGGCTTCGTCTACCCGCGTTCTTCGCTCATGCGAAACGGCTGCATGCTCGATACCGCGGTGTGGGACGCCGGCTACGAGGGACGGGGCGAGGGCCTGCTGGAAGTTCACCACGACGTCGAACTCGAACGCGGCGCGCGCATCGCCCAGCTCGTGTTCGCGGAGGCCGACCACGAGGGGACCTACGAGGGGACCTATCAGGGCGAGAACTACGAGACGCCGCGAGACTAGTCCCGCCGGAGCTTCTCGCGATACCGGCAGAACGACTCGTAGGGGCTGATCACGTTCCACTCGACGCCGCCCTCCTTCTCCTCGAGGAAGAACAGCTGTTCGAGCGTGCGCGCGCTCTGCGAGGAGACGGCCTCGCGCGCGAAGACGACCCGTCCGCGGAGGCGGCGCGGAAAGAGGAGCTGTTCCTCGATCATCACGCGAAACAGGGCGTTGCCGTCGGCCGCGAGGCGATAGCCGCCCGCCTCGAAGTAGTCGTCGGTCCGGATCGCCCGGTTCGACCCGCTGACCCAATCGAGGCCGACCAGTGGGAGGCCGTACTGCAGGGCGAGCCGTATCGAGGCGTCGATGTTGGCCTGTTTCTCGCCCTCGACGGGGCCGTAGGTGAGCGAGACGCCCGGCTCGAAGGGGGCGAGCAGTTCGCGCAGGAACGAGGGCGGGTAGAGGCTGTCGGCGTCGACGGCGACGCAGACCTCGCCGTGTGCGAGTTCGAACCCGCGGTGGCGGGCCCGCAGGATCCCCCGCTCGACGAGGTCGACGCAGTCGACGATCGGGTGATCCCGTGCGATCTCGACGGTGTCGTCCTCGCTGTACGAATCGAGGACGAGCACCTCGAAGGCGTACTCGTCGGGTGCGGCCTCGATCGAGGCGGCGAGCGAGTCCAGACAGGCCCCGATCCGACGCTGTTCGTTCAGGCTCGGGAGCGCGACGGTGACGAGCGTGCTACTCATGGAGGGGTGGCTCGGGTGTGTGTTCGCAGGCTACCCGATTTATCACTTGTGGCGAGATGTTTAGATACCTTCGACCGAGTAGGACACACATGGACGGGGCTCCTGTTCTCGCCTTCGTTACGTCTCCCGACCGGGTAGTCGCGTTCGCGGAGGCGCTCATCGCGCTCGCGAGCGGCTGGTTCGGGCTGGGAATCGTCTTCGCCTACTCGTTCGTTCTCGGCTTCGCCGTCGTGCCGCTCCCGAGCGAACTCGTCCTGTTCGCGCCGCTCGATCTCGGGTTCTCCCCGACCGGCCGCCTCGCGATCATCGTGGTCGTCAGCGGCCTCGGCAAGGCCGTCGGCAGCGTGCTCGTCCTCTGGATCAGCGTCTCGGTCCGCGAGTCGGACCCGGTGCAGAAGGCGATCGAGAACTCCCGGTTCCGGATCCACGAGTGGTCCCGGAAGGCCTCGATCCGGATGGCCAGACGGTACGGCTATCTGGGGATGGCGATCGTCCTCTCGATCCCCTTCTTCCCCGATACCGCCTCGGTGTACGCCTTCTCGGTCCTCGAGGACGACTACCTGCGCTTTTCGGTCGCGGCGTTCGCCGGCAGCGTCGGCCGGTTGGTCGTCGTCGCCCTGTTCCTCGAGGGGACGATCGGGCTCTGAACGCTTTTGGACCCGGGCGGCGATGGGGAGCGCATGAACCGGACACTGGGTATCGGCCTCCTCCTGACGGCGGGCGGGCTCGCCGGCTATCTCGTCGGCCTCGCGGCCGCGTACCCCGGCCGGGCGCTCTCGGTAACCGCCGTCATGGTCGGGATCGCGATCGTCGCGGTCGGGTTCGGCGGGCCATGATCGAGTCGATCGCCACCGACGGCTCCCGGCCGGGGTCGGTCGTCGCGGCCCGCGAGGCCGAGGGATCGGTCTGGGTGCGCGTGACCGACGCCGCCGACGGGGAACTCGACCGGGTCGCGGAGGCGTTCGGGATCCACCCGCTGGCCGTCGAGGACCTCTCGGGCGTGGTCCGGCCCAAGACCGAGGAGTACCCCGACTACACGTTCGTCCTGTTGAAGGTCGCAGAACTCGCCGTCGGCGAGACGTCCTTCGAGGAGGAACTGCTCGTCGACCCGCTGGGGATCTGCATCGGCGACGACTGGCTGGTCACCTTCTCGTTCACGGCGACCGACGCCTGCGACCGGGCGTGGAGCGCGGTCGAGCGCGACGGCCGACTGCTCGCCCGGGGCCCCGACTTCGTCGCCTCCCGGATCGTCGACGGCGTCACCGACGAGTACCTGGAGAGCCTCGACTCGCTCGAAGCGAGGATCGAGGACGTAGAGGACCTCGTCACGACCTCGACCGACATCGACACGCTCGAACGAATCAACCGCCTCCGGCGCGAGCTACTCGGGTTTCGAAAGCTCGTGTGGCCGACCCGCGAGGCCGTCGGCGCGCTCGCGCGCGGCGACCCCGACCACGTCCGCCCCGAGACCGAGAAGTACTTCCGGGACGTCTACGACCGTCTCGTGCATCTGGTCGAACTCACCGAGACCTACCGCGACCTGGTCGGCGGGGCGCGCGACATCTACCTCAACACGATCTCCCAGTCGACCAACGAGGTGATGAAACGCCTCACCGTCGTCGCGACGATCGTCCTCCCGCTGACGTTCGTCGCCGGCGTCTACGGCATGAACTTCGATGCGATGCCCGAACTCGGCTGGGCGGGGGGCTACTTCGCCGTCCTGCTCGGGATGGCCGGGATCTCCCTCGTGCTCGTCGCGTACTTCCGCCGGCAGGACTACCTGTGATACGCTCGGTCGGAGTCCCCGTGCCCGTGTCCGTCCGAGCGGATTACCGACCACCGGCACCCGGGTACGACCCATGAGCTACCCTCCGCTCGGCGCGACCTCGACCTCGTCGAAGCCCGCGAGGTCGCCGCTCTCGGCCCGGGAGACGGCCTCCAGCGCGTCGACGAAGCCCGTGCCGACGTTCTCGGCGGAGTAGACCGCGGCCCCGTCGGGGTCCTCGACGTCCGCTATCGCGTCGAGGTCCGCCTCGGCCTCGAGCGTGTTCAGGACGTCGATGGGCTCGGGCGTCGACCCCTGCGTCTCGCGGTAGGCGTCGATCAGCAGCGTCGCACAGCCCGCAACGCAGGGACAGGCCATGCTCGTCCCCGAGAGCAGGCCGTAGAACGTCTCGGCGTCGTCGCCCGTCGCCTGCAGCGGGTGGGCCGGGTTGAGCGTGCTCAGCACGGCCGCGCCCTTCGCGCCGATCCCGTTGCGGTAGATTCCGAGCGCCCCCTCGGACCCTTCGCCGTCGTGGTGGGCGCGCAGGTTCTCGAAGGCCGTCGCGCGGTCGTAGTTCGTCTCGCCATCGAACCCCTCCGAGCGCCCGCGCGAGGAGAACTCGGCCACCGATGTATCGGTGTGGGTGGCGGCGACCCCGAGGACGTGCGGGCCGCGGGCGAGGTAGTTGAGCGTGTTCGTCTCCGGGCCGCTGTTCCCGGCCGCGAAGACGGGGAGGATCCCCTCCCGTGCGGCGTGCCACGTGGCGACGTTGCCCGGGTCGTCCGGATCGAAATCCCCCGTTTCGCTCGCGCCGTAGGAGTTCGAGACGACCTGCACGTCCGTCTCGCCCGCCCGTTTCCGGGCGATCATGTGGTCGTAGGCGGCGACGACCTTCACGATCAGGAGGGTCAGCCCGGCAGAGTAGACCGTCAGGTCGGCGTCGGGGGCCATCCCGCGGTACTCGCCGTCGCTCTCTGCCCCGTCGCCACAGAGGGTGCCCGAACAGTGGGTCCCGTGGCCGTTGTCGTCGGTGTTGGTCCCGCCGGCGTCGACCCAGAGGGTGGTGTCGCCGTCGTCAGTGAGCGGGTCGCCGACCCACCGCCAGTTCGCCACGAGGCCCCCCGCGAGGTCGGGATGGAGGCCGTCGATCCCCGAGTCGATCACGACGCTATGGACGCCCTCGCCGGTGTACTTCCCCACCCCGTCGCCGGCCTGCACCTCGCTCGCCCCGCTCGTCTCGCGCGCCTCATCGTTGAAGTACTCGAGTTCGCGGTTCGGCGCGATTTTGAGGACCTCCTCGAACCCCGCGACCGTCCCGATTTGGGGACCCGTCAGCCGGGTGAAGGCGATCGGGAGGACGTCGAACCCGTGGAAGCCGTCGGCGAGGTCGAGATCCTCGAGGAGCGCGACGTCGTCGTTCCCCTCGAACACCACGAGGACCTCCTGTAACGTGTCGGTCGCCGTATCGAGGGCGTCGTCGATGGCGGCGCTCGCCGCCCCGGGGAACGCGCCCGCGATACCCGCAGCGCCGATCACGCCGACCGAGCGGACGAACGCCCGGCGGGGAACGCCCGCGGCGTCACCCGTCCCCGACGCCCTGTTATTTTCACTCATGTCTGGCATTGCGTTCCACACTCACGACGTATCCATAAAAACCGTTCCGTCGGAACGTTTCGGTTGTGGGACGATTTCGGCCGTGTCGTGGCTTTCGCCCCGTTTTCGATCCGGCGCGCGAGCGCCGTGTTCACACGATTCACACCCGACGGAAGGGTTTAACTTTGTTTCCGACATATAGACGCTCGATACCGCCAGCGCGCGTCGTCCGCCCACCAGTAGTACCTTCATATGTCTACGACCATCACGATCTCAGTCGACCCGCACGTCCACTCGGACGGCTCGTACGACGGCCACGAGCCGGTCGAACTCATCCTCGAACACGCCGCCGACATCGGGCTCGACAGCGTCGTGATCACGGACCACGACGAGATCGAGCAGTCGCTCCGTGCGGCCGAACTCGCGCCCCAGTACGGCCTGATCGGCATTCCGGGCGTCGAGGTCTCGACCGCCCACGGCCACCTGCTCGCGATCGGCGTCGAGGACCTCCCCGACGCGGGCCGCCCCTTCGGCGAGACGGTCGAGGAGGTCCGCGAACTGGGCGGCGTCGCGGCGGTTCCCCACCCGTTCCAGCGTTCGCGCCACGGCGTCCGCAAACGGCGCATCGACGACTGCGACGCGATCGAGGTGTACAACTCGATGCTGTTTACCGGCTATCGCAACCGGCGGGCGAAGGCGTTCGCCGAACGCCACGAGTACCCGAAACTCGGCGCGAGCGACGCCCACTACCTGCCCAACGTCGGGCGGGCGTACACCGAGATCACCATCGAGACCGACCGGGGGCTGACGGCGGCGGACATCACGCGCGAGACCGTTATCGACGCCCTCGCGAACGGCGCGACCCGCATCCAGGGCAAACGCACCCCGGTCCACAAGAGCACGAAACAGTACGCGAAGGGCGCGGTCCGCAAGTCCTCGTACCTGATCACCTCCCGGATGCCCGTCGTCCCCACCGTTCCGGCGTCGATGGACCGCTGACTCCCGAGGGCTACTCCAGTAGGCTTCGGACGTGGTCCTGCGAGTTCTCGGGAACGGCCTCCCGAAGCCGATCGGTATCGGTCTCGCCGTCGGCGCTCACGAGGTAGGCCCTCCCGGGGACCGACCCGTAGACGCTCTGAAAGTCGTAGACGAACCCGTAGATCCGCTCGTCGTCCGGGACCTCCTCCGCCCCGACGAGGAACTCGACCTGTCGGCGGACGTTGTACTCGACCAGGCGGTTGATCGTCGTCGCCTCGTCCGTGTCGGGGTCGACGACGCCCTCCTCGAGGGCCTCCTCGACGACCGGAACGAGGAGTTCGATCCCGTTTCGGATCCCCGGGGGTTCCTCGCCCGTCTCGCCGCGGACGGCGTGATACGCGGCCGTGACCGCCCCACAGCCGGTGTGGCCGACGACGGCCGTCGTCCCCGTTTCGGTGTGGACGATCGGGTAGAGCACCGACCCGTCGACGACGAGGTCGCCGTCGTGGCGCTCCCAGACCTGGTTGCCGATGTTGCTCGGGGTGAAGATCCAGCCCGGTTCGTCGGCGCTCCACATCCCCTCCTGGGACACCCTGGAGTCCGAACAGCAGACCGAGACGAGCGCGGGCCGCTGGCCGTCCTGGACGGCGTCGAAGTGACCCTCGGAGAGCGATTCGACGTGCGTGTCGTTCCGTTCGAGCAGCGATTCGATCGAGACTCCCGGCATGTGGTCGACTTCGTCGACGGTCGTGAAATGGCTACCGCAACCGGTCGACCAGTTCTCGTAGCGTCGCCAGGTCGTACTGCCCCGGCGCGGTCGCCTCATCGGGATCGACCGGCGCGTAGCCGATCTTCGAGCCGTAGATCGGTGCGACCGCCCGCGAGTGGCGGCCCGCCTCGCCCATCGCCATCGTCGCGACTCGGTTCCCCTTCCTCGCCAGATCGTAGGTGATCGACAACAGGACGAGGACGTCGCCCGGTTCCTCGGCGCGAACCGCGAGCTTGCCGATATCGCCGTACTCGATCGCCCGTTCGAGCGTCTCGCGCATCTCGTCGGTCCCCGGCGTCCCCTCGAAGTCGTGAGCCGAGGCGATCACGTTCGCCCCGTGATCGCGTGCGTGGGCCGCGGTCTCCTCGGCCGCGCCGGAGTCGAACGCGGCGAGTTCGACGTCGACGGCCTCAACGCTGTCGAACTCGGCGGCGCGAGCCAGGTCGTCGAGGCGGCGTTCCTCCGAGGGTTCGTCCGCTCCGCCACCCTCCCAGTCGGCGCGGTTGGTCGCGATGATCGGGAGGTCGCCGGTGTAGGAGGCGAGTGCGGTCAGCGAATCCGCCGCGAGATCCATGCGGAACTCGACGCAGTCGGCGCGTTCGCGTGCGCGTGGCTCCTCGCCCAGATCGGCCGTCGACGCGGCGAGCGTAAAGGAATCGAAATCGAGGCCCATATTCCGATCGATGAACCGGGCGGCTATTACTCTATGCGATGCCGACGCTCTCCTCGGCTTCGAGGAGTTCGTGATACCGATTGCGGATCGTGACCTCGCTGATGTCGGCGACCTCGCTGACGGCGGCCTGGGTGGTCTTCTCGTTGGTGAGCAACGCGGCGGCGTACACCGCCGCGGCGGCCAGCCCGACGGGCGACTTGCCCGAGTGGACGCCCTTCTCCTTGGCGTTCCGCAGGAGCTGGCGCGCGCGGTGTTCGGCCTCGTCCGAGAGTTCGAGCCCCGATGCGAACCGCGGGACGTAGCTCTCGGGGTCCGCGGGCTGGACCTCCAGCCCGAGTTCCCGGACGACGTAGCGGTAGGTGCGTGCGACCTCGCTCTTCTCGACGCGCGAGACCTCGCTGATCTCGTCGAGGCTGCGGGGAACGCCGGCCTGCCGGGCGGCGGCGTAGACGCTCGCGGTGGCGACGCCCTCGATCGAGCGCCCCGGCAGGAGGTCCTCGTTGAGCGCCCGGCGGTAGATCACGCTCGCGGTCTCCCGGACGTTGTCCGGCAGGCCGAGCGCGCTGGCCATGCGGTCGATCTCGCCGAGCGCCTGCTTGAGGTTGCGTTCCTTCGAATCGCGTGTCCGGAATCGCTCGTTCCACTTTCGGAGGCGCTGCATCTTCTGGCGCTGGCGGCTCCCAAGCGAGTTGCCGTAGGCGTCCTTGTTGCGCCAGTCGATGTTGGTCGAGAGGCCCTTGTCGTGCATGGTGTTGGTCGTCGGGGCCCCCACGCGCGATTTCTGGTCCTTCTCGCGCGAGTCGAACGCGCGCCACTCCGGCCCGCGATCGACCGAATCCTCGGCGACGACGAGTCCGCAGTCCGCACAGACGGTCTCGCCGTGTTCGTCGTCGCTGATCAGCTGGCCGCCGCACTCGGGACAGCTGTACTCCTCGCGTTCTCGCTCCTGTTCGTCCTCGGTCTCGCGCGTTCGTTCTCGGATGTTCTCGCTCATTGGTGGTGAGAGGGCGGACGCTGGCCGGGCAGGGAAACCTGAAAAATCCCGGATCTTCTGATTGAGATGTGGTAAGTCCGAAACTTACTTAAGTATTCCGGTATCGAAATCGCGATCGGCATGACACCCGGTTGTACCGCCCTCCTGGGTGTTTGTAACGAATGATTTAATTAGTGACACACGTCCACGCGGCGGCCCCTCGCAGGCCCCCCTGCCGCCCACCGGCGGGGTGGGTCGGTGTCGGCCACGGGGACGAAGCGCAACCCATCGGGGTTAACCAGCCGTACCAACCCCCCGCACCAGCGGGGGAGTGTCCCCCCGACGATGCAGAAAAACCGCATGGCTGCGGCGGGTTAACCAGTCGTACCAAATCCGCTAAAGGTGATACGTGCATACGTGCTGGCATGAGCACGACCGCGACCGTGAGTAGCCTGAACGAGACCCAACAGCGCATCCTCCAGTACCTGCGCGAGCACGTCGACACCAAGACGTACTTCAAGTCCCGACTCATCGCCGAGGACCTCGGTCTCACGGCGAAGGAGGTTGGCACGAACATGGGGACGCTCCAGACGGGCGACTTCGGCCTCACGGTCGAGAAGTGGGGCTACTCCTCGTCGACGACGTGGATGGTCAGCCAGTAGGTCCCCCCGCACGGGACCGAACGCGAGTCGCTTCGATCGGGCTACTCGCCCCGGTCCATACTCGGCCCGCCGAACTGCCGAATCGGGTCGGACTACGGGTCGTAGCGGATCACCTCGTCGGCCCGATCCGCGAACGTCACCGTCCGGTCGTCGAACGAGTCCGCGTACCGGACCAGAAGCGAGATGAGCGTCTCGGGGCGCTCGACCGCGTACCCGTCCGTTCGAGTGAGAAGCCCCGCCTCCTCGAGATCGGCCGCCGTGTTGCTCACCGTCGCCGTCGAGACGTCGAGGCGCTCGGCGATCGCGCTCCCGGTCGTCGCCGGGTTCGCGAGCAGCGCGAGCACCATCCCGCGGGGCGTCTCCCGGCGGAGGTAGCCGAGCGCCCGCCGCTCGAACGCGGAGAACTTGCCTGTGGGGAAGTACCGGCGGTACTCCCCGTCCATGTGGCTCTCGATCGCGCCCGCGTCGACCAGCCGCCGGAGGTGGTGTTGGGTCTCGCCCGTGCCCAGCGAGAGGTCATCGCGGATCTTCGAGAAGTGCGCACCGGGCGTCGAGGAGACGTAGCCCGCGATCGCAGAGCGGGCGTCGCTGTCGGAACTCGACCCGACGAACGCCGCGAGCGGGCTCGCGGCTCCCAGCGCGGCGAATCGCCGCAGCGTCGTCCGCTTGTCCCGATCGACGGGCTCTCGCCCCGGCTCTGCCATACTACCGGTACATAGCGGAGCCGAGATAAAACAGCTTCGGCCCGTTTCAATCAGTTCGTCTCGGTCTCGGTTTCGAGGTCCTCTCGCTCCTCCTCGCTCTCGAACTCGTCGCTCATCCCGGTGATCACCTCGTCGGGGTCCTGGATGGTGCCCACGTCCTCGCCCTCCTTGATCGCCTGAGCCTCCTGTTCCATCTCCTCGACGTCCAGGTCGGCCTCCTCGTCGATCTGGCCGATCAGCTCGTCGATGTTGTCGAGGCCGAGCATCTGTCGGGTCTCGTCGTCGAACTCGAGGCTGTCGAGCTGTCCCTCGTCGAGCTTCACGTCGCTGCCGGTGAGGTGCTTGCCGTACCGACCCATCAGCGAGGTCAGCTCCTGGGGCAGGACGAACGTGGTCGACTCGCCCTGACCGATCGATTCGAGGGTCTCCATCCCGCGTTCGATGACCGCACGCTCGCCCATCGATTCCGCGGACTTCGCTCTCAGTACCGTGGAGACCGCATCACCCTGCGCCTCGAGGATCTGGCTCTGTTTCTCACCCTGGGCGCGGATGATGTTCGACTGTTTGTCCCCTTCCGCCTTCTCGACGGCCGAGCGGCGTTCGCCCTGCGCCTCGAGGATCATCGCGCGGCGCTTTCGCTCGGCGGAGGTCTGCTGTTCCATCGCGCGCTGGACGTCCTGGCTCGGGTTCACTTCTCGAACTTCGACGCTTTCCACTCGAATGCCCCACTCGTCGGTGGGCTCGTCGAGTTCCTTTCGGATCTTGTTGTTGATCTGCTCGCGCCGACTCAGGGTGTCGTCGAGTTCCATGTCGCCGAGCACGGCTCGAAGGGTCGTCTGGGCGAGGTTCGAGACGGCCCGCTTGTAGTCGTCGACCTCGAGGAAGGCCTTCTTCGCGTCCATCACCTTGATGTAGACGACGGCGTCGGCGGTGACGGGCGAGTTGTCCCGCGTGATGGCCTCCTGTCGGGGCACGTCGAGCGTCTGGGTCCGCATGTCGAATCGGTGTGTCGCGCTGACGAACGGGGGGATGAAGTGGATCCCCGGTTCGAGCAGTTTCCTGTACTCGCCGAAGACCGTCAGGGCGCGTTTCTCCGTCGCGTCGACGATCTCGACCATCTGCCAGACGGTGACGATGGCGAGAAACAGGAGCAACAACGCGACGAACGTGAGCGTGAGCGTCGCCTGCAGCGGTACGGCGGGGATCATATGGAACTGTTGGGATTTATATACCAAAAGGGTTCCCCTAGTCACCGATTCCCTTCCACTACTTCTCGAGGTCGTACTCGGGTTCGCGTTCGGCGTCCTCGTCGTCCGTCACCCGCCCCAGATCGAGTTCGCGGTCGATCTCGTCCTCGACGACGCCCAGCGACTCGACCGTGAGGACGTTGCCGCCGCCGGGGTCGATGACGAACACCTCCTCGCCCTCCTCGATGGTGCCGTCGATCGACCGGGCGGTGTAGTAGGGGTTGAAGCCGCCGGTGAGTTTGACCTGTCCGCCGCTGGGCGTGACCCGTTCGGTGACCCGCCCCGTGCGCCCCCTGAGCGAGTCGGAATCGCTCGTCCGCCCCGCGCCCTTCCCGCCGTAGATGTCGAGTTCGCGGTAGGCGAACAGCGCGACGCCACCCACCAGGAGGACCGTCGCCGCCAGCGCGACCGCGAGCGCCCCGCCGCCGATGAAGGGGCCGAGCGCCAGCCCGACCAGCCCGGCGACGACCAGCGCGACCCCGAGGACGATCAGGTGAGCACCCGGCGCGATCGCCTCCGCGATCGTGAGGATCACCCCGACGACCAGGAGGACGAGCGGCAACGACTCCCCGAGGATCTCTACCATACCACGTGTTGGGACGGGACCCGATTAATGTTTCCGGATCAGATAATTCCCAGCCCGTAGGCGATCGTCCCGATCGCGATGAGCACCCCGAGGACGACGAACGCGACGTTCTCGGGGTTCATCGACTCGGGTTCGATCCGTCGGCGTTCGTCCCCTTCGTCCCCGTCCCCGGCGTCCTCGCCGACCTCCTCGATCGAGTACGTCCACTCCCCGTCGTCACCGTCGCTCGCCATCTCACCGCCCCCTCGCCCAGTCGGGGGCGTCGATTTCGCGGCGTTCGGTCGGGCTCGCGAGTTCGCCCTCGTAGATCACGCCGCGCTCGGCGTCGACGGTCACCGTCGTCCCGTCGGGGACGTCGCTCAGGTCCGCGCCGCTGACCATCGGGATCCCGAGTTCGCGCGCGACCATCGCGGGGTAGCCCGTCATCCCCGAGCGGGCGTCGACGATCGCCGCGATCCCCGAGAGATCGCCCGAGAACTCGCCGTCGAACCCCGGCGGGAGGCTGAGGACCGATCCCTGCTCGACCCCCGCGAGGTCGCCGTCCGGCGTGTGGACGACCGGCCCGCTCGTCCGCCCGGAGACGACGCCGGTCCCCGTCTCGAGCGTCTCGGCGGCGACGTGGACCTTGAGCATGTTCGTCGTGCCCGCGCCCTCGATCTCGCTCATCATCCCCGAGAGCACCACCACGGTGTCGCCGCTCTCGGCGACGCCCGAGTCGAGCGCCGCGTTCACGGCGTTCTCGATGACGGCGTTGGGCCCCTCGTCGGTGAAGGGCGCGTACTGGGCGGCGACGCCCCACGACAGCGCGAGTTGCCGTCGTACGCGCTCGGTGGGCGTCGAGGCGATGACGGGCACGCCCGGCCGGTATTTCGCCATCTTCCGGGCGGTGTACCCCGACTCGCTGGCCGCGACGACCGCGCTCGCGTCGAGGTCGCGCGCGAGGTAGCGCGCCGCGCGGGCCAGCGCCTCGGTCCGCGAGTCGCTCGGCGCGGGCACGCGACTCTCGCGCACCTCGTCGTACTCGTCGCTTCGTTCGACCTGCCGGACGATGCTGCCCATCGTCTCCACGACACGAACGGGGTGGTCGCCGATCGCCGTCTCGCCCGAGAGCATCACCGCGTCGGTGCCGTCGAGGACGGCGTTCGCGACGTCGGAGGCCTCCGCGCGGGTCGGTCTCCGCGAGTGGACCATCGAGTCGAGCATCTCCGTCGCGGTGATGACGGGCGCGCCCGCATCCCGACACGCCCGGATGATGCGTTTCTGGATCATCGGGACGTCCTCCATCGGGCACTCCACTCCGAGGTCGCCCCGGGCGACCATCACGCCGTAGGAGGCCTCGACGATCTCTTGCAAGTTCTCGACGGCCCCGGCGCGCTCGATCTTCGAGACGATCGGGATCGGGTCGCCGAACTCCTCGACCGTCGCGCCGACCTCGTAGATGTCCTCGGCGTCGCGGACGAACGAGGCCGCGACGAAGTCGACCCCCTTCTCGGCGGCGAGTTCGAGGTCCCGGCGGTCCTTCTCGGTGACGACGTCGAGGTCGAGTTCCACGCCCGGGACGTTGACCCCCTTCCGACCCGGCAGGGGGCCACCGCTCTCGACGCGGGCGATCACGACCTCGCCCTCGACCGCCTCGACGGTCGTCTCGATCCGGCCGTCGTCGAGCAGGACCCGGTCGCCGGGTTCGACCCCGGTGATGGGGATCGAGAGACCGACCTCCTCGGGGGTGGCGTCCTCGCCCTCGACGAAGCGCACGCGGGAACCGGCCTCGAGTTCGATCGGCTCCTCTAAGGGGGCGGTGCGGATCTCCGGGCCCTGCGTGTCGAGCATGACCGCCAGCGGCTCCTCCGAGCCCTCGTCGACCTCCTTGACGCGGTCGATCAGTTCGGCGCGGTCCTCGCGGCTGCCGTGGCTCGCGTTGAGCCGTGCGACCGACATCCCCGCGTCGGCCAACTCGCGGATCGTGCGCCGGTCGTCCGATGCCGGCCCGAGCGTACAGACGATCTTCGCGTTTCTCATGGGGGATGTAGACGGCAACCCGGCAAAAAGCCCAACGGTTAGTTCGATCCCGAGTCAACGCTCGGCCGAACGTCTTTCCGTCCGCGCGGCGAACCGACGACCATGCCCACCTACGCCTCGCTGGTCGACGTGGAGGACAGGGAGTTCCAGAACGTCCAGGATCTGGCCTCGCTGTGGGGCGAGGTTCGAACCGAACTCGAACGCTTCGACGTGCGGATCGAGGAGTCCTACGCCGTGCTGGGCGAGTACGACTTCGTCCTGATCCTCGAGGCGCCCGACCGCGACACCGCCTTCCAGGCCGCGCTCACCATCCAGGGCTACGGGCTGGACATGCAGACGATGGAGGTCGCCCCGACCGAGCACTTCGCCGACCTCGTCGAGGACCGCTAGCGGACCTTCGTCCCCGGTTCGCTGTCGCCGAGCGTCGTCAGCAGGTCGGCGTCCTCGCCCGCCGCGAGCAACATTCCGTTACTCTCGACGCCGAACAGCTCCGCGGGTTCGAGGTTGGCGAGGATCACGACCCGGGTGCCGGGCAGCTCCTCCAGATCGTGCAGGCGCTTGATCCCGGCGACGATCTGGCGGGTCTCGACGCCGATATCCACTTCGAGGCGCGCCAGGTCGTCCGCGCCCTCGATCCCCTCCGCGACCTGCACCTCGCCGACGCGGACGTCGAGGTCCTGGAACTCCTCGAACCCGATGCGCTCCTCGGCGAGCGGTTCGAGGTCCACGGACCCGTCCGTTTCGTCCCCGCTTTCTTCGCCTTCGTCCTCGGCCTCCGTGCTCGCGGCGGCGACGCGCTCCGCGAGTTTCCCGTTGAGTTCCTCGACCCGGTCGTCCTCGACCTTCTCGAACAACGCCTCGGGCTCGCCGAACTCCTCGGTCGGGGCTTCGAGACACGCCGCCAGTCGGACGTCGTGGACCGAACCTCCCTCCTCTAGCTGCGCCCAGAGGCGCTCTGCGGCGTTCGGGAGGACGGGTTCGAGGAGGATCGCCGCCGCCTTCGCCAGTTGGACGCAGTCGCGGATGACCCGTGCGGCCTCCTCGCGGTCCTCGTCGACGAGCTTCCACGGCTCGTTGCGCTGGATGTACTCGTTGCCGAAGCGCGAGAGGCGGATCCCCGCCTGGCTGGCCTCGCGCAGCGAGTACTCGTTGATCCCCTCGCGGAACCCCTCGATCGCCCCGTCGATCTCCGCGAGGACCTCCTCGCTGACCTCCGCCTCGGGCGTGCCCTCGAAGTTCCGGTGGGCAAAGAGCAGCGACCGGTAGACGAAGTTGCCGAAGTTGCCCACCAACTCGCCGTTGACCCGCTCCTGGAAGCGCTCCCAGGAGAAGTCGACGTCCTGCTGGAACCCGCCGGTGGTGACGAGGTAGTACCGCAGCAGGTCGGGGTCGAACCCCTCGTCGAGGTAGTCGTCGGCCCATATCGCGCGATTACGCGAGGTCGAGAAGGCCTTCCCGTCGAGGTTGACGAACCCGCTCGCCATCACCGCCCGGGGCTCGTTGTACTCCGCACCTCGGAGCATCGCGGGCCAGAAGACGGTGTGGTGCTGGATGATGTCCCGGCCGATGACGTGGATCAACTCGCCCTCGCCGTCGCGCCACGGTTCGGCCCAGTCGAAGACCTCCTCGCCGGCCCGCTCCGAGTACTGTTTCGTGCTCGCGACGTACTCGATGGGGGCGTCGACCCAGACGTAGAGCACGAGGTCCTCCTTTCCCTCCCCGGGGTAGTCGATCCCCCAGTCCATGTCGCGGGTGATACAGAGGTCCTGGAGGTCGCCCTCGACCCACTCCTTTGGCTGGTTGCGGGCGTTGTCGGTCCCCTCGAGCCGCCCGAGAAAGCCCTTGAGGTACTCCTGGAAGTCAGAGAGCCGGAGGAACTCGTGTTCGCGGGTCCGGTACTCCGCGGGGTTTCCCGTCAGCGTGCTCGTGGGGTTCTCGATCTCGCCGGGCTCTAAATGACGCTGACAGCCCTCGTCGCACTCGTCGCCGCGGGCCTTCGCCCCGCAGTACGGACAGGTCCCCTCGACGTAGCGGTCGGGGAGCGGTTGGTCGACCTCGGGGTCCCACGCCACCTGGATCTCCTTCTCGTAGACGTGGTCGTTCTCGATCCACGTCCGGACGAACTCCCGGGTGAGTTCGGTGTTGGTCGCGTCGTGGGTGTGGCCGTAGTTGTCGAACTCGACGCCGAACTCCGGGAAGGTGGCCTCGTACTTCTCGTGGTACTCGAGGGCGAACTCCTCGGGGGAGATCCCCTGTTTCTCGGCGTTGACCGCGACGGGGGTCCCGTGCATGTCCGAGCCGCTGACGAACGCGGTCTGCTGGCCCAGTCGCCGCAGCGAGCGCGCGAGGGTGTCGCCGCTGACGTACGTGCGCAGGTGACCGATGTGCAGGTCGCCGTTGGCGTAGGGCAGCCCGCAGGTGACCACCGCGGGATGATCCGTCGGATACTCGTCGTGGCTCATGGTTCTCTTTGACTCGTCGCGGGTCCTAAACCCGCCGGTTTCGGCCGTTGATGGTTCCGAACGATCCACAGAACCGCCGGGTTTCGTCCCCCGCGAGAAGCCGTATGACCGGCACGATCGAGGCGTCCACCGGGCGCTATCGGCGCGTTCGTAGGCGCATCGACGGCGACCGTCGGTGAACGATCACGTCCTCCCTACCGGATCGAGGGAGATACGGATTGCTCACTCATCGGTGCTACAGACCAGCGTGGGGCGGTCGGCCCCCATGATCACGTCCTGCGTGACGCTGCCGAAGATCGCCTTGCCGGCCGGGCTTCGCTTGCGACCGGCGACGCAGACGCAGTCGGCGTCGTGGCGCGCCGCGGCGTCCAGGAGCGCGATCGCCGGCTCGCCGCCGATCCCCTCGGTCGTGATCTCGACGCCCGCCCCCTCGAGGATCGAGCGCGCCTCGTCGACGGCGTCGACCGACTCGATGTCGCCGCCCTCGCCCCCGAAGACGTGGACGAGGATCGCGTTGATCTCCTCGCTCCCCGGCAGATCCGCGATCGCCGCCCCCTGCGTGCGCGCGCGTTCGACGTCCGTGTCCACGCCGACGATGATGTCGTACATACGGGACCCTCTACTGGCTACAGCGGCTTACCGGTACCTGTCGAGATCGACGAGGAAGCGTTCGAGGATCGCGCGCGTGACGTGGGGCATACAGACCACGCGGAGCTCCCCGCGGCCGGTCCGCGAGATCCGCCAGCCCGCCCCCCGGAGCGCCTCGAAGAGTTCCTCGGAGATATCGGCGGCGACGACCGGGAGTTCGGGGTCGACCACCGGGAAGCCCCGTCGCGACAGCTCCCCGGCGAGCCACTCGGCGTCGGCCCGCGCGCGCTCGTAGGTCTCGCGATAGCCGTCGGGCCACAGCGCCTCGCAGGCCGCGACCGTGCTCGCGACGCCCGCCCCGCTTCGCGTGCCCGTCAGGCTCGCCTGACTCGCCGATTCGAGGTACGGCGTCTCGACGGCCAGCGCGTCGAGGGTCTCCCGGTCGCGGACGAGAAAGCCCCCCGCGGGGATCGCCGCCCGCCCGACCTTGTGGGGGTCGATCGTCATCGAGTCGATGTCGGCATCGGAGAAATCCCAGTCGTGGTCGGTAAAGGGGAGTAGAAACCCGCCCCACGCCGCGTCGACGTGGGTCCGGGCCCCGACCGAGCGGGCGATCCCCGCGAGTTCGGGGATCGGGTCGACCCGGCCGTACTCGGTGGTGCCGGCGATTCCGACAACGAGCGCCGTCCGTTCGTCGACCGCGGCCTCGACCGCCGCGAGGTCCGCCCGCCCGTCCTCCGTGGGGACGAGTCGCAACTCGACGTCGAGCAGTCCGGCGGCCTTCCGGAGGCTGAAGTGGGCGCTCTCGGAGGCGACGACGTTCACGCCGTCACTCCCGGCGCTCCCCTCGGCGAGGTTCCTCGCGGCGCGAACGGCTTGAATGTTGGCCTCGGTGCCGCCGCTCGCGACGTAGCCCGTGGGATCGTCGAGTCCGGTGATCTCGCCGAGATAGCCGATCGCTTCGGCTTCGAGATCCGCGACGGCGGGGTAGCTCGCGGGATCGCCGGGGTTCGTCGCGAGGAACCGCTCTGCGGCCCGGCGAGCCGCGGGGTGGGGCTCCGTACACATCGAGGAGAGCACCCGGTCGAACGACTGCGGCGTCCTGCCCCCTGCCCGTTGCATACCCTCCCTGTCCGAGCGAGGCGCTTATCCGTTCCGTTCCGTTTTCGGCGCCGATTCCCGCTGGGTTCTATACTCCTTGCTCCATACGGCAGCGCGACTAACGACGTTTCGGCGGTACTGGAAGATGCAATGACACTATTCGACGACGGCGAGACCGACTCGGATGAGATGGAAGCGGAAACGGAGATGCCCACCGGAGGGTTCGACCCGATGTCGGACCCGGTCGCGCTGGGAGCGGCCGCGTCGGTCGCGCTCTCGTGGCTCCTGTTCTACGGCAAGGGGGACAAAGAACAGGGGCTGTTCGTCGGCCTGTGGGCGCCGACGCTGCTCGGTGCCGCGAGCTACATGAAGCAGATGCGCCTCGCCGAGAAACTCGAGAAGGGCCTTCGATTCCAGTAGATCGAGCGACGATAGGTCGCGACCGTTTTCCTACCGGATCGAGTCCAACAGCAGCTTCTGCTCGACGCGTTTTGCCTCGTGTTGGACGTCCCGCACCGCGTCGATGTTCGCGCTGATCGAACTCACGCCCGTGTTGACCAGGTGCTGGACCATCCGCGGTTTCGAGCCGGCCTGCCCGCAGATGCTCGTCTTCACGCCGTGGTCCCGGCAGGTCTCGATGGTACTCTCGATCAGCTCCAGCACGGCGGGATGGAGTTCGTCGAACCGGCCGGCGACGTTCTCGTTGTTGCGATCGACGGCGAGGGTGTACTGGGTGAGGTCGTTGGTTCCGAAGGATGCGAAGTCGATGCCGGCCTCCGCCATCCCCTCGACCGAGAGCGCGCTCGCGGGCGTCTCGATCATCACGCCCCACGACCGCCGGTCGGTGTCGATCCCCGCCTCCTCCATCAGCCGGCGGGCGGCGTGGACGTCGGTCGCGTCATTTACTAACGGAAACATGACCTCGACGTTGTCGTAGCCCATCTCGTAGAGGCGCTTGAACGCCCGAAGCTCGTACGCGAAGACGTCCGGCCGGTCGAGGCTGCGGCGGATTCCCCGGTAGCCGAGCATCGGGTTGTGTTCGTGGGGCTCGTCTTCCCCGCCCTCCAGTTGGCGGAACTCGTCGGTCGGGGCGTCGAGGGTTCGGACCCTGACGGGCCGCGGGTAGAACTCGTCGGCCACCGTTCGAACGCCGCTCACGATCTCGTCGACGTAGGCCTTCTCGCCGTTCTCGGCGACGAACTTCTGGGGCGTCTTCCCCAGCGAGAGGATCATGTGCTCGATCCGCAGGAGGCCCACGCCGTCCGCGCCGGTCGCCGCGGCCCGTTCCGCGGCCTCGGGAATCGAGACGTTGACCTTCACCTCGGTGGCGGTCATCGGCTTGACCGGCGTTTCGGGCCTGACCGACTCGACGGGTTCGTGTTCGGGCTCGTCGCTCGCCTTACCGGCCTCGACGCTGCCGCGCTCGCCGTCGATGGTGATCTGCTGGCCGTCCTCGATGACCGTGGTGGCGTTGCTCGTCCCGACGACGGCGGGGACGCCGAGTTCTCTAGAAACGATCGCGGCGTGCGAGGTCATCCCGCCCTCGTCGGTGACGATCCCCGAGGCACGCTTCATCGCGGGCACCATGTCGGGGGTCGTCATCTGGGTGACGATGATGTCGCCCTTCTCGACCTTGTCGAGCTGGTCGAGCTTGGTGACGATCCGCGCGGCGCCGCTCGCCCGGCCGGGGCTCGATCCCAGCCCGTGGACGAGTTCCTCGCCGTCGTTTTCGTCGCTCCCCTCTCGCTCGTCGTACTCCATCGACCCCCCGTTGCCGTCGGCGATCCCCTTCATCAGCTCGGATTCCGCCTCCTCGTTCGCGCTGTCGCTGATCGTCGTGATCGGGCGGGACTGGAGCATGAACACCTCCCCCTCGACGATCGCCCACTCGACATCCTGTGGCGTGCCGTAGTGGTCCTCGACGCGCTCGCCGAGTTCGATCAGTTCGGCGATCTCGGCGTCTTCGAGCACGCGCGCCTCGCGCTTCCCCTCGGGGACCTCCTCTTCCACCGTTTCGCCCGTCTCCTCGTCGCGGACGCACTGGAGCTTCTTCGTGGCGATCGTCTCCTCCTCGATCTCGCCGCTCTCGCGGTCGACGACGTAGTTATCCGGAGACACGGAGCCCGAAACGACCGCCTCGCCGAGCCCCCACGCGGCCTCGAGGATGATGCGCGGGTCGCCCGTCGAGGGGTGGCTCGTGAACATCACGCCGCTTTTCTCGGCGTCGACCATCCGCTGGACGACGACCGCGATATTGACCTCCTCGCTGTCGAAGCCCTGCTGTTTGCGGTAGTAGATCGCCCGCTGGGTGAACAGCGAGGCCCAACACTCCTTGACGCGCTCTAAGAGGTCCTCGCCGGTGACGTTGAGGAAGGTCTCCTGCTGGCCGGCAAAGGAGGCGTCGGGGAGGTCCTCGGCGGTCGCGGACGACCGGACGGCGACGAACGGGTCGTCCTCGAACTCGGCGTAGGCCGCGAGGATCTCCTCGCGCAACTCGTCGGGAAACGGGGTCTCGAGGATGAGTTCGTTCGCACGCTCCTGTGCGCCCGCGAGCGCCTTCGAGTCCTCGACGTCGACGTCGACGGCCTCGTGGATCTCGTCTGCGATCCCGGCGTTCTCGATGAACTCGCGGTAGGTCCCCGCGGTGACGATGAACGCGGGCGGAACGGGCAGTCCCGCGCCCGTCAACTCGCCGAGCGAGGCGCCCTTCCCGCCGACGGTCTCGATGTCGTCCGCGCCGATCTCCGCGAGCCAGCGTACTGCCATTTACGTCCGGATCGACACCGAGGCGAGTAAAGAAGGTTGCGACCGAACCGGACGTTCGGGGAATCAACTATCCATATTCGAGTAAACGGTCGGTTCTACGGCTCGACGATCCCGTCGTCCTCGCGTTCGGGCACCGAGAGGGTCCCCGAGAGCGCCTCGACCGCACGGCCGCCGACGCGCACCGTCTCCTCGACCCGGACCCGGACCTCGCCCGGACGGTCGAGGAAGTGGCCCTGCTCGAAGCGCATCTCCTCGGGGAACTCGCTTTCGCCGAACGCGTCGACCTCGCGGAGGTACGCCCCGACCGCGCCGCTCGCCGTGCCGGTCACGGGGTCCTCCGAGATGCCCGCGGGCGGCGCGAACATCCGTCCGTGGAGGGTCGCTTCCGCCGTGAGCGTGTCGAACGTGAACGCGTACAGGCCCATCGCGCCGACGTCCTCGCAGAGGTCGGCAATCTCTCGGTCGTCGGGGGCGGCGTTCCCGAGGCCTTCGAGGAAGTTCACCGGGACCACGAGGACGGGAAAGCCGGTCGAGGATACCGCGAGCGGGAGGTCAGCACCGACGTCCGTTAGAGCTGCGCGGTCGATTCCGAGCGCGCCGGCCACCTCGTCGTAGTCGAGATCGACCCGTTCGACGCGCGGGTCGTCCTGGGTCATCCAGACCGCTCCATCCGAGCGGACCTCGATCTCGAGGACGCCGACGTTCGTTTCGAGGGTGTGTGTTCCCGCCTCGAGTTCCCCCGCCTCGAACAGGTGGGCGTGGCTCGCGATCGTCGCGTGGCCACAGAGGTCCACCTCGGTCGTGGGGGTGAAATACCGGATCCGGCGGTCCGCCCGGTCCGAATCGGTCAGAAAGGCCGTCTCGCTGACCGCGAGTTCGCGAGCGATCGCCTGCTGTTGGCGCTCGTCGAGGCCGGCGGCGTCGGGCACCACGCCGGCGGCGTTGCCCGTCAGTGGCTCCCCGGTGAAGGCGTCGACGAGGTGGATGCGTCTCTCCATGAGCGCCGTCGGGACGGCGACCCTATAGGGGTTCGGGGGCGTCGTCGCGTTCGTTCGGCTCGCGCACGGTCCGCCTCACCTCGGGGATCGGATCGAGTCCCCCGTCGGTGTCCCCGAGGACGAACAGCGCATAGTACCGGAGGTAGGTCAGGACCGGCACCTGTACGAGCAGCACCACGATCCCGAGAAAGAGGACGAACAGCGAGCCGAGGACGACCGCAACGGCCGCGACGATCGGCTCCGAGACGATCAGCGTGGTGCTCGCGGCGATGATCGCGAACGGGACGAGGAAGAACAGCGCCACGATCCCGAGCAGGAGGGCGAACAGGAACCCGACGGCGACGTTGAGCAGCAGCGCCACGAGACCGTACGCGAGGTACTGGGGCCACTGGCCGGCGAGCGTCGGCCAGAACGCCCGCCACGCGCCGAGGACGCCGGTCTCGCGCACGAGCATGACCGGCACGACGAACGCGGTGGTGGCGGCGTCGACGAGCGCGAGCAGGACGAACGCCGGGACCGAGAGCAGCGCGAGGGCGACGAGCGCGACCCCGCCGAGTTCGGTGAGGGCGCCCGTCCCGGCGGTCGCGAGGCCGAACCCGACGAGCGCGAGGGCCGGAATCAGCCCGACGGCGGTGATGGCGATGCGAAACCCGAACAGGCGGAGTCCCTCGCCCAGAAACGCCCGCGAGTAGTCCCGCAAACGGACCTCGTCGGTGCGAAGCGACTCGACGAGGACGAACTCCATGAGCGCGCCGACGAACGCGAACGCCAGCACCACGAGGAGGGCCGCCGCGCCCACCAGCCCGATCACGAGCGCGTTCTCGGCGACGACCGTCCAGAGGGCGTCGAGCGACGGCGTCACCCCCGCGTCGGTCTCCGCCGGTACGCCGGTCCCGCTCGCGCTCCCCGGGAAGCCGCTTCCCGAGCCGCCGACGAAGAAGACGATGACGGCGAGCGCGAGCAGCCGTCTCGCCGACAGCGGCGTGAGGAACTCCCGGGTCGCGACCCACGCGTCGTCGAGGTCGTCGATCGCGTACAGCGCCATGACGGGTTTTCACCGGACCCGATTAAATCCCTACCGGCGGGCGCCGGTCTCCCCCGCCCGTGGGAAGCCAGACGACTTAAACCGGGAGCGGTCCTGCAGACAGCCATAGCATGTCCGATCTCCCCGAGGAGTTCAACTGCACCATCACCAACTGGGAGTACATCTACGGACTCTGTCGGACGGTGAGCACCGAGGTCAAACGCTCGGAGTTCGAACCGGACGTGATCGTCGCGCTCGCGCGTGGGGGCTGGTTCGCCGGGCGCTGTATCTGCGACTTCCTGGGGCTCGACGACCTGACGAGCCTGAAGATGGAACATTATGTGGGTACGGCCCAGAAGAGCGGCGAGCCCCAGATCCGGTATCCGATGCCCGAGGGGTCGGTTCGGGGGAAGAACGTCCTCGTCATCGACGACATCGCCGACACGGGTGGCTCGATCGAGCGCGCCCAGGAGTACGTCACCGAGCGCGAGGCGGGCGCGGTGCGCACCGCGACCCTGCAACTGCTCCAGACCAGCGAGTTCGAGCCGGACTTCGTCGGCGAACGACTCGAGGAGTGGGCGTGGGTCGTCTACCCGTGGAACTTCATCGAGGACATGATCGACCTGATCTCGGGCGTGATGGCGAAGGCCGACGAGGAGGCGTTCTCCTCCGACGACGTCCGTCACTACCTCGCCGAGTTCCACGACGTCGAGCGCATCGAGATGGAGATCGCCCAGCCCAACAGGCTCAACGAGGTGCTCGTCGAGATGGAACGCCGCGAGGCCATCGAGCGCAGCGGCGCGAACGAGTGGCGACTCCTCGAGGAGTGAGTCAGTCCTCGCTCGCGGTGGCCGGGACGGGGCCCCGTTCGACCTCGACGTACCGCTCCTTCCAGGTTCCCCGCGCCCACCACGCGAGCGCCGCCAGACAGCCGACCACGTCGCCCATCACGACCGCGACCCAGATTCCCGTCTCGGCCCACCCCGCGAGAAACACCAGATAATACGTCAGCGGCACCCGGACGGCCCAGAGCGTGATCAGCGAGAAGACCATCGCGGTCTTGGTGCTGCCCGCGCCCCGGAAGGTGCCCAGCAGGACCTGCAGGACGCCGAGGAAGACGAACATGAACGCCGCGATTCGCAGGTACTCGACGCCGTAGGCGATGGTCGTCGACGCGCCGGGGGTGTCGGCGGTGAGGAAGACCCCGACGATGGGTTCGGGAAACAGGTAGGCGACGAGGGTGAGGGCGGCCATCACCACCGACACCAGCCCCATCGCGAGTTTCGAGGCCCGTGCGGCCCGGTCGGGCTTCTCGGCCCCGAGGTTCTGTCCGACGACGGTATCGATCGCCTGCGAGAGCCCCATCGCGGGCAGGAAGACCAGCGAGATCAGCCGGTTTCCGAGCCCGTATGCGGCGACGATCTCCGGGGGGAAGGCGACGACCATCCCCGTCAGGACGACGAACGCGAGCGACGAGGACGACTGCTCGACCGCGCTCGGGGTACCCAGTTTGACGATGTCGTTCACGTGTTCGAAGCGGGGGGCGAGATCAGCGGGCTGGATGTCCGGGCCGGCGTCGGTGTAAAAGAGGACGTAGAGTCCCAGTCCCGTGGCGACCGCGCGCGCGGTGATGGTGGCGACCGCCGCGCCCTCGATCTCCAGACGGGGGAGGGGTCCGACCCCGAAGATCAACAGGGGGTCGAGCGCGACGTTGATCGCGACGCTGACGACCATCACGCGCATGGGAGTGCGGGTGTTGCCGTAGCCACGCATGATCGATACGAAGATGAAGAAGCCGAAGAGGAAGGGCAAGCCCAGGAAGTAGATGCGCATGTAATCCGCGGCGAGCGGGACGATCCGCTGTTCCGTACCTGCGCCCGCCGGGAACAGCGAGAGCAGCCAGTCGGTCGAGAGATACCCCAAAACAGCGAGGGCACACGCCAACAGGGTGACGAACGCGAGGGTTTGGCCCGCGATCACGTCGGCGCTCCGGCCGCTTTCTGCCCCCGTATACTGGGCGACGAGGATCGCGCCGGCGGCGGTGAAGCCCCCGCCGACCGAGATCAGGAAGAAAATGAGAGGGAAGGCGAGGCTCAGCGCGCCGACGGCGTCGGCCGAGACCGCGCCCAGGAACGCCGTGTCGGCGACGTTGTACGCGACCTGCAGCAGCTGGATGACGACCATCGGCCACGCGAGGCGGACCATCGGGCGGACCAATCCGCCCTCGGTGAGCGAGCGTTCGCGGGCCGTGGACACTACTACGAACCGAAACCATCGGGACTATATCTGTCTTGTGGACCGCCTCCGGCGGACTACCAGACCGACTCGTGGAGCGCGAGGGCCTCCTCGCGATGGAGCGGGCCCTCGACCTCGGTCACTCCATCGAGGATCTCGCTTGCACGGACGCCCGGTTCGTGGCCGGTGAACGCGGCGATGTCGCGCCCGGAGGTCGCGTAGACCACGCGCTCGAAGGCCGCATAGCGCATCCCGCCGGCGCACATCGGACACGGCTCGGTGCTGGTGTACATCGTCATCTCCTCCCGTACTTCGGGATCGTACTCGCGCACGGCGAGGTGTGCGAGGTTCAACTCGGGATGGCGGCGGACGTCGTCCTCGGTGGCGACTCGATTCGAGTCCTCCATCACGATCTCGCCGTCGTGGACGAGGACGGAACCGAACGGGTTGTCGCCGCGTTCTGCGGCCTCGCGGGCGAGTTCGATGGCTCGGCGCATGAATCGTTTCTCGGACATACGGTGAGATGGCGCTACCGGGAGGTGGCCCTTCCGGTCGGATCCAGCACGGTTTTGTAGCGCCTCCCGAGAAAACAGGGTATGATCGGCTTCATCGGCGGCAGCGGCATCTACGAGGCACTCCCACTCGAGAACACCCGCGAAGAGTACGTCGAAACGCCCTACGGCGAACCGAGCGCCCCCGTCACTATTGGCGAGTTTTCCGATACCGGTCGGGAGGTCGCCTTCCTGCCCCGACACGGCCCGGACCACGGGCGCTCGCCGACGAACCTCCCGTACCGGGCGAACATTTACGCGCTCAAAACGGTCGGCGTGACCCACATTTTCGCCTCGAACGCGGTCGGATCGCTCAAAGAGGGCCTCGAACCGGGGACGCTCGTGATCCCCGACCAGATCGTCGATCGCACCCGCCACCGCGAGATGACCTTCTACGGCGAGGGTATCGTCGTCCACCAGCCCTTTACCCACCCCTACAGCCCCGAACTCGTCGATCACCTGACCGGGGCCGCAACGAAGGCGACCGACGCCGAGGTCTCGAAGGGCGGGACCTACGTCTGCATCGAGGGTCCGCAGTACTCCACCCGGGCCGAAAGCGAGTTCTATCGGAGCCAGGGCTGGGATTTAGTTGGTATGACCGCGATCTCGGAGGCGAAACTCGCCCGCGAGGCCGAGATCGCCTACGCCACCGTCGCCGGCGTCACCGACTACGACGTCTGGAAGGAGGGGGGCGAGGTCACCCTTCAGGAAGTGCTCGAAAACGCCGAGAGGAACCAGGAGGCGATCGAGGTGGTCGTTGAGGAGGCGATCCGAACCCTCCCCGAGGACCACACCTGCGAGGCACACACCTCCCTCGAAGGCACTGTCAACACGCCCACGGAAGCGATCCCCGAGGAGACCAGAGAACGGGTCGATCCGCTGGTCGGCGAGTATCTCTGAGGGCCCTCGGTGCGGGTGGCGGGCAAAAGCGGGGGGTCGTTTTCAGGCCTTCACCTCGTCGGCGGGTTCGGACCGACCGCGGTTGCCGGGCAGGAGTTCGTGGTCGAAGATCGCGTACTCCAGCGCGAGGCGGCCGGGACCGCTGAAGACGAGGGCGATCGAGACGAGCATCAACACCAGGGTGTACTCGTAGCCGCCGTTGCCGACGGCGAAGCCGCTGGGAGTGTGGACGAGCCAGGTCGCCACGAGCATGTCGATCGCCAGCAACACCGCCGCGTACCGCGTGAACAGGCCGACGAGCAACAGCAGGCCGACGACCAACTCGACCAGACCGACGATCCACGCGAACAGCGTGGGCGATGGGACGCCGAGGCTCGCGAGAAAGCCCGCAAAGCCCCCGATTCCCGTCGCCTCCGGCCCGACCGCGAACACCTTCCCGGCCCCCGAAACCAGGAAGACGAACCCGAGCGCGAACCGCAGGAACAGCGGGCTCCAGCCCCGTACCGCACCGTCCTGAACTCGTGTCCCCATGTGAATTACCTACGGCTAGTCGTGTTCTCCTTAGAAGATAAACATTTTTGAGAACGTTCTGACCGGACGGTTGCCTGACCCTTCGGTCACCGCCGTTCGTTCAGTTGCCGCGGACGTAGTCGAGCGCCGAAACGAACTCCTCGGGATCGACGCGCCCCTCGGTTTCGGTCAGCCGCTCGCGGAGTCTAGTGGGTGACATACTCTGTCATACTACGTGATCCACAATAAATGTATTGCTACTTGCTACCACGACGCAGGCTCAGTCGGCGATCGCTTCCGTTCCCTCGGCGGCCGCGGCGGGGTTCTGCACCCAGAGGTCGCCGAAGAGGTCGTCCTGCTGGAGGCGGACCTGTCCGCGGTGAGCCAGAAAGAGCAGCGCGAGGAACGTCTCGACGCGCGACCCGCCGGCCTCGCTGATCTCGGCGAAGAGGATCTCCTCGCGCCCGGCGCCGTACTGCTCGTCGAGCGCGCCGTAGACGGTCGAGATCGTCTCCTCGATGTCCTCGCCGTGGGCCGTTCCCGTCACGTCCTCGGCGGTGGGTTCGTCCTCGGCGCGGAACTCGTCGGCGGCGTGGTAATCGAGCGTCTGGACCCCCCGCTGGAAGCCCTTCGGCGACCCCGAGGTGTCGTACTCCCTCGACTCCTTCCACCACGAGTCGCGTTCGGCCTCCCGGAGCTCCCTGACTAGCTCGTCGAGCGTCTCGGGCGACCCGCGGGCGTGCTTGCGGTCGAGTCGGCGCTCCATCTCGCGTTCGAGGTCCGCGATGGGGTCCTCCGGAAACGGTTCCTCGAACTCCCCGCCCATCCGCATCTCGGCCTCCCAGTCGTCGAACTCCCCTTCCTCCTCGTCCTCGGCGAGCAGTTCGTCGCTCTTCATCCGCAACAGGACGCTCGCGTAAAAGAGCGCTCGGCCCGACGTTCGGAGGTCCGCCGCGTCGAGTTTCGCGAGGAAGGCGTCGGTCACCTCGACGATGTCGATGTCCCACGGTTCGATCTCGCCCTCCTCTGCGAGCTGGACCAACAGCTCGACGGGTTCGCTCTCCTCCGCGGACGCCGGCGGCTGGACGATCTCAGTCATCGGCGCTCGCGGCCTCCTCGGCGGTTCCTGCGAGGTCGATCCCTGTGACGCTGCTGACGTTGTTCCCCTGCATGGTGACGCCGATGGCGCGTTCGGAGCGTTCGAGCATCGCCGACCGGTGCGAGACGACGATGAACTGGGCGTCGCTCGCGAGTTCGTCGACCAACTCCCCCACCCGCTCGGCGTTCGCCGCGTCGAGGAACGCGTCGATCTCGTCGAGCGCGTAGAACGGCGCGGGGTTGTAGCGTTGGATGGCGAAGATGAACGCCAGCGCCGTCAGCGACTTCTCGCCGCCCGACATGGCGTCGAGTCGTTGAATGGGCTTATCGCCCGGCTGGGCCTTCATCGTCAGCCCGCCCTCGAAGGGCTCTGCCTCGTCCTCGAGGTGTAGTTCGCCCGTTCCCGCCGAGAGTCGGGAGAAGATGTCCCGGAACTGCTCGTCGATCGCCCGGTAGGCGTCCATGAACGTCTCGCGTTTCTGGCGTTCGTAGGAGTCGATCCGATCGGTGATCCCCTCGCGTTCCTCAACGAGCACGTCCTTTCGATCCGTGAGCGTCTCCAACTCGCCTTCGACCCGGTCATATTCGTCGATCGCGAGCATGTTCACCGGCTCTAAGGCCTCCATCTCGTCTTCGAGTTCCGCGATCCGGCCCTCGACCGTCTCGTGATCGGGAATCTCCTCGGGGTCGTACTCGCCGACCTCGCTCTTGAGGTCCGCGATGTCGGTTTCGAGCCCGCGGGCGCTCGCCTGCAGGCCTTCGAGTCGGCTCTCGACCGACCCGACGCGCTCCTTGCTCTCGTCGCGCTCGTCGATCGCCTCTCCCAGAGTGCCCCGAAGCTCGCGGCGCTCTGCTTTCTTCTCGGTGAGCTCCGCTTCGAGCTCCTCGACCGCCTCGCGTTTCTCCTCGAGAAGCCCCTCCTGCTCCTCGATCTCCGCCTCGAACCCCTCGATCCGCGCCTCCTGTTTCTCGATGCGCTCCTCGGCGCTCGACGCCTGCTCGTCGAGGTCCGAGATGGCGTTCTCCGCGTACTGTCTCTCGAGTTGGAGTTCGTTGAGTCGGGCGTCGTGCTCGTCGAGGTCGTCCTCCAGGTCGTCGATCTCGTCGTCGATCTCCTCGAGCTGGGCGGTCAGCTCGGGGATCTCCGAGTCGGCGAGTTCGCCCTCGAGCTCCGCGATCTCGCCTTCGAGCCGTTCGATCTCCTCGGTCGCCTCGGCGATCTTCGACTCGATCTCGCCCATCCGCTCGTCGACGTCGCCGCGAGCCTCGGTTAGCTCCTCGATCTCATCCGCGAGCCGCTCGGCTTTCGTCTCGCGTTCCTCGATGGCCTCGCGTTTCCTCTCGATCGCGCCCTCGATCTCTCGGACCTGGTCGGCCGCCTCCGTCTTCCGGTCGCGCGCGCTTTCGAGTCGTTCCTCTGCGTCCCGGAGCTCCGAACGCACCGACTCGCGGCGGTCCTGCAGGCCGGTGATCGCCTCGGCGACCCGCTCTAGCTGGCCCTTGCCCGACTTCGAGAAGGAGTACCGGGAACCGGAGCGACTCCCGCCGGTCATCGCGCCGCTCTTCTCGACGAGTTCGCCTTCGAGCGTCACCAGTCGGTACTGCCCCATCAGGTCGCGGGCGGTGTCGATGTCCTCGACGACGAGCGTGTCCCCGAGCACGTACGAGAAGACGCCCGAGTAGGCGTCGTCGAAGTCGACGAGGTCGTACGCGAAGTCGATCACGCCCTCCGCGCGCGGCGGCGAGGACAGCGAGCGCGTTCGCATCTCCGTCAGCGGGAGGAACGTCGCCCGGCCCGCGTTGCGCGACTTGAGGTGCTCGATACAGCGTTTGCCGACGCCGTCGTCGTCGACCACGACGTTGGCGAGCCGGCCGCCCGCCGCGGTCTCACACGCGGTGGCGTACCGCGAGTCGACACCGCCCAGCTGGCCGACGGTGCCGTGGACGCCCTCGAAGTCCGCGTTGAGGATCGTCGAGACCGCCCGCCCGTAGGAGCTATCCCCGCTCTCGCCGGCTCTGGCTTCGAGTTCGGCGTACTCCTGCTGTTTTCCCTGCAGGTCGTCCTCGATCGAGTCGAGCTTCCCCTGGAGGTCGCGTTTCTCCCCTCTGAGGTCCTCGACCACCGCGTCGATCTGCTCGCGGTTCTTCGCCGCGCGCTCGCGTTCGTTCTCCAGGTCGCCGATCTCGGCTTCGATCTCCGGGATCCCGTCGAGGGCCTCCTCGCGTTCGGCTTCCTTCTCGCTTATCGCGTTCGACCGGCGGCGCGCCTCGTCGAGCAGGCGGTCCTGCTCGCGCTGGTGTTCGTTTCGCTCGTCGCGCGCCTCCTCGAGGACGGCCTTCTTCTCCTGCAGATCGGCCTTCAACTCGTCGAACTCCGTGTCGACGTTATCGATCTCCTCCTCGATCCCCTCGCGTTCGGCCTCCCTCTCCTGGATGTCGGCCTTCACCGAGGCCTTCTCCAACTTCGTCTCGCGGATCTCCCGGTCGAGGTCAGCGATCGTCTCCTCCTTCCGGTCGATCCCGACGAACGCCTCCCTACGGTCGTTTTCGGCCTCGCTGATGGCCTCCTCGCTGTTCTCGATTCTCCCCTCCAGCCGGCTGATCTCGCCTTTGACCTCCTCGATCTCGCGTTTGATCGCCAACTGCTCGTCCTCGCCCTTGCGCTCGATCTCGGCGTTTAAGTCCTCTAGGTCCTCTTCGAGGCGGGTGACGGCCCCCTGCTTCTCGTCGAGTTCCCGCCGGAGGGCGTCCAACTCGGCGCGCTTCTCCTCGATCCGACTCTCCTTGGCGTCGAGTTCCGCGCGCTTTTCCTCGAGTTCGGCGGCCTTCAGGTACCCCTCGAACTCCTCTTTCTCCTCGCGCAGGCTCTTGTACTGCAGGGCCGTCTCGCGTTCGTCCTCGAGTTGGTCGAGGCGGTCCTGTTTCTCCTCGATGCGGAGTTCGGCCTCCTCGATGCGCTCCTTGACGGTTTCGAGCTCCTCGAAGGCCGAGTCCTTCTTCGCGTCGAACTCCGCGACGCCCGCGATCTCGTCGATGATTTCTCGACGCTGCCCGGCGGTCATGTTGATGATGCCGGTCACGTCGCCCTGCATGACGACGTTGTAGCCCTCGGGGGTGACGCCGGCCTGCGCCAGCAGGTCCTGGATGTCCGAGAGATTTACTGACCGATCGTTGAGGTAGTAGTAGGAGTAGTAGTTGTCCTCGGTCCGTTTGACCCGCCGCCGAACGGAGATGGTCTCGACGTCGCCGATGTCGTCGCTGCCGGCGGCACTGACGACCTGCTCGCGCGCGAGGGTGCCGTCGGCGTTGTCCAGCACGACCTCGACGCTGGCCTCGCGGGGGCCTTCTTGCGAGCCCTCGCCGTCGTGGCCGGGGTTGTAGATGAGGTCGGTGAGCTTCTCGGCGCGGATCCCGCGCGCTCGGGCGAGTCCCAGCGCGAACAGGACGCTGTCGATGATGTTGGACTTGCCCGAGCCGTTCGGGCCGCTGACGGTGGTGAAGTCCTCGTAGAAGGGGATTCGGGTCTTCCTGCCGAAGCTCTTGAAGTTCTCGAGGACGAGCTCTCGAATGTGCATGGTGGGGACGGACGCGGCTACGCGACGATGATGTCGTCCGCTGCGTCGTCTTTCGGTTCGTCCTCCTCGCTCCTATCGGTTTCGACTCCGATCTCGCGTCCCTCGACGGTCGTCTCCTCCTCGTGCTGGGATTCGAGGACCCGGATCCGTTCGTTCGCCTCGACGAGCTCCTCGGTGAGCCCGCGGACGGTGGCTTCGAGCTCCTGAACCCGGGACTCGAGATCCTCGACTCTGTTCGACATACCCTCATTACCTCGCTCGCCGGACATAAACCTGTGTCAGACACGTGTCCGCCGTCCAACCAGTCGGGTCCGCACGCGCTCCCGGTAGCCTTTATGCGATCCGGGCCGAAGCCCGCCCAATGAGTGCGCAGGCGACCCAGGAGCGCGATCTCGCGGTCGTGATCGGGCTCGAGGTCCACGTCCAACTCGAGACCGACACGAAGGTGTTCTGTGGCTGTTCGACCGACCTGGCCGACGCCGATCCCAACACCCACACCTGTCCGACCTGTCTCGGCCTTCCGGGGGCGCTGCCCGTGCTGAACGAGGCCGCCGTCGAGTCGGCGGTGAAGCTGGGAAAGGCCATCGACGCCGAGATCCCCGCCGAGACGCGCTTCCACCGGAAGAACTACTACTACCCCGACCTGCCGAAGAACTTCCAGATCACGCAGTACGACGCCCCGCTCTGTCGGGACGGCGAACTGGAGATCACGGTCGAGGGCGAGCGCCGAGCGATCGGGATCGAGCGCGCCCACCTGGAGGAGGACCCCGGCAGCCTCCAGCACGAGGGCGGGAACATCGAGACCGCCGATCACACCCTCGTGAACTACAACCGCGCCGGGATCCCGCTGATGGAGATCGTCACCCGGCCCGACTTCCGGAGTCCGCAGGAGACCCGCGCGTTCCTCGCGAAACTGGAGGAGGTCCTCGAGTACCTGGGGATCTTCGACAGCCAGCGCGACGGCTCCCTGCGAGTCGACGCCAACATCTCGCTGGTCCCCGAGAGCGAGGTCGAGGCCGACGGCTCGATCGGCGAGGAGGCCCTCGCCGAGGCCAACCGGACCGAGGTGAAGAACATCTCGAGCCACAAGGGCGCGGAGAAGGCGCTGGCCTACGAGGTCACTCGCCAGCGAAACGCCGTCCGACGCGGGCGCGAGGTCGAACAGGAGACGCGCCACTGGGACGAATCGAGGGGGATCACCGTCTCGATGCGCTCGAAGGAGGAGGAGAAGGACTACCGCTACTTCCGGGAGGCCGACCTCCCTGTCCTGCGGGTGGCCGACTGGAAGGAGGCGATCGCGATCCCCGAACTGCCCGACGCCCGACGCGAGCGCTTCCGCGAGGAGTACGGCCTCGGCGAGGAGGCCGCCGCGAAGCTCACCTCGACGAAACAGGTCGCGGACTTCTACGAGGACCTCGCGGGCGACTTCGACCCCGACCTGGCGGCGACGTGGGTCGCCGACGACCTGCTGGGGGAACTCAACTACCGCGACATGGCAGTGGCCGACGTCGAGGACCGACTGGCCGAGGTCCGACGGCTCGTCGAACTGGTCTCCGAGGAGGAGATCACCGCGAAGAACGCCCGCGAGGTCGTCCTCCGGGAGATGCTCGATTCGGGGGCCGACCCCGACGCCGTCGTCGAGGCGGAGGGGTTGGGCAAGACCGACGACGAGGCGGTCGCCGCCGCCGTCACGGAAGCCATCGAGGAGAACCCCGAGGCGGTCGCCGACGTCGAGTCGGGCGACGACGGCGCGATCAACTTCCTCGTCGGGCAGGTGATGGGCAAGACGGGCGGCAGCGCCGACCCCGGACAGGTCAACCGACTGCTACGCGAGCGCCTCGAAGGATAGGATCTAGAACAGCGCGGTCGCGACGTCGAAGGCGAACTGGACGCCCATCATGCAGGCTTCGCTCGTCGGTTCTACGATCTCGAGTTCCGTCGTCGTGGTGGATGCGTCGGTCGTCATCGATTCGTTCACCCGCCCGAGAACGCTAATACGTTTCGGTCGAGTCGGCCCATCGACGCCGCCGAGCGCACGGCTGGCGTCGGCCTCGGAGCCGTCGCCCGTTTTCACCGGATGAAACCCGCCGCCGCGATTGATGCCGCCTCCCGGCCAACGAGGCATCATGGATTTCGACGAGTTCACCGGACAGGTCCAGCACCGCCTCGAGTTCCCCAACACCGGCAGGACCCTTCGGGCGATCCGAGCGACGCTCATGACCCTCGGTCAGCGGATCCCCGAGGAGGCCGCCGAGGACCTCGCCGCCTCGCTTCCCATGGAGATCCGTTGGTACATGACCGGTGCCGTCCACGACCACGGCCAGCGCTTCGATTGGAGGGAGTTCGTCTCGCGGGTGGGCGAGATCGAACGCGCCGACCCGCCGGACGCGGCCTACCACGCACGGGTCATCGTCGACCTCGTGAGCACGCTGGTTCCGCCGTCCGACTTCCAGCAGCTCCGTGACCAACTCCCGGAGGGCGAGGACGACGAGAACTGGCAGAAGCTCTTCGAGGTCGTCGATTCCGGGGGGTGGAAGGACGCACGAGAGGCCTGAACGGCGGTCCGCAGTCAAGGGTGAATTCTTCACCTTCCCTCGCGTACCCTCGGTATGTACGAGCGAATCCTCCTCGCGACGGACGGGAGCGACGGCGCTACCGCGGCGGGAGCGCACGCGGTCAGCCTCGCCCGACGGTACGGGGCCGAACTCCACGCGGTCTACGTCGTGGAGACCAGAACGGGCTACGACAACGCCATCGTCGATCCCGAGGTCGTCCGTCGGAACCTCCGGGAGGAGGGCGAGGCGGCGCTGGCCGCGGTCGAAACCAGGGCCGGGTCGGACTCGGTCGTCACCTCGATCCGGGAGGGGGTTCCACACGAGGAACTCCTCGCGTACGTCGACGAGATGGACATCGACCTCGTGGTCGTGGGCTCGAAGGGCCGGTCCGCGTTCAGGACGATCCTGCTCGGGAGCACCACCGAGGCGGTCCTGCGGGCGGACGCCGTGCCCGTCCTGGTCGTCAACGACGACACGGGCGGGTCGACGCGACCGTGACGGGGTTCGTACCGTCGGGACGCCACGGGTGGCGCGCCACGAACCGGACGGTCCCACCGACGGGGCCACGGAGCCGTTACGACGCCCGTTTCACGACCAGTACCGGCACGTCGACCGTTCGAAGGACGGTCGAGGCGACGCTGCCGAGGAGCCCTCGCCCGAGGTTCGACCGGCCGCGCGATCCCATGACGACGAGGTCGACGTCGTTCTCCGCGACGTACTCGCGGACGCCGGCGGCGGCCCCCTCGAACGACGTCGTCCGTTCGACGGCCGTGTGTACCGCCAGGTCCGGGTCGGCGTCCGCTACTTCGTCCGCGACCCTCTCGACGGCCTCCCGACCCTCCGCCTCGAGGCGCTCGACGAACTCCCGCTCGAGGCCGCCCGCGCTGAACGCCCCGCCCGCCGCCTGGAGGTCCACGACGTTCAGGACGTGGACCTCGGACCCGTAGTTCCGTGCGACCGCGGCCCCGTACGGGGTGGCCGCCTCGGCGTTCTCGCTCCCGTCGGTCGGGACGAGGATCCGGGCGTAGTCGAGTTCGACCGTCGGCTCCCCGTCCGGGACGACGAACACGGGGACGTCGCTGCTGTAGAGGACCCCCTCGGTGACGCCGCCGAGTAGCCGCTTCCCGAGTCCCGTCGTCCCCTGCCTCCCGATGACGACGAGGTCGGCGTTTCGCTCGGCGGCGTACTCGCCGATCCGGACGGCGGGCTTCCCCTCGGTCAGTTCCGTCGTGACTGGATGTCCGAGTTCCGACGCGAGTTCCTCGATCCCCGCGAGCGCCTCCTCGCCGCGTTCTCGAAGTCGCTCCCGCTCGGCGGCCGTCTCCGTGAGGCGGAGCGTCCTCCGCTCGACGACGTAGAGGACGTCGACGGTCGCGTCGAACGCCCGCGCGAGTTCGAGGCCGCACCTCGCCGCGTGCGTGGCCTCGTCGCTTCCATCGACCGGGATCAAGAAGTGGTCGTACATCGTTCTAGACGGGGGTTGGGCGCACACGCCCTTTACCGTTTACCGGTGGGACGCCGCCCTCGCCGGTGTGAACCGTTCCCTGTACACCCCCCTCGACGGGTCGGTCGCCGCCCCGTCGATCGGCCGATCCGGCGACTCCGACTTCGAACACATCCCCTGCCGGGTAAACCACTATGTCGGTCGACGCCGAACGTCGAGCAGCATGTCAGACAAGACGTCCTACGAACAGGATCTCTCGCGCAACGAGGCCGCGGACAACCTGCAGGCGCTCGCCCGCGAGATCCGCGGGGAGGGGGCGGCAGACGTCACCGTCGGCAACAAGAGCGTCGCGCTCGACCCGGCCTCCGTCATCGAGTACGACATCACGGTCGAGGAGCGCTCCCCGATGCTCGGCGGCGAGCGCGAGACGATCACCGTCACCCTCGATTGGGAGGTCGAGGAGACCGACTAGTCCGCCCCGCCAACACGACGTTGACGACGACGCCGACGAGCAGGATCAGCGCGCCGAAGTAGAGCCACAGCAGGAACAACAGCGCCCCGCTTATCACGCCGAAGACGGCCGTGATCGTCGTCACCGAGGCGTAGAGCCGGAACAGCCACTGGAGGAGCGCCCAGCCGACGGCCGCGACGAGCGCGCCCGGCAGCACCTCCCGCGGGGTCACGTCGACGTTCGGGAAGACGTAGTACAGCGGGAAGAAGGCGACCAGCAGCCCGCAGACGAGCAACAGCGAGTCGACGACGCCCGAGTAGCTGAAATCCGGCAGGAGCGTGAACGCCCCCGCGGTGAGGACGGCCGCGAGAAGCGCGAGGACGATCGCGGCCAGCGCGAGCAGGCCGTCTCGCAGGCGCTGGCCCAGCGAGGTCTCCTCGCGGGGGGTGCCGTAGAGCTGTGAGAAGGCGATGTCGATCCCGAGGAACATCCGGAAGGCGGCCCACACCAGGACGAGCGACCCGACGAGCGAACTCCCGACCCAGCCCACCGCGCCCGTGATCGCCTCGGTGAGCAGGTTCTGGCCGGCCGGGCTGAGGTACAGGCGGGTCAGCGCGAGCAGGTAGCGCGCGACGGTCTCGCCGGCGAACAACGAGGCCGCGACGAGGACGAGCAACAACAGCGGCACCAGCGAGACGAACGCGTAAAACGCGAGGCTGCCGGCGAGAAACGGGAGGTCCTGTCGGCGCACCTCCCGTCCGATCTCCACGACCACCTCGTACGCCTCTCGCATTCGCTCGCCCTACTCGCCTGCCGGGGAAGGACGTTCCGATGCCGCGATTTCCCGCCGCTCGCGCCGCGATCCCGTAATCGACGCGAAACGTTTAGGCCCCGTCTCGGCGTAGCGCCGCCAACCCGCGCATGGAACTGATCATCACCGAGAAGGACAACGCCGCCCGCCGGATCGCCGACATCCTGAGCGGCGACTCGGCCGAGGTCGAACGAACCAACGGGGTGAACGTCTACCGATGGGGCGGGAGGCGCTGTATCGGCCTGTCGGGCCACGTCGTCGCGGTCGACTTCCCCGCCGAGTACAGCGACTGGCGCGACGTCGAACCCGTCGAACTGATCGACGCCGAGGTGGAGAAGACCTCCACCCAGGAGAACATCGTCCGCACCGTCCGCCTGCTCTCGCGGAACGCCGACCGCGTGACGATCGCCACCGACTACGACCGCGAGGGGGAGTTGATCGGCAAGGAGGCCTACGAGATCGTCCGCGACGTCAACGAGAGCGTCGATATCGACCGGGTGCGCTTCTCCTCGATCACCGAGGGCGAAGTCAAGAACGCCTTCGAGAACCCCGACGAGATCGACTTCGATCTGGCGGCCGCGGGCGAGGCCCGCCAGATCATCGACCTCGTGTGGGGCGCGGCGCTGACCCGGTTTCTCTCGCTTTCTGCCCGCCAACTCGGCGACGACTTCATTTCAGTCGGCAGGGTCCAGACCCCCACGCTCAAACTGATCGTGGACCGCGAGCGCGAGATCGAGGCGTTCGACCCCGAGGCCTACTGGGAGATCTTCGCCGACCTCGCGAAGGGATCGGAGAGCTTCGACGCCCAGTACTACTACCTCGACGACGAGGACAACGAGGCCGAGCGCGTCTGGGACGAGGAGCGCGCGAGGGCGGTCTACGACGCTCTGCGGGAAGCCAGCGAGGCCAGCGTCGAATCGGTCTCGCGCCGAACGCGAACCGACGCGCCGCCCGCGCCGTTCAACACGACCCAGTTCATCCGCGCGGCGAGTTCTATCGGCTACTCCGCGAAGCGCGCGATGAGCATCGCCGAGGACCTCTATACGGCGGGCTACATCACCTATCCCCGGACCGACAACACGGTGTACCCCGAGGACCTCGACCCCCGGGAACTGCTCGCGGCCCTCTCGAACGACCGCGCCTTCGGCGAGGACGCCGAGACGTTGCTGGAGCGCGATGACCTCTCGCCGACCGAGGGCGACGAGGAGACGACCGACCACCCGCCGATCCACCCGACCGAGGAGCTTCCCACCCGAAGGGAGCTTTCGGACGCCGAGTGGGAGGTCTACGAACTCGTCGTGCGGCGCTTCTTCGCGACCGTCGCCGACCCCGCGCGCTGGGAGCACCTCAGGGTCGTCCTCGAAGTGGGCGAGCACCGCCTGAAGGCCAACGGCAAGCGCCTCGTCGAGCCGGGCTATCACGCCGTCTATCCCTACTTCAGCACGAACGAGAACTTCGTCCCCGCCGTCGAGGAGGGCGAGACCCTCGCCGTCGAGGAGGTTCGCATCGAGGACAAGGAGACCCAACCCCCACGGCGCTACGGCCAGTCGCGGCTGATCGAGACGATGGAGTCGATGGGGATCGGGACGAAAAGCACGAGACACAACACCGTCGAGAAGCTCTACGACCGGGGGTACATCGAGAACGACCCGCCGCGGCCGACGAAACTGGCGATGGCCGTCGTCGAGGCCGGCGAGGAGTACGCGGATCGGGTGGTGAGCGAGGCGATGACCGCCCAGCTCGAAGAGGACATGGCCGCCATCGCCGCCGGCGAGAAGAGCCTCGACGAGGTGGCCGACGAGTCCCGGGAGATGCTCGAACGGGTGTTCGACGACCTGATGGAATCGCGCGAGGAGATCGGCGACCACCTCCAGGAGTCGCTCAAGGCGGACAAGACCCTCGGGCCGTGTCCCGAATCCGGCCACGACCTGCTCGTGCGCCGCTCGCGCCGGGGGTCGTACTTCGTGGGCTGTGACGGCTATCCCGACTGCGAGTACACGCTGCCGCTTCCGAACACCGGCAAGCCGCTCATCCTCGACGAGACCTGCGACGAGCACGGCCTGCGCCACGTGAAGATGCTCGCGGGCCGGGGCACGTTCGTCCACGGCTGTCCCCAGTGCAAGGCCGACGAGGCCGACGAGGAGGACGACCGGGTCATCGGGACCTGTCCCGAATGCCACGACGAACACGGCGGCGAACTCGCGATCAAACAGCTCAGGAACGGCTCGCGGCTGGTGGGCTGTACGCGCTATCCCGACTGCGAGTACTCGTTGCCCCTCCCGAGACGCGGCGAGATCGAGATCACCGACGAGCGCTGTGAGGAACACGCATTGCCCGAACTGCTCGTCCACTCGGGCGACGAACCCTGGGAGCTGGGCTGTCCGATCTGCAACTACCGGGAGTACCAGGCCAGAGAGAGCGGGTCGGGGACCGACCTCGAATCCATCGAGGGCGTCGGCGCGAAGACCGCGGAGAAGCTCGCGGCGGCGGGCGTCGAGAGCGTCAGCGACCTCAAGGACGCGGAGGCCGAGACGGTCGCCGCCGAGGTCGAGGGCGTCAGCGAAGAGCGCGTCCGCAAGTGGCAGGCGAAAGCGGGCTGACGCCGCTACTCACCGTTCTCGCCGCCCCCGTCTTTGGCCTGTGGATCGAACTCGTACTCGCGGAGGGTGTCGGGGTCGATCTCGTCGAGCACCCGTTCGTGGGTCGCCTCGAGCACCAGTGGTGGTGCCGTATCGGCCTCGCGGGCCTCGATCCAGCGCGGCAGACAGAGACACCAGCGGTCGCCCGGTTCGAGGCCCGGAAAGTTCAACTCGGGCTGGGGCGTCACCAGGTCGTTGCCCTGCTCCTTGCTGAACGCCAGAAACCCCTCGGTCAGCACCGCACAGACCTCGTGACGACCCGGATCGCGCCGGAGGTGCCGACAGTGGCCGTCCCGCAGGAAGCCGGTTTCTGGATCCTCGCTGCAGGGGCGGAGTTCGACGCCGTAGACGTTGCGGTCTGGCTCGTCGGTCATGCGTGTGGGTTCGGCTGCGGGGGGAAAACGGTGGCTACTCCGGTCGATAGCGTTTAGTTCGTCGCGGGACAGCGCCGGGCAATGAGGGATTCGCTGTGGACGCCGACGGTAACCGACGTGCTCGCGATCCACGAGGACATCGTCAGCGAGTATGACGCGACTGAACCAGGCGTTCGCGACGAGGGCGCGATCTCCTTTGCGATCGACCGCGTCGTAGCCGGATCCCCGACGAACGACCGCGAGACGATCGACGAGAAGGCGTTCGAACTGCTCAGACTGTTGGTCGCCAACCACCCGTTCGTGGATGCGAACAAGCGAACCGCGCTGGACACGGTCGCGACGTTCTACCTTCTCAATGGGTATCGACTCGAGTACGATTCTGAAATCCGGCGGATCCTCTCGGACCTCGCGATCGACGAATCGGCCGTCGATCGAAACGAGGTCATCGAGTATCTGCGGACCCATACGAGGTCGATCGACACGGACGAAACGCTTCGGGGGATCCGTTCCGATCTCGTCGAGTATGGGCTGACTCGCTATCGAGACGAGGAGAAATGACCACCACAACCGTTATTCAGGTTCGACCGGAACTGGTTCGTATGAGCACGGGATCGGACGAACGGGAGCCGTCGACTGCGGTCGATCGCGTCATGGCGGACGTTCGGGAGGAACTGGTGCGCCGTGTCGCACGGATGGACCGCGATCGAAACCGGGAGATCTACGACGCGCTCGAAGAAGAGTAGTACCGCCGAGGTTGGAGTTCATCCGAAAGCGCATTGGGGAGGTTCTCGGCACCGAAGTACGGGACGAATTCCGTTTCGAGATCTCGTCGTATCCTCGCACTACTCATCGAAATCGTGCTCTCGATGACGCTCAACCGATCGCTGATCGTTTGGATGGACGGCGAAAAATCATAGGTTTGAATCAATTCGGCTCCGTCGCCTCCGATGACGTCTTTTCCCCACAGTTTCCATCGAAACCCATCGGTCGCGATCGCAGCGAGGTACTGCTGATCTACCGTGTGTCGATATTTGGAGAACACGTTCTCGTCGGTGTACATTCCGACCTGTTCAGTGGCATCCCGCGGGGAACCGTCGACTCGCTCCCGATTCGCCGCTTTCGCCTCCAGCAGACAGATCGTCGTCCCTTCACCGGTGTCGAGGAGGTAGTCCGGACGTTTCGACTCGATCACGTGTTTTGCGCTCGGATCGCGGACGAAGTGCGGACCGTCTCCACCGTAGGCCTCCGAAGAGGGACTCGGATAGCCCAGCCCGTCAAGTATCGGTTCGATGAGATACTGCTGCGTGAACGACTCCGGCTTTTGATGCACCATCGGACCGCGAAGTACCGATTTCTCCGTGAGCAGACTGCGAAGTTCGCTGACAGCGTCGAGTTGCTCGAACCTCCTCGGAAACGTCCGGAGTCGCTGGCGCACGTCCTCGGCGATGTACTGATCTGGTGAATCGACGGGAGGCACGCCGTCAGTCATCCGCCCCGAGGTCGTCAACGCGCTCGTCGAGATAGTAGCCCGAAAAGAGGTTCGAGTTGCGGTAGGGAGCACTACCGGTCGTCGTCGTACTCATGCTGATATCCTGATTGCACAGCCGCTAGTTAAGAAACTATGGGGATTCGTCCGCGTCCTCCCCCGCGAGTCTCACCTCACCGAAGGGGTTTTAGCGCGTCCTTAGAATTGAGTCCGTATGAGCGCGCCGTGGACCGACTGGGATCACATCGTGAAGGTCGATCCCGACAAGGACCTCGCCCCGGGCGACAGCTTCGAGGACGTCTGTCGGACCGGGACCGACGCCCTCGAGATCGGGGGGACGCTGGACATGACCGAGGAGAAGATGCAGCGGGTGATCGACGCCTGCGCGAAGTACGACGTGCCGCTGTATCAGGAGCCGTCGAACCCCGCCGTCGTCGTCGACGACGAGGCGCTGGACGGCTATCTCGTCCCGACGGTGTTCAACGCGGGCGACGTCTCGTGGGTCGTCGGCGCGCACAAGGAGTGGGTCCGCCTCGACGACATCGACTGGGACCGCACCTTCACCGAGGCGTACATCGTCCTCAACCCCGAGGCGAGCGTCGCCGAACTCACGGGGGCGGACTGCGATCAGAGCCCGGAGGACGTCGCCGCCTACGCCGAACTCGCCGAACACATGTTCGGCCAGCCCATCGTCTACGTCGAGTACTCGGGCACGTTCGGCGACCCCGAGAAGGTCCGGGCCGCGAGCGAGGCGCTCGACGAGGCGACCCTGTTTTACGGCGGCGGCATCCACGACTACGAGTCGGCGAAGGCGATGGCCCGGCACGCCGACGTGATCGTCGTCGGCGACCTGCTGCACGAGGCGGGCTGTGGGGCCGTCGAGGAGACGGTCGAGGGCGCGCGGGACGCCCGGGCCAAAGCGACGAACCGCCGATAGGAGATCGGTATCGCAACGTTGAGTAGGTCTCCCCGTATATCCCGCGCCATCGGGTCGGTGCGTTCGACGTCTCCGGACGACGCCTCGCGTCTCGCTCGGACCGGGGAAGGGGCCGCAGCCGAGCGTCGATACCGGCCGTCATCTGGTATGACCACTGACACCAACTGCACCAACGTCGTCCTCGTCACGGTCGATTCGCTGCGTGTGGACGCCGTGGGGCCGTACAGCGACGAGTACCGGACGCCGGTGATACAGCGCCTCGCCGACCGTGGAGCCGTCTTCGAACACGCGTTCGCGACCGGCAACTGGACGCCGTTTTCGTTTCCGGGGCTGTTGGCCTCCCGCCCCGTCTTCGCCGACTCGGGGTCCATCGGCGTCACCGAAAGCGAGACGCTCGCCGAGACGCTCTCGGCCGCCGGGTTGGCCACGGGGGGGTTCAACGCCGCGAACGGCTTTCTCACCGACCATTGGGGCTACGACGCCGGCTTCGAGGAGTTCGAGTCGTTCGTCGCCGACGCCGGCTCGCTCTACGGCCGGTATCTCGCGGCCCATCCCACCGTCGAGGCGTGGCTCCAACTGGCGAGTTCGCCGGTTCGACGCCTCCTCTCGCGGGCGCGCGGCGGGGACGACGACCGCCCGTTCATGGACGCCTCGCGGATGCTCGACGTCGAGCGCCACGCGCGGGCGTTCATCGAGGACCGCGAGGAGCCCTTCTTCCTCTGGATCCACTACATGGACCCGCACACGCCCTACGCGCCCGCACCCCGGCACTTCCGCGAGGTCTCCTCTGCGACGCTCGGCACCCACCGGATGGTGCTCGCCCACGCACGGGCGGGCCTCGGAAAGGACGTCGGCGAGCGAGCCCTCGCGGACCTGCGGACGCTCTATCAGGCGACGGTGCGGCAGGTCGACGCGAGCATCGGGCGCGTCCTCGACGCCCTCTCGGCGAACGACGCGCGCGAGGAGACCGCGGTCGTCGTCGCGGGCGACCACGGCGAGGAGTTCCAGGATCACGGCCACCTCGCGCACTACCCGAAGCTCTACGACGAGCTCGTCCGCGTGCCGCTGATCGTCGACGTCCCCGGGACCGACCCGCACCGGGTCGAGGGGGCCGTCGGGCTCGACGACGTCCCGCCGACGGTCTGTGGGCTGCTCGGCGTCTCGTCCCCGCAGTCGTGGGCGGGCGACTCGCTCGCGGAGTCGGTCCGCAGCGGCGAGCGCCCCGTCGACGAGCCGGTGGTCTCGGTGACCGTCCGCGGCGAGGAGGTCACCCAACAGCCGATCCCGCGGGAGCTCGGCGACGGCGACCTCCTCGTGAGCGCCCGCACCGCCGAGTGGACCTACATCGAGAACACGGACACGGAGACCGCGGAACTGTATCACCGGCCCTCGGACCCGACCCAGCAGCGCGATCTGGCGGCCGACCCCGATCCCGAGGGGGCGACGGCGATCGAGCGGCTCCGACCGCTGGTCCGGGAGCACGCACGGTCGATCGAGGGCACGAGCGGGGCGGAACCGGCCTCGGCGGGCGACGCGGTCCAGACGCGACTCGAGGCGCTCGGCTACCGATAAACCGATGGTTCGGGCACTGCTCAGACAGGCGGTCGACGGACGCCTCGCGACCCGGGTCCGGCGCTTCGCCATCGTCGGGGCGGTCGCGGCGGGAGTCCAGACGCTGCTTCTGGGCGGGTTCGTCGAGTACGCCGGCCTGCACTACCTGCTGGCGGCGACGATCGCCATCGAGATCACGATCGTCTTCCAGTACGCCCTCAACAACGTCTGGACGTTCCAGGCCGTGAAGAACACGGGCTGGGGCGAGTATCTCTACGGGCTGTTCAAGACCAACGTCGTCCGTGGCTCGGCGATCCCGATCCAACTCGGGGTGCTCTACGGGCTCGTCACGTGGTCGGGGATCGCGTACCTGATCGCGAACGTCGTCGCCATCCTCGTAAGCGGGGTCTACCGGTACGTGCTGGACGCCCGCTGGACGTGGAACGTCTGATGGGGAGTATCGTAGCCAGCCGGAGCCACGGCGAATCCCGACTGGATACGGCGTTCGCTTCTCACCGTGGGACTCTCTGCACGTCTACGATGCTCCCTATGAGTACCCGCGAACGGAGCCGTACCGACGCGAACCGACCGCCTTTAATGCCCGCGAGCGAAACGGTCGGGCATGCAGAACCGAACCTACACCGCGGACGCCGAACCCGGCGACCACGCCACGGTCGCGGGCTGGGTTCACGAGATCCGCGACCTCGGGGGGATCGCGTTTCTCATCCTCCGCGATAAAAGTGGAAAGATCCAGATCAAGTTCGAGAAAGACGAGATGCCCGAGGACCTCGTCGAGACGGGACTCGATCTCTCCCGCGAGAGCGTAATCTCGGCGACCGGCACGATCGAGGAGGAGCCGCGTGCGCCCACGGGCGTCGAGATCGCGCCCGAGGAACTCGACGTGATCGCCGAGGCCGAACCCGAACTCCCGCTCGACCCGTCGGGAAAGGTCGACGCCGAACTCTCGACGCGGCTGGACAACCGCACGCTGGACCTGCGAAAGGACGAGACCAAGGCGATTTTCGAGATCCGCGCCGAAATCCTCCGGGCCGTGCGCGAGAGCTTCCGGGAGATCGGCTGTACGGAGATCAACACGCCGAAGATCGTCGCAACAGGAACGGAAGGCGGCACCGAACTGTTCCCCATCACCTACTTCGGCAAGGAGGCGTTCATGAACCAGTCCCCCCAGCTGTTCAAGCAGCTGATGGTCGGCAGCGGCCTCGAACGCGTCTTCGAGATCGGCCCCATCTTCCGGGCCGAGGAGCACAACACGCCACGGCACCTCAACGAGGCGACGATGATCGACTTCGAGAGCGCCTTCATCGACCACGAGGAGGCGATGGACGCCTGCGAGCGCACCCTGCTCGCGGCCCACGAGGGCGTCGCCGAGAACTGCCGTGAGCAGTTGGAGACGCTGGGCTACGACGACTTTTCCGTACCTGAGGCGGGCTTTCCCCGCCTGACCTACGAGGAGGCCATCGAACGCATCAACGCCACGGGCGAACTCGATGAGCAGTTGGTCTGGGGCGACGACCTGCCCACCGAGGCCGAGAAAGCGCTGGGACAGGACGTCGGCGGCCACTACTTCGTGACCGACTGGCCCAGCGAGATCAAGCCCTTCTACATCCAGGACCACGAGGGCGGCGAGCTCTCGAAGGGCTTCGACCTGATGCACCCGCGGATGGAACTGGTCTCGGGCGGCCAGCGCGAACACCGCTACGACTACCTCGTCGAGGGGTTTGAACAGCAGGGGCTGGATCCCTCGCAGTTCGAGTACTACACGAAGATGTTCAAGTACGGGATGCCACCGCACGCGGGCTGGGCCTACGGCGTCGAACGGCTCGTGATGACGATGCTCGATCTGGGCAACATCCGCGAGGCCGTGCTGTTTCCGAGGGACCGCCAGCGTTTGTCGCCGTAGGACGAAAACCTGGGAGCCAGCGAGACGAGTGAAGCGAGTCTCGCGCCGTTCCCACGTGGTCGCCATGGCGAAAGCGCTGCCGACCACGTGGGGGTTCGCGAGACCTTCGGTCCCACCCTGTTCCCGCGAGACCGCCAGCACCTCTCCCCATAGGGGAGGCACTCTCGCGGTTGAGCGGGGGTCAGCAAGCCCTGCAGGGGTCGTCAACGGTTCTCACTCCGAGCGTTGCTGGCAGTGGTTTTATTCGCCGTTCGCCCCCATGTGTGAGCGATGGCCGACCCGAACCAGCAAGCGCTCGAGGAGGCGCGACAGTACGGCGAGACCCTCACGGCGCGGGAGCTTCTGCGCACCGTCGAGCGGTACCACCGTCCGGAAGGGCCCGGTATCGACCGCGAGACGCTCGACGCCTACGACCGGGCGGTCGCGGCCGACGACATCCTCCCCTTCGCCGAGGGCGAGTTCCGTTCGACCGTCGATGACGGCCTCTCGACCGGCGAGGGGTGGCACGACGCCGAGGCGTACTACGCGCTCGACGACGACCGGGTGAGCCTCTTTCCCCGACGCTGGCACGAACGGCTCGGCGACAGCGGCGACGTCCGCGAGTACGTCGCCGTCATCGAGGACGACACCGCATCCGAGGCGACCGAACCCGACGCCCCGAAGGGCGGTATCGGGACCGGCGTCCCCGAATCGCTGCTCCTCGATGCGATGATCGTCATCGACGGCGTCGAGCGCGAGGAGGCCAAAGAGCGTCTCGAACGCGACCGCCGCGACGGCGAACTAGTCCAGGACGCCGACCAGCACCCCGACGCGCGGGTCTACCTCACCGAGGAGGCCGAGGCGATGCGCGACGACTGGCTCGACTACTGAACCCGACGGTCGGATCGTTAGTGATCGATTTCGGATATATAAGTATCCTCTAACTAAACGCAACGAGAGGCGGTAGAACGCCGTCTAGCTCCCCGTACCGGTAGCCGACGCCTACAGTCAGTTAGTGGACACATATATATATCCGGAGCTATGAAATTGAGATATAGAACTCGAATGAATGTCCGTGATTTCACCTTCGATCACTACGGGCGCCTGCTCGACGCGGCGCTCGACAACGGGTACACGTTCTACACCCTCCACGACTACGTTACGCGGTCGGACCACGACTCTCCCTACATAATCGTTCGCCACGACGTCGACCGGAAGGTCGGGACCGCGCGCTCGATGGCGCGCGTCGAGGCCGAACGCGACGTTTCGACCTCCTACTACTTCCGGACGTCGACGTTCAGCCCCGAAACCGTCGCCGAGGTCTCGGAACTGGGCCACGAGGTCGGCTATCACTACGAGGACCTCGCGAAGACCCGCGGGGACTTCGAGGCGGCCCACGAACGGTTCGGGCGCAACCTCGCGCGCTTCCGCGAACACGTCGACGTCACGACGATCTGTCCCCACGGCAGTCCGCTCTCGCCCCACCACAACCTCGACATGTGGCGCGGCGAGTACACCATCGAGGACTACGACCTGCTCGCCGAGGCGTACCTCTCGGTCGACACCGGCAACGACGACGACGCCATCCCCTCGTACGTATCGGATACGGGCCGGGACTGGGGCACGGATGTCGCCGGTTTCGGCCGGATCTCGACGACCGACGACCTGATCGCCGGACTCGGCTCCGGGGGCTGTGAACGGCTCTACCTGCTCGTCCACCCGGGTCGGTGGTCGCGCAACCCCGCCGAACACCTCCAGCGCGTGGCGTGGGATCTGGCCGCCGAGGCCGGCAAATCGACCGCACGGACCGTCCACTCGATCGGCCGTACGTCGAGCGACCGGATCGCTCGCGCCATGCGCGAGAGAGTATAAGGCTTAACCACGGGGCTCGCGAACCCCCGCCATGGACGACGATGGGATGACGGCGTTCGTCCCCGGACACGTCACCGGCTTCTTCAGCAGCCATCCCGACGACGACCCGGCGAAGGCGGGGTCGCGGGGCGCGGGGCTGACGCTCACCGACGGCGTGACCGTCCGCGTCGCGCCCGCCACCCATACGCGGACGACCCTCGACGGGACCGAACTGACCGTCGAACCGGTCGATCGGGTGCTCGATTCGCTCTCGGCTTCCGCGCGCGTCGAGGCGACCACGGAGCTCCCGCTCGGGGCGGGCTTTGGCGTCTCCGGGGCGCTGGCGCTCGGCACCGCGATCGCGGCCAATCAGGCGTTCGACCGACGGCTCTCGGAGAACGAACTCGTCACCGTCGCTCACGCCGCTGAGGTCCGCTCGGGGACCGGCCTCGGCGACGTCGTCGCACAGGCCCGCGGCGGCGTTCCGGTCCGTCTCGATCCCGGCGACCCCGAGCACAACCGACTCGACGGAATTCCCGCGAGCACCCGGATCGAGTACTGCACCTTCGGCGAGCTCTCGACGGAGTCGGTGCTCTCGGGCGACACCGAACGGCTGACCGACGCGGGTCTCGAATCGCTCTCGATCCTCGGCGAGGAGCCGACGCTTTCGACGCTCATGTACGCCTCGCGGCGCTTCGCCCGCGAGGCGGGCCTGCTCACCGACCGGGTTCGCGAGGCCGTCGAGGACGTCTCCGCGGCGGGCGGCGAGGCCTCGATGGCGATGCTCGGGGAGACCGTCTTCGCGCTCGATACGGGGCTCTCGGATGCGGGCTACGACCCGTCGGTCTGTCACACCCACGCCGCGGGGGCGACGATCCTCGACGACCCGGCCCCGCCGACCGCCTCAGGGCCACCACGGGCGAACAACGCAGGCGATTTGTAACCCCCTCGTCGAGAACGGGTATGACCGACATCCCGGCGGACCACCCGCGTCACGACTCGCTGGTGACCCGCCACCGAATCGAGGAGGGCGTCGAGAAAGGGATCACGAGCCGACAGGGGCTGATCGCGCAGGGTCGCGGCGAGGCGTTCGACTACCTGCTGGGCGAACGTACCATCGAGAGCGCCGACGCCGCCGCCCGCGCCGCCGCGGCGCACCTGCTGTCGGCGCGTCACCCAGTCCTCTCGGTCAACGGCAACGTCGCCGCGCTCTGTCCCGGGGAGGTGGTCGATCTCGCCGAGGCGGTCGGGGCTGACCTCGAAGTCAACCTCTTCGGCCGCACCGACGAGCGCGTGCGGGCGATCGCCGACCACCTGCGCGCCCACGGCGCGAGCGAGGTCAAGGGCCTGACCGCCGACGCGCGGATCCCGGACCTCTCGCACGAGCGCGCGAAGGTCGACGCCGACGGGATCTACGACGCCGACGTGGTGGTCGTGCCCTTAGAGGACGGCGACCGCGCGGAGGCGCTCGGGGCGATGGGAACGGTCGAGATCGTGATCGACCTCAACCCGCTGTCGCGCTCGGCGCAGGTGGCGACGGTGCCGATCATCGACAACGTCGTTCGCGCGATTCCCAACATCGCGCGCCACGCCCGCGACCTGCGCGAGTCGGGCGCGAATCTCGAGGCGATCAAACGGGGGTTCGACCCCGAGGCCGCGCTCGCGGACGCCGAGCGCGCGATCCGCTCGCCTACCGACGGCTCAGGGCGATCGCCCGACGGAGCGCGGGACTGATCTGGGCGGCGATCTCGCCGTCCTCGGCGGTGAAGGCGTTCGTCAGGTGGAGTGTCCCCACGTAGAGCGTGAAGACCACCGCCGGCAGCGCGAACGCGACGACGTACGGCGAGTCCACGGCGAGGACGACGGCGCTCGCGCCGATGGCCGCGGGAACCGCGGCGAGGAGAATCTTCCCGAGATCCCGGGTGAGCGGGTGGACGTCGTGAAACCGGTGGCCCTCGGCGACGGCCAGCAGGCCGTTCACCGTGAGCGCGCTCGCGGTCCCGATCGCCGCGCCCGTGATTCCGATACGGGGGACGAGCAGGACGCTCACGCCGACGTTGATGACGAGCAGGACCGCCGTGTTGAGGAAGACGAGCCGCGAGTAGCCAAGCCCCTGGAGCAGGCCGCCGTCGGGGCCGCCACACGCGGCGCTGATCGTGATCCCGACGGCGAGGATCACGACCGCGGCGGTCGCGACCGTGTACTGGGGGGTGAAGACGACCGAGAGGTACGCGCTCGCGCCGAAGGCCACCACGAGCGCGACCGGGAGGGTCAGCCCGGCGATCCACCGGGTGGCCGTCCGGTAGCGCGTCCTGACCGCCGCGCGATCGGCCTTGGTCTCGGCGATCAGCGGCTTGAAGATCGGGCCGAGCGAACTCGAGAAGATCATCAGGTTCGCCGCGAGCGCGTAGCCCACGCGGTAGATTCCCACCTCCTCGGAGCCGTAGAAGTAGCCGACGACGAAGTAGTCGATCTGGCCGAGGAAGATGTAGATGATGCTGGCGAACGCGAGCGGCACCGAGTACCACAGCAGGGGCCGTGACGGGACACGCGTGGTCTCTGCCCCGACGATCCGGGGGGCGTTCTCCCGAAGGAAGTAGACGCCGGCGACGATGGCGACGACCAGCCCGATCAGGTAGCCACCGACCACCCCGAGCAGGCCGTAGCCCGCGAGCAACAGCGCGGCGGTGGCGATCAGTCGGACGGTCGGGCGAATGACGTCGCGCATGTAGACGCGGAACTTCAGGCGCTTGATCGCGCTGAAACTCGCCAGCAGGGCGTTGTAGACCGCGAGGAACGGGACGGTGACGCTCAACACGAGCAGCGCCACCCCGAGAGCGGGTTCGTCGAAGGCGGCGGCGATCGTTCCGGCCCCGAGGACGATCAGCCCGGCGACGACCGCGGAGGTGGCGAGCACGAGCGCGAACACGACGAGGATGACCCCGCGGGCCTTGTCGTGTTCGCCGTCGCTGAGGTACTGGGGGACGAAGTAGTCGATCGCCTTCGGGAGCCCGAGGGTGGCGAACGCCTGGACGAACAGGATGATCGAGGTCGCGAGGATGAACAGCCCGTACACCGACGGACTCACCAGCCGGGTGATGACGGCGATGATGAGGAAGCCGAACCCCTTCTTGATGAGGTTGCCGACGAACGTGATCGAGCCCTCGCGGGCCATCGTCGCCGTCGAGTCGTTCCCGCTCATCAGAGTTCGGTGCCGACCTCGAGTTCGTAGTCCTCGACCTCGGTGGCGCGTTCCCCCACCTGCGGATAGACGACCTCGAAGTTCCAGCGGTCGCCCTCGTCGATCTCGACCTGCTCGATCGTCGTATCCAGCAGTTCTCCCTCCGCGTCGTAGAAGCTCGCGCGGATCTCGACGTAGCTGACCTCGACGCCCTCCTGCGGGACGACGACCCCCCTGACCGAGACGGTCTCCTCGTCGGTGCCGACGTGCTGGTGGACCAGCACGCTCTCGACGATCTCGACGCGCTCGCCCTCCTCGGGCCGGTCGGGTTCCTCCGAATCGTCGGGACCGTTCGGCTCCTCGGGCCGGTCGGGGACCCGTTCGTCGTCCCCGACGCAGACGGCGAGCGCACACGCGACGCCCGTCGAGACGAGTAGCTCCCGGCGGCGCATTGGCCGGGTTACGGCTTCGGGACGCATATACACACCGACTAATGGGGTCGAACCCGAACGACTACTATGGCCGGCGACCCCTTCCCGACGGTGGCCTCGGAGCGCCTCGACGCCTGGACGCTCGACGAGCGCACGAGCGAGACGGTGTTCTCGCTTTCGGCCGTCCGCGTCGAGGGCCACACCGCGCTCTACGAGCAGTCCGAGATACGCGAGGCGGTTCGGGAAGCGACCGGCGGCGCGGTCGACCAGCCGTGGCGCTTCTTCTTCGCGACGAGACTGACGTTCGACCCGTCGCTGGGAGGAATCGGTCCGACGGGCGTGTTCCCGATGGTCCTCGCCGAGTCCCGCCGGGCGTTCGTCGCCGACCTCGAGAAACGGGGGTTCGAGGCCGTCGATCGGGGTCGAACCCAGCGAATGCGGACCGACTCGGGCGATCGGGTTCGACTCACGAAGTACGCCGCCCGGTTCCGAGCGGGCGACCTCGCGGCCGGAGTCGAGGCGTGGTTCGGCGCCTGGATTCGTTCGAACGAGTTCCGGATCGCGGGCGGGGCCTACCCCACGAACGGGCTTCCGGTCGCCCTCGATCCGTCGGGCTACCGCGAGGAACTGCTCGGCCTGCTGCGAAGCGTGGAGTAGCGGGTCCCGAGGCACGCTCGTCTCAGCCGTTCGGAGAGGTACCACAACGCCTTTCAACTACTCGGTAATACGACCTAGTGGTATGAGCCAGTACGAGCGGTTCAGCGAGGTGGGCGAGGCGGACGTAACGCGCGCGATCGGTCAGGAGTGGACCGAGGAGTTCATGGACTTCTCCGATTCGGACGTCATCGTCATCGGGGGCGGCCCCTCGGGGCTGATGGCCGCGAAGGAACTCGCCGAACGCGGCGTGAAGACGATGGTCGTCGAGAAGAACAACTACCTCGGTGGGGGCTTCTGGCTCGGCGGGTTCCTGATGAACAAGGTCACGGTGCGCCAGCCCGCACAGGACGTGCTCGACGACCTCGACGTGGATTACAAGCCCGCGAAGGACGCCGCCGGCCTCTTCGTGGCGAACGGTCCCGAGGCGTGTTCGGGGCTGATCAAGGCCGCCTGCGACGCGGGCGCGAAGATGCAGAACATGACGGAGTTCACCGACATCGTGATCCGCGAGGATCATCGTGTGGGCGGGATCGTCATGAACTGGACGCCGGTCCACGCCCTGCCCCGGGAGATCACCTGTGTCGACCCCATCGCCGTGGAGGCCGACCTGGTGATCGACGCGACGGGCCACGACGCGATGGCGATCAAGAAGCTCCACGAGCGAGGCGTCCTCGACGCGCCCGGCATCGGCGACGCCGCGGCGAGCGCGACGGGCATGGACCAGACCGGCGACGATTCGTATGGCGCGCCGGGCCACGACTCGCCGGGCCACGACTCGATGTGGGTCGGGAAAAGCGAGGACGCGGTCGTCGAGCATACTGGAGTAGCGCACGAGGGTCTGATCGTGACGGGGATGGCGACCGCGACGACCTACGGCCTGCCGCGGATGGGGCCGACCTTCGGCGCGATGCTGCTCTCGGGCAAGCGCGCCGCACAGGCCGCCCTCGACGAACTCGAGGTCGACGCCGACCCCGTCGAACTGACCGACCGGCAGGCCGCGGCGTCGGGCGACGACTGAGCGTTCTATCGCCCTCGGTGGCGGGTGATACGTACCGTGCTGTCGAATCACATATGGTGGGACGATGCGAACGGACTGTCATGGCTTCGATCCGGGTCGCACTCGAAACGGCGTTGTTCACGCTGGTCGTCCCCGGGACGGTCGCCGTGGCCGTTCCCCAGTTGCTCGCCCGGCGACAGCCCCGTCCGCGGCTCCCGATTCGACCGGGGGTTGCACGCGTCCTCGGGGCCACGTCGCTGGCCTCGGGAGCGGCCCTGTACCTGCACACGACCGGCCGATTCGCGGCGGGCGGCGGGACGCCGTCGCCGACGGACGAACCGAACGAACTCGTCACGAGCGGGCTCTACGCTCAGACGCGAAACCCGATGTATCTCGCGGTGCTTCTGGTCGTCGTCGGACAGGCGCTCGTCCATCGCTCGGTCGCCGTCCTCTGGTGGGCCGCCGGCTGCTGGATCGGCTTTCACAACCGGGTGATCGGCTACGAGGAGCCTCACTTGGCCCGGAAACACGGTGTGGCGTACGAGCGGTACTGCGAGCGCGTCCCCCGGTGGCTCCCGCCGCTCGGGCGGATGGGCTGAACGGGCCGTCGAACCTCCGTGACCGCAACCGTTTCACGATGTGGTACCACTACCTACTGATATGACCGTAGATAGCCTCACGCTGTATCGCGCGCCGACGACCGCCTGCGACGTCGAGGGGATTGCCGAGTGGCTCGACAGGCGGATCGACTGCGAGGTCGGGGTCCGCGACCGGTTTCTCGACGTCTTCTCGAATCCGACCCTCCCCGAGCGGTTCGCCGAGGCGCGGGTGCTCGATCCCTACGACCGGGAGACGGGAAACTCGATGCTCGGGATCGTCCGCTACGAGGAGCGCGCCCTCGAAAACCCCGAGCGCGCGGGCGGCGTGCTCTACGACGGCCTGGCGGTCCAGCGGGCGTTGAACGACGCGCTCCCCGCCGAGGAGCGTGGGCTCTCGCATCTTCACGTCCCCGTTCTCGACCGCGCGCTCGCCACGTGGGGCGACCACGACAAACGGTGGCACAAGCGGGTGAACGTACTGGGTCAACCCGCGCCGATCTCGGTCCCGGGGCTGTACGAGGCGCCCGCCAAACCCGAGGCCTACTACGAGGAACAGCAGCGCCACGCTTTGCTCGGCGGCGACACCCCGCCGCGCGAGGTGCTCGAAAGCGAGGTCGAGGGCGAGTTCCTCGTCGCCGAGGACCCCCGGACGACCGAGGCGCTTGCGGGCTACGTCCTGAGCGCGTACCACTACCTCGAGACGGGCGAGGCGTTCTGCGAGCGTTCGGTCTGTCGGCTCTACAACGCCCATCGCCAACCCGAACTGATCGAGGCGCAGTTACGAGGGCCCGAGTTTTGCGAGCGTCACACTGCGGTTTACGCGCCGGACTGAGCGCAGGGCCAACGGATCGCGGGAGTTATCTCGCCCATCCGTTTTGAACTACGCAATGGGCGAGTTCTCCTCCGATATCCAGGTCCGCTTTCGGGACATCGACGCGATGGGCCACGTGAACAACGCGGTGTACGCGACCTACGTCGAACAGGCTCGCACCGAGTACTTCGCGGAGGTCCTCGACGAGGGACTGGACGCCGTCCCGAGCGTGCTCGCCTCGCTCGAACTCTCCTACGAACGGCCGATCCTGCTCGATCAGTCCGTGACCGTGGGGATCGACGTCCCCGAGATGGGTCGATCGAGCCTCCCCATGACCTACGAGGTCCTCGCGGACGGCGAGCGGGCAGCAACGGCGAAATCGGTACAGGTCTTTCTCGACCCCGAGACCGAGAAACCCCACCCGATCCCCGAGCGCTTCCGCGAGCGGATCGCGGCGTTCGAGGGGCTATAGGACGCGGCCGGCCGTCAACCGCACGAGCCCCAGTGCGCCCTCGTCGTGGACGGTTCGCTCGCAGCGCCGTTCGACCGCCGCGTGGGCGGCCTCGACCCGCCGGTCGAGCAGCGCCGTCGGATCGTCGAGCCGTCGCTTTCCGGGGGTCGAGACGTAGACGAACGCCCTGAACGGGCCGTTGAGAAGCGGGCCGTACGCCCGGCGACTGCGGGCGGCGTTGAGCAGCGCAACCGTCCCCCCGGAGCCCACGAGATCGCACCAGCCGTCGACCGCCCGGTCGGGTTCGGCGAACATCCCGACGACGAACGTGGCGACGACGGCGTCTGCCCCTCGAAGGGGCGGTCCGGTCGCGTCGCCCCGGACGAGGTGGACGTTCTCCCAGCCCTCCCGTTCGACGTGCTCGCGTGCGCGTCGGAGGACGCCCGTCGAGAAGTCCACGCCGACGACGGTCCCCTCGGGGCCGACCGCCTCCCGCAGATGGGCGAGGTTCGCGCCGGTTCCACAGCCCATCTCCACGACCACGTCCCCGAGGTCGAGATCGAGCGCGCGAGCGGTTCGTGCCCGGAGCGCGTCGATTCCCGGAACAGTTCGGGAGACGTGATCGTAGAGGCCGGCCCACCGGGTGTAGAACGCGGCGGCGCTCATCGCAGCAGCGGTTCGATCGCCTCGACGACTTCGGCAGCGTCCGCGCCGAGGACGTAGATCACGGGCTCGATTCCGAACCCGCCGGTCTGGGCGAGGACGGTCGCCTCCGGTTCCGAGTCGAGCGCCGCGGCGATCGCCTCTTCGAGGTCGCCCTCGCCCTCGAACTCGACGACGGTGTGGCCCGACTCCGAGAGCAGCGCGACCAGCGAGGGGTCGTAGCGGACGTTCAGCGCCGCGTTCGCCCCGCTGCCGTGTTCGCGCGCGGTCAGCAGGACGGTCGCGACGTGTTCGCTCACCCCGAACTCGGGCTCGCCGGGGATGGTCGCTCGCCCCTTCACGTCGAAGATCCGTCCCGGGACCCCCGCGACGTCGTCGATGGTCACGGCCTCCGGAACGCACTCGACGAGGTTCGACCCCACGTTGGGGATCAGCCCCGCGAAGCCGCTCGTGTTCTCGAGGGTGCGCAGCCCCCGGCGGACCGACGAGAGGACGCGCTCGGTCGTTCGCAGGTCGCTCTCGGGGTCGTGGATGCGGAACTCGCCGTCGTACTCGGCGAGTTCGGGCATCGCCCCCTCGTGGAGGGTCGCGACGAGGTCGCCGCGCGTCTCGAGTCGCCGGATCACCACCTCCGCCTCGACGAGCGCCTGGAGCCGGCTCATGTCGCCGGTCGCGAGTCCCTCGCCGATGCGGTCGACTAGCGACCGCACGCGGTCGTCCTCCAGAAACACCTCGCGGCGGGCGATCTCGCCGTGGGCGTACTTCGAGACGGCGCTCTGGCTGATCCCGAGCGCCTCGGCGACCTCGCTCTGGGTCAGCCCCCGCTCGCGGAGGTCCTCCGCGAGCATCGACCGGAAGGTGGGGAGGAACTCCTCGACGACGACCTCCTCGACGAACTTCATCGCTCGCCCCCGAACCGCTCCGAGTCCCTCGGCGAGACCCCCGCACCCTCGTGGCGCTCGGGCGCGCTCATTGGTCGCCTCCGAACTCGTGGTCACCCTGGATTCTCGACGCCTGGGGACCGCGCTGGTCCTGGTACTTCGAGCCCCGATCGCTCCCGTAGGGCCGCTCGGCAGGAGTCTTCAGCTCGGTGAAGACCAGTTGGCTGATGCGCATCCCCGGCGTGAGCGCCACCGGCGCGTTGCCGAGGTTCGAGAGTTCGAGGGTGATCTGGCCGCGATAGCCCGGATCGCACAGCCCGGCCGTGCTGTGGACCACGATCGCCAGCCGGCCCAGCGACGAGCGTCCCTCGACGTTCGCGAGCAGGTCGGGCGGGATCTCGACGCGCTCTTTCGTCGTGCCGAGCACGAAGTCGCCGGGATGGAGGACGAACTCCTCGCCCTCGTCGATGACGGTCTCGGAGACGTACTCGGAGACCTCGCGCTCGCTGGCGGGATGGATACAGGGGATGTTCGCGCGCTGGAACTCCAGAAACTCGCGTCCCAGACGGAGGTCGACGCTCGCGGGCTGGATCTGGAGGTCGGGATCGTCTATGGGTTCGATCACGAGGTCGCCCGCCTCCAGTCGACGGAGGATGTCGGCGTCCGAGAGGATCATACCCGAAGAATCGGGCGGGGCGGTGTAAACCTTCCCGATAGCGAGTAGCCACCGCTATAACCCCCGCGCCACCCACTGGGGGTATGAAACAGGCGATCGTCGCCCGCACGGACATCGGCATGGGCCAGGGAAAACTCGCCGCGCAGGTCGCCCACGCCTCGCTGTCGGCCTACGAGGACACGGACCCAGGGGCGCGAAAGGACTGGAAGGGGAGCGGCCAGAAGAAGGTGGTGCTGAAGGCCTCGGGCGAGGCGGAGATCTTCGAACTCGCGGATCGCGCCGAACGCGAGGGGATCCCCCACGCGGTGATCCGCGACGCCGGCCACACCCAACTCGAATCAGGTACAGTAACGGCGCTCGCGGTCGGGCCCGCCGCCGACGACCGGGTGGATCGCGTGACGGGCCACCTCTCGCTGTTCTGATCGCCGCCGCCATCCGTCGCTCGCCGCGACCCGCCCGCTTTACCGGCTCGACGCCGAAAGGGTGCCATGAGCGAAACCGCGGTCCAGGACGAACAACTCACGATCTACGCCGACTACGTCTGCCCGTTCTGTTATCTCGGCCGCCAGTCACTCGCACAGTACCAAGCGACCCGGGAGGACCCCATCGAACTCGACTGGCACCCCTTCGACCTGCGAAGCGACAAACGGGGGCCGGACGGCGAGATCGATCACTCGGTAGACGACGGGAAGGACGAGGAGTACTTCGAGCAGGCGAGGGAGAACGTCCGGCGTCTGCAGGAGGAGTACGGCGTCGAGATGGCCCAGGAGATCGCCCGCGAGGTCGACTCGCTTCCCGCCCAGGCCGCCTCGCTATACGTCAAGGAGGCCCGTCCCGAGCGCTGGCGCGAGTTCGACGAGGCGATCTACGACGCGCTCTGGCGGGACGGGCGGGACATCGGCGATCGGGACGTGCTCGCCGACGTCGTCGAGGGCGTGGGTCTCGATCCCGAGGGGGTCCTCGGAGCGAGCGAGGACGAGGGCCTCCGGGAGCGACTCGCCGAGGAGTTCTCGGCGGCGCGCGAGCGCGGCGTGACGGGCGTCCCGACCTTCGTCTACGACGGCTACGCCGCCCGCGGCGCGGTGCCGCCCGCACAGTTGGAGCGGCTCGTCGAGGGGACGTGAGTCAGCCACGACAGCCGCCATCGGTTCGGGTCCGGAGCGCCGCCCCTCGGGCGATCAGGTCTCGTCCGTCGGCGAGCGTATCGAACCGCCCGCGTTCTCCTCGACGAACGCGATGATCTCCTCGGCCCCCTGAAACCCCTTCGCGAGCCGTCCGACCCGCTCGCCGTCCTCGAACAGGACCAGCGTCGGAACGCTCCTGATGTCGTACTCGTCGACCAGCGAGAGGTCCGTCTCGGGGTTGATCATGACGACCGTCACGTCGGTCGAACGGGCTACGTTCCCCAGGACGGGCTCGATCGACTGACAGAGCGTGCAGCCCTTCGTGTAGAACTCCGCGAGGACGCGGTCGTGTTCCTCGACGATCCCGTCGAGGTCCTGGCAGGTCCCCGCGCGAATCGGCTTGTCGATGTTCGCGTTCATGGTCCCTGTAGGGACTCGACCCGGTTAGGCCGCTCGGCCTCCCCGCGGGGTGCGATTCCGAGGGGTATTTCCACGCTGAGAGCCACCCACAGCTATGGAACGGGCGCTCGGCGCACCCGAGAAGATGCGCGAACGCTACGAGGACCTGACGCCGATGATGCGCCAGTACTGCGACCTCTGTGGACGGTACGACGGGTCGCTCGTGCTCTTTCAGGTGGGGGACTTCTACGAGACGTTCTGTGAGGCCGCCGAGGTCTCTGCCCGGCTGCTCGAGATCACGCTGACGAAACGCGAGGATTCTACAGGTAGCTACCCGATGGCGGGCATCCCGATCGACAGCGCCGAGTCCTACATCGAGACGCTGCTCGACGCCGGGTTTCGGGTCGCGGTCGCGGATCAGGTCCAGGACCCCGAGGAGGCGAGCGGCGTCGTCGAACGTGCCGTAACGCGGATCGTCACGCCCGGCACCCTGACCGAGGACGAACTGCTCAGAAGCGAGGACAACAACTACGTCGCGGCGCTGGCCCGCGAGGAGGAGTACGGACTGGCCTTCCTCGACGTCTCGACCGGCGATTTCGTCGCCACCGGGTCGAGTTCGGAAGAAACGATCCGCGACGAGATCAGCCGCTTCGCCCCTGCGGAGGCGATCGTCGGGCCCGGGATCGAGGGGTTCGACGGATTCGACAGCGCCGAGCGAAGCTCGGCTGGCAGCCAGACGTGGTCCGGCGATTCGGACTGCATGGTCACGCCGTACGATCCCGCGAAGTTCGAGGTCGAGTCGGCACGCGCGTTGCTCGATTCGTACTTCGGCGCGCCCGAGAAACGGCTGGCGAGCGACGCCGAGATCGCCGCCTGTGGCGCGCTGCTCGCGTACGCCGAGTACACCCGCGGCGGCCAGGAGGGCCACCTCGATTACCTCAACCACCTCACTCGCTACGAACCCCGCGAGTACATGCTGCTGGATCGGGTGGCGCTCCGGAGTCTGGAGCTGTTCGAGCCCCGCGCGGTCGGCGGCGACGCCGGGAACACGCTCCTGGGCGTGCTCGACGAGACGGCCTGTGCGCTCGGGCGACGGAAGCTCACCGACTGGCTGCGCCGACCCCTGCTCGATCCCGTGCGGATCGACGCCCGACTCGACGCGGTAGAGGAGTGGACGACGCTCGTGAGCGCGCGAGAGGAGGTCCACGACCTCCTGATCGACGTCTACGACGTCGAGCGCCTGATCGCGCGCGTCTCGCGCGGTCGGGCGAACGCCCGCGACCTGCGCGCGCTGAAGGACACTCTCGACAGGGTTCCGGAGATCCGCGAGGCGATGGCGGACGTCGAGAGCGACACCCTCTGCAGCCTTCGGGAGGATCTGGACGAACTGGGGGAGGTCCGGGACCTCATCGACCGCGCGATCGCGGAGAGCCCGCCGATCGAGGTCACCGAGGGCGACGTGATCGCGCCGGGCTACGACGCCGACCTCGATTCGCTTCGCGAGACCGAGCGCGAGGGAAAGGCGTGGATCGACTCGCTCGAACGGCGTGAACGCGAGCGGACGGGGATCGACTCGCTGAAGGTGGGGTTCAACCAGGTCCACGGCTACTACATCGAGGTCACGAACCCCAACCTCGATCAGGTACCCGAGAACTACACCCGCAGACAGACGCTGAAGAACTCCGAGCGCTTCTACACGCCGGAACTCAAGGAGCGAGAGGACGAGATCATCACGGCCGAGGAACGGGCCGACGACCTCGAATACGAGATCTTCACCGACGTTCGAAGCGAGGTCGCGGGCGAATCCGAGCGGGTGCAGGCGGTCGCGGAGACGCTCGCGACCCTGGACGTCCTCGTCTCGCTCGCGACGGTCGCCGCGAAGTACGGCTACGCCCGCCCCGAAATCGCCGACGAGCCGGGAATCGAGATCGAGGGCGGTCGCCACCCGGTCGTCGAGCGCACTCAGGAGTCGTTCGTCCCCAACGGGGCCCGACTCGCGCCCGAGGAACGCCTCGCGGTGCTGACGGGCCCGAACATGAGCGGGAAATCCACCTATATGCGCCAGATCGCGCTGATCACGATCCTCGCGCAGATCGGGAGTTTCGTGCCCGCGAGCGGCGCACGCGTGGGGATCGTCGACCGCGTGTTCACCCGCGTGGGCGCGAGCGACGACATCGCGGGCGGCCGTTCCACCTTCATGGTCGAGATGGGCGAACTCGCGACCATTCTTCGAGGTGCCTCCGAGCGCTCGCTCGTCCTGCTCGACGAGGTGGGACGGGGAACGAGCACCGCCGACGGGCTGGCGATCGCGCGCGCCATCACCGAGTACGTCCACGACGAGGTGGGCGCGCTGACGCTCTTTGCGACCCACCACCACGAACTCACCGCGCTGGCCGCCGATCTCGAGAGCGCGTTCAACCTCCACTTCGCGGCCACCCAGGCCGAGGAGGGGGTCACGTTCCGACACGACGTCTCGCGCGGCGCGGCGACCGCCTCCTACGGGATCGAGGTCGCCCGCGCCGCGGGCGTACCGGAGCGCGTCGTCGAGCGCTCACGCGCGCTCGTCGCGGCCGAGGAGGCCGATACAGAGAGTGCGACGGACGGCGGCGAGCCCGCCACCGCCTCCGGAGGTGACGGGCCGCTCGCCGAACGACTCCGTTCGCTCGACGTGGCGAACATGACGCCGATCGAGGCGCTGACCACGCTGGATCGGCTGAAACGCGACCTCGATTAGGGCGACAGCGCGACGAACTCGAACCCCTTCTTCGCGAGCAGCCGACGGGCGCGGTCCGTGACCGAGGGCGCGACGAGGATCCCGCGGATCGCGACGCCGGCGTGGAGGTCGCGTTCGAGCGCCTCGACGTAGCGGCTCAACTGGCCCACGGCGTCGGGGCCGACGCGCCGGCGCTTGAGTTCGAGGATCACGACCGCCCCCTCCCGGTCCTCGCCGTAGACGTCGACCGCGCCGGCCGGCGTCTCGCGTTCGGTCGCGAGCGGCCGGAACCCGGGTTCGATCAGGTCGGGCTCCTCCAGAATGCGCCGTTTCATGTCCTCCTCGGTGCCCGTGACCGAGAGGGTCGTCCCCTCGGCGCCGTCCGTCTCGAAGATCGCGAGGTGGGCCACTCGGGTGAATCGGACCACGAGTTCCTCGTCGGGGTTCGAGCGCCGACTGTGGAGGACGAGGATTCCGTCCTCGATCCGCGCCTCCTGCGTACAACCGGGGGGCTGCCAGTTGACCGGCTTCTGTCCCTCCGCGGTATGAACGAGTACCGTCCCGTCGGGTTTGCACATGACGTGGCGCTCGCCGGGGCCCAGTTCGCTCGCCGCGCGGCCGTCGTACTCGACGGTGCACTCGCCGAAGAGCGTGGCCAGCGCGCCCCGCTCGATCCCCTCCGCCAGCCGGTTGCGGGCCTCCTCGGCGCTCGGCTCCGAGAGCACGATCGGCCCCTCCTCGCTCGCTGTCACTGCTTTCCCCTACCGGCTCCGGGAGGTAAAAACCACGCTATGGGATCGCTACGGGACGACCACCTCGGTCGTCTCGGCGAACGTTCGCACCCGACTCTCGAGGTAGACGAACGCCGCCCGCTCGTCGAGCAGTCCCGCCTCGATCGCGTCCCCGAGGGCCTCCTTCATCGCGTGGGTCCATCCCCTGAGGTACGCCTCGCTCAGGCCCGCCTCGGGCCTGAGCGCGATGCAGGCCCCGCCCGCGGGAGAGCGGGAGTCGGCGGTCGGGATCGAAAAGGGCAGGACGAAGTAGGTCGTCTCCGATTCCTCGCGGACGACGACCGCCTCGTGAGCGCCGAAGTCGACGAACTCGAAGATCGCGCGCCACGAGAGGGCGGTTGCCACCGGCGTGGGCTCCCGTCCCGACGGCTCGCGACGCTCGGCGAGCGTGTAGGCACCGTTGTCCTGCCGTTCGGCGACGAGGGTTCTGCGGGCCACGGATGGCCCCCTCTGCCCCCCTCACTACGTATAAACCCTACGCGAAGCGCGGGCGAGAGCGCTTCGAGGAGGTCCCGCTCCGCGCCGAGCAGTCGGTCGGCGAGCAGGTCCGCGACGGCGGGCGCGAGCGTGACTCCCGTCCCGCTCATGCCGGTCGCGATGAAGTAGCCCTCGACCGCCGTCTCGCCCACGAGCGGGCGGCCGTCCGGCGTGACGGTCCTGAGCCCGACCCACTCGTCGATCACCTCTCCTTTCGCGAGCGCGGGGATCGCGCCGGCGAACTCCCGTGCTTCCTCGCGGAACGACTCGGGGACCGATCGGGGCTCGTCGGGATCGAGTCGCTCGCCCGCCGCGAAGTCGGTGACCAACCGGCCGACGTACGCCCCCTCGACGTGGCTCCGACAGTACAACCCGCGCTCGAACAGCGTGAACGGCTCCGGCGGGTTCGGACTCGACACCGAGAGGATCGGCCCGCGGGTGTGGCGAAGCGGGAACTCCAGCCCGACGAGCCGGTCGATCTCGGGCGCCCACGGACCGGCGGCGTTGACGACCGCGTCGGCCGTAACCGGTCCGTCGGTGGTCTCGACGTCGACCCGCTCGCCGGGGTCGATGCCCTCGACTTCGACGCCCGTCTCGATCCGCGCGCCGCCCTCGCGTGCGCGGGCCGAGAAGCGCTCGACGAGTTCGTCGGGCTCGAAGTACCCCTCCTCGGGCGTGTACAGCCCTCCGATCCCCACTTCGACCCCGAACTCCCCGAGTTCGTCCGGGTCGACGTACTCGGTCTCGATCCCGAACCCGGTCAGCGTGCGTGCCGCCCCGGGCAACCGCTCGGCGGCCGCCTCGGTCTCGGCGACGTAGAGCGATCCGATCCGCGTGTGCGTGAGGTCGTCGAGGTGGGGCTCGTAGCGTGCCCACGACAGGTCGCGCAGGCGCCGGTCGTACTCCCGTGGAGCGGGCTGCTGGCGGTGGATCATCGCCATCGAGGCCGCGGTCGTGCCCTCTCCCAGCGTGCCCCGTTCGAGCAGCGTCACCTCCGCCCGGTCCGAAAGCGCCGCTGCCAGCGCGGTTCCGACGACGCCCCCGCCGACGATCGCGACGTGCATACGTCCCCTCGCGCCGGTCGGACGATAAGGGTTCCCGTGGCGTTGATACTCCCGGGTCGCACACGTCGGGTATGAAGGGATTCGTGCTCGCGGGAACAGCCTCGGGCGTCGGCAAGACCGTCGCCACGCTCGCGGCCGTCCGCGCGCTATCGAACGCCGGCCACGCCGTCCAACCGGCGAAGGCCGGCCCCGACTTCATCGACCCGAGCCACCACGCCGCGGTCGCGGGCCGGGCCTCGCGCACGCTCGACCCGTGGCTCTGTGGCGAGGAGGGCACGAGACGGAACTACTACCGCGGCGAGGGCGACCTGTGCGTCGTCGAGGGGATGATGGGGCTGTACGACGGCGATACGAGCACCGCCCGGATCGCCGACCTGCTCGACCTGCCCGTCGTGCTCGTCTGTGACGCCAGCGCGGGCATGGAGAGCGTCGCCGCGACCGCGCTCGGCTTTCGCGAGTACGCCGCCCACGCCGGCCACGATATCGACGTGGCCGGGATCGTCGCCCAGCGCGCCCACGGCGGCCGCCACGAGCGGGGGATCCGCGAGGCGCTCCCCGACTCGCTTTCGTATCTCGGCCGGGTTCCGCCGCTGGATGGGTTGGAGATCCCCGAGCGCCACCTCGGACTCCACATGGGCGGGGAGTCGCCGATCGACCTCGCGGCGCTCGACGAGGCCGCAGACCACCTCGACGCGGAGGGCCTCGCCGCCCTCGCGCGCGCCCCGCCGCGACCCGATCCCGAAGAACCCCTCCCTGCTATCGGCAAACGGATCGCGGTCGCGCGCGATGCGGCCTTCTGTTTCCGGTATCCCGCGACGGTCGAACGCTTGCAGGAACGCGGCGAGGTCGCCACGTTCTCGCCCGTGCGCGGCGACCCGCTCCCCGACTGCGACGGCGTCTACCTCCCCGGCGGGTATCCCGAACTGCACGCCGCCGCGCTCGCCGACAGCCCCGCACTCGACACGCTCGCAACGCGGGCCAGCGAGGGACTGCCGGTCTTCGGCGAGTGTGGCGGGATGATGGCGCTTTCGGAGTCCCTCCGGACCGTCGACGGGGACACCTACGAGATGGCCGGCGTCCTGCCCGCCCGGATCGAGATGCACGAGCGGTATCGGGCGCTCGATCACGTCACGCTCCGGGCGCGCGAGGACACCCTCTCGGCGCGCGCGGGCGAGTCGATTCGGGGCCACGAGTTTCACTACTCGAGTGCCGACGTGGGCCCGGACGCCCGGTTCGCCTTCGACGTCGAGCGCGGGGACGGCATCGACGGCGAGCACGACGGGCTGAGCGAGTACGACGTGCTCGGCACCTACGCGCACGTCCACGCCGAGAGCGGCGCGTTCGATCGCCTTCTCGAGGCGCTCTGAGAGGGTTTATCCGCACGCCGGGACGAGGACGGGTATGGACGAGCGCCTCCCTGCCCACCCGGTCGAGCGCGAGGTCGGCATGGAGTTCTACGCCAGCAGTTCGGACGGGATCGACGGGCGGATCCGCGAGCGGGACGAGGACTTCCGGGTCCGCGAGATCGAGGACTTCGATACCCAACCGGTCGACGCCGACCCCGACGACTACCCGCACCTCGTGCTCCGGGCCACCCTCCGGGGCTGGGACACCAACGACTTCGCCCGTCGGCTCTCGGACGCGATGGGGGCCAGCCGCGAGCGCGTCTCGTGGGCCGGGACGAAGGACAAGCGGGCCGTGACCACGCAACTGTTCAGCGTGATGAAGGCCGACCCCGACGCGCTTCCCGAGATCCGCGACGCGGAGATCGAGGTCGTCGGGCGGGCCGGACGGTCGATCGAGTTCGGCGATCTGGCGGGCAACGCCTTCGAGATCCGGGTTCGGGACGCCGACCCCGGCGGAGTCGAGGCGATCACGGGGGAACTTCGTGAGTTCGGCGGCGCTTCCATCGGGGTTCCGAACTACTTCGGCCAGCAGCGCTTCGGCAGTCGGCGCCCGGTCACCCATCGGGTGGGGATCGCCGTCGCCCGCGGTGACTGGCGCGGGGCCGTCGTGGAGTACCTCGGGAACCCCCGCGACGCGGAACCCGATGACACGCGGGCGGCCCGGGGCTACGTGGACGATACCGGGGACTGGCAGGGCGCGCTCGAACGCTTCCCCCGGAAACTGGGTTTCGAGCGCTCGATGCTCCATCGGCTCGTCGAGGACGGGGCGCAGGACGAGGAGGACTTCCGGGCCGCGCTCGAAGCCGTTCCAACGAACCTCCAGCGGCTGTTCGTCAACGCCGCCCAATCGTACCTGTTCAACCGGATCGTGAGCGAGCGCCTCGACCGCGGCCTGCCGTTCGACCGCGCGGTCGCGGGCGACGTGGTCTGTTTCGCCGACGCCGACGCCCCCGAGGGTTTCACTCGACCCGACATGGGTCGAACCCAGCGCGTGACCGAAAAGCGCGTCGAGACGGTGAATCGCCACGGCGAGCGCGGGCGGGCGTTCGTCACCGCGCCGCTCGTCGGGACCGCCACCGAACTGGGCGAGGGCGAACCCGGCGAGATCGAGCGCGACGTGCTCTCTCGAGAGGGGATCGAGCCGGCGGATTTCGACCTGCCCGGCGAGTTCGGCTCGACCGGCACCCGGCGTGCGATCCTCGTGACGACCGACCTCGCGATCGGACGCGACCCGCTCACGTTCGACTTCTCCCTGCCCAGCGGCTCGTACGCCACCGTGCTGCTGCGGGAGTACCTGAAGTGCGATCCGCGCGACCTCGGCTGATCTTTATCGTCGGTGCGTGCCTACCGACGCGCATGGCAGTCTCAGTCGCCGGGCGGCGAATCGGCCGCCGCGAACTCCTCGGCGCGCTCGTCGCCGCCGTCCTGATCAACCTGATCGGGGCGCTCGGCGTGCCCTTCACGACCCCCGACAGCGCGTGGTTCCAGGCGCTCGAGAAACCGTGGTTCTACCCACCGGGCGCGGCGTTCGGGATCGTCTGGCCGGTCCTCTTCTCGCTGATGGGGATCGCCGCCTACCTCGTCTACCGGCGAGGACTCGGCGAGCGGGCGGTGACGGTCGCCCTCGGCCTGTTCGCCCTCCAGATGGCCCTCAACGTCGCGTGGTCGCCGGCCTTCTTCGCCGCCCGGGAACTCCTGCTCGCGCTCGGGATCATCGTCGTGCTCTGGGTCCTGATCGTCGCGACCATCGCCGCCTTCGCGCGGGTCGACCGTCGCGCGGCCGCCCTGCTCGTGCCCTATCTCGCGTGGGTCACCTTCGCCGCCGTCCTCAACTACTCGATCTGGGCGCTCAACTAGTCGTCCTTGATGCTGCCCCGGTCCGCCATCATCCGGGTGCCCCGCTCGATCCAGTTGCGCCGGTAGTAGACCGTTCCGACGAGCAGGTTCCGCCAGACGTAGTCGGCGACGATGGCGACGTAGGCGGCGACGACGCCGTATCCCAGCCTGAGGCCGACGACGTAGGAGACCCCGAGCAGGAAGATCAGCGTCCCCGAGAGCTTCGCCAGAAAGGGCGAGACCGTCTCGCTGCCGCCGCGAAGCGAGCCCGCGATGGTCACGTACAGCGCGATGAAGACGGCCGCGACCCCGTAGGCCCGCGCGAAGCCGACGGCGTACTCGAGCGTCGCGGGATCGCGCGTGAACGCGAGGACGAACCACTCCGCGCCGGCGACCAGGACGAGTCCGAGGCCGCCGACGGTCAGCGCCGCGAGCCCCGTCGCGGCCCAGCCGTCGAAGTAGGCCCTCTCGGGTTCGCCCTCGCCCAGCGACTGGCCGGCGAGGATGTTCGCGGCGGTGGCATATCCTCGAGAAAGCGGCGAGGCGACCTGCTGTTCCATCCGCCGGCCGATGTGGTAGGCGGCGTTGACCTCGGTACCGAAGGCCAGGAGGACGGCGTTGAACGGGAACTGGGCGACCACCTCGGTGAGCCCCTCGGCGACCCGCGGGGCGCTGATGACGACGAGCTGTCTGGCGATCGTGAGGTCAACGGGTCGAACGAGCGAGAGCTCCGCCCGCGGGCGGGCGATGACCACGACGAGCGCGAGCGCGGCGAGCGTATCCGAGACGGCGGTCGAGGCGGCGATTCCTATTACCGTGAGTTCGGGAAGCGGCCCGAGGCCGAACGCCAGACCCACCGTCCCGGCGATGTTGAGGACGTTCGCCGCGCCGTTGACGTACATCGGGGTGCGCGTGTCGCCGGTGCCCTGGATCGAGCGCGAGGCGATCAGCGTGACGTGGTAGGCGGGCGCACTCAGGAGGACGATCGCGAGGTACTGCCCGCCGATCCGGACGACCTCGCGGTCGGCCCCCAGCACCTCGATCGCTGCGTAGCTAAAGAGCAGGCCGAAGGCGAGGAACGGGAGGCCGGCGAGGACCCCGATGGTGAGCGCCCACGTGACCGCCTGGTCCCTGTTGGCGTCGGCGCCGCTTCCCGTGTCCTGGCTCGACAGCGCGATCGCGCCGTCGCCGACGCCCAGCCCGAGCCACAGCGGCAGTCGGGCGTAGACGTCCGCGAGGCCGACCGCGGCCACCGCCGCCGGCGAGAAGAAGCCCGCGACCACGACGTCGGTTGTGCGCATCAGCGTGCGCAGGGTCTGTTCGGCCATCATCGGCCACGACAGGCCGAGAACGCGCCGCCAGACCGACCACACACGCTCCCGGAGTCCGCCGTCCGGATACGCCTCGTCCACTCCCCAGGCCTACTCGGGGGTCCCGTTTGAATCTTCGTTACTCGAACAGTCTCTCCTCGCGGTCGATCCCGTCGATCCGCTCGCGCTCCTCGGGGGTGAGGTCGAGGGCCGCCGCTTCGAGGTTCGATTCGAGGTGCCCGCGGCTGCTGGCTTTCGGAATCGGGACGACGCCCTCGCTCGCGAGCCACGCGAGGCTCACCTGCGCCGGGGTCGCGTCGTGGATCTCGGCGACCTCCCCGACGACGGGGTCGTCGAACACCACCCCCTGTGCGAGCGGCGAGTACGCGACGAGCGCGTGGCCGTCGTCACGGGCGTACTCGAGGAGTTCCGGGCGGCGGTAGAAGGGGTGCATCTCGACCTGGTGGGCGGCGACCGGCGCGTCGAGGACCGCGCGGGCCTCGTCGAGTTGGGGAGGGGTGAAGTTGCTCAGGCCGACGTGGTCGATCAGTCCATCCTCTCTGAGCGAATCGAACGCCGGCAGCGTCGTCTCGGGGTCGTAGGCCTCGATCGGGCGGTGGACGTAGAGCAGGTCCACGGAACCGAGGCCCAGTCAGTCGAGGCTCTCCTCCGTACTCGTCCGAACGTCCGCGGGTGCGAGGCTGTCGGCCCAGACCTTCGTCGCCACCGTGAGTTCCTCGCGGGGGACGTCCGCACGGGCGATCCCCTCGCCGACCACGCCCTCGTTCTCGTAGATCTGTGCGGTGTCGATGTGTCTGTAGGCCATCTCGATCGCGCTGGCGATGGCGTCGGGGTCGTCGATCCCCATCGTTCCGAGGCCGATCGTCGGGAGGTCCATGCTCGGCTCTCGGGACTCCGCACCGAATGGCTGTCGGAAGCGGTCGGGTTTTATTCCGCCGCGGGGTAGGGGGGACGATGCGGTGTCGTCAGTGTCACTCGGAGATCGACAAGCCGGGCGATTACTGCCTGGTCTGTCGATCCGCGAACGCCGACGGCGTGGTCTGTGAGATCGCGCGCGACCGGGTCACGCTGACGATGCTTCTTGAGGACGAAATCCTCGGCGAGACGACGATCACGACCGTGCCCGAATCGGGCGACCCCGCGGAGGTGGTCGAGCGGCGGAACTTCGCGGGTCGGGTCGCCGACGAGATCCAGCGAAAGCGCCCCGAGGCGGTCTACGCCGCCGGGAATCGCGACGTCCTCCGGGAGATCCGCGGCCAACTCCACTACGACTTCTACCGGGTGACCGACGACGATCCCGTCGCGGCGGTGATCGAGCGTCGGAACGAACCCGCGCTCGCGACCGTCGAGACGCCCCCGGAGGAGAAGATCGGCGGCAGTCATTCCACCCTCATCGGGGGGCGAACCGGCGTGAAGGTGGTCCACCTCGTCGCGGGCCATCCCCACGTCAAGAAGGTGATCCCGGGGCCGATCGACGCCGGCGGGAGCGGGTCGCGCTCGGGCCTGCGCGCGAAGGCGACCCGCGCGGGCGAGAACGGCAACGTCCGACTCCTCCTGCGGGACGGATCGAGCGTGCAGGAAAACAGGGTAGTGACGACCGCCCCCGACCGCGAGACCGGCGAGCGGGTCCGGGCGGACCTCAACGCGCTGTTGGACGAGGGAGGCTACGGGGTGGGTTGAATGGGTTGGACGGTTCCGTTGGCGTTCTGCCGCAGCGATATTCGTGGGAAAGTCCGCGGAGCAAGATACGAATTTCCTATGGGTGTTCCTATCGGGTACAAGCAATGATCATCGAGGCGTACTGAATGGAGGGCGCGTATCTCGCATGGCTAGAGAGTTGTAGTCCCGTTTCCTGTGAGATCGATTCGGCTCCTACATGTTGGACAAGTGACAATTGATCGCCAGCATAGCGCACTGGAGCACGACATTGGATACAGTGCTGGGTCCCTCGTCTAGCGTTCGCGATTTCGGAGGAACGACTCTCGACGTTCAAACTCTTCTTCGTCGATTTCGCCACGGGCATACAGTTCTCGCAGAATCTCGATAGCGTCTTGCTCATCACCAGACGCTATCCAGTCCGCCCGTTCGAGCATCGGAATGAAGAAGACGATCACGAACGCGGCTATGACGAACGCAAAGAGGAGTGCACCAAGGACCGGTCCGATGAGATCAATCCACTCCAGCCACCAGTCGCTGTCCGTTTGTATCGCCACCTTTTGTAGCGCAACTGTAAGGTGTTTCATACTTGTGCCATACCGACTAATTGATAATAAGTGTGAATCCTGATTAAGTATCAGGAAGTGGACGACCGACGTTCTGTTCGTCTTATATTGACCGATCCGCGCTCACCGAGTTGAAGGAAATTCCGTGCAACATTCGCAGGTCTCCTGAACGGCTGATTCAGTAGCTACTGAAACGGGAAACAACCGAAACTGCCGTGCTGAACCCATCCGCTGCATGCAGCACTCCGATTATAACTAGAAAAATACACATTCTCGACTCATACTGAATACAGGGACAATTGGAGCAAGTGGTGACTGCCACGTTAGCACCACAATCGAGGTACGTCGCCACCATCAGGGTGAGCTGGGGTGCGGGCGGAGGACACGCCACTCGATCCTCCCGAGGATCTCAACTGTAGAGACGCCTGTCTCCCCCCACGGTAGAAACGCTAAGCTCCTCGCCCTCCTACATAGCCTATGACTGCGGGAATCGACAACATCAAGTTCCTGGCCACGTCGGCCCACCGCGTCGGCGTTCTCGAAACGTTGCGCGACGGACCGACCGACCGTCGAGAGCTGTGCGAGGCCACCGGCGCCTCCTCACCGACCGTCGGACGGGTGCTCACCGACTTCGAGGAGCGTAAGTGGCTCGTCAGAGACGGCCCCGCGTACGGGTTGACCCCCCTCGGCGAGTACGTCGCCGACCGGTTCCTGGCTCTCCGGGACGCGATGGAGGTCGAGGAGAAGCTTCGCGACGTTTGGCAGTGGTTGCCGGTCGAGATGCCGGGGTTCTCCGTCGACCTCTTCGCTGACGCGGTGGTCTCCTATCCCGGGCCAGGGTACCCCTACGAGCCCGTCGAGCGTCTCGGCCAGCTCATCGGGTCGACCTCGTCGTTGCGCGGGTTCGACAACATCGTCTACAAGTCGAGCAACCTCGAGACGGCCTGCGGCGCAGTCCTCGAGGGAATGAGGTTCGAATACGTGTTCACGCCCGAGGCTCTGGAGGGGATGTTCGCCTGGAACCCGGACCGGATCATGGAGGTCACCGCCTGCGAGAACGCGACCGTCCTCGTCCACGATCACCTCCCCGACGGCGACCGCTGCGGCCTCGGAATCGTGGACGACCGGGCCGGCATCTGCTGCCACGACGCCGAGACCGGGGCGCTCGTGGCGGTCATCGACACGGACGCCCCGGAGGCCCTCGACTGGGCCATCTCGGTCTTCGAGCAGGTTCGCGCAGAGGCGGCCCCGGTAGACCCCACCGCCTTCGAGTCCCGCGTGCCGTCGTAACGCCACTGGCGACGACCGCCGCCATCAGGACTGGCAACCCGGTCAGTCGAGAGCGTCTGACGTAGCAGACACCCGGCCTATCCGGGATTTCAGGGCGTGAAATCCTGCACGCGCCATCATCACGTCCCTCCGGCGCGTACACTTACTGAGGAACAAATACATGATCGAACGACACGACACCGTCATTATCGGTGGCGGCCAGGCCGGACTGGCGACCGGGTACTACCTGCAGCAGCACGACCAGGACTTCGTCATCCTCGACGCGAGCGACCGCGTCGGCGACGCATGGCGGGCCCGCTGGGACTCCCTCCGGGTGTTCACACCCGCCCGTTACTCGAGCCTGCCGGGGATGGACTTTCCGGGCACACCGTACGCCTTCCCCACGAAGGACGAGGTGGCCGACTACCTGGAGACCTACGCCCAGCGGTTCGACCTGCCCGTCGAACTCGGCGTCCGCGTGGACGGGCTGGAACGGAGCGGCGACGGCTTCCTCGTCACCGCGGGCGACCGGCGGATCGAGGCGGACAACGTCGTGGTGGCGATGGCGAGCTACCAGGTCCCGAAGGTCCCGGATTTCGCGGCGGAGCTCTCCGACGACGTCGTCCAGCTGCACGCGAGCGACTACCGCAACCCCGATCAACTCCAGAACGGGGGCGTGCTCGTCGTCGGGGCGGGTAACTCGGGAGCAGAGATCGCCCTCGACGTCGCCGGCGCGAAGCGCCGGCTGCAAGCGAGACGCGGAGCGTCCCGCCCTGTTCACGGCGCCGAAGGTGCCGTGAGCCAGAGGTCCCGGAGGGACCTCGCTGTCGCCGACGGACACGAAACGTGGCTGTCGGGCCGGGACGTCGGCCACGTGCCGTTCCACATCGACTCGTGGATCGGCCGTCACCTCGGGGTCCCGTTCGTGATGCGCGTGCTCTTCCACCGGATCTTCACGACGGAGACGCCAATCGGGCGCCGTATCCGCCCGAAGGTGCTCTCACAGGGCGGCCCGCTGGTGCGCACGAAGCCGAGTGACCTGGCCGCGGCCGGCGTCGAGCGGGTGCCTCGCACGACCGGCGTCCGCGACGGTCGCCCCGTCGTCGGGAACGACGACGTTCTCGATGTCGAGAACGTCATCTGGTGCACTGGCTTCCGCCCCGACTTCTCGTGGATAGACCTCCCGATCTTCGACGGGAAGGAACAGCCCAAGGAACCCGTCCACGTGCGCGGCGTCGTCCCGGACGAGCCGGGGCTGTACTTTGTCGGCCTGTTCTTCCTGTACGCGATGACGTCGGGGCTGTTCACCGGCGTTGGCAGGGATGCAGAGTACGTCGTCGACCACCTGACGTCGACGGCGCGCCAGCAGCAGCCTCGTCCGAACTATACCGGATCAGTGGACGGACTCCCACAGCAATCGTAGTCGAGTTCGGCGTCGGCCCCGAGTCTGAGAACGGCTAGTCTCGCAAACGTCGCCATCTCACACGGTCTAACTCATCCTAACTTGGAGCCGGATCATCCGCGGTGAGCGATACACCCTCTATAATCGGTATGCCACTCTTCACAAACCCTGAATAGCTCGCAACTTGACCTCGATAGGGTACTTGTATCCGCTCACCGCGAGCGATCGAAGGGCGCGAACCGAGTTTTGGTGGCTCGCAGGGCGCTTTGCGTCCTCGCTGGTAAAAGCTCCGGTTCAACAGGCTTATGTGGGCCCTGCGGGTAGCTACTGGCACTATGGCTAAGAGAAAATCGGGACGCGTCGGCAGCGCGGGGCGCTTCGGCGCGCGCTACGGCCGCGTCGCGCGCCGACGGGTCGCGGACATCGAACACGACATGCACGATTCGCACGCCTGCCCCGAGTGCGGTGCGGACAACGTCTCCCGGGCCGGCACCGGGATCTGGCAGTGTGGGACGTGTGACTACGAGTTCGCGGGCGGCACCTACCGCCCCGCGACGCCCGCCGGACGCACCGTCTCGCGCTCGATCCGCGCCGCCCTCTCCGACAGCGACGAATGAGCTACAAGTGTTCGCGGTGCAAACGCGACGTCGAACTCGACGAGTACGGCGGCGTCCGCTGTCCGTACTGCGGCCATCGCGTGCTCCTCAAGGAGCGCAGCCGCGACGTCAAAGAAGTCGACGTCGAGTGACCGTTCACGACGCTTATATCCGCTTCGAGTACCCCGACCAGCGCCGTGCCCGCCTCGTCGAGCGCTCGATCCGGCCCGAACTCGACGACCTCGCGGACGAGCGCTCGTCCGCGGCGGTCTCGCGCGACGGGGCGACCCTCTCGGTTCGGATCGGAGCCGAGGACCTCGTCGCCCTGCGTGCGGCGACGAACACGTGGCTGACGCTCCTTGAGGTCGCAGAACGGGCCGCGGACGCCGGCGACCGGGTCGATTCGTAGGGACTATTGGGATCACCCGTGTAGCTCGCCGTCCAGCAGGAACTCCCGGAGGTCGTCGGTGACCGTCCGCGGGTTGGTCGCCAACCGGCGCTCCTGAACGAGGGTGTTCTCGACGATGGTATCGATGTCCGATCGCGACACGCCGACCTCCGCGAAGGACCCCGGCAGTCCGATCGAGTCCCGGAGGCGCTCACACTCCGCGACGAGCGCCCCGGAGGGTGTGTTCGAAGCGCCGTCGCCGCCGCCGCCGAGTTCGTGGGCGACGACGCTGTACTCGTCGTGGCGCACCGGCAGGTTGTAGGTCAGCCCCGCGCGGATGGCGGCGGCGAGACACTCGCCGTGGGGTCGGCCGGTCATGCCGCCGAGCGTGCTCGCCAACGCGTGGACCGCGCCCAGACCGGAGGCGGAGAAGGCCGTTCCGGCGAGATGCGAGCCGAGGCTCATCGCCCGCCGGGCGTCGCGGTCGTCGCCGTCGAAGACGGCCCGTTCGAGCGAGCCGTGGACGAGCACGAGCGCCCGCCGGGCGAGACACCGGGAGACGGGGTTGGCACCCTGGTAAGTGATGGGTCGCTCTTCGACCCAGCGATACTCGCGTGCGAGCAGCGACTCCATCGCGTGAACGAAGGCGTCGAACCCCGACCGGGCGGTCACGTTCCTGGGTAATCCGAAGGTGAGTTCCGGGTCGACGAGGGCCACGTCGGGGCGGAGGTGTTCGTCGCTGGCGCCGCGCTTGACGCCGTCGTGGCTGACGACCGCCGTCTGCGTCGCCTGCGATCCGGTGCCGCTCGTCGTCGGCACGGCGACGAGCGGGGCGATCGGGCCGGGAACGCGGTCGACGCCGACGTACTCCGAGGGGTGACCGCCGTGGGCGAGCAGGACCGCCGCGAGTTTCGCGGTGTCGAGACACGAGCCGCCGCCGATTGCGACGACGCCGTCGACCTCCTCGGTCGGCAGATCGTCGACGTCGTCGGTCGAGGGCTCCCTCGACGCGTAGTAGGTCGCCGGCGTCACGTCGACGGCGTCTACCGCGATGTCGAGGAGGCCGGCCTCCTCGACGCCCCGATCGGTCACGAACAGCGGATCGGAAACGCCGTATCGATCGAGGACGGCCCCCAGCTCGGTTACGACGCCGTCGCCGAAGCGAGTATCCGGCGTCGCGAACCGGAGCGGGGTCGCTCCTGGCGCGTCGCGTAGTTCGTGCATGGACGCGAATGAGTCGGGCGATCGAAAAGCGTACCGCCGTGAACCCCGCGATGGGATTCGGTACCGTCGCCATTCGGGAGACGTGCTGGAGGTGACGCGAGTCGTTTCAGGTCGGAAATCGCCGAGATCACGGCCGGGAAATCGGCGTGATCGACGGGAGCGATGGTCGTGATCGCGGAGGTAGCGGTCCGTGTAGTGAGCGCGAGAACGGAACGCGGCGTGCGGGCCCGTCCCCTCTATGGGAGTTTCTAGCACGTCCGCGGGTCAAAGCGGGGGTTTTTCAGTCCGGATCGCCTCGATCGGGGTATGCAGGGCAACCTACCGCCGGAAGCTCAGGAGAAACTCGAACAGCTACAGGACCTTCAGGAGACCGCCCAGCAGGTCGCCGTCCAGAAGAACCAGGCCGAGTCCACCCTTAACGAGACCCGAAGCGCCCTCGAAACCCTCGAAGACGTCGACGAGGACACCACGATGTACCGCGAGGCCGGCGAGCTCCTGATCGAGACCGACCACGCGACCGCCGAGGACGAACTCGGCGAGAAGGTCGACAGCCTCGAAGTCCGCCTCGAGACGCTGAAGAAACAGGAAGAACGCGTTCAGACGCAGTTCGAGGAGCTCCAAGGGGAGCTCCAGCAGATGCTCGGCGGCGCGGGCGGCGGCCCGGCCGGCCCGGGTGCGGGTCCGAGCCCCGGTCCCGGCGGCGCGTAGATGGAGCCCACGGACGAGGAGGTCGTCCAAACCGCCGCGGAAGCCGCCGAGGGACTCGTCTTCTCGCGGTACCGTCGCTCAGAAGTCGACGACCTGGACGTAACCGTCAGCTTCGAGGACGGCGTCCTGGAGGTCGACATCTACCTCAACGTCGATGACTCCGAGGCCGAGCGGGTCGCCGAGGACGCCGTCCGAGCGGCCGAGTCGGCCGTCGACGACCTGTTCGCCGAAACAGGGTGAGTCACTCGCAGATCGACCGGAAGTTCTCGAAGACCTCCTCGCCCTCCTCGGTGTGTGCGACCTCGGGGTGCCACTGGACGCCGTAGAGGTCCCTCCCCTGGTGGCTCATCGCCTCGATCCCGCAGATGTCGCTTCTCCCGGTCAGCGAAAACCCCTCGGGGAGCTCCTTCACCTCGTCGCCGTGGCTCGCCCAGACGCGGGTCTCGGGCGCGAGCGAGCCGACGAGGGGGTCCGACTCGTCGACGATCTCGACGGTGACGTCGGCGTATCCTCCATAGTCGCCGCTTCCAACGGAGCCCCCGAACTCGTCGGCGATCACCTGCATTCCCAGGCAGATCCCCAGAACGGGGATCCCCAGGTCGAGGTACTCGTCGCACCGGCCCGCGCGGTCGATGTCGGGACCGCCCGAGAGGACCAGCCCGTCGGCGTCGATCTCCCCGGGAGGCGTCTCGTTGTCGATCGTCTCGGTGTCGATGCCCATGTCGCGCAGCGCGCGCCCCTCGAGGTGGGTGAACTGGCCGTGGTTGTCGACCACGTCGATTCTCATTACCGTCCCTACCGGATCGGGGGGCAAAAGGGGCGCGGATCACCGCTCGTAGCGCTCGCTCGCGGGTTCGAATCCCAGTTCGTCGAGTTCGCGGCTCCGCCGTCCTTCCGATTCGGCGAGCGCCTCGGCGCTCGGGGACACGTCGTCGTCGATTCGCGCCCACGACTCGTGGATCTTCGCGTGACACCACCGACAGAGGACGACGGTGATCTCGTGGGACGGCTCCTCGCCGTCGCCCGGGTACGAGAGGTGGTGTTCCTCGAGCAGCGGGCGCTCGCCCGTGTGGGCCATCCGCAGCTCTTCGAGCCCGCACCGGCGACACTCCCGGTCGGTCGCCCGCGAGCGAAAGTGCGGGCAGTCGCTCCAGTCGTTACCCTCCTCGCTCACGAGACACTCGTACCCGGCGAGACGGCGCTCGCGGGCGAACGCGGGATCGCGCTCGCCGTGTTCGATGGCGTAGCGACACCGCCCGTCGTCGGTGAGGTGGTCGCAGCGCTCGACGTGCTCGTAGGGGTCGTCGACGCCGACCGGGGTGCCTCGGGGGGTGCGCTCCATCTACGTGCGGGCGATCCGGTCGTGGGTTCGTCCGCTGGCGCCGATCCACACGAACCCGGAACCCATCGGATGCCGTTCCATGTACCCGTCTTGGAACGACCGTGTCAAAAGCGTTCCGCGCGGGCCACAAGGCTCATGCCGATGGTTTTCCGATTCCAGGTGTGCGACTCGTTCATCGGGACCTCGACATCGTCATCGCGGGCGACGTCAAGGTCGCAGACTCGTTTCTCGCCCGCGCACGCGGGCTGATGTTCCGCCGGTCGGTCCCGGAGGACTACGCGCTGGTCTTCGAGTTCGGAAAGCCGGTCACCCGGTCGTTGCACATGCTGTTCGTCCCGTTCCCGATCGACGCGGTCTGGCTCGTCGGCGGCGAGGTCACCCACACCGCGCGCCTCGACGCCTGGACGGGCTTCGGACGGGGGTGGGCCGACACGATCCTCGAACTCCCGGCGGGCGCGGCCGAGGGGATCCGGGTCGGCGACCGGATCGCCCTCGATCCGGTCGGGTGAGGCGGCCCGCGGTATCTGTCGGGACCAGCAGGTTGATATACCGTCTCGCCCTCGGTGGGGACACAATGGAGAGCAACCCTCACCATTCGGTTACGGAGGATAGAGGAAGTCGGGGCGACCCGGCTGGATGCGAAATTCTCCCCCGAAACTAACCCCTTTCACTCCCTCGGATCGATCGACTCGGTCGACCTTCTCGATACGACGCTTCGCGACGGCGAGCAAGCGCCGGGTATCTCGCTCTCACCCGAAGAAAAGGCCGAGATCGCCCGCGCGCTCGACGCCGCTTCGGTCCCCTATATCGAGGCCGGCAGCGCCTGCACCGGCGAGGGCGAACGCCGGACCATTTCGCGGGTGACCGACCTCGGACTCGACGCCACGGTGACCAGCTTCGCCCGCGGCGTGCGCGGCGACGTCGACCTCGCGCTGGACTGTGGCGTCGACGGCGTCAACCTCGTCGTCCCGTCGAGCGACCGCCACATCGAGGGCAAGATCGGCACCACCCGCGAGGGGGTCCTCGAGCGAACGCTCGAGCTGGTCGACTATGCGAAAGACCACGGCCTCTGGGTCGAGGTGATCGGCGAGGACGGCTCGCGGGCCGATCTCGAGTACCTGGTCGAACTGCTCGGGAGCGCGCTCGATGCCGGTGCCGACAGGGTCTGTTACGCCGACACCGTCGGCCACGCGGGGCCGGGAGAGGCCTTCGAGGCCGCCTCGAAACTCACCCAGTTAGGCCCGACGAGCACGCACACCCACGACGACCTTGGACTGGGGATGGCGAACGCGCTGGCGAGCGTCGCGGCCGGCGCGGATCTGGTCCACGCCACCGTCAACGGCGTCGGCGAGCGCGCGGGCAACGTCGCCCTCGAGGAGGTGGCGATCGCGCTCGATCACTCCTACGGGGTCGAGACGGTCGACACCACCCGGCTGTACGATCTGGCGGGGCTCGTCTCGCGCTACACGGGCGTCCCGCTCCCCCCGAACAAGGCCGTGGTCGGCGAGAACGCCTTCGCCCACGAGAGCGGCATCCATACGGATGGGACCCTGAAGGACGAGCGGATGTACGAGTCCTACTCCCCGGAGAAGGTGGGCCGCGAGCGCAGACTCGTCCTCGGGAAGCACACGGGGCGGGCGGGTGCGCGCGCGGCGCTCGAGGAACACGACGTCGAGGTGAGCGAAGACCTCCTCCAAGAGGTCGTCTCGCGGGTCAAACGACTCGCGGATCGGGGCAAGCGCGTCACCGACGCCGACCTGCTGGCGATCGCCGAGGACGTCCGCGGGGACGAACGCGACCGGCGGGTCGAACTGCTCGACCTCACCGCGGCGAGCGGCGGCGCGACGCCGACCGCGAGCGTCCGCCTCCGGGTCGACAGTGCGGTGTTCAGCACCGCAGACGGTTCGAGCGGTCGAAGGCCGCGAGAATACGAGGAGCGCGTCGCGAGCGGGCTGGGTAGCGGCCCCGTCGACGCGGCGGTCTCGGCGGTCAGACAGGCGCTCGGGTCGGCGGCGGACGCCCAACTCGACTCCTATCACGTCGACGCGATCACCGGCGGAACCGATGCCGTGGTGACCGTCGAGGTCACGATGTCCCGCGGGGATCGCACCGTGACGGTCGCACGCAGCGACGCCGACATCACGCGCGCGAGCGTGGTCGCGATGGTCGACGCGCTGGATCGCCTGCTCGTCGGCCGGACGCCGACGCCGCCCGCGGACGACTAGTCGTCGATCCGCCGGAGTTCGATCTCGCCCGTCGCGTAGACGGTGATCCGGTGGGCGTCCAGCGGGAACTGGACGACCCCGTCGTCGCGGTCGGTGCGGTGGCGGACGGGCCTGAACAGGCCGTCGAGACAGTCCGGATCGATCACGTCCGCGAGTACCCGCGAGGAGGGGCCATCGACGTCGCCGACCTCCTCGATGGCCTCGATGACGGTCGTGCTGAGTGCGCGTCGACCGTCGAAGTCGTGCGTCGTCCGGTAGACTCGCGGCTCGTCCGCGGTCGCTACGGCGCCGTCCTCCGAACCGTCGTCGTCCGTCATACCCGCTCGGACCTCGCCGACCTGCGCATGATCTATCCGCTCATTGTCGCCCATATATAAATATATTATCTCTTTGTATCTAGGCGGGCGGGACCGTTCACGCGCGATAGACGGCCCGTACGTTGGTTTCAGGAACTATTCGGATGGATCTCATATCGTATCGTGCATATCACCGGTGAGACGTCCGGCGAGGATCCGCCGAACAGGGTGTCACGCTCGTCCCGAGCGAGTTGATCGACGACCGGGGTCGGTCCTCGGAACTGAGGGTCGGCGAATCGCCGTCCCGAATCGGGCGCGGGTTCGATCGGGTTCGCGTTCGACGCCGTCCCCGCCGCGAGCGCGATGGCGGCGGCTTCTCGGGGGTGGTTCGCGGGAGAAACGCCGAGGGAGAGATTTGAACTCTCGAGTCCGTGAGGACAGCAGATTTCGAATCTGCCGCCTTGGCCGGGCTAGGCTACCTCGGCTCGCTTCGGAATACTCCCGACAGTATTTTAGTTGTTTCGCTTTCATTAGTGCTACAGAGTGACACACCCGACGCGTGCGGAACTCATCCGACGGCCGAGACGTCCTCGACGATCCCGAGCGCGTCCAGCGCCAGGTGATCCGTCACCAGCGTCGCGGCCCGGTCGTAGGGCGAGGCCCGCTCGGCGGTGTCGGGTCGCTCGCGCCGCGCGCCCTCGAAGACCCGATCGAGGAACGCCTCCCGCGCCGTTCGGTTCTCGAAGAGTCCGTGGAGGTAGGTCCCCAGCACCCCGTCGGTCGCGGCCCCCTCGCCCTCGAACGGTCGCTCCGTGGGGCCGGTGAGTCGGCTCTCGCCCATGTGGATCTCGTAGCCCGAGACCCGACCGCGTGCGCCCGCGAGCGGGCCGACCCCGCGAAGGTCGCGCTCGACGCGCTCGACGCGTTTCTCGGGCGAGAAGCGCGTCTCGACCGGCAGGAGTCCGAACCCCTCGATCACCCCTTCGTCGCCGGTCCCCTCGATCGCGGCGTTCGTGATCCGCTCGCCGAGCATCTGATACCCCCCGCAGAGGCCGACGATCGGCCCCGAGAAGTCGTCGAGACGGTCGCCGAAATCCGCCCCGTGGAGTTCGAGCAGGTCGTCGACGGTGTTCTTCGTCCCCGGCAACACGACCGCGTCCGCGCCGTCGAGCACCGACTCGGGCGGGCCGTAGACGACGCCGACGCCGGGTTCGCGCGCCAGCGGTTCGAGGTCGGTGAAGTTCGAGATCCGCGAGAGGCGGGGGACCGCGATCCGCACTCCCTCCGAGTCGCCGTAGACGGCCGTCTCGCCCACCGCCGGGAGGGAGACGCTGTCCTCGGTGGGGAGGCCGGGGTCGTCGTAGGGGAGCACCCCGAGGACGGGAACGTCCGTTCGTTCCTCGATCTCCGCGATCCCCGGCTTCAGGAGCGATCGGTCCCCACGAAACTTCGTGATGGCGGCCCCGACCACCCGTTCGCGGCAGTCCTCGGGCATGAGTTCGAGGGTGCCGTAGAGGCTCGCGAACGCCCCGCCGCGCTCGATGTCACAGAGCAGGAGGATCTCCGCGTCTCGCGGGCCGGCCGCTCGGCCGTCCGGTCGCCCCCCCGGCGCGACCCGATCGGCGAAGCGGACGGTCTCGACGTTCGCGAGGTCGCGGTCCGCGAGGTTGATCTCCGCGATCGAGCCCGCCCCCTCGGCGACGATCACGTCGTATTCGGCGGCGAGGCGCGCGTGGGCCTCGCGGGCGGCCTCGCGGGCGCGCTCCCACCCGTCCTCGTAGTACTCGCCCGCGGCGACGTTTCCCACCGCCTCGCCGTCGATCACCAGTTGGCTCTCGCCGTCGCCGCGCGGTTTCAGGAGCACGGGGTTCACGTCCGTGGTCGCCTCGATCCGGGCGGCCCGCGCCTGGACGTACTGGGAGACGCCGATCTCGCCGGCCTCGGTGGGCTCGGTCGCCCGCGGGACCGCGCGCGCGTTGTTCGACATGTTCTGGGCCTTGAAGGGGGCGACCCGGATCCCGCGGTCGGAAAGCGCACGACACAGCCCCGCCGCGACCGTGCTCTTGCCGACGTGGCTCGCGGTGCCGGCCACGAGCAGGGTGCGGGCCATCAGTACTCGGTGCCCTTGCGGGCGCGCTGGCCCGCCTCGAACTGGTGTTTCTCCTTTCTCACGTTGGTGATCAGATCCGCGCCGTCGTAGAGGTACTCCGGTCGCTCGTGACCCCCCGTCAGGACGAGTTCGAGGGCCGCGGGCTTGTCCTCGATCAACTCCACGAGCGCCTCGCGCTCGACCAGTCCCCTGTTGGCGGCGTAGACGACCTCGTCGAGGAGCAGCATGTGCATCCCCTCCTCGGGCGGAGCGTCGAGGTCGAGCGGTTTCGAGAGGTCCGCCGCGCGCGCCGCCTCGACCAGTTCCCCGGCGCGCTCGAACCCGGCCTCGGCCTCCGCGGCGTGATCGGTATCCTCGCTGCCGTCGCGCATGCCGTGCCAGCCGTAGTGGCCCGCGTTCTCGTAGGTGAATCCGGGCATCGCGGCGATCGCGTTGTACTCGCCGCGGACGTCCTCGACGCTGGAGGCGCCGCCCTTCATGAACTGGAGCATGTGGACGCGGAATCCGTGACCCGCGGCGCGGAATCCCATCCCCATCGCCGCCGTCGTCTTCCCCTTGCCGTCGCCCCACCAGAGTTGGACGCGCCCGAACTCGTCGGGCGCGCTCGGTTCGATCTCGCGGGCGTCGGGCGTCCGTCCCTTTCCGGGCGTGTTCTCGAGGGGATCGCTCATACCCGCCCGTTATCGCGGACCCACTTCGCCGGTTCGGTCCGTGCGCTCGGGTTCGATCGCGGAGACCGATGCGCGCTCGGTCGTCTTGATCCCGTACTCGGCCTCCGAAAGGGAAGGCATCTCCCGCTCGGCGTACCGCGAGTCGAGGCTCGCACGCACCGCCTCACGGACGCAGGCGCGGGTCGCGGCCCCGACGGGGGTGGCGCTCCCGGTGAACTCGACCGGCTCGCCGTCGGGATCGCAGGCGGCGATGATCGCGTCGGTTGTCGTTCCCGGGACGCCCGCTTTCGCGAGCAGCGTCGCGGCCTTCGCCTCCGCGGCCACGGCAAGCAGGTTCGCGAGCGCGCCGTCCCCACAGGCACGGGTCGTTCCGACGACGAGGTTGACCGTGCCGACACCCCCCTCGGCGGGGACGCTCGACTCCCCCGAGGGCGCCATCGGCAGCGCCGCCGGGTTCGAGACGCCCGCGGTGGCGATCGCCTCCACGGGACCGTAGCGCGCGGCGCGTGCGTGATCGAGGTCGACGCCGGTCAGGAGCGCCGGCCCCGAGCGGTCGAACCCCGCCCGTTCGCGCCGGGCGGCGACGTAGCCCGCGAGGTCGGTCTCGTTCCAGCTCTCGGGCACCGAGACGTTGTACGCCACGGCCCCCTCGGAGGGGCCGCCGTCCCAGCCGGTGCTGAGCCAGCGAGTCCCTCCGCGTTCGACCCGCAGGACGCCCTCGCGTCGCCGCGTCTCAAACATCCAGAAGCGCGTCGAGCAGCCGGTCGTTCTCCTCGGGTCGCCGTATCGCGACCCTGACGTGCGAGTCGAGCCCCCGGAACGTCCGGGCGTCCCTGACGGTCAGGTCGTCGAGTTCGACGCGGTCGATCACCCGATCGACCGGACGCTCGCCCACGTCGAGCAGGAGGAACGGGGCCTCCGACGGGGCGATCCCGTACTCGCCTTCGAGGGCCGCGACCATCCGCTCGCGTTCGGTACGCACCCGCCGGCGGGTCTCCTCGACGAACTCGCGTTGACCCATGCAGTGGGCGCCGACCGCCGCCGCCGGCGTCCCGAGACACCACGGGATCCGGCCGCCTTCGAGGCGGTCCCTGGATTCGTCGGACGCGACCAGAAAGCCCGCCCGGAGGCCCGGAAGACCGAAGAGCTTGGTGAGCGAGCGGGCGACGATCGTCCCGCGCTGGCCCGTCATCGAGGGTCGGTCGGTGAACCCGAGAAACGCCTCGTCGACGAGCAGCACGGTCCCCGTCTCCCGACAGCGCGCGAGGAAGTCGAGCAGGTCGCCCGAGTCGTAGACCGTCCCGGTGGGGTTGTTCGGGTTGCAGACGATCGCCATCGCGTGGCCGGTCGGGTCGCTCCCGCAGATCTCGTCGTGGGGGACGAACTCGACGGTCCCGCCCTGGAGCTCGACCTCGCGGGCGTACTCGCCGAAACTCGGGGCCGGGACGAGCACCGAGTCCCCGCAGGAAACGGTCGTCTCGATCGCCAGCCGGATCCCCGCGAGGCCGCCGGGCGTGGGGACGATCTCCTCGGGCGGACAGCCGACGTAATTGCCCGCGGCGGCCCGGTACTCCGGGTAGTCGTCGTCCGGGTAGCGTTTCGACTGGGCGAGCGCCCCCTCGTAGACACCGGCGACCCCCGGCGGCGTCCGCGGGTTGACGTTCGCGCTGAAGTCCGTGATTCCCGGATCGGTACACCCCCCGTGTGGTACTCGATCGATTCCCTCTGCGGATTTCGGGTTCATGTACCCCTCATGGCCACGAGGGGTTACAATCGTTCGGAAATAACACCTCGGCTACCTGTAGGTCGCGCGAGCGATTGACGTTGACCGCGAGTCCGATCCGGTCGAGGGTGCGGATCGACTCTGGCCCCTCGCCGACCACGTTCACGCCCGTCGGCGCGACCCGCTGTCCCTCGTGCTCGAAGCTCCTATCGACGCTCACGCCCAGTTCGCGTTTGCGCTCGACCGGCACGCAGACGGTCAACGACCCCGGTCCGTGGGCGTCGAGCGCGAGTCGCACGTCCGCCGGGGTGAGCAGCGGGAGGTCGGCCGTGACCGTCAGCACCGGCCGTCCCACCCGCGCGAGCGCGTGCGAGAGGTCATCGACGTAGCCCTCGCCGGGCGTCTCGACGACCGGAACCCGCCCGTCGAGGTGGGCCCGTGTCTCGGGGGTGTGCGGTGAGGGCGCGGCGTGGACGGCGTCGGCGACCGGCGAGACGGCCGCGATCACCCGGTCGACCATCGGTTCCCCTCCCACTTCGACGAGCGGCTTCTCGCCCATCCCGAGGCGGGTGCCTCGCCCGCCACACATCACCAGAGCGTCCACGCGACCACCCCCGCGTGGAGCGCGACGACCCGCCCGGCCTCGTTCGCCGCGCCCAGCACGTCGCCGCTGATCCCGCCCAGCCGTCTGGTCGCCCACTTGCCGACGAGAACGGCCGACAGCGTCGCACCCGCGACGGCCGCGAACGTCGGAACCGAGACGGCCGCCGGAAGCGCCACGGCGAGCGGACCGGCGAGCGCACCCGGCCCCTGTCCGACGAACTGCGAGCCCATTCCCTCGTGGGCGGGGTCGCCGAGACAGCACAGCAGGGCGACCGAGAACTTCGCGCCGACCTCGGCGGCGATCACGATTCCGGCGGCCGCCGCGAGGGGCAGGGCCGCGAGCGCCAGCCCCGCGAGCGCCAGTCCCGCGAGGACGACGCCGAGCGCGAGGATCGCGCCGACGCCGGTAGTGGTATCGCGCATGACCTCACGGCGTTTCTCGCTCCCGCCGTGGACGACCGCCGCGTCGCCCAGGTCCGCGACGCCGTCGGCGTGGTTGATCCCCGTGAGGAGGTAGATCGAGAGAAGGAAGGCGAGCGCGACGGTCGGGGCCGGAATCGGGAGGAGCAGGGGCACGGCGAGTAGCGCTCCCACGAGGTAGCCCGCGAGCGGAAACGCGGCCGGCGTCCGCCGAAACGCCTCCCAGGCGCGTTCGTCGTGACCGACCGGGAGCCGGGTGAGGAAGCCGAGCGCCCCACGCAGCGCGTTCAGAACCACGCGAGCACCCCCGAGAGCAGGTACGCGAGTGCTCCGGCGAGGGCGACGATCCGAACCCCTCGTCGGGCCTCCGCGACCGTCGGCAGCTCTCTAGAGCGATTCAGGATGTAGACGTCGGGTTTCTCGAGGCGAACCCCCAGAAGGACCGCGAGCGTCGCCATCGGCCAGCCGGAGTTCGGCGAGGGCGGGGCGCGCGCCCACCGGCGCGCGCGGAGGGGTGCCATCGGTTTCCGGGCGGCCAGCGCGAGCAGGACGGCGCTCGCGCGTGCGGACAGGTACATGACGCCGTCGTCGAGGCGGGCGCTCGCGGTGCCGTGGGGCTTTTCGGGGTAGCCGAGCATGGAATCGAGCGTGTTGACCGCCTTGACCCACGCCGCGCCCCCGGCCGCGAGCGCGAGCGAGAGCGGCGCGAGCGACGCGAACGCGCCGAGGGGTGCTACCAGCCCGTCGGCGAGGTTCTCGGCGCTACTCTCGACGGTGGCGCTCCGTATCTCCCCCGCTGAGAGTTCCTCAGGGCTGCGCCCGGCGAGCGCACGGACCGACTCGCGCGCCCGCGGGAGGTCGCGCTCGCTCTCGGCGATCACCTCCCTCGCGACGTCCAGTAACATCCGCAGGCTCGTCGAGACGAACAGGACGGTTCCGGCGACGAGGATCCCGACGAACGGGTGGACGAGGGCGGCGAGCGCGACCGTTCCGGCGGCCACCCCCGCGGCCAGCGCGGGGAGCAGGAGGGCCACGCAAGCGCCGACGACCCGCGGGCGGCCCCACTCCCGATCCACCCGTTCGACGGCCCGTCCGAACCACGCGACCGGGTGAGCCCTCGCGGGTGGTTCTCCCAGCGCGAGTTCGAGGCCGACCGCGAGCGCGAGCGCCGCGAGCGCGCTGCTCATCGCCCTCCGAGGAGCGCGGGCACCTCCGAGAGCGCGACCCCGTCGAGGAGTATCGCCCGGCCGCCACACGCCTCGATCCCGCCGTCCTCCGGCGAGTCCCCGACGTGGGTGAGGTCCGCGACGGGGCGGTCGAGACCGGTGGCGACCGCCTCGAACGCCTCCGGGTGGGGTTTGCGCCAGCCACAGCCCACGCTCGTGACGACCGCGTCGAACTCCCCGCGCAGGCCCGCGCGGATCAGCGTTCGGGCGACCAGTTCGGGTACGCTGCAGTTCGAGAGCAGACCGACGGGACCGTGTTCGCGCGCCGCCGCGAGCGCTTCCGTGGCCCCCTCGCGGGTCTCGACGGTAGGGTCGAACGCCGCGATCACGGCCCGCCGGGCGACGTTCCCCGGGGCCTCGACGCCGCAGGCCGAAAGCGCGCGGGCGACGTGGGCGGGCAGGGGCACCTCCGCGCCCTCGGGCGCGTCGATCTGGGGGGTGCGATAGGCCTCCTCCCACCCGTCGGGGACCGTCACGCCCCGCGATTCGAGTTCGGCCGCGATCGCCCGCGCCGAATCGTCCGGTTTGGGCGCGCGCACGAGCGTGCCGAAGAGGTCGAACGAGACTGCCACGACGGTGTGATCGACGAACACGGACTTGAATCGCTCGGTCACCTCCGGCGGGCGACCCCAACCCGGAGGCGTGTTCGGATCGCCGATCCGCGATGCGAACGCAAGCAGAAACGTGAGGTGGCTCGCCGTTCGACCACACGCGATTATCGATGGAGAGGAGACGATCATGAGCATCGTCGCCAGTATCGCGTCCTCGAACGGATCGCGGCGGCGTCACCGAACACGTCCTCTCGCCGGACGGACTCCGGGAGGAGCCGACGACACATGACGGGAATCGGACGACCGCTGGGCCGGCGCGACCTGCTCGCGGGGATCGGGGCGGCGGCCGCCGCGTCGCTCGGGGGCTGTTCGGCGCTCGCGAAGACCCCGCCGGGGCCCCGACTTCGGCTCGCCACGCTGTACCCGCCGGTCACCCTCGACCCGATCGAGGCGAAGTACGTCGGCTCGAAGCAGGTCATCAACCGGGTCTTCGACGGACTGTACGCCTACGGCGAGGGCGGAGACGTCGTCCCGCGGATCGCGAGCGGCCAACCGACCGTCTCGGCGGACGGCCTGGAAGTCGAGGTCGCGATCGACGAGCGGGCGCGCTTCCAGAACGACAGCCCGATCACGCCCGAGGACGTCGCGTACTCTTTCGAGGCGCCCGTCGAGGAGGACGCCGCTACCGAGTGGACGGTCGACATGATCGAGTCGGTCGAGACCGTCGACGACCGGACGGTCCGGTTCCGGCTCGGAGACCCGTACCCGGCGTTTTCCCACGCGCTCACCCGGCCGATCGTCCCCAAGGAGGACCGCGAGGCCGATCCCGAACGGTTCGCCACGGCGCCGGTCGGGAGCGGCCCCTTCGAGGTCCGGAAGTTCACCGAGGAACGGAAGGCCCAACTCGCCCGCTGGGACGACTACTGGGGCGAGTCCCCGCCCGCGATCGCACAGCTCACCGTCGTGTACGTCGAATCGCCGCTCACTCAGATGATGGGTCTGCGGACCGGCCGCAGCGACGCCATCGAGCCGATCGGGCCGCAGGTGGCGAACGACATCCGGGACGTGACGAACGCGACGGTCGCGCGCCGAGACGGCTACCGGAGCCTCTATCTCGGCGTCAACCTGAACACCGGCCCGACGACGAAACCCGAGGTCCGGGAGGCGATCGACTACTGTCTCGACGTCGACGAGGCCGTCCGGGAGTTCGTCGAACCGATGGGCGAACGGGTCTACAGCCCGCTCCCGCGTCGGGTCGCCGAGGAGTGGGACCTGCCCGTCGAGCGGTGGGCCGAGATCCCGAACCCGAAGAACGTCGAGCGTGCGCGGGACCTGTTCCGGCAGGCCGACGAGACGACCGGCCAACTCAAGATCCTGACGTCGAAGGACCCCATCCACAAGGAGTTCGGCGAGGCGCTCGCCGGCGGGCTTCGCAACGCCGGCCACGGCGCGCTCGTGGCGTCGAAACCGTGGAAGAGCTACCTCGAGACGTACGTCACGGGGTCGAAGCGCGACTATTCGGTGTTCGTCGGCGAGATCACGGGCACCTCGGATCCGGACTCGTTTCTGTACCCGACGTTCCACGAGAACATGGCCGGGACGACCAACGGGGTCTTCGAGCGCGACGACGAGGTGATGGAACCCCTCTCGGAGGCCCGGGCGACGACCGACCGAGACCGCCGACGGGACCTCTACGAAACGGCGATCACGAGACTCCTCTCGGATCGGGCGGTCGTGCCGCTGTGTTCGCTCGACAACAGCTTCGCGACGACCGACCGGGTCCGGAACTTCCGGGTTCATCCGATCCCCGAGGTCAATCCGCGACTCGCGGGCACCGACCCCGTCGTGGAGGTCAGGTCGTGAGCGAGAACTTCGGCGTGGGGACGGCAGTCGCCCTCGGCGTCGGCGGGGTCGTCGGCGGGGGGATCTACGCGGCGATCGGCATCGTCGTGGCCGCCGCCGGCGTGTTGACGTGGTTCGCCTACTCGCTCGCGACCGTCGTCGTGCTCTGTTGTGCCTACTCGTACGTCAAGCTCAACGACGTCACCGACAGCAGCGGCGGCTCTGTCTCCTTCCTCGAGGAGCTGACCGACCGAACGACCGTCGCGGGCGTCATCGGCTGGACGCTCGTCGTCGGCTACATCGGCACGATGGCGATGTACGCCTACGCCTTCGGCGCCTACGGCCAGATGATGCTCGGCATCGAGTACGTCTGGGGGCTGCCGATCCGCCAGTTCCTCTCCGTGCTCGTCGTCGCCGTCTTCGTCGGCCTGAACCTCTTGGGTGCCGGCTCGACCGCGGCCGTCGAGCGGTATCTCGTGTTCGTCCAGGCGGGCATCATCGCCGTCTTCGGCCTCGTCGCGCTCTGGTTCGGCTTCTCGAACCAGATGCTTCAAGTAGGGTTCTCCGAACTCGCCCGGTCGGTCTCGAGTTTCGATTTCAACCCGATCATCGCCGCCTCGGTCGGGTTCGTCTCCTTCGAGGGGTGGCAGCTCCTCTTCTACGACCAGGAGCAGTTCGAGGACCCCGACGAGACGCTCGCGAAGGGGATCTTCATCTCGATCCCGGTCGCCGCGTTCATCTACATCCTCGTCGGGTTCGTCATCACGAGCCTCCTCCCAGAGGAGGTCGTCGCCGCCCAGCCCGAGGCGGCGCTGCTCTACGGGGGGCTCGTCATCTCGAAGTGGCTCGCGTTCGCGGTGGGGATCGCGGGGCTCATCTCGACGGCCAGCGCGATCAACTCGACGTTGTTCAGCGAGGCGATCTTCGCGAAGAACCTGATCGCCGACGGGATCCTCCCCGACCGCATGGGCGATGCCGACGAGCAGGCCGCCCCGACCCGGACGGTCCTCGTCATCGGCCTCTTCACGGCGGCGTTTACCGTCCTCGGGAGTCTCGAGGCCGTCGTGGAGTTCGCCTCGCTCGCGTTCATCGCGGTCTTCGGGGCGATGAGCGCGCTCGCGCTCGCGAACCGCGATCGGGGCGACATCAACGTGCTTCCGCCGCTCGTCGGCACCGTCGGGTCGGCCGCCTTCTTCGTCATGCTCACGTGGTATCTCTACGCACAGCTCCCGTCGGTCTTCTGGCTCGTCGTCCTCATCGCGGCCGCGGTCTTCACCGTCGAGGCGGTCTACTTCGAACGCGAGTCGATCGAGCAGGGGCTCCGCGAGGCCGAACGACAGCTCTGACCTGGCGGAGGACCCTCGGAGGGCGTCGTTCCAGGGGAAACCGACCGCCTCAGCGAACGACGTTCGCCTCCAGATCGCGCGGGAAGTAGGTGAGTGGCTCGATCCCCTCTTCGGTGATGGCGATCGTATCCGAGTGTCTGTAGCCCGCCTCCTCGGTGTAGATCCCCGGCTCGATCGTGTAGACGTGACCCGGTCGCATGGTCGCGTCCGACTCGTCGTAGCTCGTCGTTTCGCTCCCACAGTGGGCGGCCCATCCACGGTCGATGTACGGCGGTTCGTGGGCCCCGAGCCCGATGTTGTGCCCGACGTGGTGGCGCGCGAGGTCGGTGATCCCCTGCTCCTCGAAGTAGCTCCACACCGCCTCGTCCACGTCCGCGAGGGGGACGCCCGGCCCGAGCGCCTCGATGGCGATGTCCTGCGCTTCGAGCATGAGTTCGAAGTAGTGGGCCTGCTCGTCGGTGGGCTCGCCGACGAACATGGTGCGCTCCAACTCGGAGCGGTAGCCGTCGACGTTCGCGGTCGCACCTGTAATGAGAACGTCGCCCTCCCGGAGGCGCTGGTTGGGCGTGTGGCCGTGGGGCAGGGCGGTCTCGTGGGCGCTGATGTAGCCCGCCTGCACCGGGCCGCTCGCGCGCACCCGTTCGACGAACCGGTCCCCGAGGGCGTCGAGCATCGCTCTCGACGCTTCCATCGAGGCGCGCTGGCTCACGGTCGCGGGGTGGGCGCCGGGCTCGGTGAAGTCGGCGAGATAGCGGTGGCCGAGGTTCGCCCACGTCGCGGATTCTCGAATGAGATCGATCTCGGCCGCCGACTTCCGCCAGCGCATCCGCGGGACCCACGACTGGGTCTCGACCTCCACGACCTCCGAGAGCGGGGGTCCCTCGTAGCCCATGACGCCCGGCGCGCCGTCGGCGTCCGCCAGGACCGACCCGGCACCCATCCCCCGGAGCATCTCTGCCACCGTTTCGATCGGCTTCCCGCCGGGATAGTCGAAGTAGTCGTGGACGCGGTCGACCCTGGGGTTCCCCTCGCATCGCTCGACCTCCAGTCGCGGGACGGTGATCGCACACGCCTCGGGAGCGACCCCGAGGACGACGGGGCGTTCGGTCTGGACGTGGGCGAAGCCGGTCAGGTACTCGATGCTGGTCGCGTCGAACCAGACGCCGGCGTCGGCGTCGCTCGCCGCGATCCGCTCGCGGACGCTCGCGAGGCGCGCGTCGAACTCCTCGTCGAGGAGGCGTGTCGGCATACCCGCAGGGTTCGGGGAATCCTCGCTTAAGCCTCCCGACCCGCGTCCGGAGCGTCTCCGAACGGCGGGATTAAGGCCAGCCCAGCCCACTCCCCCATATGAGCGACGGGTTCCTCTCGCGGCTCCTGCGTGGTGGGTTTCGCGAACAGGCGACGCGCCTGCGGATCGACTGGATGACCCACACCGACGAGCGGGTCATGGAACTGCTCGAGGACGGACCGGCGACGCCCCCCGAACTCGCGGCGACCCTCGAGAAGAGCGAGGAGTACGTCGCCGACCGGTGTCGCCAGTTGGCGATCCGCGACCTGCTCTCCCGCGAGGACGACACGTATCGACTGACGGACCGCGGCGCGGCCTACCTCGCTGGCGAGATCGGGGCGGAGGAACTCGCCGAGGACGGCGAGGGCTGAGCGCCACCAACGCCACCCGGTGCAACGAGAACGCCGAGGTCGCGGGGCCGGTATCGTCCCGGAGGCCCGTTCGAGGCGGTCACTCGTCCTCGTCCGTCTCGATCTCCTTCAGCTGCTCGGCCTCGGTGAAGACGTAGTTCCCGATCAGCAGGCTGCTGGTCATGCTCGTCAGCCCGCCGGCACCGAAGATCATCGCCATGATGACGAACTGGTAGAGCGCGGCGTAGATCGGGTTCTCGCCGGCGAGGATCATCCCGGCCATGATCCCCGGGATCCACACCCAGCCGAGGCTCTTCAGCGAGTCGATGACGGGGATGAGCGACGCCTGCACGCCCGTCTCGACGTGCCGCGAGATCACCGCACTGGGCGGCGCGCCGAGCGAGAGGCCGACCTCGATCTCCGCGCGGTTCGACTCGATCTCGCTTTTGAACCGGTCGAGCGCGAGCGAGTTGATCTGCATCGCGTTGGCGATGATCATGCTGCCCACTGGAACGAGGTTCCTGACCGTGGCCTCGATCGCCCCCGCGAGCGTCATCGTGACGATCACCAGCCCGGAGCCGGTGACGATGGCGAAAAACGAGACGCGGGTGACCCCCGGGAGTCCCTCGCCCCGGTTCTTCGAGATCCACGTCGCGCCGACCATCATCCCGAGGAGGATGAGCGCGCTCCAGGCGAACTCGACCGTGAGCAGGAGCCCGACGATCGACCCCATCGCGACGATCTGTACCAGCCCGCGAACGAGCGCGACGCCGAGTTCGCGTTCGAGCGTCAGCCCCCGGAGGTGCGAGATCCCGACGACGAGCGCGGCGAGGACCGACGCGACGGCGACCTGTACCAGCCCTCGGACCAGTACCGGGTCGGTGAGCTGAGCGGCGAACTCGCTCGCCAGGGACGCCATCACGCGAACACCTCCTCGATCGGGCCGATCCGATCGGCGCGGCCCTCGCGCATCGAAAGCGCCCTGTTGCCGATCCGTTTCGCCTGCTCCTCGTCGTGGGTGACGAGGACGACCGTCAGATCGAGGTCGCGGATGAGGTCGGACAGCAGCGATTCGACGCGGCGTTCCGATGCGGAATCGAGGTGGGACGTCGGCTCGTCGAGGAGCAGCACGTCCGGCTCGGTCAGCAGGGTTCGAGCGATTGCGACGCGCTGTTTCTCGCCGCCCGAGAGCTCCTCGACGTCGCGGTCCCCGTAGCCACCGAGGCCGAGGCGATCGAGGAGGCCGCCGACCGCCTCCTCGTCGACCGAATCCCCACGGAGTCGCGGCCCCCGGGCCACGTTCTCGAAGACGGTGCCGGGAACGAGGGCGGGGTCCTGCGGGACGAACCCGACGCGTCGTCGAAGCTCACGCGGCGGGATCGACCGGTAGTCCTCGCCGTCCACCAGCACCGTTCCGCCGGTCGGCTCGTCGAGCCGGTTGAGCAGGCGGAGCAACGACGACTTCCCGGCCCCCGACGGGCCGACCACGACCAACACCTCGCCCTCGGCGACCGAGACGGAGAGGCCGTCGACGATGGCCTCGCCGTCGACGACCCGCGTGAGGTCCCGCGTCTCGATTTTCGGCGTCATGTCGGCGTCTCGACCGCGAGCGTGAAAATCGATTCGAACGGGAGGGCCGCTTCGCTCGCCGAGCGAGTCTACAGAAGTCCGCTCTCCCCGATTCGAACGGGGGACAAGCCGATCTACAGTCGGCTGCTCTACCAGGCTGAGCTAAGAGCGGCGACACCTACAGGTCGTGCGTTTTCGGACTTAAACGTTGTTATTCACGGGACTCCTCGCCGGACGCCCCAGCGGGAGACGAGCGTCAGACACGATCCTAAACGTTCATATATCCCGGCTCGCTATGAACACCTAGTTCGATGAGCAAGATCACCTTCCGCGCGGACGACGACCTCGTCGCACGCATCGAGGCGATGGACGCCTCGAAGAGCGAGGTCATGCGCGAGGCGCTCCGCGCGTACCTCGGGTCCGCCCCCGCGGACTCCCCCGGGGAGGACTCGCTCGATACGCTCATCACCGACCGGATCGACCGCCGGATCGCCGACCGCCTCGACGATCGCCTCGCAACCGACGTAAACGTCACCGTGACGGTCGAGGACGACCGTATACGACACGACGACGGACCGGCGCAAACGCCGCAAACGGTCGAGCAGGCCCCTTCGGATCCGCCGCCCGAGCACCACTGCGTCCAGTGTGGCGAGACCGTCGACGACGACCACGTCTACTGTCCGAACTGCGGCGAGAAGGCCGATACCCCCGCGCTCTGTGAGTGTGGCGTCGAACTGCGAACCGACTGGGCGTTCTGCCCGAGCTGTGGGCGTCGGACGCCAGCCGCCGACGTCCTCGACCGTTGAGTTGTAGCTCGGCCGGTAGTTTTAATAGTTCGCGGCAGTACGCTATGGTTATGTAAGACACGTCTTACACGCTAGCCACCCAACTCGCCACGGATGGGGCGGGTTTGGCTATCCTGTAAGACAGAATGGCCGCGATACGGTCCTCGTCTTACGCCAGGGGAAGACATCATGGAACGTGTGACACTGCGAATTCCCGAACAACAGATAGAAGAGGTCGAACGGATGGTCGAAACGGGGCAGTTCCCCAACCGCAGCGAGGCGATTCGCGCCGCGGTACGGGAGATGCTCAACGAACGGGGCGTGAGCCAGGACGCTCAAGGCACCGAACGCACGTGGGCGAAGGTGTGACGATGCAGGACATCGTCCGCGACGCGCTCGACAACGCCGAAGCAGAACAGGAACGGAAACGCGAACTCGGCGAGGCCGACGAGTTCGGCGACCCCCGTATAGTGATCGTCGGCTGTGGCGGTGCCGGCAACAACACCGTCAACCGGCTGTACAACATCGGCGTCGATGGCGCCGACACGGTCGCGATCAACACCGACAAACAGCACCTCCAGATGATCGAGGCCGACACGAAGATCCTCGTGGGCAAGTCGCTCACGCAGGGGCTCGGCGCGGGCGGCGACCCCGAGATGGGCGAGCGCGCCACCGAGATGGCCACGGGCACGATCGAGGAGGTGCTTGGCGACGCCGACCTCGTGTTCGTCACCGCGGGCATGGGCGGCGGCACCGGCACCGGCGCGGCACCCGTCGTCTCGAAGATCGCAAAGAGCCAGGGGGCGATCGTCGTCGGCATGGTCTCGACGCCCTTCAACGTCGAGCGCGCCCGAACGGTGAAGGCCGAGGAGGGCCTCGAGAAGCTGCGCAACGAGGCTGACTCGATCATCGTCCTCGACAACAACCGCCTGCTGGATTACGTCCCGAACCTCCCCATCGGCAAGGCCTTCTCGGTGATGGACCAGATCATCGCCGAAACGGTGAAAGGAATCAGCGAGACGATCACCCAGCCCTCGCTGATCAACCTCGACTACGCCGACATGACCGCGATCATGAACCAGGGCGGCGTCGCCGTCATGCTCGTCGGCGAGACCCAGGACAAGAACAAGACCGACGAGGTCGTGCGCGACGCGATGAACCACCCGCTTCTGGACGTCGACTACCGGGGTGCGTCGGGTGGCCTCGTCCACATCACCGGCGGCCCCGATCTCACGCTCAAGGAGGCCGAGGGCATCGCCGACAACATCACCGAGCGCCTCGAGGCGAGCGCGAACGTGATCTGGGGCGCGCGCATTCAGGAGGAGTACAAGGGCAAGGTGCGGGTGATGGCGATCATGACGGGCGTCCAGAGCGCCCAGATCCTCGGGCCCTCCACCCAGAAACAGGCCGACCGCTCGCGGGCGTCGATCAACGGCGAACGGGTCAGCACCGGCGCACAGAGCGACGGCGGCCAGGACGAACTCGAACGGAACAACGGGCTGGACGTCATCCGCTGACGCGACGGCCTTTCCTTTCCGCCCTCCGCTTTTCGACCCGGTAGCCGACGGCTTCTCCGATCACCAACGCTATGGGCCGTCGGACGCCTCTCCCGCCATGGACGCGCTCGTCTTCGCCGCGGGCGAGGGAACGCGGCTCCGACCGCTCACGGCTACGAAGCCGAAACCGATGCTCGAAGTCGGTGGCGAACCGATCCTTACCCGCTGCCTCCGGACGCTGACCGATCTTGGCGCCCGGCGGTTGATTGTTGTCGTCGGTTACTGCAGCGACCTCGTAACTGACTACTACGGCGACTCGTTTTCAGGGATCCCGATTGAGTATGTCCACCAGCACAAACGCGAAGGGATGGCCCATGCGCTGCTGACCGCCGCTGACCGGGTTTCCGGCGACGTGATGCTGATGGACGGCGACAGTGTCTTTGATTGTGATCTCTCGTCACTTGTCGAGTGTCACCGCAAACGTGATGTCGACGGCACCGTCCTGCTCGAACGCGTCCCCCGTGAGGCCGCGCGCTCGAAGGCGATCTGTAGCTGTGACAACGAGAGCACGATCCATCGGATCGTCAACCGTCCCGACGATCCCCCGGACCCGTCGTACGTCGCAGCCGGGTTTCAGACGGCGACGCCCGCGTTGATCGACGCCTGTCGTCGTGTCGAACGTTCGCCCCGTGGGGAGTACGAGATGGCGGCGGCGATCCAGTACGCGATAGACAACGGCGAGCGACTCCTCGGCATTGAACCGAAGGGATGGCATCTAAATGTTAATACGCCCGCTGATCTCGAACGAGCACGGGAGTATTTCGAAAACTGACGAACAGCGTTTACGGCACGCAACCCGCCTACACCGCCTCGATCGCCTCCAACAACGAGCACTTCCGGCAGACCTCCCGGGTCGTCGTCGAGCCACACCGCTCGCACTCCCCGAGGTCGGCGCTCCGGTCGTCGTACTCCTCCGAAACAATCCCCCCTAACTCCTCGTAACCGGCCATGATCGAGTGGCGCGTTCCGGGGTGATTTTCCTCCAACTCGTAGAGCAGGCGCTGGATCTCCCCCCGGTAGGCCTCGCTCGAGTGGGGACACTCGGTGATGTGGGCCGGCAGATCGAGGAGGTGGGCGTACAGCGCGACCTCCTTCTCGGGGACGTCCCGCAGGGGTTTGGCCCGGGGGACGAACTCGTCGCCTTCTTTTCGTTCACTGAATCCTCCGAGCGAGGCGTCGAAGTGTTTCGCGATCTGGGCGACGTCCCCCTCCAGAAAGTTCATCAGCGCGGTCTGGGCCTCGTCGTCGAGGTTGTGTCCCGTCAGCAGTTTGTCCGCGCCGAGTTCCTCGGCGTACGTCGAGAGGAGATCACGCCGGAAGACGCCACAGTACGCGCAGGCGGCCATGTCCTCGGGGTCGTCTTCCACTACTTCGTCCATCCGAACCCCAAATTCGTCCTCGTAGCTGACGACCTCGTGGCGGACCCCCAACCCCTCGGCGAGTTCGACGCAGGCCTCCAGGCTCCTATCGCGATAGCCCTCGATCCCCTCGTGGATCGTCAGGCCGACGAGTTCGACGCGGGGGTCCTCCTCGAACGTCTCGTGGAGGACGTGGGTGAGTACGACGCTGTCCTTGCCCCCCGAGAGGCCGATCACCCACGTTTCCGGATCCTCGGGGGTCGCGTCGCCCGAGAGCAGCGAGTCCTCGCGGACCCGCTTTCTGACCCGGCGCTCGACCGACTCGCGGAAGTGGGTCTCACAGAGATGTGCCCCGGAGTACGCCGCGTGCATGACCGCCTCGCGGTCGCACTTCGTACACTCCATCGCCCGATCCTTGCCGATCCCCGTGCATGACGGTTTCGCTCCGAGGGGGTTTTGCCCTCCCGCGCGCAAGGGCTGCCAATGGATCGCAGCGCGGCAGTCGATCGGGTCGAGCGTCTCGTCGATCGGATCGAGTCCGAGACCATGCCCGTCCCCGTCCGTGAGGTCTGGGTCTACGGCGAGGTCTCGCTGGGACTCGACCCCATCGAGCGCCTCGACGTCTACCTGACGAAGGACGTCCTGCTGGGTGGCGATAGCGATCGGAGCGACGAGTTCGAGGCGACACACGGCGTAAAGGGGGTCGGACGGACGGTGCGAGGCGAGTGGGCGACGGAGTTCCCCGAGTACATTCGCGTGAACGACAACGGCTACGCCGCCCCCGAGAAGTGCCTCGCGGCCCACCTCACGGAGCGTGACGAACCGATCCACCTCGAGGTCTGTAACGCGAGCTTCGAGGACAACGTCACCCAGCGCCTGCAGGGTGCGATCTCCTCGAACGACTACGAGCAGATCCTCGACCCGCGCGGGGTCTGTCTCTGGGTCGACGGCAGGCGTAGCGAGGAGGCGTTCGAGAAACTCCGGTCGGGCGAACTCGTCCTCCCGACGCTTCCGGAGGCACTCTCCATGCTCGGGATGGACGACGGGGAGGCCCGCGAGGCCGCAGAGACCCTGCGGGCCTACCGCGAGCGCCAGGAGGGGATGACCGTCCGGGGCGACGTGGTCTGACGGCGGTTCACGCTATTCGGCCGACGGTTACGTAGAAGGGCACCCGCTCGACGCGCTCGTACTCGCCGGCCTGCATCTGCTCGATGGCCTCCCGGCCCATCTCGCGCCATTCGGCCCTGAGCGAGTCGAACCCCTCCGAAGAGAGGGTTTCTACCAGCGTTTCGCGGTCGCTCTCGATTCCCTCCCCGGTGGCCTTTCGCTTCGCGCTCTCGAGCGCCGCCTCGTCGTAGGGCGCTTTCACCACCTTCTCGTGGTCGTACCGACGGGTCCGTACGTCCGACAATCCCGCCTCCTCGAACAGCACCTCGCTATCGGCCCCGAGGGTGACGTCCGTCCCGACGCCCTCGATGTAGTGCCGGCGGGCGCGGCGCGCGAGCGCCGCTTCGCGCTCGACCGTTGAGTCCACCTCGACCTCGCCGTTGTCGGGTTCGATCGCACAGACGAGATCCGAGGAGACCCGCGCGAACTCCTCGACCGCCCGGCGGGGATCGGGGAGGTTGATCAGCAGGGCCTGGCAGGTCACGAGGTCGGCCGCGTCCTCGCGCAGGGAGAGGCGGGTCGCGTCACCCGCGAGGACGTGGCCGTGTTCGCGGGCGGCCTCCAGGAGGTCGCGGTCGGCGTCGATCCCGATCACCTCGGCGGAACTCTCACGAGCGAGCACCCGCGTGAGTTCGCCCGTCCCACAGCCCACGTCGGCGATTCGCTCTCTACTTTCTAACTCCAGGCCCGCGAGCGTTCCGACCTCTTCCCACATCCCGCGGCGCGTCTCTTCGAGGTACGCCGCGTCGAACCGGCGCATCTACTCCCTGAGCTCCCTCACTCGGTCGATGTTCCACTCGTAGCTCTTGCCGTCCTCGGTGGGCGTCTCGAGCACCAGCGGCACGTCGGCGAGGTCGGGGTGGTTGATGACGGTCTCCATCCCCTCGATCCCGATGAGACCCTCGCCGACGTGGGCGTGTTCGTCCTTGTTGGTGCCACGGGCGTGTTTCGAGTCGTTGAGGTGGATACACCGCAGGTGTTCCAGCCCCACCACGTCGTCGAACTCCTCGATCGTCTCTCGGACTCCGTCGGGGGTAGAAAGGTCGTAGCCCGCGGCGAAGACGTGGGCGGTGTCGACACAGACGTCGAGGTCCTGTTCGCTCGCTTCGAGCACGCGCGCGAGGTGCTCGAACTCGCCGCCGAGTTTCGTCCCGCTTCCCGCGTCGCTCTCGATGAGGACCGTCACGTCCTCCGGCACGTCGAGCGCGTCGAGGGCGGCCGCGGCGTTTTCGAGTCCCCCCTCGACGCCCGCGCCGGTGTGGGCTCCCAGATGCACGTTGACGAACTCGATGTCGAGAAGTGTGGCGGCGTCGAGTTCGGCCTGCATGCTCGCGACTGACTTCTCGCGCAGGTCGTCCTTGGGGGTACAGAGGTTCACGAGGTACGACGAGTGGATCACCCACGGACCGTCGAGTTTCTCGCGTGTCCCCTCGCGAAAGCGCCGTGCCTCCTCCTCGTCGATCTCCGGCTGGGCCCAGACCTGCGGGGAGGTCGTGAAGATCTGTCCGCAGTTACCGCCGACCTCGACCTGCCTGGGGACGGCGTTGTCGATCCCGCCGGCGATCGAGACGTGTGCTCCGACGCGCATTGGGGAGAAGGTGCCGTCGAGGGGGGATAGGGGCTTCGAATCACCCGCGGGCGACCGTGATCGTCACCGCACCGCAGGGACACTCGTAGGCGCGGCGGACACAGCCGTCGCGGCGGAAGCTGAGCCCCCACTCGCCCTCGTTCAGGCGCTGATCGCAGCCCTCGCAGGTACAGGTGAGCCGTTCGAGCATACTATCAGCGACGTGTCGAGTCCACATCACCCTGCGCCATGGGCGGACCGAAAGTGAAACTGATCGTCTTCGACCGCCGGAACCACCGATATCGGGGTCCTTGGTACCGTTTTACAGGGTTTCACGACCGCAACAGTTAAATCCATAGTGGCGGTACTAGGGGATACCAGAACGCCACCGACGTGGCGGCAGTATCGCTCGAAAAATGAGAGGGTATCCTTGTACACGGTCGGTTTCGACGACGAGTGTACACTGCCGGGTTTCGGTGGAGGGATGGCAACGGATCAACTACGCATGGTAGACGAAAGCAAGAACATCGAGGTCAGCGACTCCGACCTCGAAAGCGACTCGAAAGGACAGCTCATCAAACTCGCCGGCAAGCTTCGCGACCGCCGGAACGAACTCAACCAGATGGCCTCGAAGCGTGCCTCCAAACGCGACGACCTGAACGCGGCCACCCGCGAGAAGGTCGACGAGGCCCAGGAACACCGCGAGAAGCGCGACGAGTTGAACGAGCAGGTCCAAGAACACAAAGGGAAGCGAAACGAACTCAACGCGAAGGCCAACGAACTGTTCGACGAGGTCGAGGGCCGCAAGTCGGACCTCGAACTCGACGACGGAAAGGGCCTCGAGGAGCTCGAAGAGGAGATCGAACAGCTCGAGTTCAAACAGCAGACCGAGGTGCTCTCGACCGAGGACGAGCGCGAACTCATCGAGAAGATCGAGGACAAGCGCGAGGAGTACCGAGAGCGCCAGGAGAAACTCGAGGGCAACGACGACCTCGAGGAGCTCGTCGAGGAGGCCGAAGAGGTCCGCTCGGAGGCCTCGAAGCACCACCAGAAGGTCACGGAACTCGCGGATCAGGCCCAGGAACACCACAACAAGATGATCGAGGCCTACCGCGAGGCCGACGACATCCGCGACGACGCCGACGAGATGCACGAGGCGTTCGTCGAGGTCCAGGAGGCCGCCGACCAGCACCACGAGGACTTCGTGCGCGTCCAGAAGCGCCTGCGCGAACTCGACAAGAAGGAGGAGGAAGCGCGCAAGTCCAGCCGCGAGCAGGAGCGCGAGGAGGCCAAAGAGGAGGCCGAGGAGATCTATCAGAAGTTCAAGGAGGGCGAGACCCTCGACACCGAGGACCTGATGAAGCTCCAGAAGACCGGCCTGCTTTAGGGCGGCTCTCTCAATTCTCTGCCGTTCGACTCCCGGTTAGCGACGGCGCTGTCGACGAACTTCACGTTCGGTTCTCAACCTTTAATCGCTTCCCGGCCCGAGCGACGGGTATGACTTCGATTCGGAGGCACCCATGAGGACGGCGACGGTCGGGCGACTGGCGGTTTCGCTGCTGGGCGCGCTGGTCGCCGCGGCCGCCGGCTACGTGCTGTTCTTCGAACTGCCGACGACCGGGGTCGAACTCCTCGGGATCCTGCTCGTGATCGCCACGGCCCTACTGGGATTGCGAATCGCGGGGCGACTCGCCGGGAACGCCTTCGCCACCTACAACGTCGCGGAAGTCGCCGTCGAGGGCCCCATCTCGCGGGACGGCGGCAAGCGCTTTCCGAGCGGACCGAACACCACGCCGGCCGACGACATCGTCGAACAGATCGAGGCCGCCGACGCCGACGACAACGTCGAGGGCCTGTTGATGAAGCTCAACACGCCGGGCGGCGAGGTCGTCCCCAGCGACGACATCAGGCGGGCGATCGTCGAGTTCGACGGACCGGCGATCGCCTACACGACCGACGTCTGTGGCAGCGGGGGATACTGGATCGCCAGCGGCTGTGACGAACTGTTCGCACGGGAGGCGAGTTTGGTCGGGAGTATCGGCGTGATCGGCTCGCGGGTCAACGCCTCGGACCTCGCCGAGCGGATGGGCCTCTCGTACGAACGCTTCGCCGCCGGGCGATACAAGGACGCGGGCGTGCCCCTTCGTGAGATGGAGGAGTACGAACGCGCCTACCTCCAGGGACTGATCGACGACTTCTACGGCCAGTTCGTCGAGCGGGTCGCCGAGGGCCGGGAGCTAAGCGAGGAGGAGGTCCGCGCGACGGAGGCCCGCGTCTACGTCGGCGAGGAGGCGCTCGACCTGGGGCTGGTCGACGCTCTGGGCACCCGCGAGGACGCCGAGGACCGCCTCGCCGAGGTGCTCGAAATCGAACCCGACGTCCGGGAGTTCGAGCCCGAACGGGGGATGATGGCCCGGCTCTCGATCGGGAGCGCGCAGGTCGCCTACGCGTTCGGCGCGGGGATCGCGAGCGTGCTCGATACGGACGAGGAGATCGACGTGCGCCTGTAGGTTTTTATCCGGTCGGCGTTTGTGTGCGCACACCGTGAGTACGTTGGTGGTGTGTCTCGACCGGTCGGACGAGATCGCGCGGGCCGGTGACGTCTCCCCGCCGGTCGTCGGCTGGGAGGCGCTCCGCTCGCTGGTGATCGACGTCGGTCTCGCTGATCCCGAGGACTCGAGCGTCAACTGCCTGCTCGAGACGCTCCGGGTGGCCCGCGAACTCCGCGAGAGCGACGAGGAGGCGACGGTCGCGCTCGTCACCGGCGGGGCCGACGCGGTCGGCGCGGGCCGGTCGATCGCCGCCCAGATCGAGGCGATCCGCGCCGACTACCCGATCGAGTCGGCGATAATCGTCACCGACAGCGCCGAGGACGAGCGGTTGATCCCCGTCATCGAGAGCCGTCTGGCGGTCGACTCGGTCGACCGCGTGGTCGTCAGGCAGGCCCGGGACATCGAGTCGACGTACTACCTGCTCAAGCAGTTCCTCGGCGACGAGGAGTTGCGACAGACGACGCTGGTCCCGCTCGGCCTGGCGCTGCTCGTCTTTCCCGTCCTGTTGACGTTCATGGGGCCGGTCGTCGCCGTCGCCTCGCTGACCGGGGTGTTCGGGTTCTTCCTGCTGTACAAGGGCCTCGGCGTCGACACCTACCTCTCGACGGTGCCCGCCGGCGTGCGCGACGCCCTCTACTCGGGGCAGGTCTCGGTCGTGACCTACGCCATCGGCGCCGGCCTCGCGCTGATCGGCGTCTTCGCCGGCCTGCTTGGCGTCTCGGGGCTCGATTCCCAGCAGGGCGTGTTCGTCCCCGCGATGCAGTTCGCCTTCGACAGCGTTCCGTGGCTCGCGATGGCCGCGCTGGCGGCGAGCACCGGCCGACTGCTCGACGAGACGATCCACGACGAACCCGTCCCCACCTCGTATCTCAACCTGCCGTTCGGCGTCGTCGCGCTGGGAATCGTCATCCGGGGCTTCTCGGCGTACTTCCTCCAGCGAAGCGACGTCATCGACCGCACCGCCGTCCCGCCGATCGACGTGGGGGTGGTCTCCGTCGAGGGGTTCGCCCTCTCGCCGCTCCAGCGCCTCGCCGCGTTCGTCGTCGTCGGCGTCGTCGTGAGCCTCGTCGGCGTGCGCACGGCGACTCACTTCGCCGGACGGCCGGAGGCCGACGCGGAGGCGACCGACTGATCTTTGTCGCTCACGGCGCAACCGCTCGCATGGCGAACTGGATCGCGCTGTTCTCGGGCGGGAAGGACTCCTCGTGGGCGCTGTATCGCGCGCTCGAAGAGGGCCTTTCCGTCTCGCGACTGCTCACCGTCCACGCCGCTCCGGACTCGTATCTGTATCACGTCCCCGCGACCGACCTCGCGCGCCTCGCAGCCGAGAGCATCGGCATCGAACTCATGGAGGTCGAATCCGCCGTCGAAGCCCAGGACGTCACTGACGCCGGGGCGCAGGGCGACGACGAACTCGAACCGCTCGAACGCGCCCTCGCGGACCTCGACCGGGAGGTCGGGGTCGACGGCCTGATCGCCGGCGCGGTCGAAAGCGAGTACCAGACCAGTCGGATCGCGGCGATGGCCGACCGACTCGGCGCGGAGACGTACACCCCGCTCTGGGAGCGCGATCCCGTCGCGCTCGCCGAGGCGATGCTCGATGCGGGCTTCGAGATCCGGATCGTCCAGGTCGCCGCCGCCGGCCTCGACGAGTCGTGGCTCGGACGCCGTCTCGACCGGGCGGCACTCGACGAACTCGTCGCCCTCAACGAGCGCTACGGCGTCCACGTCCTCGGGGAGGGCGGCGAGTTCGAGACGCTCGTCACGGACGGGCCGCACATGGATCGTCCCATCGAGATCGAGTACGAGACCGAGTGGGACGGGGCCCGTGGAACGCTCCGGATCACCGACGCGTGGCTGAGCGACGGCTGACCGAGCGATTCCCCACGGACCGTCCTACTCGTCGCCGTTGATCAGGGTGTGGGCGCCGATGAGCGCGCCCGCGAGGTTGATCTCCTCGACGCGCGTTCCCTCGTCAATGATCGTCCCCCGGAGTTCGCAGTTCTTGGCGGTCACGTCGGGGAAGATCACCGAGCGCTCGGCGGTCACGCCCTCGAGGTGAGCGCCGGCCATGACGTGGACGTTCTCGCCGATCTCGCAGTTCTCGACGGTCGCGTCGGGGTGGACGAGCGCGTCACCGTCGAGGAACCACGAGACGGCGTCGAGGTAGCTCCCGGGGGTGCCGATGTCGTACCACGCGTCGTCGAAGACGAAGCCGTAGACCTCCTCGCGCTCGACGAGCCACTGGATGAACCAGCCCGGTTCGTCGGGGTTGTTGCCGTCCGAGAGGTACTCGCCCAACTGCGAGAGGGTGCGGGCCGGGAAGCCGTAACAGGCGATCGAGACGAGCGTGCTCTTGGGCTCGTCTGGCTTCTCCTGGAAGTCGATCACCCGGTCGCCGTCGAGTTCGACCAACCCGTACTGGCTCGCGCGCTCGTACGAGCCGACGTCGTAGGCCGCGAGGACGGGAGCGCCCCGCTCCTCGAAGAAGTCGACGAACTCGCCGACGTCGAAGCTGATCAGGTTGTCGCCCGCGATCACCAGCGTGTCGTCGTCGAGCCCCTCGCGCTCGACCAACTGGGCGAGCGCGCCGACGACGCCGAACTTCTCGTCCTCCTCGCTGGTGTCCTCGACGGAGATCCGCGGCTTCTCGAATCGGCTCGCCGCGACGTGTTCCTCGAACTCCGCGGCGAAGCGCTCGTTGGTGCTGACGTAGACGTTCTCGATCCGGTCGTCGGCCTCGAGCCCACCGAATATGTGGTCGATGACGGTGTCCTCGCCGATCGGGAGGAACATCTTCGGTCTGTGTCTCGTGATCGGCCACAGCCGTGTCGCGTACCCACCGGCCAGCACGATAGCGTCCATGCTCGCACATCACGGTCCTGTGCTAAGTCGTTTTCCCGTGACACCTGTTACCGACACCAACCGTTTTGTGGGTCGGTGGCCACGTCCCACCATGCCCGAGTCGAGCGGTACCACCCGCGAGCGGATCGCCGCCCGCCTCCGCGAGGCGCCCGCGACGCCGAGCGCGCTCGCACGCGAGTTCGCGATCACGACCGAGAGCGCGCTCTCGCACGTCGAACACGTCTCGCGCACCGCGGAGAGCGCCGCCGACGAACGACTGCTCGTCGCCCCACCCGAGTGTCGCGAGTGCGGCTTCTCGGGGTTCGACGACCCGCTGAACGTCCCCTCGCGGTGTCCCTCCTGTAAGGCCGAGTCGATCGAGGAACCCGCGTTCGTCATCGAGTAGCGCGCTTATCGCTTCTGTGCGCGGTCGATCCAGCCCTGGATGCGCTTCTCCGAGAGGCCCGTCGCCTCCGAGAGTTCGCCCGCGTCGGCCGCGGCGAGGTCCGCGGCGGATTCGACGCCCGCCTCAGAGAGCTTCGTCGCGTAGGAGGGGCCGATCCCCTTGATCTCCCGGAGCGGCTCGTCGTCGCCCGCCGACTCGGCGGACGCGGGTTCTCCCTCGGCTCCGCCCTCGGGTTCCGTCCCCTCGGCGGCCTCGTCCTCCGCGGCCGGTTCGGGCTCGACCCGCTCGATCGGCTCGGACTCCGATTCGACGAGCGCCCCCTCGTCCTCGTCCTCGGCCGTTTCGACCGGTTCGGGGCCCGACGTCGATTCCGGCTCCGGTTCCGGCGTCGATCCTCGGCCGTCGAGGTCCTCGGGCGACTCGTCGAGCGTGTCCTCCGCGGGCGGTGATTCGACCTCCGGTTCGACGGCCGGTTCGGGCTCGGAGTCGGTCGCCTCGGGCTCGCTCTCCGCGGCCGGTTCGGGTTCGGCGGCCTCGGTTCCGGGGGCGGGCGTCGCCGGCGGGGCCTCCTCTTCGGCCGGTTCGCCGGGCTCGCGTTCGACCGTGACGCCGACGTCGTCGGTGCCCTGCCGATCGCTGCCCGACCGTCCGTCGCCGAGTCCGAGCAACGATTTCAGCTTGTTCAGCAGTGCCATTGGGGGAATATACGCGCCGACCTACTTAAAAGCGCCCGACTCACCCGACAGTTCCCCTCGCAGAGTTTCGTTCATCACCTCGACGGGGGCCTCCTGCCCCGTCCAGCGTTCGAACGCCTCGACCCCCTGAAAGAGCAGCATCCACGCCCCGTCGATCGTCCCGGCCCCCGCCTCGCGCGCGTCCCGGAGGAGTCGCGTCTCGAGGGGCCGGTAGACGATGTCCATGACCGTCAGGTGTCTGGTCAGCGCCTCCGTCGGAACGGGCGAGCGGTCCTCCTCCATCCCCACGCTGGTGGCGTTGACGAGCACGTCGGCGTTCGCGAGCAGGTCGTTCAGGTCGTCGAGGCCGTGGCCCGTCGCCCGGGGGACCGCCGTCGCCAACTCGACGGCGCGCTCCTCGGTCCGGTTCGCGATCGTCACCGTCGCGCCGGCGTCCGCGAGCGCGAAGGCGATCGCCCGCCCCGCCCCGCCCGCCCCGATCAGCACCGCCCGCGCGCCGTCGACGTCCACGTCGTGGTGTTCGAGCGCGCGCCGAGCGCCGGCGGCGTCGGTGTTGTGGCCGGTGGGCCGACCGTCGAAGTCGATCGTGTTGACCGCCCCGATCCGGTCGGCCAACTCGTCGAGTTCCACGAGGGGGAGGACCTCCCGCTTGAACGGGATCGTCATGTTCAGCCCCCGGATCCCGAGCGCGTCGGCCCCGGTGATCGCCGCTTCGAGCGCCTCGGGTTCGGGTTCGAAGGTGACGTATCGAGCGTCGATCCCGAGTTCCCGGTAGGCCGCCTCGTGCATCGGCGGCGACAGCGAGTGGGTGACGGGGTTGCCGAGCAGTCCGTAGACGTCCATGGGTGGGCGTCGTCACCCCGGCCGATAAACGGTGCGGAACGGAACACAAGAGATAGGTGCGTGTCTCCCCCCTCTACGGACGATGCTGCAGCGTCTCCGCCACCCGCTCGTCGCGGTCGTCTTGACCCTCTTGCTCACCCTGCCGTGGGTCTACACCTGGAGTTCGCACGGCGGACACGTCGCGCCCGGCGCCCCCTATTCGGCCACGCTGACCGTCGCCATCGCCGGATTCGCGGTCCTGGGATCGGCGTTCCTGCTGGCGTGGGGCGCCGAGACCGCCGAGAAGGACGTCCCGCGTGCGTTCGCCATCGCCGTCCTCGCCGTGCTCGCGGTTGCCCCCGAGTACGCCGTCGACGCGCTGTACGCCTGGCAGGCCGGTTCCCTGGAGGGAACCCAGCGCGGGGCCGACGCCGCGAACCTCGCGGTCGCCAACATGACCGGCGCGAACCGCATCCTCATCGGGATCGGCTGGTCGGCCATCGCGCTGTTCACCGTCTACCGGGCGGGCGCCTCGCGCGACCCCGCCGTTGAGCACCGCGAGGGGTTCCTGCGAAACGCCGTCTCGATCGACCGCGACCTCAGCGTCGAGATCACCTTCCTCTTCGCGGCCACGCTGTTCGCGTTCGTCGTTCCCTTCAGCATGGCCTCGGTCAACGGCGGCGGGGCCGCAGGCGGGATCGGCCTCCTCGACACCGCCGTCCTCGTGGGGATGTACGTCCTGTACATCGCGATCATCGTCCGCGGCGACGTCGAGGAACCCGACCACCAGGTCGGCGTCCCCGCGTACTTCCAGTCGTTCCCGAAACCCGCCCGGATCGCGGTCGTGCTCGTACTGTTCGCCTACTCGGGCACGATGATCTACACCGCCGTCCACCCCTTCGCGATGGGCCTCGAGACCATCGGCATCGAGAACGGCATCCCCGAGTTCTTCATGATCCAGTGGATCGCGCCGCTGGCCTCCGAGTCGCCGGAACTCATCGTCGTCGCCTACCTCGTCAACAAGGCGCGCTCGACGGCGGGGTTCAACGCGCTGATCTCCTCGAAGCTCAACCAGTGGACGCTGCTCATCGGGACGCTCGCGGTCGTCTACTCCATCGCCGCGGGCCACCTGGGTGCGCTGCCCTTCGACGAGAAGCAGGTCGCCGAGATCTGGATCACCGCCGCCCAGAGCCTCTTCGCGCTCGCCATCCTCTCGAACTTCGAGATCACCATGCGCGAGGCGGTCGCCCTGCTCGTCCTGTTCGTCTCGCAGGTCGCGATCGAGTTCGCCGTCATCCGGCTCTACCCGGAGGCGCTCGCCGAGGCGATCAGCATCGACATCCTCTACGCGTACACCGCCGTCTACCTCGTGCTCGGGGGCTACCTGCTGATCACCCGCCGTCACGAACTCGTCGGCCTGTTCGCCCGGACGGGCACGACCGCCCGCGAGGCCATCCGGCCGCACGAGGCCCGCCCCGAGGGGGCCGACTGATACCGTCGGTCATGGATGGACCAACGTCGGTAGCACGATTCGACCGACAATAGCCCGATTCTTCCCCGTCCTGACCGTCTCAGATTCACGTCAGTATGACCGACGGTATGATCCCGACGGGTGCAGTCACGAGCGTTCGACCGGTTTTTACTCCCGGCCCGCCTACCGCCGGCCGTGATCGGAATCGTCGTCAGCCGCGCCGACGCGGCCTCCGAACTGATCGGCGAGCACCTGCTCGCGCTCGCCGACTGGCGCGAACGCGAGGACCCGGACCGTCCCGATAGCGAGGGCGGGGGCACCTACTACGCGCTCGAAGCCGACGAGACGCGCTTCGAACTTCGTACCTTCGAGGAGTGGCACCTCGAACTGGAGGGGGTCGCGAACGCCTTCTCCGACCCCTCGATGGTCGTCTTCGCCTCCCGACACTCGGGCGAGACCGGCCCGCTCCTGACCGCCCACTTCACCGGCAACTTCGGACCCGCGGAGTTCGGCGGACGCGAGGGTGAACTCGCGGCGGCCTGTCCGGCCGCCCACAAGCGCCTGTTGGAGAACTTCCACGAGCACGCCCCCGAGGGCTACGAGGTCGGCATGGAGTGTACGCACCACGGGCCGACCTCGGTGGGGGTGCCCTCGCTCTTTGCGGAACTGGGAAGCGACGAGGCCCAGTGGCACGACGACGCGGGTGCCCGAGCGGTGGCCCGGTCGATCCTCGGACTCGACGGGACCGTCCGTCAGGAAAAACAGGTCGTCGCCTTCGGCGGGGGCCACTACGTTCCCCGCCCTGAGCGGATCGTGCGGGAGACGCCGTGGGCGGTCGGGCACATCGGCGCAGACTGGTGTTTAGAGGAGCTGGGACCGCTCAACCCCGACGTGATCGAGCAGGCCTTCGAGGAGAGCGGGGCCGACCTCGCGGTCATCGACGGCGACCGGCCGGAACTCGAATCGGTCATCGAGGAACTGGGCTACCGCGTCGTGAGCGAGACGTGGCTCCGCGAGGTCGGCGACCGGGACCTCGCCCTCGTGGAACGGCTCGAATCCGAACTCGGGAGCGTCGACGAGGGTGTTCGATTCGGCGAGCGCGAGGGGGTCTTCGTGGTCGGGCCGCTGCCGGTCGAACTCATCGAGGCGGCCCGGTCGGTCGACCCCGACGGCGTTCGCGGGGCGGTCGAGCGCCACGCGCTCGCGTTCGAGACCACGGAGGGGGGGACCGAGGTCGACGAGCGGGCGGCGTTCGCGGGCGGGGAACGCGATGCGCTGATCGACGACCTCGTGGCGATCCTCGAACGGGAGTACGAGGTCGAACGGGGATCGGGCGAGGTCGTCGTCCGCGAGCGGGCGTTCGATCCCGAGAAAGCGCAGCGGTTGGGCGTGCCCGAGGGGCCGGCGTTCGGCAGGCTCGCGTCGGGGCAGGCGGTCGAGGTAGAGGGCCGAACGATCGAACCCGAGGCGGTGTTCAGCGAGCGGGTCAGGGAGCTGTCGTATTCGGCCTGAGGGTCCGACGCGTGTCGGACGTCAAAGGGAACAATCATTACGATGGGTACATTACGAGCGCGCAAGACATGGACTCGATCATTCAGGACGCCGTCGAGAGCGCCGACGAGGAGCAGGCGGCGGAGCAGGACGGCGACGGCGTCACCCCCGAGGTCAGCCAGTCGGGGCAGATGACCGACGAGGAACTGCGCGACGTACTCGAGGACCTCCAGACCAACATCACCGTCGTCGGCTGTGGCGGGGCCGGCGGCAACACCGTCAACCGGATGCAGGAGGAGGGAATCCACGGCGCGAAACTCGTCGCCGCTAACACCGACGTCCAGCACCTCGTGGAGATCGAGGCCGACACGAAGATCCTCTTGGGAGAACAGAAGACCCGTGGCCGGGGCGCGGGATCGCTCCCGCAGGTCGGCGAGGAAGCCGCCCTCGAGAGCCAGGACGAGGTCAACGACGCGATCCAGGGCTCGGACATGGTGTTCGTCACCGCCGGGCTGGGCGGCGGCACCGGCACCGGTTCCGCGCCGGTCGTCGCGAAGGCCGCCCGCGAGTCGGGCGCGCTCACCATCGCCATCGTCACCACGCCCTTCACCGCCGAGGGCGAGGTCAGGAGAACGAACGCCGAGGCCGGCCTCGAACGGCTGCGCGACGTCGCCGACACCGTGATCGTCGTCCCCAACGACCGCCTGCTCGACGCCGTCGGCAAACTGCCGGTGCGACAGGCGTTCAAGGTCGCCGACGAGGTGCTCATGCGCTCGGTCAAGGGCATCACCGAACTCATCACCAAACCCGGACTCGTGAACCTCGACTTCGCGGACGTTCGAACGGTGATGGAGAAGGGCGGTGTCGCCATGATCGGGCTCGGCGAGAGCGACTCCGAATCGAAGGCGAAGGACTCGGTCAAATCGGCGCTTCGCTCGCCGCTTCTCGACGTCGACATCTCGGGGGCGAACTCCGCGCTCGTGAACGTCACCGGCGGCTCGGACATGAGCATCGAGGAGGCCGAGGGCGTCGTCGAGGAGATTTATGAAAGAATTGACCCCGACGCCCGGATCATCTGGGGAACCTCCGTCGACGAGGAACTCGACGGCGCGATGCGCACCATGATCGTCGTCACCGGCGTCGACTCCCCGCAGATCTACGGCCGGCAGGAGGATGAACAGCGCGAGAAGACGGCGGGGCAGCTTCAGGACATCGACTACGTCGAGTAATCAGTACTCGAGTTCTATCGACGCCATCTCGAAGAAGGCGGTCTCGTAGCCGTCGTGTCGCGCGACCTGCGGGGGCGACTCCGTTTCGACCCGCACCGTGTCGCCCGGCTCCATCGGGTCGACGGCCGCCCCGTAGTGAACCCCGAGGTCCGCATCGAGCCGGCTCTCGAGGGCGCCCTCGAAGACCGTCTCCCCGTCCCGATCGATCGTCGCCGACAGCGCCATCAGCGGGAGCACCACGCGGTTCTGCGGCGTTCGCGGCGAGGCCACGAGCGTGGGACCGCCGAACCGATCGTCGAGGGCGACGACGAACTCCGCACCGCCGCTCTCGCCCGTCCCGATCACCTCGCCGGGGAACTCGTCGGTCGGCGGGACCGTCGGGTGGGGCATACGGGCGTGGTCGCCGTGGCCGTCGCCGCCCCCGTGACCCATCTCCGCGTGATCCATCAGGGGCAGTTCCCCGCGTTGGCCCCGTCGGCTCTCCTCGACGAGTTCGAACTCCAGGTCGTAGACGTCGTCCGTGTCGTACTCGAAGCCGATCTCGACCGTTCGGGCCTCCTCGAACGAGCCCTCGAGGCCGCCCACCCCCCGGACGTCGGCGGGGTTGATCCGGAGCGTGGCGGTGTACGCGCCCTCGTTCGCGACCGCGAGGTTGTCGCCGTAGTGAAACCCCATGCGCTGGGAGAGCATCGGCCAGAGCTGACCCGCGTAGGGCCGCTCCCCTCGGCCCTCGACGGTCATTCGGACGTCCGCCGGGACGACCGTCTCCGACTCCGTCTCCCAGACGCTCGCCATCAGGTGGAGCGCGTCGTCGTCGCCGATGTCGACCATGTTGGTCTCGGTGCCGGTGACCGTCCAGAAGCGGTGGGGGAAGGTGTACAGCAGGGCGACGGTGTACTCGCCGGCCTCACCGACCCCGTAGGTGCCCATCTCCTCGGTCGAGGCGGGGATGTAGGGTGCGTCGGGCCGGTCCTCGACGATCGGCGGGTCGCGCCACGCCGACCGGGTCTCGAAGACGCCGAGACAGCCAGCCAGTCCGGCCGCTCCGAGGAGGGCACCGGCTCGTAGCACGCCGCGGCGGTCCATGCCGACCCTCGGGTCCTCGCCGCCTTACGGGTTGCGTTCACCCGACGAAGGCGGGTTCGGCGGTCGGCGACGAGATCAGCCAGAGGCTGACCATCGTATAGCAGATCATCACGATCACGAACGGGTACTGGCTGCGGATCGCCTGCAGACGGCTCGGGAACACCGAGAACGAGGCGGCGTGGGCCGCCCAGATCGCGAGCAGGTGGCCGACGAGAACGAACGCGATGTCGAGCAGGCCGAACCAGCCCGGCAACACCAGCGTCAGCGGCGGCAACGGCGGCGAGAGCGGAGACCGGAGGACGAGCGCGAGCGACGGGGAAAGCGAGACGAAGAAGGCGAAGTAGTGGGCGAGGTGATACCCCGCGGCGATCCCCAAAAGCGGCGGCGCGAAGCGGATCGCGAGCGACTCCGCCGTGACGTAGGTCTCCGCGAGGCGTCTTGCATATCGGGTCGCGAGCCAGTAGCTCCCGAGGAAGAGACCGTAGCCCGCGAGGAGGTACAGCGCGTAGGTGACCAGCGGCGGCACGCCGAGGCCGACGAGGAACTCGACGCTCGCGATCCCCGACGGGACGACGACGAAGGCGCTGTAGGTGAGTTCCCAGACGAGCAGGATGACGAACGCCACGCCGCTGAGACCGTCGACGACGCCGGATTCGCGGAGCTTCGCGCCCGGCAGGACGAGTCTCACCCCGTCGGGCGTGCGCTGGATCGGCGCGACCGCGCCGTAGTATCGAAAGAGCACGCCGAGGGGATCGCCGTAGCGAAACCACCCCGCAGGACCGAAGACGACCGCGCCCGCGAGCGCGTAGGCGCTGTACGCAAGCACCGCGAGCGCGAGCGTTTCGGGAACGGTGTTGATCGGGACGACGACCTCGATCCAGAGGATACAGAGCAGGCCGGCGACGGCGGGCCAGACGCCCCACCGCTCGGGATAGTCGAGAAAGCCGCTCGGGAGCGCCCGCGAGAGCGCTCGCCACGGGTTCAGCGCGGGCCACGGGTTCGCGACCAGGTAGGCGACCATCACCAGCCCCGCCCGGCCGCCGACGAACACCGTGAGGACGGCGAGGTTGGCGTTGGCCACGCCCGGCCCCGTCAGTCCGACGTAGACGACGAGCGCGAGGCCGGCGACCGCGACCGCGCCGAGGAGGTATCGCAGCGGCCGCAGGACCGCCTCGTCCGCGCGCACGGGCCGCGCCCACGTGTGGAGGCTCTCGATCAGCCGGCGGTCGGTGACGAACATCGCGAGCAGGCCGGAGGCGCCGACGGCGGCCCCGCCGGTGAAGAGGTAGAGCCACGTCGGCACCTGCAGGTCGCGGCCCTCGCCCTGCAGGCCGGTCGCGACGTTGCTCGCGGCGGCGGTGTCTGACGCGAGCAGCACGACCCCGAGTACGAGGGCTCCGATCGTCAGCCTGCGCCTCGTTGGACCCATCGTCGGCTCTCGGCCCCCGAGGGTTCTCTACCTGTCGCTGGCGACCCCCATCAATAGATAGAAAACCCCCGCTCTCCTATCGCCGGCCAGTATGAACGTCCCGACAGACATCAACTCCTACGTCCGCGTCCTGAAGTTCGCCACCACGCCCGCGTGGGAGGAGTTCTCCCGCGTGGCCCTGATCGCCGGCGCGGGCATCGCCCTCGTCGGCACGATCGGCTTTCTCATGTTCGTCCTCATGAGCTACCTGCCCGGGGGCGTCTGAGATGCCCATCTACGCCGTGAAGACGACGGCGAGCCAGGAGCGAACCGTCGCGGACATGATCATGAACCGCGAGGAACCGGAGATCCACGCGGCGCTGGCTCCCGATTCGCTGACGAGTTACGTGATGGTCGAATCCGACGACCACGCGATCATCGAGCGCGTCCTCGAGGAGATCCCCCACGCGCGCTCGATCGTCCCCGGCCAGAGTTCGATCACCGAGGTCGAACACTTCCTCTCGCCGAAACCGGACGTCGAGGGGATCGCGGAGGGCGACATCGTCGAACTGATCGCCGGACCGTTCAAGGGCGAGAAGGCACAGGTCCAGCGCATCGACGAGGGCAAGGACCAGGTCACGGTCGAACTCTACGAGGCGACCGTCCCGATTCCGGTGACGGTGCGGGGCGACCAGATCCGCGTGCTCGATTCCGAAGAGCGCTGAACGGGTCGGTTTCGGTACGGCCTGCGGTCCGACCGCGACGAAGGAGTCCGTGTTTCCCGCATTCTCCCTTCACTCGGAGTCGACGGCCGAAACCGGCCCGTCGAGCGCCGATTCGACCGTTCTGAGCACTTCTTCCCGGATGCGGATCGCCCGCGCGTCGGCGTCGTAGGCCCGGACGTACTCCGCGCGGGTGTGCTCCCCGAAGGCGTGCCTGATCGCGGGGTAGCCGTCGGGGACCGTCGTCCCGCAGACGCGGCACTCGTGGCCCGCGTGCTCGCCTTCCTGATGGGCGATCAACTCCTCGGCGGAGCCGAAGGCCGCACCACAGCCGTCGATCGCACACTCCCAGCCGGTCATCGATGTCCGACAGGCACGACTGGTATAAAATCCTTTAGGTTTATACGTGGGATTTTAAGGAGCGAGGACCCGGAACCGCAAGGCGCAAACCGTCCACGGGAGAACCCCTCGACATGCCGACCAGAGTCGATCCGCACGTGAAGGTCCTCGACGAGCGGGTCGCCCGGCGGGCGAAGCGCCGCGGGATCGACGTCCTCGTCTACGCGCCGCACTTCACCCGTCTCCCGGAGGTCCGCGAGCGCGCCGCGCGCTTCAGCGACGACGACTTGCTCGTGGTGCCCGCCCGCGAGGTGTTCACGGGGAGCTTCCGGGACCGAAAACACGTCCTCGCGCTCGACCTCGAGGCGCCCGTCCCGGACTTCCTCACCCTCGACGCCACCCTCCGCGAACTCGAGCGACAGGACGCCGTGGTGCTCGTCCCCCACCCCGAGTTCGCGACAGTCAGTTTGGACGTCGTCGATCTGAACCGCCACCCCGGCCTGTTCGACGCGGTCGAGGTCTACAACCCGAAACATTTCGAGAGACACAACCGCCGCGCCCGGGAGGTCGCCCGCGAGACCGGTCTCCCGGCGTTCGGGTCGTCGTACGCCCACCTCGTCCCGACCGTCGGCGAGGTCTGGACGGAGTTCGACGCCGCCATCGAGGCTCCCCGGGACCTCTCGGATCTCCTTCGCTCGGGCGCCCCCCGACGTGTGTTCCACCGCTCGGGCGGGGGGCACGAACTCCGGTGCCGGGCGGAGTTCGCGCACCTGTTCTGGGAGAACTCCTGGGAGAAGGTCGATCGACTGGTCCTCTCGGGGATGGAACCGACCCACCCGCGCCACCCCGCCTACGAGGGACGGTTCGACGCGAGCGCGGTGTACTGAGGTCGGAACCCCATCGACCTATCGCACCCCGAGCAGGGTGAGCGCGCTCTCGGCCATCGTCGCGGGGAGCCAGTGGATCACGGCCGCGGCGAGCGCCAGTTCGAAGGCGGTCACGACGAGGGTCACGGCCGAGGCCCACCGGCTTCGGACGGGCACCCCGAACGGAAGGCCGAACTCGCGGCTCCAGACCGGGTAGAACGGCGCGATCCCGCGCTTGCTGCCCAGCACGTCGAGGAGGTAGTGACTCAGGACGCCGACCCAGACCCACTGTAGGTTCCCGAAGTAGATCGGGTAGGCGAGAAAAACCCCCAGCACGGGGAGGTTGTGGAGCGTCTTTCGGTGCCGCCCGAAGGCCGTGTCCACGTCGGGAAAGAGCGCCCCCAGAACGATCGGGACGAACAGTTCCGCGACGGTCACGAACGTCTCGACGTCGCCCGAGGGCCGCACCAGATACCCCAACCCGACCGCGAGCAGGACCGCGTTCAGCACGTGCCCACGTTTGTTCATATATTTGATATGTCTGCCGGGAGGATAACCGTTACGTCAGACGCTCAACCTCTCGAAGGAGGTCCTCGAGGGCCTGTCGGGCGATCCGCTCTTTGATCTCCTCGCGATCCCCGTCGAACTCGTATCGGGAGACGGTCGCGTAGGAGTCGCCCGACCCCCACGGGGCGGCGTGGGCGACGCCGATGAAGACCGTGCCCACGGGTTTCCCCTCGCTTCCGCCCGTGGGGCCTGCGATCCCGGTGGTCGAAACGGCCCACGTCGCGTCGGCCACGTCGCGTGCGCCGCGCGCCATCTCGCGGGCGACGGGGTCGCTCACCGCGCCGTGGTCGTCGAGGGCTTCCCGGGAGACCCCTAGCATCTCGCGTTTCGCGTCGTAGGCGTAGGTGACGAACCCGCGGTCCACGTAGTCGCTCGACCCCGGGACGTCGGTCAGAAGCGAGCAGATCAGCCCGCCGGTACAGGACTCGGCGGTCGCGACCGTCGACCCGTCCTCGCGAAGCGCCTCGCCGACGCGTTCCTCGACGTTCATACCCGGCCGGTGTCGGTGTAAGTGAACCGCTCCTCGATCAGGCCCTCCTCGTCGAACTCGTGTACGTCGGCGAAGCCGAACTCGACCTGCTGGCCCTCGAGGACGCCCGAGAAGTACCCCCGGACCGCGACCGTCGACCCGTCCACCACGAGGTCGGCGACGGTGTGGGTGCCCCGTTCGATCGCGCGGACCTCGCGGTAGAAGGTCTCGAACTCCTCGATCCCCTCGATGGGTTCCTGTCCGGGGCGGTGGTAGACGACGTCCTCGGAGAACAGCGAGAACAGGTCGTCGTAGGCCTCGTCGTCGACGTACTCGTAGTAGTCGTGGATCGCCTGCTCGTCGGCGCTCATGGCGGGCGCTACGGGGACCCGCGACAATAGACTGTCGGCTACGGCGCACGTCGACGGCGACCCGACGCGGTCCGAGCGAGGACTCGCGTCGGCAGGGATTTATCTGCCCGAGTCGGCTAGAGCGGGCATGGTGTCCCCGTTCGAGGTCCTGCGGATCGATCCGGGTGCGGACGAGGAGGAGGTAGACAGGGCCTTCAGACGGCGCGTGATGGAGGCCCATCCGGACCAGGGCGGGTCCGCGCGGGAGTTCCGGTCGGTCGTGGCGGCCTACGAGGCGCTCAAATCCGGTTCCTGGAGTGACGGCCTCGAGATCGATCCCGAGGTCGGGGACGAAGGGGAGCAGGAGTCCCGGGACGAGGCCCGCGTCGAGTACCTCAACTACGAGGTACTCGACGATCACGGGTGGGACCTCGACGACGACGACCTCTTCGAGAAGGCGTCCGCCGCGGGACTCGACGACGACGACTACGGCCGGATCCTGGTCAAGCAGAACGAGTCGCTGCTCGAAGCCGCCGAGAACCGCGGGTTCGCGTGGCCCTACGCCTGCCGCGGCGGGGCGTGTGCCAACTGTGCGGTCGCGGTCGCCGACGGCGAGCTAGCGATGCCGATCAACCACATCCTCCCGCCGGAGATGCTCGATCGGGGGTTTCGCCTGTCGTGTAACGGCACGCCGGCCACCGACGGGATGCGGGTCGTCTACAACGTCAAACACCTGCCGGGTCTCGACGACCTCCGGTTGCCGCCCCGGCCGTTCGAGCAGGCGCACGTCGACGACTGAGAGGGATTATCGTAGACGTCCATCGAGTTCCTGCCCGGGAATCGGGACACGGCGTCGGCTCCCGGGAGTCGACGGATCCGGTTGGCGACGATACTCCCTATGAGCCCCGGATCGCTCGCGTGAGTCCGAAAGAGGAAGGGTGGGGCGCTCCCGAGATGGCGTATGGACTACGAGAAGCCGCTGTTCTTCCGGGTGATGCAGTACGCCGCGGAGGCCGATCGGGACGTCATCGACATGGTCAGCGGCAACCCCGACTGGGAGCCGCCCGAGGCGCTCCGGGAGGGCCTGCGTGAGTACGCCGATCTCCCGGTCGAGCGGTTCCAGTACCCGCCGAGCGACGGCCTGCGCGAACTCCGTGAGGAGATCGCTTCTCGCAGGAGCGTTCCGGTCGAGTCGGTGATCGTCACGAACGGCGCGGGCGAGGCGAACTACCTGGCGATGGCCGAAGCCCTCGACAGGAACGCGGGAAGCGAGGTGATCCTCACCGATCCCGTGTATCCGTACTACCCCGGCAAGACGCGGATGCTCGGTGGCGAGCCGGTCTACGTCCCCGTCGAGGGGGACGGCCGCCTCGATCCCGCGGCCGTCCGCGAGCGTGCGGACGACGGGACCGCCGCGATCGTCGTCAACTCGCCGAACAACCCGACGGGGGCGGTCTACGGCGAGCGAACGGTGGAGGAACTCGTCGCGATCGCGGAGGAGTACGACGCGATCCTCGTGAGCGACGAGGTCTACGACCACTTCGACCAGTCGGGTCGCTTTACGAGCGCGCTGTCGGTCGACTCCGAGCACCGGGCCGTGACGACCGGGTTCTCGAAGTCGATGGCGATCACGGGCTTTCGGGTGGGATACACCGTCCTGCCGCCCGCGCTGGCCGACCCCGCCCGGACCCGCCACATGCTCGTCAACGTCACCGGCTCGCGGCCCGCCCAGTACGCGGTTCTGCGGGCGCTCCGGGAGACGGGTCCCGACTACTACGAGGCGACCCGCGAGATGCTCGCCGAGCGGATCGGGGCCTTCACCGACGCGCTCGATTCGGCGGGAGCCGAGTACACCCGCCCGGACGGGGCGTTCTACGTGCTGGCGCGCTTCGAAGGGTTCCCGGGGACGATGGCCAACGTCGAGCGCCTCATCGACGAGGCCGGCGTTGCCGGAATGCCCGGTGAGGCGTTCGGTTCCTCGAGAGTCCAGTGGCTCCGGTTCGCGCTGGTGACGCCCCGGGCCGAGGAGGCCGCGGACCGGCTAGCGAAATTTTTCGCCTGACCCGCCCTCACCCGGGACCGACGGGTACACGGAGCCTCGCGGGAAAGGCCGGGTATGGTCGAACTTGACGTCGAACCCGTCGAGGAGATCGAGGACGTCGAGGTGTCCGTCCCCTCGGGCGTCGACGCCCCCGAGTACGTGCTCTACGGGGGGAAAGGCGGCGTCGGCAAGACGACGATGGCCGCCGCGACCGCGCTGGCGAGCGCACGGGACGGCACTGCCACCCTAGTCGTCTCGACCGATCCCGCCCACTCGCTGTCGGACACCCTCGAAACGCCGATCCCCGGCGAGCCGACCCGAATCAGGGACGAGATCCCGCTGTTCGCCGCCGAGATCGACCCGGACGAGGCCGTCGAGGAGGGGCTGCTCGGCGGCGAGAACCCATTGGGAGGGTTCGACGGGCTGTTAGGCGACGCGGGCGGCGCAGACGAGGACGGCGAGGGCGGACTGGGCGACCTGCTGTCGGGCGGGTCGATGCCCGGCGCGGACGAGGCGGCGGCGATGCGCCAACTGCTGCAGTATCTCGACGACGACCGCTTCGACCGGGTGGTGATCGACACCGCGCCGACGGGCCACACCCTCAGGCTGCTCGAACTGCCCGAGGTGATGGACTCGATGCTCGGACGAGTGATGCAGTTCCGCCAGCGCATGCAGGGGATGGTCGAGGGGATGAAGGGGATGTTCGGCGGAGAGCCCCCTGAAGGGGGGAGAGCGGACCTCGACGACCTCCGAGAGCGAATCGAGCGCCTGCGGGCGACGCTCCGGGACCCCGCGAAGACGGACTTCCGGATCGTGATGGTCCCCGAGGAGATGAGCGTCGTCGAGTCCAAACGGCTGCTCGCCCGACTCGAGGAGTTCGAGATCCCCGTTTCGACGGTGGTCGTCAACCGCGTGATGGAGGACTTCGCAGACGTGGCCGGCGGCGATCCCGAGGACTTCGTCTCGCCCGACCTCGAGGACTGCGAGTTCTGCAAGCGCCGCTGGCAGGTCCAGCAGGGCGCGCTGACCCGCTCGCAGGAGCTGTTTCGCGGCCACGACGTCAAACGGGTGCCGCTGTTCGCCGACGAGGTCCGAGGGGAACGGATGCTCGAACTCGTCGCCGCGTGTCTCGACTAGCGTCCGGATTTATTTCTCTCGGAACGATCATACCGCTTTATGGAGATTCGCGAGGCGACGCCAGGCGACGCGGAGATCATCCAGGAGGTCCACGTCGCCTCGATCACCGAACTCGGCCCCGAAGCGTATTCCGAGTCCCAGGTCGAAGCGTGGGCGATGGGCTGTAAGTCGGCGGACTACGCGGGTGCGATCGAGTCGGACGACGCGTACTTCGTGGTCGCGGAGGATCGCGAGGGTGTTCGAGGGTTCGGGAGCCTATCACTCGATCCGTCCGAGGGATACGAGGCGAGTGTGGACGCCGAGGTGACGGGCGTCTACGTCGACCCGTCGGTCGCTCGGCGGGGCGTCGGCTCCGCGATCTTGGCCGATCTGGAGCGCCACGCACGCGAGCACGGCGTCCGAACGCTCGGTCTCTCGGCGTCGCTCAACGCGTTACCGTTCTACGAGGCTCACGGCTACGAACGGGTTCGGGAGTACCGCCACGAGTTCTCCGCTCACGAATCGACGGCTGTAGAGGGGACCGTCGTCGAGATGACGATGCAGCTGTAACCTACGCTTATTTTCGTTCCGCTCGAGATCCGACCATGAACGCCGACTACGAGGGCCGAACCCGCGCCTGCCAACACGCGCTCTCCCCACAGGAATGTCTCGTGCTCTTCCCGGGGCCGAACTGCCAGTATCTCACCGGATTTCGAGACGACCCCATGGAGCGCCACCTCCTGTTGTTCGTCCCCCGCGAGGGCGAACCGACCTTCCTCGCGCCGGCGATGTACGCCGAGCAACTGGCCGAGACGTGGGTCTCGGATATCCGGCTCTGGGACGACGGCGAGGATCCCCGCGAGCACATCGAGGCGATCTTCTCGACCCTCGATCCCGACCGCCTGCTCGTCGACGACCGCCTGTGGGCGCGCTTCACACAGGACCTCCGCGCCGCCACGGACGCCGAGTTCGGGCTGGCGAGCGAGGCGCTGGCCGACCTGCGGATCCGAAAGGACGAGGCGGAGATCGACGCGATCCGCCGGGCCAGCCGACTGGCCGACCGGGTGAGCGAGGAGGTCAGGACCCTCGATTTTACCGGCGTGACCGAACGCGACCTCGCCCGCGAGATCGACTCGCGACTGGCCGACGTCGGCGGCGAAGGACCCTCCTTCGAGACGATCGTCGCCTCGGGAGCCAACGGCGCGCGCCCACACCACCGCCACGGCGACCGGGAGATCGAGGCGGGCGACCCCGTCGTGCTCGACTTCGGAACCCGTCTCGATGGCTACCCGAGCGACCAGACCCGGACCGTCGTCCGGGGCGGTCCGCCCGAGGGGTTCGAGGACGTCCACGACGCCGTCCGTGAGGCCCAGCAAGCGGCCGTCGAGGCGGTCGAACCCGGCGTCCCTGCGGAGGCGGTCGACCGCGCCGCGAGGGAGGTGATCGAACGAGCGGGCTATGGTGAGGAATTCACCCACCGGACGGGCCACGGGGTCGGAATCGAGGTCCACGAGCCGCCGTACATCGTCGAGGGGAATACCAGAGAGCTCGAATCGGAAATGGTCTTCAGCGTCGAACCGGGGATCTATCTCGAAGGGAGATTCGGCGTGCGGATCGAGGACCTGGTGGTCGTCACCGCCGAGGGCGGCGAGCGCCTCAACGACTCGCCTCGGGGGTGGCGACCACGAGCACCCGCAGGTCGTTGACGTTCGTTCCTGTAGCCCCCGTCTCGATCAGCGCGTCGCGCTCGGCGAGGCAGGGGTAGGCGTCGTTCTCGGCCAGCGCGGCCCGTGCGGTCTCGGGATCCGAGACCGTCGTGCCGTCGACGAGCGCGCCCGCGGCGTCGCTGGCGCCGTCGATCCCGTCGGTGTCGACGCTCGCCAGCGCGATCCCCTCTCTTTCCCGGAGTTCGAGCGCCGCGGAAAGCGCGAACTCCTGGTTGGGGCCGCCCGTTCCCTCCCCGCGGATCGTCACCGTGGTCTCGCCGCCCGAGCAGACCACCGCGGGAGGCTCGATGGGGTTGCCCGTTCGCCGCACCTCCTCCGCGATGGCGACGTGGGTCTTCGCGGCCTCGCGGGCCTCGCCGCGAACGCTCGTCGAGAGGATCAGCGGCTCGTAGCCCCGCTCGCGCGCGAGGTCGCGGGCCGCCTCGAGGGCGCTGAACCCGTCGGCGATGACGTGGTTGTCCACCCGGTCGAAGACGGGGTCCTCGGCGTCGGGCGTCTCCTCGTACTCCCCGTTCGCCCCGCGTTCGAGGCGCTCGGCGATCGCTTCGGGCGGATCGATCCCGTAGCGGTCGAGGATCTCCCGAGCGTCGGCGAACGTCGTCGCGTCGGGCGCGGTCGGGCCGCTCGCGATCGTGCTCAGGTCGTTGCCGATCACGTCGCTGACGATCAGCGAGACCACAGTGCTAGGAGCGGCCCGGCGGGCCAGCCCCCCGCCCTTGAACGCGGAACAGTGCTTGCGGACGGCGTTGATCTCCCCGATTTCGGCCCCGCTCGCGAGCAGCGCCTCGGTCACCTCCTGGAGCGCTTCGAGCGAGACGCCCTCGGCGGGCGCGGGCATGAGCGCGCTGCCGCCGCCGGAGATCAGCACGACCGCGAGCGTCTCCTCCCCGGCCTCGTCCGCGAGTTCGAGCATTCGGCGCGTGGAGTCGACCCCGCGCTCGGAGGGCACGGGGTGATCGCCCGGCAGCACCTCGATCCGCTCGGTCTCCTCGGGCGCGTCGGTGACGACCACCCCCCTACTGATCCGCTCGCCGAGCACTCCCTCGATCGCGCTCGCCATCCGGCCCCCGGCGTTGCCCCCGCCGAGGACGACCACCTCCTCGTACTCGTCGAGGTCGTAGCTGGCGTCCTCAACGCTCAGTCGGTCGCCCTCGAGGGAGACGACCTCGCCGATCGCCCGCTCGGGGTCGGCGGCCCGGATCCCGGCCTCGACGCAGTCGAGCGCGAGGTCGCGTTCGGGCGTCCCTTCCAGTCGTTCGCGCTCGCGAATCATCCCATCACTTTCAACGCGAGTTTGAACGCCGCGTCCCGAAGCGAGTCCGGCAGTACGCGGGCGACCGAGCCGAACTTCGCCACCCGGCCGACCGGGTAGCGCGCGCTCGGACGGGTCGCGCTCGCGGCGTGGACGATCCAGTCGGCGACCTCTCCCGGGGGGATCGCGCCCGGCCCGTCGCCGCCGATGGCCTGCGTGTCGTCGATCACGCCGTAGATGTCGCTGTAGGTCTCGGATCGGGGGATGTCGTCCGTCTCGCTCTCGGCGCGATCCGAGAAGCCCGTCTCCACGGGACCGGGTTCGACCAGCACGACGTCGACGCCGAAGCGGTCGGCCTCCACCCGAAGGGCGTCGGTCATCGATTCGAGGGCGGCCTTCGACCCGCAGTAGACGCCGCCGCCGGGGAAGGCGACCCGGCCGGCGATGCTGGAGACGTTGACGATGGTGCCGTCCTCGCGCTCGCGCATGTGGGGCAGGACCTCCCTCGTGAGGCGGTGTGGGCCGTAGACGTTGGTGTCGAACTGCTTTTCGACGTCCCGTACCGGGACGTCCTCGACCGGGCCCAGTTGGCCGTAGCCCGCGTTGTTGACCAGACAGTCGATCCGGCCCGTCTCCTCGACGATCCGCTCGACGACCGCCTGTACCCGTACGTCGTTCGTCACGTCGAGTTCGGCCGTCTCGCACCCGAGTTCCGCGAGATCGGCGATGTCGCCCACGTTCCGGGCGGTCGCGTACACCGTCCACTCCTCCTCTCGGAACTGTCTGGCCGTCTCGCGACCGATCCCCGACGAACAACCCGTGATACAAACGGTCTTCTCCATGGGCCACCCGTCGGCCGCCGGGGAGTTAATTGTTGTACTATCGGACGTTACCGTCCGTCGGCGCCAGCGCCGACTCGACGGCGGTTCGACCACCGTCTTTCGAGCGCGCACGAACGCGGGCGGCTACCCGTCGAGTTCGCGCGCGAGTTCGTCGGCGTACGAGTCCGCCAGCCGGATCGGTTCGGGGAGCTTGTAGCCCGCACAGTGGCGCTGTGCGAGCGAGGCGGCCGTCTCCGCGCCGACCCGGTGGCCCGGACTCACGTACAGCGGGTTGATGTACCGACGTCCCTCGTACTGGCGGGTCTGGACCGCGTACCCGAGGACGGTCCCCTGCTCGACCTCGACTCGCCCGTCGGCGAGGATCGGCACCCGCGTCCCCTCCGCGAAGGGTTCCTCGGGCGGGTTGCTCAACCGGCCACAGAGCAGGCTCTTCGCGACCCCCACGCTCGGGAGGTCGAGCGCCACGCCCATGTGGGTCGCCAGCCCGGCCTGCCGGAAGTGGATCCGGCCGCTGCCGTCGAACAGCGCGAGGTCCGGGTCGCACTCCAGGGTCTCGAACGCCGCGAGGATCGACTCGCCCTCGCGAAAGGAGAGCAGCCCCGGAATATATGGTATAGAAAGGTCGGTTACGGCGGAGGCGCGCTCGATCACCTCGCCGTCGCGCATGGCGACGATCGCGCTGACGGCCCGCTCGTCGGGAAACGCCTGGTCGACGCCGACGACGACGGGCGACTCCGGGAGCGGTTCGTCCTCGAAGGTCGCCTCGCGTGCGATCTCGCGCTGGAGTTCCTCCATCTCTGCCCGGGCGAGGTCGGGATCGGGCCGGAACTCGGGGAGGGCGACGTCCATCAGAACCGCCCTCGGCCGGGACCGCCCGGCCCGCCGGGACCACCGGGGCCACCGGGACCGCCGCCGCCGAACCGGAGCTGATCGGGCGCGCGTTCGCCCTCACGCCGGAGTTTCTCGCCGTACGCGAGGCCGACGAACAGGCCCGCGAGGTGGGCGAGGTGGGCGATCCCGCCCGCGCCGAGGCCGCCGAGGCCGACGACGCCGACCGAGACCGCGGCGAACCCCAGCGTGAGGAGCCACAGCGGCATCGGGATGAAGAAAAAGAGCAGCACCCGGAGCTGGGGGTTCAGCACGGTGAGCACGCCCATGATCGCCATGATCGCGCCGCTGGCGCCGACGACGGCGCTGAACTCGCCGAGCGCGAGCGAGGTGCCGACCTGCGAGAGGCCGGCGATCACGCCGCTGGCGAGGAAGAGCACCGTGAAGTTGCGGCTGCCGACCTTCCGCTCGACGATCGGCCCGAAGAAGTACAGCACGATGCTGTTCATGACTATGTGGCCGACGCTGCCGTGTGCGAAGATCGAGGTGAACCACGTCCAGACGTGGGTGATGTCGTTCGACTGGAGGACGAACAGGTAGACCGAGAGGTCGCTGTTTACCGGAAACCCCAGCAGCGGCAGGAGGAGGAACTGCAGCGAGAACGTCACCCACATCAACAGCAGGAAGACGTAGGTCATGTTGTTGCGGAAGTAGCCCAGCGGCCCGCCGGTGCCGGTGTTGATCGGCACCCGGTCGCGCACGCCCTTCTCGCGGCCGCCGGGGTGGTTCACGCTGTCGTCGAAGCCGCTGTCGAAGATCCCGTCGGGGTCGCGCCACTCCTGTAAGCCGGGACAGTCGTGGTTCTCCGGCAGTCGGTGTCGCGCACAGAAGACCCCGCCACAGCGCCCGCACCGGTAGGGGAGGTTCTCGTGTGCGCCACACCGATCACACTGCGCCATTGCCGGAGGTTCGCGTCGGGGTGACAAAAGGAGTGGGGATCGGTGACGCCGTCGCGGTCGCGGCACGTGGCGCGCTCACGCCACTACCGGGTGTGCGGCCGTACCTATCCGCGGGGCGCAACGTTTTCACGCGTACCGTCCAACCTCCGCCCGTGCAGGAGTACGAGCGAAAACAGCTGCTCGAACGGATCGGCAAGGAGGGCGCGACCATCGGCGCGCAGATCCCCGAGGAGATCGACGTGCAGGGCGAGCGCGTCGAGCTTCGCGAGTTCGTCTTCGAGATAAAACGCCGGGAGACGATCCCCGAGGGCGAGCGCGAGCGCGTCGAGCGGGCCAAACGCACCCTCAGAAAGGCGCGCCTCGAACGCCTCGACGCGATCGAGGCGGGCGAGATCAGCAGGCAGGAGGGCGAACGCCTCGCCGAGTCGGTCATCGGGATCGACCGCGCGCTCGAAGGCCTCCAGCAACTCGGCCCGGCGAACGTCGAAGCCGAGGCCGAGGCCCAGCGACTCGCCGACCGGAAACGCTGGTCGCGGTTCATGCGACAGGCGCTCGGGATGGACGACGACAGTACACCTAACAGGCGCTAAGCCGAAGGGGGGCCATGAGCCGCAACGCCGAGATAGCCGCCCTCCTCGAGGAGTACGCCGCCCTCCTCGAAGCACGGGACATCGAGTACAAGCCCAACACCTACCGACGGGCCGCCGAGAGCATTCGCGAGCACCCGACCGCGATCGAGGACCTCGTGAGCGAGGGTCGAGACGCCGTCGAGGGGATCGACGGGGTGGGCGAGGCCATCTCCGCGAAGGTCATCGAGTACGTCGAGACGGGCGCGATCGAGGAACTCGAGGAGGAACGGGCGAACCTCCCGGTGGCGATGGACGAACTCACGAGCGTCGAGGGCGTCGGTCCCAAAACGGTGGGAACGCTCTACGAGGAGCTCGGGGTGACGAACCTCGCCGAACTCGAGGAGGCCGCGAGCGCCGGCGAAATCCAGGAACTCAAGGGGTTCGGGCCGAAGACGGAGGAGAACATCCTCGACGGGCTGGAGTTCGCCCGGCAGGCCCGCGAGCGCGAACTGCTGGGCGACACCCGTCCGCTCGCTGACGACCTCCTCGAGTACCTCCGCTCCCGAGAGGGGGTCGAGCGCGCGGAAGTCGCGGGGTCGATCCGCCGGTGGCGCGAGACGAGCGGCGACGTGGACGTGCTCGCGTCGAGCGACGACCTCGAAGGCGTCGTCGGGGCGTTCACCGACTGGGAGCGCGCCGAGCGCGTCATCGAATCCGGCGAGAACAAGGCGAGCGTCGTCGCGAACGGGATCCGGGTCGACCTCCGCGCCGTCGTCCCCGAGGAGTTCGGCAGCGCGCTCCAGTACTTCACGGGCAGCAAGGCCCACAACATCCGGTTTCGCAACCGGGCGCTGGATCGCGACCTGAAGGTCAACGAGTACGGCGTGTTCGACATCAGCGATGTTGAGGATACGAGCGACCAGCGGGCGGGCGAGCGGGTCGCCGGCGAGACCGAGGAGAGCATGTACGCGGCGCTCGACCTCGAGTGGATCCCGCCCGAACTCCGCGAGGACACCGGCGAGATCGACGCCGCCGCCGCGGGCGACCTGCCCGAGTTGATCGAGGAGGGCGACCTCCGCGGGGACTTACACACCCACACCGACTGGTCCGACGGGACGGAATCGATCGGGGAGTGGATCGCATCCGCCACCGAGTTCGGCCACGAGTACATCTGTATCTCGGATCACGCGACCGGCCCCGGAATGGTCGGCGGGGTCGGCGTCCCCGACGAGGAGTTGCTCGAACAGGCCGACGAGATCCGCGAGGCCGCCGAGGACGCCGAGATCGAGGTGTTCTCCGGCGTCGAGGCGAACGTCGACGAGACGGGCGGGCTGAGCGTCGCCGAGGACGTCCTAGGGAAACTCGACATCGTAATCGCCTCGCCCCACAGCGCCCTCGACATGGATCCGGAGGCGGCGACCGACCGCCTCGTCGCGGCGATCTCCCACCCCGAGACCGACGTGCTGGGCCATCCCACCGGGCGGCTCCTGACCCGCCGGCCCGGCCTCGATCCCGACCTCCAGCGGGTCGCGGAGGCCGCCGCCGACCACGGCGTCGCCCTCGAGGTGAACGCCAACCCCGCCCGTCTCGACCTCTGGGGGCGGGCAGTGAAGGTCGCGATCGAGGCGGGCGCGAAAATCGTCGTCAACACCGATGCGCACAGCGCGAGCGAGTTCGAGAACAGTAGGTACGGCGTCCACACCGCTCGACGGGGGTGGGCCGAACCCAAAGACGTGCTGAACGCGTGGGACGCGACGGAGGTTCGAGAGTTCGTCGGGCGCTGACATCCGATGCCGCATCGGCCCGACGAGTTCGGGATCGATTCGATCGGCGTCGGACGGGATATCTAGTAGTGGATCTCTATTTCCCGACGCCGAAGAGCGCAGCCCCCGCCTCGCCCGGTAGGGAAACCGGGGGCGGGGCGTCCGTGTGGATCGGACACGCGGCGACTCCTATCGAGCCGTCCGTGTGTACGACGGGTGACCAGTCCCGTCGATCACACCCATCCGTCGGACACCCAAAGCTGTTTTCCGAAATCGGACCGGAGTCCGTCCCGATTTCGGCCCCGATCTCCCGGCCGAAGGCGGTGGATCCCGGGACTACTCACGACCGCCTTCGTTCGGTCCACGACTCGCAGGCGTCCATCGACGCCAGCTCCTCCCCGTGATACGTACAGTAGGGGACGAGCCGCCCCTCCTCGGTGGCGTACTCGAGGTGCCGACAGGTCCCACAGTAGGCGTCGGCCGCGCTCCGCTCCGTGGTTTCGGTGGCGGTCTCGGTCCCGCCGTCGCCGCGGGTCGGCCCCAACGCGGAACCGAACAGCCCGACGCTGCCCCGGCCCCGCCGCTCGACCTCGACGATCCGGGTCTCGCCCTTGCGCAGCACCGACAGCGAGACGGTCCCGCCGGGGTCGTTTCGCGTCTTGAACCGGGCGACGCCGACGAACAGGGCCACGGTCGTGACCGTGAGGCCGACGAGGTAGAGCGCGCTCACGGGGAGGGTCCGATCCAGCCCGTAGCCCGCCCAGTGGGCGGGGTAGACGAGCCAAAACCAGCCCACTGCTACCGCGGCGAGTCCCGCGCCGACCGCCGCCACGAGGCGGACGCGCCGCTTTCCGGGCAGCACGGTGACGACGCCCAGCAGGAGCGCGGGAACGCCGAGACCCGCGAGCACGCCCGCGACTCGACGCGACTCGTAGAGCCCGTAACCGACACCCGAGAGGAGGTCGGTCGTCCCGACGACCACGCCGAGAACCGCGCCCACGACGCCCGCGAGAAACAGCCCGCCGCCGGCGACGCGGCGACGAACGCTCGCGTCCGCGCCGCCGCCCGTGTACGCCTCGGTGAGCCCGTCCATACCGGATAGTGCCGCTCGTAGTATAAAATTGTAGTGGTGAATAGCAAGAAAGAATTTGTGCAAAACCTCTTTGTCGTTCCTGTGGGATGGGCGGATATGGATTCGCCGGACACGGGGGAGATCGTTCACAGGCCCACGGAGGAGTTCGCCGCGAACACGAACGTCGCGGCGTTCATGGACCGCTACGACATCGCCGACTACGAGGAACTGATCGAGCGGACCACGGGCGAGATCGAGTGGTTCTGGGACGAACTCGTCGACTACCTCGGGATCGACTTTTACGAGGCCTACGACCGCGTTCGAGACGACAGCGGGGCGCGCAGCGCCCCGGAACGGGCGAGCGGTGACGCCGCGAGCCGCGGGGGCCCGCAGTTCACCGACTGGTATCCCGGCGGGGAGTTGAACGTCGCGCACAACACGCTGGATCGCCACGCCGCCCCCGGAAACGAGACCCGGAACAAGGTCGCGTGCATCTGGGAGGGCGAACCCGGCGAGGTCCGCCAAGTGACCTACCACGACCTCCACCGGCAGGCCAATCAGGTCGCGAACGCGCTCGAAGCGCGGGGGGTCGGGACGGGCGACACGGTCGGGTTGTACATGCCGATGGTCCCCGAGGTGGCCGCGATCCTCTACGGCTGTTTCAAGGTCGGCGCGATCGCGGTGCCGATCTTCTCGGGGTTCGGCACCGACGCCACGGCCACGCGGATCGCCGACTCGGAACCATCGGTGCTCTTTACCGGCGACGGCTTCTACCGGCGGGGCAGCGAGATCCACCTCAAGGGCTCGGCGGACGCGGCCATCGAGGAGGCGGGCCACGTCGAGCACACGATCGTTTACGAGCGCCTCGGGACCGACTACGACCGACAGGAGCGCGACGAGACGTGGGCGGAGGCGGTCGAGAGCGAGTCCGACGAGTACGAGACCACGTCCCTCCCGTCGGATCAGGAGTCGATGCTGCTCTACTCGTCGGGGACGACCGGCAAGCCGAAGGGTATCGTCCACACGCACGCGGGCGTCGGGGTGCAGTGTCCCAAGGAGGTCCACTTCGGGATGGACCTCAAGCCCGCCGACCGCTTTTTCTGGGTGAGCGACATCGGCTGGATGATGGGTCCGTGGACGCTGATCGGGGTCCACACCTTCGGCGGGACGCTGTTCATGTACGAGGGCGCGCCCGATCATCCTCAGCCTGATCGATTCTGGGAGATGATCGACCGCCACTCGATCACCCAGTTCGGGATCAGCCCGACGGCGATCCGCGCGCTCCGGAAACACGGCGACGGACCCCTCGAGGCCCACGACCTCTCCAGCCTCCGGATCCTGGGTTCGACCGGCGAGCCGTGGGACCCCGAGTCGTGGCTGTGGTTCTACGAGAAGGTCGGCGGGAGCGAGGCCCCGATCATCAACATCTCCGGGGGCACGGAGATCTGTGGCTGTTTCCTGATGCCGATGCCGAACCAGCCGCTGAAACCCTGTACGCTCGGCGGACCAGGGTTAGGAATGGACGTCGACATCGTGAACTCCCAGGGCGAGTCGGTCGCCGACTCACACGAACGGGGCTTTCTGGTCGCGCGGGATTCGTGTCCCTCGATGACCAAATCGCTGTGGGAGGGCGACGAGCGCTACCTCGAGGAGTACTGGAGTTCGTTCGAGGACCCACCGCTGTGGGACCACGGCGACTGGGCCCAGAAGGACGGCGATGGCTTCTGGTTCCTCCACGGGCGCGCCGACGACGCGCTGAACGTCGCCGGGCGCAAGGTCGGGCCGGCGGAGGTCGAGGGCGCGCTGATGGACCACGAGGCGGTGAACCAGGCCGCCGCCGTCGGGGTGCCCGACGACACCACCGGGACGGCGGTCGTCACCTACGTCATCCTTGAGGAGGGCGTCGAGGAGAGCGACGAGTTGCGCGAGGAACTTCGCGCGCAGGTCGGCGAGGAGTTGGGGAAACCGTTCCGCCCCCGCGAAGTGCTGTTCGTCTCGGAGTTCCCCAAGACCCAGAGCGGGAAGATCATCCGCCGGGCGGTCCAGGCGAGCTACACGGGCGAGGACCTGGGCGACATGAGCAGCATCGAGAACCCCGACGCGCTGGCGCAACTCGAAGACGCGCGGTAGTCGGAGCGCCGTTCAGTCGTCGCCGGGGACGCCGGCGGGGCCGGACTCGCCGCTGGCCCAGACGCCGCCGTCGAAGTCGACCGCGCCGTTCCAGTGGGCGACCAGCGTCGTCACCGCGAGGTCGCCGGTGACGTTCGTCATCGTGCGAAGCCGGTCGAGCAGCGGGTCGATGCCCGCGATGAAGCCGACGACCTCCAGCGGCAGGCCCAACTGCGTGAGCACCAATGTAAGGAGGATCAGCCCGGCGCTGGGCACGCCCGCGGTGCCGATGCTCGCGAGCACCGCGATGGTGACGACCGTGATCTGTTCGGTCAGCGTGAGCGAGACGCCCACGAGGTTCGCCGCGAAGATGGCGACGATCCCCTGGTACATCCCGGTGCCGTCCATGTTGATGGTCGCGCCCAGCGGGAGCGAAAACCCATAAATTCCCTCGTTGACCCGGAGGTTGTCCTCGGCGTTCGACATCGAGATCGGGAGCGTCGCGCTGGAGGAGGCGATCGAGAGCGCCGTCACCATCGCCTCCTTGATCCCCGCGAGGAAGGCGATCGGCGACTGCTGGGTCAGCAGGGCGATGATCGTCCCGAGGTAGACGATGGAGATGTGAAGCGCCACCCCGAGGACGAGGGTGGCCGCCAGCAGCGCGAACGTCGAGAGCACGCCGATACCCGTCTGTGCGAAGATGGAGGCCATCAGCGCGAACACGCCCAGCACGCCGTACTCCATGATCCCCCAGACCATCTTGAACAGCGCCTCCGAACCCGCCTCCGCGAGGTCGAAGAAGGTCTCGACGCCGTTCTGGACGCGGGGGTTCTCGCTGGACTCCTGGAGCATCGCGAGCGCGAGGCCGAAGACGAGGACGAAGAACAACACGGCGAGGATGTCGCCGCTGGCCATCGCGTTGATCGGGTTCTCGGGGACGATCCCGAGGAGCACCTCGGTGAAACTCGGCGCTTCCTGCGTGTCGATCTCGCCTTCGACCAGCGTCAGCCCCTGTCCCGGATCGATGGCGTTCGCCACCGCCAGCCCGATGGCGACGGCGATCGTCGAGGTGATCGCGTACAGCGCGACCACCTGTCCGCCGACCCGTCCCAGCGAGGAGGGCGTGAGGTGGCGCACGCCCATCAGCAGCGTGAAGATCACGATCGGGACGACGATCATGCTCAGGAGTCGGACGAACAGGTCGCCGATCGGCTGGAGCGCGGTCGCCGGTTCCCCGACCACGAGGCCGACGATCGACCCGAGGACGAACGCCGCCCCGATCCGGTAGATGATCGGCACGGACCGATAGCGTCGCCAGCCCCGCAGTATGCCATTGCCTGCCATAGCCTACGAATGTGCCCTCTCCGATAAAACGGTTTCCCAAAACCGGCAGGAAGCGGAGAGGTTACGGGACCGATTCGTGAGGGATCGTGCTCGGTTCGGGCCCCGCGCCGACCGCGAGGTCCGCCACCTCGTCGGGGCCGGGGAAGACGATCACGCCGCCCGCGAGAAGCGGCGCGAGAACGCCCGCGACGACCGTTCCCGGTTCCGAGAGCGGCGCGCGGATCGCGACCTCGTCGCCGGGTTCGATCCCCCACCGCTCGACGACCCGTTCGGCCGCCGCGAGCAGGTCGCCGTGGGTGTAGGTCCCGCTCCCGGTTTCGAGTAACGGCGTCTCGGAACGGATCTCCGAGGGAACGGGACACGCGGGGTTCTCGCTCCAGATGCTCTCGCCGAAGGACTCGATTCCAGCCCTCGGTTCGCCGGTGTACGCGATCCGACTCGCTCCCGCCGGGAGGTCGTACTCCTCGACCTCCTTGCCCGGCGCGACCAGCAGGCGCGCGTCGAGTTCGCGGGGCGGGTCGAAACGCACCCGCGCGCCGAGCAGCGCCGCGCCGAACAGCGAGAGGATCGGCGCGCCGCTTTCCTCCGAGCGGATCCCGACGAGCGCCCCCGTCCGGACCCCGCGGTGGCTGAAGAAGTTGCCCGTCTTCTGGGCGGTCGTACAGAACTGGTAGTAGTCGTAGCGCAGCGCCACGCCGGTTCGCGCGCGAAGCGCCGGTTCGCGGGTCCGGCGCTCGCGCCCGACCAGTTCCCCGATGGTCTCCATACCGGTCCTTCTCGACGCCGGTAGAAAGCCGCTGTGTGATCGACCCGCCTACAGCGAACTCTTGATCCGCTCGAAAAACCCTTGTTCGACCTCGATCTCCTCGCCGCCGGCTTCTGCGAACGCCTCGAGCGCCTCGCGCTGCTCCTCGTTGAGTTCCTCGGGGGTCACGACCTGGATCGAGACGTAGAGGTCGCCCTGGCCTCGGCGTCGAAGCCGGGGCATGCCCTTGCCCTCGAGGCGGAAGCGCTCGCCGCTCTGGGTGCCACCCGGCACGTCCATCTCTACCGTGCCCTCCATCGTCGGGACCTCGACGGTGTCACCGAAGACGGCTTGGGGAAACGAGATCGCTTTTCTGTACCGCAGGTCGTCGCCGTCGCGCTCGAAGTCGGGGTGGTCCTCGACTCGGATCTCGATCAGGAGGTCGCCGTTGGGGCCACCCCGCTCGCCGGGCGCGCCCTCGCGTTCCATCCGCAGGGTCTGGCCGTCGCGAATGCCCTCCGGGATCTCCACGGAGAGGGTGGTCTCGCGGGTGACCTGCCCCTCGCCGCGACAGTCCTTACAACTCTCCTCGTAGACCTGCCCGTCGCCGCGGCAGTTGGGACAGGCCTGGGTCTGTTGCATCCGGCCGAACGGGGTCTGTTGGACCTGCGTGACCTGCCCCCGACCGTTGCACTCCGGGCAGGTCTGGGGGTTCGTCCCGCCCGCGCCGTCGCAGGCCTCACAGCGCTCGGGGCGGTTGATCGTCATCTGTTTCTCGACGCCGTCGTAGACCTCCTCGAGCGTGACCGACAGGCGCGTCTGGAGGTCCGCGCCCTGGCGGCGACCGCCGCCACCGCCCCCGCCGAAGAACTGCTCGAAGATGTCGCCGAGGCCGCCACCGCCGCCCGCGCCGCCGAACGGGTCGCCGCCGCCGAAGCCGCCCGCGCCGCCCGCACCGCCGTCGAACCCGCCGCGTTTCTCGGCCTGTTCGAAGCGGTCGTGACCCATGCGGTCGTAGGCCGCCCGTTGCTGTTCGTCCGTCAGGACCTCCTTCGCCTTCTTCGCCTTCTTGAACTTCTCCTCCGCATCCGGCTCGTCGCTGACGTCCGGGTGGTACTTCGCGGCCTTCTTCCGGAAGGCCTTGTTTATCTCGTCCTCGCTGGCGTCCCGACTCACGCCGAGGACGTCGTAGAAATCCTCGCTCATCAGTTGTCGTCTCATACTGGATTGTCGTACTTGAACGGACCGCTCTCGGGCCCCGTCGCTCATGGTGTCGGGCCGCCAACACCGTCCATGGTACACGCGGAGCTGGCGCTGGTCACCCTCGCGGGGCTGCTGACGGCGCTCGCGACCGGCCTCGGGGCGCTTCCCTTCTTCTTCCTCGACGACGTGAACGACCGGCTCAACGTCGCGCTCTGGGGGTTCGCCTCGGGGATCATGCTCGCCGCCTCGATCTTCGGGCTGGCAACCGAGGGGCTGGCCGCGGGCGGACCGCTCGCTCTCGGAGTCGGCCTGGCGGTCGGCGTCGCGCTCGTGGTCGCGAGCGACCGCGCCCTCTCGGGGACGGAGATCCACCCCCGCAAGTACGAGGAGGCGGGCTTCAAGAAGCTCGTGCTCATCCTCGGCGTACTGACCGTCCACAGCTTCCCCGAGGGCGTCGCAATCGGCGTCTCCTTCGCCGACCTTCCTCTGGGAGAGGGCGTTTCGGTCCTCGGCCTCACGGTTCCGGTGCTCGCGGTGTTCATCACCGGTGCGATCGCGATCCAGAACGTGCCCGAAGGCATCGCCGTCGCCATCCCGCTTCAGGGACTGGGCGTCCCGCGCTGGCGGATGGTCTGGTGGGCGGTCTTCTCGAGCCTTCCCCAGCCGATCGGCGCGGCACTCGCCTACGCCTTCGTTCGGACCGCCCGCGATTTCCTCGCGGTCGGCTTCGGCTTCGCCGCGGGCGCGATGATCTACCTCGTCTTCTCGGAACTCGTTCCCGAGGCGCGTTCGATCGGGCGGGATCTCCCGAGAAATGGGACCCCGGAGCTCGCCATCGGCCTCTTCTGTGGCGTTCTCCTGATGCTCCCCGTATCGTTCGTCTGAGATACAGAAGACCGTTTCAGCGAACCGTTTAGTCACCGTCCGACGTACCGTGGGGTATGGCAACCACCGACGACTTCGTCGAGGTCGCGAGCGTCGACGACTTAGAGGAGAACGACAGGACGCTCGTCACCACCCGCGGACAGGCCATCGCCCTGTTTCGCCACGAGGGCGAGATCCACGCCGTCGACAACCGCTGTCCGCACATGGGCTTCCCGCTCGCACAGGGCACCGTCGAGGACGGCGTCCTGACCTGCCACTGGCACCACGCGCGGTTCGAACTGTCCTGCGGGAGCACGTTCGACCCCTTCGCCGACGACGTTCCCACCTACCCGGTCGAGATCAGAGATGGAGAAATCTGGGTCGATCCGCATCCGAAACGCGACGAACCCCCCGAGGAACGGTGGCTCGCGAGATTGGAAGACGGCCTGGAGAACGACCTCCGGCTGGTGCTCGCGAAGTCAGTCATCGGCCTCGACGACGCCGGCGTCGACTACGAGACCTCCTTGGAGCGCGTCGCGACCTTCGGCGCGCGCTACCGCGACGACGGCTGGGGGCCCGGGCTGACGACGATGGGCGCGATGGCGAACCTCCTTTCCCATCTCGCTCGCGAGGACCGCCGACGGGCGCTCTATACGGGTGCGGTGAGCGTCGCCGACGACGCGGCGGGCCATCCCCCCAGATTCGTCCAGGACCCCTTGAGCGGGGAGCACGACCCCGAGCGCCTCGATCGGTGGTTTCGCGACTGTATCGAGGTCCGCGACCGACAGGGCGCGGAGCGAGTCCTCAGGAGCGCGATCGCCGAGGGCTCCCGAAAACGGGTCGTTTCCATGCTGGTGGGTGCGGCCACCGACCACCGGTACCTCGACGTCGGCCACACGGTCGACTTCCTCAACAAGGCCTGTGAGACGCTGGACCACGTCGGCTGGGAGCGCGCCGACGACCTGCTTCCGGCGCTCGTCCCCGGCCTCGCGAGCGCCGAACGGAGCGAGGAGCGCTCCTCGTGGCGCCAGCCCGTGGATCTGGCCGCGCTTCTCGACGAATCGTTCGAGCGCCTCCCCGCACGAATCGAGGCGGGCGAGGGCGACGAGTGGACGCCTCCTGAGGGGTTCGGCGAGACGCTGCTCTCCGAGGATCCCCGAGGGATCGTCGCGACACTCGACGAGGCGATCGAGGACGGTGCGAGCGCGGCACGACTGGCCGACCGGGTGGCCGAGGCCGCCGCCGTTCGGATCGCACAGTTCGGGACGGGCAACGAGTTCCGCGACTGGAACACGGTCCATCACACCTACACCTACGCGAACGCGGTCTGCGGGCTGGCCCGCCGGACGGAGGGGGAGGGGATCTACAGGGCGGTCTACGACGGCGCGGTCAACGTCTACCTCGATCGGTTCCTCAACACGCCGCCGACCGCGGTTCCGGAGCCACGCGAGGTCGGTTCCGATCCCGAAACCCTGCTCTCCGACCTCTCCGAGGCCTTCGACGAGGAAGGCGAGGTGAATCGGGCGGGTCGGATCGTCGCGGACTACCTCGATTCGGGCGGCGATCCCGAGGCGCTGAAACGCACCCTCGGCGGGGCACTGCTCCGGGAGGATTCGAACTTCCACACGCTCCAGAACGTCGAAGCCGCCTTCGAACAGGCGGGGCGCACCGGCGAGGAACGGCTCCACCTGATCGCCACCGCCCGGTATCTCGCCGCCCATACCCCCACTCGCCGGGAGCGCGAACAGACGTTCACCATCGCGACCCGGCTTCACCGCGGCGAGAAGCTCCACGAGACGCCCTGAGACGACGCCTTTCGTGCGCCGACGGCACGCTTTTGGGCCTCTCGCCCCTCCTTTCGAACGATGGACGTACTGGTCGCTGGCTCGCACGGCGGGGTCGGACAGCACGTCACCGAACTCCTGAGCGAAAGCGAGCACACCGCACACGCGATGGTCCGCGAGGAGTCCCAAGTATCGGAGATGGAGGAGAAATTCGGCGTCGACGTGGTCGTCGCGGACCTCACCGAGGAGGTCTCCCACGCCGTCGAGGGGTGTGATGCGGTGATCTTCGCGGCGGGATCGAGCGGCGAGGACGTCGAGGGGGTCGACCGCGACGGCGCCATCCGGCTGATCGACGCGGCCGAGCAGGAAGGGACGGACCGGTTCGTCATGCTCAGTTCGATCAACGCCGACCGGCCCGCAGAGAGTCCCGAAGAACTGCGGCCGTACCTCGAAGCCAAACTCGCCGCGGACGAGCACCTTCAGGAGAGCGATCTGACCTACACGATCGCCCGGCCGGGCGCGCTGACCGACGAGCCCGCAACGGGGAAGATCGAGGCGGCCCGCCGCGTCGAACGCGGTGAGATCACCCGCGCCGACGTCGCCCGGACGCTCGTGACCGCCCTCGACGCCGAGACCACCCACGGAAAGACCTTCGAACTGATCGAGGGCGACGAACCGATCGAGAGCGCCCTCGACCGGCTCTAACCGTCCGCGACCGCTCCGTCCCGTAAAATACGGTAGCGATTAACAGAAAACATTTACCTCCGTTGGACCGCGGTCCGCCATGGTGTCGACGGATACGTGGATCACCGCCGTCTGCGTCGTGCTGGCGGTCGTGCTCTGGTACGGGACGAGGCTGACGATCGACAGCCGGACCGCGGCGATCGCCGTCCTGATCGGCGTGGGACTGGTCGTGCCGCTGGGGATCAACGGATTGCGGGCGCGAACGGCCTGAAAACGAGGGTTCTGTATTCGCCTTCCGGTTCGCCGTCGACCCGAGTACCGATAACGAGGTGTGGCCCGTCGTCGCTACTACGCGTCGTTCTCGTCGTCGCCTACATCTTCGAAGTCGGCGTCGACGTACTCGCCCTCCTGGCCGCCCGCACCGCCAGCGCCGGCCGCACCCGCGCCGCCCATGTCGCCCATGCCGCCGGGGCCCGCGCCACCGGCCGCTCCGGCGCCTGCGCCCGCGGCGCCCTCCTGGGCGCCCTGGTAGATCTGCTTGCCGATCTCCTGAAGCGCCTTACTCAGGTCCTCGGTCGCGGACTTGATCTCCTCGGTCTCGGCGTTCTCGTCCTCCAGTACGGCCTCGACCTCGTCGATCTCGGCCTCGATCTCCTCGATCAGTTCGTCGTCGACGTTCTCCTCGTTCTCCTCGAGGAGGCTGCGGGCGCGCTGGACGGCGCTCTCGGCGTCGTTGCGCGCCTCGATGCGCTCGCGGCGTTCCTTGTCCTCCTCTGCGTGCTGTTCGGCCTCGCTCTGCATGCGGTCGATCTCCTCGTCCGAGAGGCCCGCGCCGCCCTCGATCGTGATGTCCTCCTTGTTGCCCGAGCCCTGGTCCTCGGCCTCGACGTTGACGATGCCGTTCTCGTCGATGTTGAACGAGACCTCGATCTGGGGCGTGCCCGCGGGCGCGGGCGGGATCCCCGAGAGCATGAACTCGCCGAGCAGTTCGTTGTCCTCTGCCATCTCGCGTTCGCCCTGGAACACCCGGACCTGCACGGAGGTCTGGTTGTCGGCGGCGGTGGTGAAGATCTTCGACTCCTCGGTCGGGATCGTCGTGTTCTTCTCGATGAGGCGCTCGAAGAGGCCGCCCTTGACCTCGATACCGAGCGAGAGGGGCGTGACGTCCAGCAGGACGATGTCGTCGACCTCGCCGCCGAGGACGCCGCCCTGGATCGCCGCGCCCAGCGCGACGGCCTCGTCGGGGTTGACGTTCTTTTTGGGCTCCTGGCCCACGACCTCCTCGACTTTCTCCTGCACCTGTGGCATCCGGGTCGATCCCCCCACGAGGATCACCTCGTCGATGTCGCCCTCGTCGTAGCCCGCGTCACTGAGTGCCTGCTCGGTCGGCGAGACGGTGCGCTCGATCAGGTCCGAGGTCAGCGACTCGAACTTCGCGCGGGTCAGCGAGGTCTCGAGGTGGACCGGCCCCGAATCCGTCGCCGTGATGAAGGGCAGGTTGATGTCGGTCTCCTTTCGACTGCTGAGCTCGATCTTCGCCTCCTCGGCGGCGTCCTTCAGCCGCTGGAGCGCCTGGCGATCCTCCCGGAGGTCGATGCCGTGGTCGTTCTGGAACTCCTCGGCGAGGTGGTCGATGATCGCCTCGTCCCAGTCGTCGCCACCGAGGTCGTTGTCCCCGTTCGTGGCGACGACCTCGTAGACGCCGCCACCGAGGTCGAGAATGGAGACGTCGAAGGTGCCGCCGCCGAGGTCGTAGACCAGTACCGTCTGATCCGAGTCGTCGTCCAGCCCGTAGGCCATCGACGCGGCGGTGGGCTCGTTGACGATGCGCTCGACGTCGAAGCCGGCGATCTCGCCGGCGTCCTTCGTCGCCTGGCGCTGCTTGTCGTTGAAGTACGCCGGGACGGTGATGACGGCCTTCTCGACGTCGTCGCCGAGGTACTCCTCGGCGTCGCGCTTGATCTTCTGGAGGATCATCGCCGAGATCTGCTCGGGCGTGTACTCCTCGCCCTCGACGTCGACGGTGTAGTCCTCCTCGCCCATGTGGCGCTTGATCGAGGCGATCGTCCGGTCGGGATTCTGGATCGCCTGGTTCTTCGCCGGTTTTCCTACTAATCGCTCGCCGTCGTCGGTGAAGGCCACCACAGAGGCCGTCGTCCGGTCGCCCTCGCCGTTGACGATGATCTCGGGGTCGCCACCCTCCATGACCGCAAAGGCGCTGTTCGTGGTACCGAGATCGATACCGAGAATCTTGTTACTCGCCATTGTTGGCCTATCCTTGCGCACTCGGTCTTTTAAGCCTTGCGAGCTCGACCCTCCACGGGAAACCCTGTCAACGGGCCGCTAGCGGGTAAATTCCGCCGATCAGCGCGTTGCGCGTGGCACGAAAACCGGAACCGCAATACTACTCTTCCGTTCCGTCGCTGACCGTCACCTGCGCCGGCCGCAACACCTTCTCGGCCATCTCGTAGCCCGACGTGTAGACCTCGTCGACGGTCCCCTCGGGCCGGTCGCTCTCGACGCGCATCATCACCTCGTGGCGCTGTGGGTCGACCTCGCTTCCCGGCTCCGGGGCGACCTCGCTCACGTCCTCGTCCTCGAGGACGCGATCGAACTCCGCGAGCGTCATCTCGACGCCCTCTCGGAGGCTCTCGACGTCCTCGGAGTCCTCCTCGACGGCGCGCTTGAGGTTGTCCCGAACGTCGAGCAGCCGGGTGACGAGGTCCTCGGTCGCGCGCTCCTCGACCTGTTGCTGGCGCTTTTTCGCGCGCTTCTTGTAGTTCTGGAAGTCCGCCTGCGTGCGCTTCAGACGCGATTCGAGCTCCTCGATCCGCTCCTCGCGTTCGGCGAGTTCGGCCTTGAGTTCCTCGCGCTTCTCGCGTTCGTCGGGGGCGTCCTCCTCGGGCCCGTCCCCCTCGTCCACGGTCGTTTCGTCGGTTTCGTCCGGCGTCTCGTCCGCCGCTGGCTCCGTCGGTTCTCGGTCCTCGTCGGGTGCCGCGGGCTCGTCGTTGCTCATGCGTCGAGGGTGCGCCCGCGCGGATTTAAGGGTTACAGAACCGACCCGAACTGGGGTGCTATTCGGGACGGGGGGTTCCCGCTCCCGCCCCGGCCCGCTCCATCCGTCTGCCACCCATCGCGACCGCGGCCATCGCGAGGCCGGTCGTGAGCAGGTTGATCCCGAACAGGAGGCCGACCGCCCAGACGGCGGTGCTCGGCCAGCCGGCGAGGATCAGCCCCGCGAGCACCAGCGAGAGGACGCCGCTCACCGCCAGCCCCGCCCAGTTCGTCCCGGGACGGACCCGAAAGCCCATGTAGAGTTCGACGACCCCGTCGACGAGGAAGAACGCTCCCACCAGGAGCGTGAGCGTCGCCAGCCCGACGACGGGGTTCGCGAGCAGTACCAGCCCGGCGATCACGTAGAGGACGCCGAGGGCAACGCCGCCGAAAAAGCCGGCCCACCTTCGTGCGCTGAGCGCGTGCCAGCCGTGGACGACCCCGCCGACGACGAGCAACCCCCCGAGCAGCAGTTCGATACCGATCCCCGTCGCGAACGGGAAGGCGATCGCGAGCACGCCCAGCACCGCCAACACCCCCCCGACGATCATGAGCGATCGCCACGTCTCGCTGGCGCTGTTCGCCATCGACTCCTCCATCTCGGTCGTCTGTGTTACCATCGTATTCACCCGATTAGAGTTGGATGGGCGACAGTATGAACGTGTCTGCGTATCCTCCGAGAGGACGGGCTGTAACTTACAGGGAGACGGCCGAACGGCCGATAGCAGGATTACGGGCGGAACCCGGACGCTCGAACGACCGAGGCGTGGTGTAACGGCCCGATGACCTGTCCGCGGCCCGCCGAACGGCGCGGCCGACGGGACGACGCGTTCGGTATATATGGCGCGGCCGCCAACCCGCCCCCAGTGGCGGTACGGATCACCTACGAGGACGGGACGATCCGCGTTAGCGGCGACGAGCGCGAACTCGAGGCCGTTCGGGAGACCGATCCCTCGGACCCGATCCTCGAATACGACCCCCGAAGCGAGGTCTACAGGGCGCCCGCGTTTCGCTACGGCGACCTCCGGACCCGTCTCGCGGAGAGGGTCGACACCGAGGATCTCGTCTTCGATACCCCGACGCTTCGAGGGCTCACCTCCGAGTACGAACTGCGGTCCTATCAGCGGGACGCCCTCGACGCGTGGCGCGAGAACGGGGATCGGGGAGTGCTCGAACTCCCGACGGGAAGCGGCAAGACGGTGATCGCGCTAAAGGTCATCGAGGAACTCGCCGTCCCTACATTGGTCGTCGTCCCCACGATCGATCTACTGAACCAGTGGCGTGAGGAACTCCGCGAGGAGTTCGATATTCCAGTAGGACAGTTCGGCGGCGGCGTCCAGTCGCGCGAGGCGATCACCGTTTCTACCTATGACTCGGCCTATCTCAAGGCCGACTCCGTCGGGGACGTCTTCCCGTTCGTCGTCTTCGACGAGGTCCACCACCTCGGCGGGGAGGGGTATCGCGAGATCGCCCGCCTGCTCGCCGCACCCGCTCGGTTGGGTCTGACCGCGACGTTCGAGCGTCCCGACGGCGCTCACGAGGTCGTCGAGGAACTGGTCGGGCCGGTCGTCTACCGGACGAACGCCGAGGAACTCGCCGGGAAACACCTCGCGCCCTACGACGTCAAGCGGATCGAGGTGTCGCTCACGGCCGAGGAACGCGAGGCGTACGAACGAAATCAGGAGACGTTCGTCTCCTATCTCCGGGAGTCGGGGATCGACATGCGCCGCGGGAGCGACTACCAGGAACTCGTCAAGCGCTCCGGATCGGATCCGCGTGCGAGAGAGGCGCTGCTCGCGAAACAGCGCGCCCGCGAGATCGTCTCGAACGCCCAGCGGAAGGTCGAGGCGCTGGGCGGGATCCTCGACCGCCACCGCGGCGAGCGAATCATCGTCTTCACCGCGCACAACGACCTGGTCTACCGGCTCTCCGAGCGCTTTCTCATTCCGGCGATCACCCACCGAACGAGTACGACGGAACGCCGCGAGATCCTCGAGCGCTTTCGCGAGGGGACCTACTCCAGAGTCGTCGCCTCGAACGTGCTCGACGAGGGGGTCGACGTCCCCGACGCGAGCGTCGCCGTGGTCATCTCGGGCAGCGGCTCCGAGCGGGAGTTCACCCAACGATTGGGTCGGATCCTCCGGCCCGGCGAGGGCAAACGGGCGCTGCTCTACGAACTCGTGAGCGAGGACACCGCCGAGGAGAACGTCGCGGCCCGGCGTCGCTGATCGGGATCAGGTGTCGGACCGGTGGTTCTGGCGGCCGGGGTCGACCATGCCGTGTTCGCTTCGCTCGTGGGCCTGGATGACGCGGTGGTGATCGGCCGGGCTCTCGACGACGACGTAGAACTCACACAGCTTGCATTTGTCTACGATCATGGTGTGACGGAGCGACCGCCACGGATCGGTCCCGTAGCGCCCTCCCCGTGCCGTTTGTCGTTGGTGCCACGGCCGGATAACCCGCGGGCTTGCCCGAGCGCGCACTCATCACCGTTCGAGCGCCTTTTTCACCCCCGATCCCCTACGGGGGGACGGTGCTGACCAAGGACCTGCTTCGCGTCTCGCGTGCCGGCGGGGGCTATCACCTCCAGTTCGCCGGGCGCGAGCACCGTCCGCTTGCCGCGAAGGTGCTCGGCGTGTTCGATGCCCATGTCGGGGAGCCACGCGAAGCGCTCGATGGCGCGCTTGCCGACCTCGAAGCCGAACACGACTTCAAACTCGTCCGCGGGCTGGCGAAACTCGTCGAACGGGAGGCGACCTTCGAGACGCGGGCCGCCGTTCCGCCCGAGCGCGCCCGCCGGGCGGCCTTCGAGGCCGGCGAGGCCGTGCTGGTCGCAAACGGCGAGGATCGAACCCGAGCGCTCGCGCGGGCGGCCGACTCGCTCGGCGTCTCGCCCGCGGACCTCGACGACGCGCTGTACGCCGACCGCGAGGAGCGTGGGGTGCTTGCCTCGCTCTCCGATCGCTACGATCCCGAGAGCCTGCTCGCCCAGTACGACCTCTCGCTCGCCCAGACGGCGCTGTTCGACGCCCGCGAGGTCCGGATCAGGAGCGACGACCCGCGACGGCTCGTCTCGGCGACCAAGCGACTGGGGCTGCTCTACGAGGTCAGGAAGACCGATAGGGGTCGGGAACTCGTCGTCACCGGTCCCGACGCGCTGTTCCGCGCGACCCGCCGGTACGGCACCCGCTTCGCCCGCCTGCTCCGGGCGGTCGTCGGCGCGACCGAGTGGGACCTGCGCGCGACCATCGACGACCGGGGCACCGAGCGGACCCTCGAACTCTCCGATAGTGACCTCCGGCCGCCCGATACGGAGCCCATCGAGGTGAGCTACGACAGCGGCGTCGAGCGCGAGTTCGCGACCCGCTTTGCGGCGCTGGATCTCGACTGGGAACTGCTTCGCGAACCCGAACCCTTAGAGGTCGGCGCGAGCGTGATGATCCCCGATTTCGCGTTCAATTACGCCCACTCGGAGTTTCGGGTCTACTTCGAGATCATGGGGTTTTGGACCCCCGAGTACGTCGAGAAGAAACTCGATCAACTCGACCGCGTCGAGGAGGTCGAACTGCTCGTCGCCGTCGACGACTCGTTGGGCGTCGGCGAGGAGATCGAGGCGCGCGACCACCGCGTCCTGCCCTACTCCGGGAGCGTGCGGATCAAGGACGTCCGCGACGCGCTGCGCCGGTACGAGGAGCGCCTCGTCGCCGCGAGCGCCGCCTCGCTCCCCGAGACGCTGTCGCCGGAGGAGGACGTCCTCTCGCTCTCGACGCTCGCGGCCCGCTACGGCGTGAGCGAGGCGGCCGTCGAGGACCGCGCTTTCCCCGACCACGAGCGGGTCGGGCGCACGCTCGTCCGCCCAGCCGTTCTCACGACCGTCTCCGACCGTCTCTCGGCGGGCCAGTCGCTCTCGGAGGCGGAAAGCGTCCTCGAGGAGGCGGGAATCACCGAGACGAGCGCCGCCCTCTCGCGGCTGGGCTACCGCGTCGAGTGGGACGGCCTCTCGGGCGGTCGGCTCCGATCGGTCGGCGGCTGACCTGTTTCTCCACCGAAAGGCTTTTTATTTAGAGGAATAGAGTCTTCATTACTTCCCGGTCCCGCTGATCCCCTCCCCACCCCAGTGGATTCGGGAAGTTTTTCCTTTCCCACCCTCAGAGCGCGAGCCCTCTGAGTCGGACGATCGCGAGGCTTCCGACCGCGAGCGTCAACAGCACCCCCAGCGCGCCGTAGGCGACGCCCCAGCCCGCCAGATCCGCGAGCGTCCCGGTGACGACGCTCCCGAGCGCGCCCAGCAGCATGTAGACCGTTCGCACGAGGCCGAACCCCCTATTCTCCTCGCCCTCCGAGAGCCGGACGATGTAGCGGTCCTGTAAGGGAGCGCTCCAGCTCATCGCCACCCCCGCGAGGACGACCCCGAGGACGACGACGGGAAGCGAGGGGCCGAGTACGAGCACCGGATAGGCGACGATCCCGACCGCGAGCGTCGCCCCGAGCGTCGGGTCCCGGCCGAACCGATCCGAGAACGAGCCGATCGCCGGGGCGAAGACGCCGTGGGCGACGAAGTACAGCGAGAAGAGAAGTCCAGCTACTGCCGTCGAGTAGCCGTGGCGGGCGATCAGAAACGACGGGAGGAAGGAGGCGGTCGCCTGCCACGTGAACGCCGAGATCACCGCGAGAACAGTAGTATAGGCGATCGCCGGCCGCGAGAGGAGCCCGACGAGGATCCGGGGCTCGAACCCCTCGCGAAGCGATCGCTCGGGGTGCTGGGGGTCGGTTTCCCTCACTCTCCAGGCGAACACCAGCCCGACCGGGACCGCCGCGACGGTCCCGAGCAGGAGGGCGACTCGCCAGCCGTAGCGCGCGCCGATGGCGGCCGCAAGCACCGGCGCGGAGAGACCAGCGATCGGGCTGCCGGTGACGTGGAGGCCGATCGCCCGGCCCGTGTTCGAGAACAGCCGCGTGAGAAGCGTCGTCGCGACCACGTAGTGAAGCCCCGCGCCCGCACCGAGGAGCACGGCGAAGAGGCCGAACGTGGCCATACTGGGCGAGAGCGCGAGCGCGGCGCTCGCGAGCGCGGTCGTCGAGACGGCGGTGAGGATGACCCGGCGCTCGCCGAACCGGTCGGCCAGAAGCCCCGACGGGAACTGCGAGAGGGCGTAGGCCGCCCACATCCCCGAGAGGGCGAGTCCGATCGCGCCCGAGGAGGTCCCGAACTCGTCGACGATCGCGGGGACGACGGGGCTGATGACGAGGCGGGCGACCATCGTCGCGAAAAAGGCGAGCGTACAGAGGACGAGGACCGTGTTCCGATACTCCCAGCGCACTATCGGCGATTGATCCGACCCCGGCTAAAACGTGTGGATAGCGGCCAGCGGGACCGGGTCAGTCCTCGCGCCGCCGCCCCTTCGGCACCGTCGAGCGCAGTTCGCCGTGGAGGTAGAGGCCGACTCCGAGGGGTTCGCGCTCGCCCGCGAGTTCGTGGGCGGCGATCAGGTAGCCCCAGTCGCCGTCCCACTCGATGTCCTGATCCTCGCCGCGGACGAACCGATCCGCTTCCGCCGGATCGAGGTCGATCACGTTGCGTGTCGCCGCGTGCCCGAACCGCTGGACGGCGTTCGTCGTCGGCTTCCAGTGTTCCTGGCGGGTCCTGAGGAACTTCATTCCCAGCCCCTCGATCTCGGTGGGTGAGGGGACCTCGCCGTGAAGAATCCAGATCTTGCCCGCGCCCTTCTCCCAGAAGGTGTGCTCCTCGAACTCCTCGGGACCGATCCCGAAGCGCTCGTCCCACCACTCCAGAACCTCCTCGCGGGTGGCTCGCTTTTCGAGTTCGCGCTCGGTGTCGGTGGCGGGCAGGCGGTCGAAACGCTGACCCGAATTGGATTCACTCATCCCGCCACCTCCAGTTTCGCACAGAAGAAGCCGCCCGTGTCGTTGTGGTGCGGGTAGTAGCGTCTCGCCTTCTCGACCGACCCGTCGTATTCTTCTCCGTTCCACTCGGTGACGCCCGACCGCGACTCCAGCGGCGTGTCGAACCCGACGACCCGACAGTTCTCGTTCTCCAGGACGTGATCGAGTACGGCCTCGTTCTCCTCGGGGGCGAACGTACACGTCGAGTAGACGACGGTGCCTCCGGAACGGGTGGACTGGATCGCCCGTTTGAGGATGCCCTTCTGCACCCCTGAAACGCCCTCGACGTGCGAGAGGCTCCACTCCTCGAGGGTGTCAGGCCGTTTCCGGATGATGCCCTCACACGAACAGGGGGCGTCGACGAGCACGCGGTCGAAGGCGTCGAACCCGAAGGGTTTCAGCGAGAAGTTCCGGGCGTCCTGGCGGGTGACGGCGACGTTCGTTAATCCGAGGCGTTCGGCGTTGAATCGGAGCGCCGAGAGCCGCCCGAGGTTGTTGTCGTTGGCGACTACGAGGCCGGTGTCGTCCATCAGCGCGGCGATCTGGGCGGTTTTCCCCCCTGGAGCGGCACACGCATCGAGGACGCGTTCGCCGGGTTCGGGCGCGAGCACCGTCGCGGGCAGCGAGGAGATCTCCTCCTGGCCGTGGATCCAGCCGTGGAAGTACGGCCACGTGTTGCCCGGTTTGTCCGTATCGAGTTCCAATACGCCGGGGTTCCACTCGCGGCCCTCGTAGCCCACTCCCTCCTCGTCGAGGGCGCGTTTCGTCCGTTCGACGCCGGCCTTGACCGTGTTCACGCGGACGACCGAGGGCAGCGGGCGCTCGCAGGCGGCGAGAAAGGCCTCGAAGTCCTCGACGATCGGTTCGTACCGCGAGAGCACCTCCATCGCTTCCCGATAGCCGCGTGGGTCGCTTGTAGGTTTCGCTACGGCTCGGGGCGCTTGCCTTCCTTGAACTCGGCGTGTTCGATCCACTCCTCGAGCGACGGCTGGCCGCGATACCGGATCGTATCGGTTCGGTCGTCGTAGTCGACGACGTGTGCCTCGACCAGTTTCGGGACGTGTCGGTCGCGAAGTTCCTCCCGGATCCCGTCGCGGGCACTGTCGCGGTCCTCGGCCTCTAGCTGACGGACCCGGGAGGTCAACCCGTCGAGGCCCATCCCGTTCTCCCCGTTCCGGTAGAGCGCGTACAGCGCGTATCGCCGACGCCGCCGGCACAGCAGTTCGAATATCGCGTCCAGCGAGAGCGCCCACGGGCCGGCCGTACTCATTCGCGTTTCCTACTGGCTCGGTCCCCACCTGCTCCGATTCGTCCGTTTTTAAACATCGTTCTCCGACACGTAGGTCAGGCGCCGGTGGTACATCAACTGTGCGCCTCGCTGGCTCGGGCCTCAACGCTCCGTGATCGGGCCCCCCTCTCGTTTCGTTAATTGAGCGTTCAACCCGGATACTCGGACGGGACCATTGTCGTTTTAACGCCGTACTGATGGGCACCGATGTGCGTGACGCGGGCGCTTGGCATACCACCACCGAGTCCGTACCCGAGCCGATGGGTCCCCTACTAGGTCCATCCGGTCCGGCAGTCGGTTTATGGGTGTGGCTCGCGTCCCTCCAACCATGGCACGGATTAACATTCACGACGAATCGGTCCCGCTCGACCGGCCGTTCCTCGTCGAGGGGCTTCCCGGCGTGGGGCTCGTGGGCAAGATCGCCACCGACCACCTGATCGAGGAGTTCTCGATGACCCACTACGCGAGCGTCCACTGCGACGGCCTTCCCCAGATCGGCGTCTACCACGAGGACGACGACGAACTCAAGGCGCCGGTCAGGCTCTACGCCGACCCCGACCGGGACCTGCTCGCACTCCAGAGCGAGGTGCCGATCTCGGGGGCGGGCGCGCCCGAGTTCGCCGCCTGCGTCTCGGGGTGGTTGGCAGAACACGAGGTGACGCCGGTCTACCTGAGCGGGCGACCCGCCGAGAAGGAGGGGACCCCCGAGGTCTACGGCGTCGCCACCGGCGACGCGATCAACCACCTCGACCGAGCGGGGATCGTCCCGCCGCGGGAGACGGGCGTCATCAGCGGGCCGACGGGCGCGCTGCTCAACCAGGCCACGGAGTCGGGGCTGGCGAGCGTCGGCCTGATCGTCGAGAGCGACCCCAACTTCCCGGACCCGGAGGCCGCCCGCGCGTTGTTGCAGAACGGTATCGCCCCCATCGTCGACGTCGAGGTCGACGTCGACCGACTCGTCGAACAGGCCGAACGAATCAGGGACCAGCGCGAGCAACTCGCCCAGCGGATGCAACAGGCCGGCGACGAGGAGAGCACGCAGGCGCGGCCCGTCGGGATGTACCAGTGACGCCCGTGTGACGCGGCGACAGTCGTCTCGAAACGATTATGTGTTTTGTGTTTGTAGGATAGTATAGACAATTCGATGATCGAGCAGTTCGGGGTGAGTGCGTGCGTGCGACGGATCGACTGATCGGGTTCGTCACCCGGCGGAGTCGGGCCGTCGTCGCCGTCTTTCTGGTCGTGACGCTGCTTCTCGGGAGCGGCGTCGGGGCGATCGAACAGTCCTCGTCGCTGGATCAGTTCCGGACCGACAGCGACGAGGCCGACGCACAGGCGTACATCGACGAGCGCTTCGGCGGCGACGAGAACACCACGACGGCCCAGTTGATCGTCCGCGAGGAAAACGCCCTCTCGAAGGGGTCGTTGATCTCGACGCTCGAACTCCAGGGGGAGTTCCGCGGGAACGAGACGATCAACGCGACGCTCGCCGAGGAGCCGTTCGGCGACCTCTCGAACGTCGTCGCGACGGCCGCGATCCGACAGGAGCGCGCCGACGAACTGGAGACGAGATCCGAGGACCTCGAAACGCGGGGCGAGACGCTCGAAGAGCGGAGCGAACGGCTCGAAGCCGAGGGCGAGGCCATCGAGTCGGAGGGCGAGGAACTCGCCGAACGCGGCGACGCCCTCGAGGACGACGCCGCCGACCTCGAAGCGGACGCCGCCGAACTGGAGGAGCGACGGGGAGAACTCGCGGAGGAGCGGGCCGACCTCGAGGCCCGCGGGGAGTTCATGGCCGAGACGCTGAACGAGACCCGCGATCTGCGGGTCGCCTACGACCGCGGGGAGATCACCGAAGCGGAGTACGGGGCGGGCATGGGGGACCTCGACGCCGAGTCCAGAGAGCGCCTTCCGGCGGCGGAGTACGCCGCCTTCTCGCCGCTGATCGACGACGTGGCCGACGCACAGGCCGAACTGAACGCGCTCGAAGCGCAGTACCGGGCGGGCGGGATCACCGAGGAGGAGTACGATGCCCGAAGCGCCGAACCCGCCGCCGAGATCGAGAGCGCCTACGACGCCATCGAGGGCGAGGTGCTCGCCCCGGCGAGCGCCGATCTGGCCGACCGCGGGGAGGCCCTGGAGGTCGACGCCGCGGCGCTAGAGGAGCGCCAGGAGCGCCTCGAAGAGCGCGGCGACGCCCTCGAAGCGGACCGCGCGGCCCTCGAGGAGCGATCCGAGGACCTCGAAGCCGAGGGCGAGGCGGTGGAGCGGGAGGCCGACGCCCTCGAAGAGGACGGCGAGGCGCTCGAAGAGGAGTTCGCGGCGATCTCCGAGATCGACCCGAGCAGGGAGGAGCAGATCGCACAGTTGGAGTCGATGAGCCAGTCGGAGATCGACGACGTGCTCGAGACGGTGCTCGACGAGGACGCCCCGCGCGAGGTCTTCGTCTTCCTGCCGACCGACTACGAGCCGGGTTCGACGACCGCCGACGCCCGGGCGATCTACGTCACCCAGGTCACCGAGGAGGAGGCGAGCGTCGAGGGCGAGGCGCCGGACTCGCTGGTCGACTCACAGCTCGCGATGGCGGCGATCGTCGAGGAGCGCTTCGACTCGGCGTTCGTCTTCGGGTCCGGTATCATCACCGACGAGATCGACCGCTCGCTCGCGGACAGCCTGGGGATCGTCCTGCCGCTGGCGCTGGCGTTCGTGGTGTGCGTGCTGGCGATCGCCTACCGTGATCCGCTGGACATCGCCCTCGGCGGCGTCGGCATTCTCGCCGTCCTCCTGTGGACGTTTGGGTTCATGGGCTGGGCAGGGATTGCGTTCAATCAGATCATGATCGCGGTTCCCGTCCTCCTGGTGGGGCTGTCGATCGACTACGCGATCCACGTGTTCATGCGCCACCGCGAGCAGCGCGAGACGCAACGCGTCTCGGATAGCGAGCGGGGCGCGACGACCCGCGAGCAGCGCGCCGAGACCGGCGAGGGCACCCGGCGGGCGATGGCGGTCGTCCTCTCGGGACTCGGCATGGCGCTCGTCTGGGTCACGGCGACCGCGGTGATCGGCTTCCTCTCGAACCTCGTCAGCCCCGTGGGTCCGATCCGCGAGTTCGGGGTCGCGAGCGCGTTCGGCATCGTCTCCGCGCTGTTGATCTTCGGCCTGCTGATCCCCGCGGCGAAGGTCGAACTCGACGCCGCGCTCGAATCGCGCGGCTACGACAGGAGACGACGGGCGTTCGGGACCGGCGGCGGTCCCGCGGGCGACTTCCTCTCGCTGGGCGGGCGGGCCGCACGACGCGCCCCGTGGGCCGTGATCGCCGTCGCGCTCCTGCTCACGGCGGGCAGCGCCTACGGCGCGGCGGGGATCGACACCACCTTCGAGCAGGAGGACTTCATCGCGGACGATCCCCCCGAGTGGATGAAGAGCCTGCCGGGACCGCTGGCCGCCGGGGAGTACGACTCGAAGGCGAACCTCGAGTACGTCAACGGGAACTTCCTGCGCGAGGACACGCGAACGGAGGTGCTCGTCGAGGGCGACGTCACCCGCGACGACGCGCTCGAACGACTCGCCGAGGCCGAGGGGCTAGCGGGGGAGAGCGACTCGGCGGTCGTCCTCTCGAGCGGCGAGGCCGACGTCCGAAGCCCGCTGTCGGTCATGGAGGCCGTCGCCGAGGAGGACGAGGCGTTCGAGGAGACGTTTTCGAGCGCCGACACCACCGGCGACGGCGTCCCCGACGAGAACGTCGAGGGCGTCTACGACGCGCTGTTCGTGGCCGACGCCGAGGCTGCCGAGGACGTGATCTACCGGACGGAGACGGCCGAGTACGAGTCGTTCCGCCTCGTGATCTCGATTCGGGGCTCCGCCGGGACCGACCTGGCGACCGAGGAGACGCGCGCCGTGGCGGCCGTCCTCGACGGCGACGGGTTGGAGGCGACCGCGACGGGCCAGTTGATCGTCTTCGGGATCGTCGAGGAGGAACTCCTTCGGACCGTCATCGAGAGCATGCTCGTCACGCTCGTGGCGGTGTTCGCCTTCCTCATGCTCGCCTACCGGTGGGCCCACGGCAGCGCGGTCATCGGGGCCGTGACGCTCCTCCCCATCGTCCTCTCGGTGGCGTGGATCCTCGGGACGATGTACCTGCTTGGGATCCCCTTCAACGTGATGACCGGGACGATCACCAGCCTCACCATCGGGCTGGGGGTGGCGTACAACGTCCACATGACCGAGCGGTTCCTGCTCGAACGCGAGCGCGGCTACGGCCTCTTCGAAGCCCTCGATCGCAGCGTTCGCGGAACGGGCGGCGCGCTCCTGGGCAGCGCCGCGACCACCGTCGGCGGCTTCGGCGTGCTCGTCTTCGCCATCCTCCCGCCGCTCCAGCAGTTCGGCCTCATCACGGGGCTGACCATCGTCTACGCCTTCCTCGCGAGCGTGTTCGTCCTGCCGAGCCTGCTCGTTGTCTGGACGCGGTATCTCGGCCCGGATCGCGGGCACACCGCGGAGACCGAGACGGCCACACCCGCAGGCGGATCGGATTAGGTTCATCTCCCTCGAGGACGTAGGAAGGGTATGGCAGAACTCGAAGAGAGCGTCGAGGAGTTCCTCGACGACGCGGGCTACGTGCTCTCGGAGTACGAACAGGGCTACATGGACGCCGACGCGGCGCTCTCGGTTCTGGAGGGCCACGTCGACGACCTGCGCGAGGAGTTCCGGGGTTAGGCGATCAGCCCGCGGATCCGCTTCTCGTACTCGACGAACCCGGAATCGGTCCGTTCGCGCGGGCGCGGGAGGTCGATCCCGACGATCTCGCGGACGTGGCCCGGTTCGGTCCCCATCACCACGACGCGGTCGGCGAGCGTGACCGCCTCGCTCACGTCGTGGGTCACGAACAGCACCGTCTTCTCCGTCTCGCGCCAGATCTCCAGTAGCTCCTCCTGCAGGCGGGCGCGCGTCTGGGCGTCGACCGCCCCGAACGGTTCGTCCATCAGCAGAATGGCCGGATCGACCGCGAGCGCACGAGCGATGGCGACGCGCTGTTTCATCCCGCCCGAGAGGTCGCTCGGATACGCCTCCTCGAAGCCCGACAGACCCACCAGATCGATCAGTTCCCCGACTCGACGCTCGCGCTCGGGGTCCGAAACGCCCTGCTGTTCGAGTCCGAAGGCGACGTTCTTTTCGACCGTGCGCCACGGGAACAGGTGATACTCCTGAAAGACGATTCCCATATCGGTCGTCGGTTCCCTCACCCGTTCGCCGTCGAGGGTGACGATCCCCGCGCTCGCCTCCTCGAGGCCGGCGACGATCCGAAACAGGGTCGATTTCCCACAGCCCGAGGGGCCGACGATGCAGACGAACTCCCCCGACTCGACCGCGAAGCTCACGTCGTCGAGCGCCTGTATCGGACCCTGAGCGCCCGAATAACGCTTGCTCACGCCCTCGATGCCGACCTTCGTCTCGCCGTCTACTCCCATGCGATCACCCGACGTTGGGCGACGCGAAACGCCACGTCGACGAGCAGGAACATCAGGCTCAACACGAGGATATATGCGATCACCACGTCGACCGCGAGGTTGTTCCCCGCGCTCATGATCTCCCGGCCGATGCCGGGCACGCCGAAGATCTCCGCGGCGACGACGAGCATCCAGCACCGACCGATCCCCGTCCGAATCCCGGTCGTGATCTCGGGCAGCGCGCTCGGGAGCACGACGGACCTCACGAGTCCGAGGTCGCTCCGGACTCCGAGGCTGCGCGCGACGTCGAGCAGGTCGTCGGAGACGCCCTCGACCCCGCCGTATGCGGCATAAAAATTGATCCAGAACGCGCCGACGGCGATGATGAACGCCGCCCCGGCGTGGTTGATGCCGAACCACGCGATGGCGAAGCCGATGAGAGCGAGCGGCGGTACCGGCCGTAGCGTCCGCACGACCGGCGCGAGCGCGTCGTCGGCAACGCGGCTCCAGCCCAGCGCGATCCCGGCGGCGATCCCGAGGAACGTCCCGGCGATCGTCCCGGGGATCCAGTGGAGCACGCTGTTGTACAGCGCGGTCGTCATCGTTCCCGACGCGAGTTCGGCGAAAAAGGTCTCGCCGACGACCAGCGGCGAGGGGAGGACGTAGGACGCCTGGAACAGCGAAGCGACCCACCAGACGGCGAGAAAGCCCGCGACGCCCGCCGTTCCGCGGAGCAGGCGGCTCGGGTCCCAACCGGTCGGCAGCGCCGAATCCTCGCGCATCCCGACGGCGGTGTCGTGGCTCATCGGGCCGCCTCGTAGAGGTCGTAATCGAAGACGTCCTCGAGCGCGAGGCGCTCGTCGGTCCGCCCGAGTTCGGCGGCGTATTCGGCGAAGATCTCGGTTCCGGATTCGATCTCGCGGGGATCGCTCACGAAGTTCGACAGCGGCGAGTCGAGGGCGGCCCGCGCCCGCTCGACCGGCAGCGACGAGGCCCCGATGACGGTGCTCGCGTGTTCGGCGGTCGTCTCGGGATCATCGTTGATGAACTTCGTCGCCCGGACGTGGGCCGCGAGGAACTCCTCGCCGACCGCGTGGTCCCGGACGGCGTCGCTCATCAGCGCGACGGCGGCGGGCTGGCCGGGCATGAACTCCGAGGCAACCGCGAGGGTGTCGATCGGCGCCCCCTCCTCGGTGGCGATCGTCGGAACCGGCTCCATGATGCTCGTCCCGTCGATCTCGTCGTTGGCAATCGCCTGCCAGACGGCGTTCGCGCCGCCGATCTCGGTGATATCGACGGCCTCCGTCGGGTCGAGCCCGTGGACGTCGGAGAGCCAGTAGCGAAGCAGGATGTCGGGAACGCTCCCCTCGGGGAACGTGCCGAAACGGAACTTCCGGCCCTCCTGCTGTTCGTAGCGGGCGAACGATTCGGCGCCGTGTTCGTCCCAGAGCTCTCTTAGAACTTCGTCGGCCATGATCGCCATCGGTTCTTTTATATTGGCCGCGACGACCTTCGCGGGGATCCCGCGGTCGATGACGATCATCGAGGGGACGATCCCGAACAGCCCGACGTCGATCTCGCCGCTGGCGTACGCCTGGACGATGCTCGGTCCGTCGGAGAACTCCCGGGCGTCGACGGGGATCGAGAGTTCCTCGAGATATCCCTCCTCCTGCATCACGAAGTACTGCATGTCGGGGTAGATCGGCATGTACGCGACCGTCAGCTCCTCCAACTCGTCGCTCCCGAGACAGCCGGCCAGCCCGGCGGTCCCGAGCGCGAGACCCGCCCCGGTCGTCCTCAGAACGGCCCGTCGGGAGATCCCCCCACGGCTATCGAATGTACTCACGGATGCCCGCACTACACGCCGAAGGGCCATGCGGCGCTCGGATGCGGTAAGTTCGCCGTTCATCGGGGTCCCGTGGTTCGCGTCGCGTTCGCCCTCGATCCCGCCTTCGGGGGTTCTCTCCCCCGATTGCCGCCTACCGTGCCGTCATAGCTCCCGGCAATACCTGCGACGCTCGACGGTAGCAAGCGTTATGCGGGAACGGGCCGCGCTCCAACCCATGACGGAGTTCTCACAGCGAGTCGAAGGGGTATCGATCAGCGGCATCCGCGAGGTGTTCGAGGCCGCCGGCGCCGAGGCGATCAACCTCGGGATCGGCCAGCCGGACTTCCCGACGCCGACCCACGCCCGCGAGGCCGCGATCGAGGCCATCCGGTCGGGGGCCGTCGACGCCTACACCTCCAACAAGGGGACCCGAGAGCTACGCGAGGCCATCGCCGCGAAGTACGACCGGGACTACTCGCTCCCCGTCGATCCCGAGGACGTCATCGCCACCGCCGGCGGGAGCGAGGCGCTGCACCTGGCGATCGAGGCCCACGTGGACCCCGGCCAAGAGGTGTTGTTTCCGGACCCGGGGTTCGTCTCGTACGACGCCCTGACCCGGATCGCAGACGGGACCCCGAAACCCCTCGGACTCCGCGAGGACCTCACGCTCGACCCCGCGACGGTCGAGGAGGCGATCACCGACGACACCGCCGCCTTCGTCGTCAACAGTCCCGCCAACCCGACGGGGGCGGTCCAGAGCGAGGACGACATGCGTGAGTTCGCCCGGATCGCCGACGAACACGACGTCCTCTGTATCAGCGACGAGGTCTACGAACACATCGTCTTCGAGGGCGAGCACCGCTCGCCCCTCGAGTTCGCCGAGACGGACAACGTCGTCGTCGTGAGCGCCTGCTCGAAGACGTATTCGATGACCGGCTGGCGGCTCGGCTGGATCACCGGGAGCAACCGGCGGATCGAGCGCATGCTCCGGGTACACCAGTACGCACAGGCGTGTGCGAGCGCGCCGGCCCAGTTCGCCTCCGAGGCCGCGCTTTCGGGCTCTCAGGAACCGGTCGAGGAGATGGTCGCCGCTTTCGAGAAACGGCGAGACCTCGTTCTGGAGGGGCTGACCGACATGGGTCTCGAAACGCCGACCCCGCAGGGGGCGTTCTACGCCATGCCGAAGGTGCCCGAGGGCTGGGTCGACGAAGTGATCGACCGGGGCGTGGTCGTCGTCCCCGGCGCGGCCTTCGGCGAGCGCGGCGCGGGCTACGCCCGGCTCTCGTACGCGACCGGCACCGAGGAGCTAGAGGACGCCCTCGAAATCATGCGCGAGGCGACGCGGGCGGTGCGCTGAAGTCCGTTCAGTCGTGAACGAGCACGTCCAACACGGTCGGCCCCTCGTTCTCGACCGCGCGTTCGACCGCTGGAGCGATTTCGTCGGGCGTCTCGACCAACGCGGCCTCGGCACCGTGGCTCTCCGCGTTCGCCACCAGATCCACGGGCGGGTCGAAGTCCATGCCGACGTAGTCGTAGTCGTCGTCGCTCCCGCCGAAGAGCTTGATCGTGTTGTCCTTCAGGATGCGGTAGTTGCGGTTGTCGGCGATTACGACCGTTAGGTCGACGCCGTGGCGCGCCGCCGAGTAGAGCGTGTGCGGATAGTACAGGTACGAGCCGTCGCCGACGAACCCGAGGACGTTCCTCGAATTCTCGCGCTCGCCCTCGGCGATGGCCGCGCCGACCGCCGCCGGCAGACCGTAGCCCAGCCCGCCACCCTTGTTCGAGATCATTCCTTCGCTCTCCAAGGGCCACCGCGTCAACAGCGCGTACTTCGCGGTGACGCCCTCGTCGACGAGATAGGCGTTGGGGGCGGCCTCCCGAAGCCGGTCGACCAGTTCGGCCTTCGACGCCCGTGGATCGTCCTCCGCGCTCCCCCGTCCGATCGAATCGAGGGTATCGGCGAGTCCCGCCTTCGTCTCCCGAACCCGTTCGAGTCGCTTCTTCCGTGTTCTCTCTTCGAGATCGACCCGCTCCGCGAGCGCGCCCATGACCTTGCCGGGATCGCCCAGTACGGCGGCGTCGGCGGGCTGGTGTTTCCCGAGTTCCCACGCGTCGGGCCCGAGGTGGATGCAGGTCGTCTCGGGATCGACGAGGGGGTTCTCGTGGCGCGTCAGCGTCGTGTTGGTCGAACAGCCCGCGAACACCAGTGTATCGGCGTCCATCGACCGCGCCGCGAGCTCCTCGTCGGGTGGGACGTACGATACCCACTGGTCGTGGGTCGTCGGGAAGTTCACCTCACACGAGAGGATCTCGCCGTGGACTCGAAGGCCGGCGGTTTCGGCGAGCTTGACGGCGGCGTCGACCGCGTCTCGACCGGCGCGAGCGACGTGGTCGCCGACGACCATCGTGGGGGCCTCCGCGTCGGCCAGCAGTTCGGCGGCCCGCCGGATCTGTGCGGGGTCGCCTCCGCCTGCGGTCGGGATTTCGCCCAAGCGTTCGGGCTCCGCGTCCGTTGCCGCCATCATGGTGTCGAGCGGGAGGCCCAGAAAGACGGGACCCGTGGGTGGAGTCAGCGCCGTCCGAAAGGCCCGGCGGACCATCGCGGGCAGCGCCGCCACGTCCAGCACCTCGGCGCTCCACTTGGTGAACTCCTCGGCGATACCCACCAGGTCGCCCGACAGAATGGGTTCCTCGTGGCGGAAGTCGGTGCTGTGGTTGCCCGCGGTCACGACCACCGGCGCGCCCGCGACCCTCGCGGCGTAGAGGTTGCCGAGTCCGTGGGCGAGCCCCGGCGCGAGATGCAGGTTCGCCACGCCGACCGGGAGGACGTCGGGATCGCTATGGGAATGATACCGGCGGGTGCTTGCGTAGCCGCCGGCCATCCCGACCGCGATGTCCTCGTGCAGGCCGAGGACGTACTCGATGTCGCTGTCGGCGAGCGATTCGAGTACGGGTAGTTCGGTCGTCCCGGGGTTGCCAAAGACGCGGGAAACGCCGTACCGTTCCAATGCGTCGACGAAGCAGTCCGCACCGGTGTAGCCCTCGCTCATGTGCGGTGTGCCACGCGAGGGGTCATCAATCCGTATGCCATCGCGGCCGAGCCCTACGCCCCGAAACGCACCCGAACGTACTCCCGGACCCGTTGTGCGGCCCGATCGTCGGGGTGGTCGAACGCCAGTCGGCGGACCCGCTCGCGCTCGTCGGCGTACGCGTCCGGCGACTCCAGCGCGAGTTCGATCGCGGCGAGCAGTTCGTCGAACGTCTCGGCGACGGGTCCGGGCGTGACCTTCTCGTACTCGACGTAGAATCCGGGACTCTCCTCGTAGCGCTCGCGGTCGTAAGCGTAGAAGACGACCGGTCGATCGAGCAGGAGGTAATCGAAGTACACGGACGAATAGTCGGTCACGAGCGCGTCGGTCCCCCGGAGGAGGGGGTAGACGTCGAACCCTGCCGGGAGGACCTGAAGGCGCTCGAAGCGCTCGGGATCGAACCCGGGATCGCTGAAGGGGTGGAACTTCACGACCATCGCGGCGTCCCGCTCGGCGAGGAACCGATCCAGCCGTTCGAAATCGATGTGAGCGGCGGGGTCCGAGCCGTCCTCGCGGTAGGTCGGCAGGTAGGCGACCACCCGGTCGGCGTCGATGTCCTCGCGTATCTCGCGGGCGGTCTCGCCCTGGCCGACCCCCTCGCCGGGGAGCTCGCGAAACAGGGCGTCGTTTCGCGGGTAGCCCGTGACCGGGAGGTCGGGGTCGATCCGGAACGCGGAACGAAACGAATCGCCGAGTCCCGACGCCGTGAGCGTGAGCGCGTCGAACTGCCGGTAGGTGTACAGCAGGCGGAGGCGTTCCCGGAGCGTGAACCCCTCGAAGCTCGGCGCGTCGGCGGCGATCCGTTTCAGCGGGACGCCGTGCCAGAGCTGGACGACGTTCGCCCCCCCGGTCGGCCACAGCGGCATGTCCGTCATCGTGCCGGTGACGAAGACCACGCCCGCACGCAACGTCGCCAGTCGTCCCCGAAGCGAGTCCGCGCGATGGGCATCGAACCCGTTTTCGCGCAGTTCGCGGACGGTCGAATCGCTCTCCGAGATCCACACCGGCCGGAGTCCGCCCTCGCGCTGTAGGTCCAAAAAGAGGTACTTCGTGTTGCCTTCGAAGGCCTCGCCGCCACGCGTGCCGAAGACCCACAGGGAGTCCTCGCGGGGCAGGAGGTGTGCGAGGCGGTGGGCGAGAACCGCGAGGACGTCCTTCGGGAGGCCCACTCAGACTTCTCCCCAGAGCTGCTGGCCCGTCCTGAGGTCCTCCCGGTCGTCGATCTCGATCCACCCCTCGTGGACCTCGACGACGCCGAGCGACCGGTCGGCGGCCAGCCGATCGAACGCGGTTTCGTACCACTCGTTCGTGTGGTCGTGTTCGACGAGATCGTCCAGACAGCGAACCAGTGCCGCGGCGTCCGGCGGCGCGAACTTACAGAGGCCGATGTACTCGCCCTCGGCGCGATCGAGGCCCTTCCCAATCGCGAGGACCCGTCCGTCCTCGACGCGGACCTTCATGCTCTCGTCGGTCAGCTCTGCGACCCGGTCGACGACCAGCGCCGACCCCTCGCGCTCGCGAAGCCGGTCGAGACAGGCCGTCGGAAACAGCGTATCGGAGTTGACGAGCGTAAACCCGTCCCGGAGGTGCTCGCGTGCCAACCACAGCGAGTAGCTGTTGTTCGTCTCCTCGAAGACGTCGCTGTGGACGAACTCGAAGGCGAGACGGTCGTATCGAGAGCAGAACGACCGGACCTGCTCGGCCTCGTAGCCCGTGACGACCGTCACCCGTTCGTAGCCCGTCGCGATCAGCGCATCGAGGATGTGTCCGAGAATGGGCTGTCCACTCACGGACAGCAACGTCTTGGGCCGTTCGTCGGTGAGCGGTCGCAATCGTCGCCCGATCCCAGCCGCGAGAACGACCGCGTGAACCTCCCCCTGAGCCCTTGTGGAACTCATTACCGTGTTTCCTTTTCCTGGTAGAACGAAAAATCCACGGGGCGGTTTTCGCCGGGTGAATATGTGTACTCGCCCTCGCGAAACGCGGTGGTCCGTCGGATCTCAGTTCTTCGTCGGTGTTCGAAGGCGTGAGCTGACCGCCGTGTTCGAGACGGCGAGCATCGAGACGACCGCGAGCGCGCTCGCGATCTGGATCGCCGGATGGCCGACGGTGCCGAACATCGCGCCGACCGCGAGCGCGGTGTAGAGAACTCGACGAACCGCTCCGAGGGTCCGGTTCCCGTCATACCCTACGGTAGCGACGATCAGCCCGACCGTCCCGGCGAGCACGAGCGGGAATGAAACGAGCGTCTCGGGGAACGACCAGTAGATCAGGCTGTCGTTGGTGACGAACGCGAAGGGGATGACGAAGCCGGGCGCGCCGATTCGCAGCGCCTGCAGACACGAGCGGAGGAAGCTCGTGCCCGCGATCCGCGAGCCGACGGCCACGGAGATCGCTACTGGTGGGGTTATCGCCGACAGCATCGCGAAGTAGAAGACGAACATGTGGGTGGTGATCTCGGCGACGCCCATCTGGATCACGCCGGGGGCGACCAGGATCACGACGAGGATGTACGCGGCGGGCGTGGGCATTCCCAGCCCGAAGAGGATGCTCGCGAGCATCGCCAGCAGGAGGACGACTACCAGACTACTCCCCCCGAGGCCGACGATGAGCGTGCTCACGCGCTGGGCGAGCCCCGTCTGGGTCAGCAGTTCGATGATGACTCCCATCGCCGCGAGCACGCCCACCAGCGGAGCCATCTCGACGCCGCCGCGATACAGCCCGGTCACGGTCTGGCGGACGGTCACGACGGCGGTGTCGGCCGAGGCGCCGTCGACGTAGGCGTTCCTGAGCGCGACGACCCCGACGATCGTGAAGATGGTGTACATCCCGGCCGATAGCGGCGAGTACCGCAGGATCACGAGCGTGTAGAGCAGTACACCCAACGGGATCGCGAAGTGTGCTCCTTCGAGGAGGATCCGCGGGTCGAACGCCTCGGTTCGTTCGGTGGTCCACCCGAACTTCAGTACTGCGAAGTGAACGCCGATCCCAACGCTCAGGTAGAACAGCGCGGCGGGGATCAGCCCCGCCCGGATGACGTCGACGTACGGGACGCCGATGATGTCGGCCATGAGAAAGGCGGCGACGCCCATTACGGGCGGAAGCATCTGTCCGCCCGCCGAGGCGACCGCCTCGATCGCGGCGGCGAAGTCGTCGCGCACGCCCTGGTCCTTGAGCATCGGGATGGTGAAACTCCCCGTCGTGGCGGTGTTTGCGGCCGCACTCCCGGTAATGGAGCCCATGATCATGCTCGCGATCACGGCGACCTGGACGACGCCGGTGTGGAGGCTCGACCCGAGTTCGCGGCCCGCGTCGAGGACGAAGTCCATCAGGCCGTAGGCCTTCGCGATCCCCGCGAACATGATGAAGATCGCGACCCACGTCCCACCGATCCCCATCAGCGTGTCGTGGTACACCCCCGTCAGCCCGATCGCGCCGTCGCGGGCGATCTGCTCCCACGTCATCCCCGTGTGCCGGAGGACGCCGGGCATGTTCGGGCCGACGAGTGAATGAGCGTAGACGATCGCGGCGATCGTGACGCCGGCGATGGCGTTGCCGAACGCCCTGCGGGTGGCGTCGACCGCGAGCGCGATCAGCGCCACGCCGATCAGGAGGTCGTTCGTGGTGTAGCCCACGACGGGCGCGTCGTAGAACAGCCGCTCGAACTCGAGTTCGACGTAGGCGGTCGACCAGAGCGCGAGGCCCGCCAACGCGAGCGCGAAGGGCGGGTCGATTCGACGGACGAGCGAACGGAGTTCGCCCTCCGGTTCGTCGGTTCGACCCCGATACCGTTCGAGGGCGGTGTGGAGATAGAAGAGCGCGATCCCCATACCGACGAAGAGGTTCGAGTACCGGATCCGGATGAAGAACAGCGAGTAGGCGTAGTAGATCGTATAGAGGGTAAAGGTCACCCCGAGCAGGTAGACGCTCGCCCTGAGCGCGGAAAGCGGCGTCAGCCATCGGGGCGCGCTCCGGGTCGACACGGGCTACCCCTCTCCGCGCTGTAGCTCCTCGTTCCAGACGCCGATCTCCTCGTAGAAGTCCGCGGCCGCGGGGTGGAAGGGGACGCCCTCGTAGGCGTTCTGGATCCAGAACGACTCGTCTTCGAGCCGGCTCAACAGGGCGTGGTACTCCGCCAACCCGTCGCGCTCGTCGTACATCGTCTCGAGGAAGCCGTAGACCGCGTCGTAATCGAGGTCGTTCCGACAGACGAAGTTGTACGCGAAGGTGATGCTCCGGACCTCCTCGGGGGCGAAGGCGGCGTCCGCGAGTTCCTCGCCGGGGAACGACTCGACCAGCAGGCGCTCGTCGCCCTCCCACTCGCCGGCGACCCCCTCGGGAACCTCCAGAACTCGGAGGTCGACCGTGCCCATCATCTCCTGGAGCCACCCGGGGACGATCTCGAAGTTCAGGTAGGTGCCGACGCCGACGTCGAGGCGACCCTCGTTCATCGCGCCCGCCTGCTCTCCGTAGTCCTCGCTGACCCGCTCGTACTCCTCGGTGGCGTAGCTCAGCGCGTGTTCGAGCGCCGCGGCCGTTCCGGACCCGCGGGGCGTCGGCGAAACGGTCGTCCCCGCCCCGATGTCGGCGAGCGAACTCAGGTCCTCGTTGCCCGAACAGAAGAACCACGGCAGGTCGTAGTAGTGAAACACCTGATTGAGCGTGAAATCGAGGTCGCCGAACGGCTCGACGCCCTCCCGGATGTCGGCGGTCGTCCAGTTCTGGATGTAGACCATCTCGGCCTCGCCACTTTGAAGCGCGCCGATGTTGGCCTCGGTCCCGGGGCTGGTCTGGGCCTCGACGAACAGGTCGTCGGTGTTCTCGTTTATCGCCGCCGCGATCCCCTGGTTCGCGGCGTAGGCCGCCGTCGTCGAGGTCGACGTCCGCATCCGCAGGGTCGTCTCCCCCTCCGAACCGCCGTTCCCGCCCTCGTCGACCGGTTGTGGGTCGTCGCCGCCGATACAGCCCGCGAGCGCCATCGCCCCCGCTCCGGTCGCCGCGAGAAACGTCCGCCGGTCGATTCGTCCGTGATCGTTCACCATTCGCCCCACGCCCCGTGTGCGCTGTTTCCCGAACCGCTCGGATCGATTACCATTGTTAACACGTACCGCGTAGTCCGTTCCCACTCATCCGTAATAACTATTGAGGATCGTTCGACGGCCGGCGGCCGCTCAGAGCGGTTCGTCGCCCTCGACGATGCGCTCCGCGCGCTGTGCGAGCGCCGGGACGCGCTCGCGCATCTTCGGATACATCGGATCGTCGGAGTTCCCTTCGAGGTACCGCCGGAAGAACATCTCGCCGAGGGCGGCGAGTTTGTAGACCGCGAGCGCGCGGTAAAAGCGCTCGTCCTCGAACTCGATTCCTGACCGTTCCTCGTAGCGTTCGACCAGTTCCCGACGGGTCGGATAGCCCTCTTGCTCCATGAACCGCGCGGTGAGTTCGGGGATCGCGGGTTCGGGGTCCTTCGAGTCGCGCCAGTACGAAAGCATCCAGCCCAAGTCGGCGAGCGGGTCGCCCAGCGTGCTCATCTCCCAGTCGAAGACCGCGACGAGTTCGGGCGGCGTACCGGGCGCGAACATCACGTTGTCGAGTTTGTAGTCGCCGTGAACCAGCGTGTGGGGGTGCGAGTCGGGGCGGTTGGCCTCGAGCCAGTCGCCGACTTCCTCGAGGGTGGGGACCTCGCGTTCCTCGCTCGTGACCTCGGTGGCCCACTCGATCTGGTCGCCCCAGCGCTCGACCTGCCGGTCGGTGTAGCCGGCGGGTCGGCCGAACTCCCCTAACCCTACCCCTTCGAGATCCACCTCGTGGATGGCGACGAGGGAATCGACGAGTTCGTGGCCAACCGCCTCCCTGTGGTCGGCGAACCGTTCGGGTTCGCTCTCGCGCAGGACGTCGCCTTCGACCCGTTCCATGACGTAGAAGTCGCTGCCCATGACGTCGTGGTCCTCGCAGGCGAGCAGCGTGTCCGGAAGCGGAACCTCGGTCCCCTGTAAGGCGTCCATCACCCGGTACTCCCGGAGCACGTCGTGGGCGGTTTCTGCGACCTCGCCCGGCGGCGGGCGGCGGATCACCAGTTCCTGCTCGCCCCACGTCACGAACAGCGTCTCGTTCGAGTGCCCCTCCTGGTGGTGGGACACGGAGTAGCGCTCTACGGAACCGAGTTCGCCCTCGAGGTAGTCGGCGAGCGCCCCCTCGTCGACGAGGCGCTCGAAGTAGGTCTCGCTCGCGTCGGTCATGCGCCCCGATACCGCGTCGCCGTATGAATAGCTATGGGACGGCGTTACCGATCTGTGCTCACCCGGGGGAATGCTTTTACAGTGTATTCTCCATGCCCCCGTATGGAGTACGACGACACGGAGCGTGCGCGCGAGTTCGCCGCCCGGACCCGCGAGTTCCTCGATGAGGAGGTGATTCCCGTCGAACGGGAGGTTCTGGGGAGCGGTCCGGTCTCGGAGGGGCAGGTCGAGGGGCTTCGAGAGGCCGCCCGCGAGCGCGGGCTGTACGCGCCGCACCTCCCCGAAAAATACGGCGGACAGGGCCTGAGCTACCGGGATATGTTACCCGTTTTCGAGGCCGCAGGGAGAAGCCTGCTGGGGCCGGCCGCCCTGAGAGTCGACGCCCCCGACGAGGGCAACATGCACACGCTGGAACTGTTCGGGACCGACGAGCAGAAAGAAGAATGGTTAAAACCGCTCGCCGCCGGGGAGGTTCGTTCAGGATTCTCGATGACCGAACCGATCCAGGGAGGCGGGTCGGACCCGAAGATGCTCAAGACCGAGGCGAGAAAGGAGGGCGACGAGTGGGTGATCGACGGGCACAAGTGGTGGACCACGCAGGGCGCGGAGGCCGACGTGCTGATCGTGATGGCCCGCACGGACCCGGAGGCCCATCCCTACGCCGGTTGTTCGCTGTTTCTCGTCCCGAGCGATACCGATGGTGTGGAGGTCGTCCGAAACATCCCCCACGTCGGCGGCGAGGTCTCGGGCATGAGCCACGCCGAGATCCGCTACAACGGGGTTCGGATCCCCGAGGGGAACCTCCTCGGAGGACTGAACGAGGGCTTTTCCCACGCCCAGCAGCGCCTCGGGCCCGCCCGACTGACCCACTGTATGCGGTATTCGGGGATGGCGGAACGTGCGCTCGACGTCGCCAAGGCCTACGTCAGCGAGCGCGAGGCCTTCGACGGCCCGCTGGCCGAGAAACAGGCGATCCGATTTACGATCGCCGAGGCGGAGACGAACCTCCACGCCGCGCGGACGATGGTGCGCCACGCCGCCCGCGAGATCGATTCGGGCGGCGAGGCCCGCATCCCCGTCTCGATGGCGAAGGTGTTCGCCGCGAACACGGTGCAGGAGGTGATCGACGACTGCCTCCAACTCTGTGGCGCGAACGGCATCGGCAAGGACCTCCCCCTCGCCGATTTCTACGAGAACGCCCGCCAGTTCCGGCTGGTCGACGGGGCCGACGAGGTCCACAAGCGCGTGATCGCCCGGGAGGCGCTCTCCGAGGTCCGCCCGGAGGAAATCGAGTCGATCACCCGATACGGAGGGTAGGCGTACTCGATTGGGACGAACGCTTATTAACGATGGACGAAAAATCGATCATCGTACTACCAATGGTAACGACAATTCACGGCGGATCGGGGCGATGAGCGGACGGTTCGGCGTCGACGGGCAGGTGGCGATCGTCACGGGGGCCTCGAGCGGGATCGGCCGGTCCATCGCGGAGCGATTCGCCGACGAGGGCGCGCGGGTCGTCGTCTGCTCGCGCGAGCAGGACAACGTCGATCCGGTCGCCGAGGACGTTCGAGAGTCGGGCGGCGATGCGCTGGCCGTCGAGTGCGACGTGACGGATCGGGGGGCCGTCGAGGCGCTGGTCGAGGCGACGGTCGAGGAGTACGGGGGCGTGGACTGTCTCGTCAACAACGCGGGCGCGAGCTTCATGGCCGGTTTCGACGACATCTCGGAGAACGGGTGGCGAACCATCGTGGACATCAACCTGCACGGGACCTACCACTGCACGCAGGCCGCCGGCGAGCACCTGAAAGACGGCGGCGGTACGGTGATCAATCTCGCGTCGGTCGCCGGCCAGCGCGGGTCGCCGTACATGAGCCACTACGGCGCGGCGAAGGCGGGGATCATCAACCTCACGACGACGCTTTCGGCGGAGTGGGCCGGCGAGGGCGTCAGGGTCAACTGCATCGCGCCGGGGTTCGTCGCCACGCCCGGCGTCGAGAGCCAGATGGGGGTCTCCGCGGAGCGAATCGAGCGCGGAGAGGTCGAACGCCGGATCGGCCTCCCCGAGGAGATCGCCGACGTCGCGCAGTTCCTCGCCAGCCCCGCCTCCTCGTACGTCGTCGGCGAGACGATTACCGCCGGCGGGGTGCCCCGCGTCGAGGAGACGCCGGAGGTCTGACAGGGTCGTTCGTACCTGTAGCCGGCCGCAGCAGAGATGCGTTTCGCGGGGCGACGCGGACGACGGAGTCTCGATGCCGGTAGCGAAGTACGAACGACTCTCTGACGTTCGCTCTCAGTCGAGATCCGCGTCGGTCGGCAACCGGACGACCGACAGCCAGTACCGTTCCGTCGAGAGGATCGTCTGGATGAACTCGCCCGGATCGACCGGCTTCGTCAGATAGGCGTTCGCGGCGAGTTCGTACGAGCGAATCACGTCCTCCTGTGCGCTCGATCCCGTGAGGATTATCACCGGAACGTCCTTGCACTCGGGGTCTGCGCGCAGTTCCTCGAGCACCTCGTCGCCGTTCTTGCGCGGGAGATTGAGGTCGAGCAGGACGAAATCGGGCCGCGGCGCGTCGGCGTACTCGCCCCGCTGGAAGAGGAAATCCAGCGCCTCGACCCCGTCGGTGACGACGTGAAGCGTGTTCGCGATCTGGCCCTCCTTGAACGCCTCCTGGGTGAGTTTGACGTCGCCGGGGTTGTCCTCGACGAGCAGGATGTCCACCGGATCGAACGCGTAGTCACTCATCCCCGTCGCCTCCCTCGACGGCGGGCAGCGTGAACGAAAACGCCGACCCCTCGCCGGGTTCGGACTCCACCCAGATCTCGCCGCCGTGGCGTTCGACGATCTGCTCACAGAGCGCGAGGCCGATCCCCGACCCGTCGTGGCCCCCGTCCGTGGGGACCCGCTGGAACAGGTCGAAGATCGAGTCGGCGTCCAGCGGGTCGATCCCGATCCCCTCGTCGCGGACGGTGACGGTCCACATCTCGTCTTTGTCGGTCCGTTCGGCCGAGACGTCGATGCGTGGGGGCCCCTCGCCGCTGTAGTGGATTGCGTTCGACAGCAGGTTCTGGACCACCTGGTGGAGCTGGTCCGCCTGGCCCATGACCTCGGGGAGCGGGTGGGCCGTGATCTCGGCGTCGGTTTCTTGGATCTGCATGCGGAGGTCGCTTCGAACGTCCGCGAGGACGGCGTCGAGGTCGACCGGTTCGAGGGGGTCGTCGTTCGAGGCGACGCGGGAGTACCTGAGGAGACCGTCGACCATCGCGCTCATGCGGTCGGCGCTGTCGACGGCGATCTCGAGGTACTCCTTTCCCTCGTCGTCGAGGTCGTTCTCGCAGCGGCGTTCGAGGAGGCGGAGGTAGCTCGAGACCATCCGGAGGGGTTCTTGGAGGTCGTGGGAGGCGGCGTAGGCGAACTGTTCGAGGCGCTGGTTCGACGTGCGGAGTCGCTCGACCGTGGTGTCGAGGCGCTCCCGCGTGCGCTTGAGTTCCTTGGCCCGTGCGTTGTGGATGCCCGCCCCGTAGCCCGCGACGCTGCTGAGCGCCGTGAGCATGGGGACGGCCCGGCCCGGGTTGGAGATGCTGGTGGCGGGCTGGACGTGATAGAGCGCGAGGATGACGACCATCAGCCCGAATCCGCTCAGACACCAGATAGCGATGGTCGGGTAGAACTCGGGAGCGATGTCCGACCCCCTCAGTCGATACCCGCCGTAGAGGAGTATGAACCCCGGAACGGCCACCAACGCGAGCTCTACCGGGGTAGTCCCGAACGGCGTGCCCGTATCGGCCAGTACGTATGGCGCTACGGCGACGAGGAGGTATATCTGACCGAGAAGAATGATGACACCCCTCCCCAGCACGACGGATGCGGCGCGAACCATTCGGTTTTAATTTCTATAGCACTATAATAAATATTATTATATTTATCATCCGTTTCGCATGACGGCTCGTAGCGATCCCGCCTCGGTGGTTCCGAGACCCGTCGGGCGCTCGGGGGCGGTCCCACGCGTGGTTAGCGTTCCGTTTCCGTCACCCAGTCCAACAGCGGGTCGAGTCGCCCTCGAACGTCCTTCCCGTCGTCGGTCAGTTCGTACTCGACCCGTGGCGGGATCTCGTCGTACTGGGTTCGGACGAGCAGGCCGGTCTCCCGCAACTCCTTCAGTCGTGTGGAGACCGTCGACGCGCTCGCGCTCGGGAGCCGCCGTTCGATCTCGGCGAACCGAACCGGTCCGTGGGCGTCGACGATGCTGAGGACGCCCATCGCGTACTTCCCACTGAGGGTGTCGAGCACGCTCGCGAGCGGACAGTAGCAGGTCCCGTCGGCGTCACACGTCGTGGGGGTCGAATCGGCCATAACTTTATCGTCTCCAAGTTACTCTACTCCCTTCGACTCGCCGGCTTAAGTCCCTTCTCGCCGAACGGGAGGACATGCCGGAATCGACCGCACCGTGTCCGGAGTGTGGCCACGACGCCCGACGGATCCCGACCGAAACGGTCCGCAACATGGTCGAACCGTTCGAGAATCAGACGATCGAGGACGACGCCCAGTACCGGATCTGTAAAACGCAGGACTGCCCGGTCGTCTACTTCGCCGACGAACTCGACCAGCGTTTCGAAACCGACGCCATCCGCGAGCGTCCGAACTTCAAGCTGGAATCCGACGCCGATCCGTACCCGTTGTGTTACTGTTTCGGCTACGACAAGTCCCACGTCCGCGAGGACGTCGCCGAGAACGGCGAGACGAACATCGCGGAGTGGATCACCGAGCGCGTGCAGAGCGAGGAGTGTGCCTGTCGCTGGAAGAGCCCGCTCGGCGGGTGCTGTCTGGCGAACGTTCGGGAGGCGATCGACGAGGCGAAGACGGAGGCCGCCGACTGATGAGCGACGGATACGATCTGCTCGTTCTCGGCGGCGGCATGGCCGGCCTCCCGGTCGCGATGAAGTGCGCCTACTCGGGGATGGAGGTCGCGCTCGTCGAGGAGGACCTGCTGGGCGGGACGTGCCTCAACCGCGGCTGCATTCCGACGAAGACGATGCTCCGCAGCGCCGAGGTCGCGAACCTCGCCCGTCGAAGCGAGGAGTTCGGGATCGACGTCGACGGGCCCATCGAAGCCGACCTGGAGGCCATCGTCCGGCGCAAGGACGCCATCGTCGAGAGCATCCGAGAGGGTGCCTACGAGAACGTCGAGGACAACGAGAACCTCACGCTCGTCGAGGGCCGCGGCGTCTTCGAGTCGGCCCACGAACTCCGGATCGGCGACCGGACGCTCGCCGTCGACCGGGTCGTCATCAACACGGGCGCCTGCCCCGCGAGACCGCCGATCGACGGCCTCGACGAGATCGAGGTGCTCGACAGCACCGACATGCTGGAACTCGACGTGGTGCCCGACTCGCTGGTCGTGATCGGCGGCGGCTACGTCGGCTGTGAGTACGCCCAGATGTACGGCCGGTTCGGCGCTGACGTGACCGTCTTCCAGCGCGGCGAGCGACTCCTCCCGCGGGAGGAGCCGGCCGTGAGCGAGGTGATCGAGGACGTCTTCGCCGACGAGGGGATCGACGTTCGCACCGAAACGCCCGTCACGAGCCTCGCGTCCGACGGCGACGTCGTCATCCGGGCCGACGGGCCCGACGGGACCGTCGAGACGACGGCCGCCGAGGTCCTGTTGGCCGCGGGACGCACGCCCAACACCGACGGGATCGGCCTCGAGGAGGCGGGCGTCGCCCTCGACGAGCGCGGATTCGTCGAGACCGCCGACGGGTTCGAGACGACCGCCGACGGCGTCTACGCGATCGGGGACGTGAGCGGCCCGCCGATGTTCACCCATTCGGCCCGCGACGACGCCGACCTGCTGTATCGCCACCTCGCGAAGGGCGAGGAGGTCAGCACCGAGGGCCGGGTCGTCCCGTGGGCGGTGTTCACCGACCCGCAGGTGGGTCACGTCGGCCTGACCGAGCGGGAGGCCCGCGAGGCGGGCCACGAGGTCGGGATCGGTCGACAGGACCTCGCCGAACAGGGCAAACCGAAGGCGCTCGGCGAGACCGAGGGGTTCGTGAAGCTGGTGACGGACGCCGAGACCGACGAACTGCTCGGCGCGCACGTCGTCGGCGAGCAGGGCGCGGAGATCGTCCACGAACTCGTACTCGCGATCGAACTCGGCGCGACGGCCGCCGACGTCGCGAACACGATGCACGTCCATCCGACCCTGCCCGAGAGCATCAACTCGGCGGCGGGCGGCGTCCACCGGCCGTCGTAACCCGCCTACGCGATCGAGTAACCGCCGTCGAGGACGAGGCCGTGACCGGTGACGTAACTCGCCTCGTCGCTGGCGAGATACGCGATGGCGTCGGCGACCTCCTCCGGGCGACCGAGGCGTTTCAGTGGGTACTGGGCCTCCATTCGCGCTCTGGCCTTCTCGGGATCGTCCCGCCCCTCGAAGAACGCCTCGCCCAACGCGGTCTCGATGAAGCCCGGACAGACCGCGTTCGCGCGCACCCCGTAGGGGCCCGCTTCGACGGCCACGGTCCGCGTGAAGTTCACCACCGCGCCCTTCGTAAGCGAGTAGGCGGCCTGTTTGGGGAGGCCGATCAGTCCGGCGAGCGAAGCCACATTGACGATCACACCCGATTCCTGCGCTTTCATGATTGGAAGCGCCGCCCGACAGCCGTTCCAGACGCCCTTGCAGTTGACGTCGATCACCCGGTCCAGCGTCGAGCGGTCGGTCTCCTCGACGGCCGCCGTCTCGTGGCCGATCCCGGCGTTGTTCACGAGGGCGTCGAGGCCTCGTTCGGCCGCGACCTCCTCTACACACTCCTCGAACCCGCCGGCGTCGGTCACGTCCAGTTCCCGGAACTCGCTGTTCCCGCCCTCGTTTTCGAGCAGGGCGAGCGTCTCCTCGCCGCCCTCGCCGTCGACGTCGGTGACGACGCCGTCGCTCGCCAGTCGCTTCGCGGTCGCCCGACCGATTCCCGCGGCCGCCCCCGTCACCAGTGCCGTCCGGCCTTCGAACCGTCTTCCAGCCATGATTACCAACCCCCACGGAACTCGAACGGATAAATACCGTCGTTGTCGAAAACCGAACGTATAGAAACAGTGCTAATTCCCGTCGGTGGAGTTAAGGCGGTCGTGCCCGGACCCGAACCCATGACCGTCGAGGAGATAGAGCGCGTCGCGGTGCTCGGCGCGGGCAACATGGGCCACGGGATCGCGGAGGTCGTCGCGCTTTCGGGCTACGACGTGACGATGCGCGACGTCGAACGGGAGTTCGTCGAGGACGGGTACAGTTCGATCGAGTGGAGCCTCGAGAAGCTCGCCGAGAAGGACCTCATCGACGAGGATCCAGAAGGAGTGCTCTCACGGATCGAGATCGAAGTGGACCTCGAAGCCGCCGTCGCCGGGGCCGACCTCGTCATCGAGGCCGCTCCCGAACGGATGGACCTCAAAAAGGAGATCTTCGCGGAGCTCGACGAGTACACCGACGACGCGATCCTCGCGACGAACACCTCCTCGCTGTCGATCACCGAGATCGCGGGCGCGACCGACCGGCCCGAGCGGGTCTGTGGGACGCACTTCTTCAACCCGCCGGTGAAGATGGACCTCGTCGAGGTCGTTTACGGGGCCGAGACGAGCGACGAGACCGCGGAAACCGCCTCCGCGTTCGTCGAGTCGCTCGGCAAGACGCCGATCCACGTCGAAAAGGACGTCAACGGCTTCGTCGTCAACAGCGTGTTGGGGCCGTTCGGCGACGAGGCCGGCTGGATGGTCTCGGAGGGGCTCTACGGGATTCGGGAGGTCGACGCCGCGATGGTCTTTCGGAGGAACTACCCGATGGGACCGTTCGAACTCGGCGATCTGACCGGGATCGACGTCGGCTATCACGTCCGCACGGAGGCGGGCAAGGAGGTCCCGCCCATCGTGGAGGAGAAGGTCGAGGCCGAGGAACTCGGTCGGAAGACCGGCAAGGGATACTACGACTACGAATCGGGCGAGGGAGCCGACTACGAACGCGATCAGGGCGAGGGCGTCGACACCGTGCGGATCGAGGCGAGGATGATCAACGAGGCCGCGAAACTGATCGGCGACGAGGTCGCGACCCCCGAGGCGATCGACACCGGGCTCAGACTCGGGGCAGGCTTTCCCGAGGGGCCCTGCCGTCGGGCCGACGAACTCGGGCTGGATCGGGTGCTCGAAAAGCTCGAAACCCTGTACGAGGAGTCAGGGGCCGCCCGCTACGAACCCGTCGACTACCTCCGCGAGTTGGTCGCATCGGGCAGGACCGGGAAGGACGCGGGCGCGGGCTTCTACGAGTACGGCGACGAGCACGACTACGTCACCATCAGCACCACGCTGGAGGGGGGACTGCTCGAAATCACCCTCGACCGGCCCGAGCGGCTCAACGCGCTGAGCCGGGAGATGGCCGACGAGATCGTCCACGCGCTCGAAGACGCGGATCTAGACGCGGTTCGAGCCGTGACCTTCGAGGGGGCGGGCGACCGGGCGTTCTGTGCCGGGGCGGACATCACCGGCTTTTCGGGGATCGAACCCCACGAGAAGGAGGTCACGCCCGTCCACCGCGTGGTCGCGGAGTTCCCCCGGCCCACGCTCGCGAAGATCGAGGGCTACTGTTTAGGCGGTGGGTTCGAACTCGCGCTGGCCTGCGATCTCCGGATCGCCACGGACGGCTCGACGTTCGGCTTCCCTGAGATCGACCTCGGGCTGATTCCGGGCGGCGGCGGAACCCAGCGCGCGATCCGAATGCTCCCCGATGCCCGGGCGAAGGAACTGGTCTTCCGCGGGAACCACATCGACGCCGAGCGTGCGGCCGAGTGGGGGCTGATCAACCGCGCCGTTTCGGAGGGCGAGTTCGAGACGACAGTCGAGGAGTTCGTCTCGGATCTCGTCGAGGGCCCGCCGATCGCCCTGCGGAAGGCCAAACGGGTGATGAACCGGGGGCGCGATGGGGACATGGAGGCAGGTCTGGAGATGGAGTCCCAGGCGTTCGGGATCCTGCTCGGTACCGAGGACGTCGCCGAGGGCACCGCGGCCTTCTCGGAGAACCGCGAACCCGAGTTCCGGGGGGAGTGATGACGAGCGAACTCGATACCGACGGGCTCCAGTCGTTCATCACCGAGCATGGGTATCTCTCGTGGCTCGGAGTGGAACTCGACGCCGTCGAGCGGGGACGCGTCCGCATGAGCGTTCCCGGAAGCGAGGACCTTCGCAACCCCGGGTCCGGCGGGTCGATCCACGGCGGGATCGCGGCCACGCTGATCGACACCGCGAGCGGCTTCGCCCTCCGGACCACCTTCGAGGACCCCGCGAACGCCCGCCTCGCGACGACCGACCTCGACGTGTCCTACCTGCGTCCGGCGACCGGCGATCTGGTCGTCGAGGCCGAGGTGCTCCGGGCGGGCGGTCGGACGGGTGTCACAGACGTGGCGGTCGAGAGCGATACCGAGACCGTCGCCGTCGGGCGAATCACCTACCGGCTGTTTCGAGAGTCGTGACCCGCTTCGCCGAGATCGAGGTCGGCGACGTCCTCGAAACGGCGAGTCGGACGATCACAGAGGCCGACCTCGTGAACTTCGCCGGCGTGAGTGGCGACTTCAACGGCCTGCACACCGACGCCGAGCGGATGGGCGAGTTGGAATTCGGCGAGCGGATCGCACACGGCGCGCTGGTCTTCTCCGTCGCTACCGGCCTCCTCTGGCAGGCCCGCGATCGCCCCTCGCACGTCGTCGCCTTCTACGGGGTCGACCACCTCCGGTTCGTCGCGCCCGTGTTCGTCGGCGATACGATCGCCGTCCGGAGCGAGGTCGTGGGGAAGGAGCCACGGGAGCACCCGACAGCGAACGGGACCGTTCGCTACGACACGACCGTCTCGAACCAGCACGGCGAGATGGTGCTGTCGTGCGAGGTCCTGTCGCTCGTCACCTGATCACTCGCCGTGTTTCGAGAGGTCGTTCAGCAGTTCGGGGTCGGTGCGGAACTTCAGCACGTTGTGGATCACGGAGTTGCGGATGTTCTCGATCACCGCGCCGTGTTCCTTGTAGAACTCGTGTATCCAGCGCGATTCCGACCGGCGATCGGGGAACATCATCACGGACTTCCACTGATACTCGCCGTCCGAGAGGAAATAGAAGAGGGTGTGCTGGTCGTCGCGGATGTACTCCATCGCGTCGCGCCACCCCTCCTCGAAGTTCTCGGGGTTGAACTTGAACTCGAAGAGGCCGAAGATGAAGTACTCCTCGTTGGGGACGATCGCCTCGCGGAAGACGCCCTCCTCGCGCATCTTGCGGATCGACTCGCTGACGGTCACGTGCGAGACGTCGATCCCGTACTCTTCATCGAGGATTTCGGTGAGTTTGCGCGAGGAGATCTGCGGGTTCGCCGAGAGTTCTCTGAGAATGACGATGTCGCGCTCCTTGAACTCCCAATCCGGGGGGCTCTCTGACATGAATGCGGCTTTCTCGCCTCGAATACTGGTCCTTTCGATCAGCGCAACTGGTCGGCGATGATGTTCTTCTGGATCTCGCTGGTCCCCTCGTAGATCTTGGTGATCCGGGCGTCGCGGTAGTAGCGCTCCGCGGGGTGGTCGGTGACGTAACCCGCCCCGCCGTGGACCTGGATCGACTCGTCGGCCACATCGACGGCGTGCTCGCTCGCGAACAGTTTGGCCATGCTCGCGAACTTCATCGCCGCCCGCCGGTCGTCCTTCTCGACCTCGCTCGCCGCCCGGTAGGTCAGCGAGCGGGCCGCCTCCACGTCGGTCGCCATCTCCGCGAGCTTGTGCTGTATCGCCTGGAACTCCCCGATCTTCTGGCCGAACTGCTCGCGCTCGCCCGCGTACTCGAGCGCGGCGTCCAGCGCGCCCTGTGCCGCGCCCACCGCCTGGGCGGCGACGCTCACGCGACCGGAGCTGAAGAAGTTCATCAGCTGGTAAAAGCCCTCGTCGACCTCCCCGATGACGTTCCCCTCGGGGACGCGCACGTCGTCGAGGATCAGTTCGGCCAGATCCGAGGCGCGGATGCCGAGCTTGTTGTCGATCTTCTCGGCGCTGAACCCATCGGAATCGGTGGGCACGAGGAAGGCGGTGATGCCGCGTTTGCCGGCGTCGGGATCGGTCTTCGCCATCACGACCGCGACGTCCGCGACCGTGCCGTTGGTGATCCACATCTTGTTGCCGTTGAGAACCCACTCGTCGCCGTCGCGTTCCGCTCGCGTCTCCATGCCCGCGACGTTGCTCCCGTGGGCCGGTTCGCTGATCGCGCTCGCACACGCCGACTCGCCGCTCGCGATCGCGGTGAGCCACTCGTCTTTCATCCACTCGTCGCCGAACTCGAGGATCATGTTCGAGCCAAATCCTCTGGAACCGATCGCGCTCCCGATGCCCGGGTCCGCCCGCCAGAGTTCCTCGGTGACGATCACGCTCGACAGCGTGTCCATCCCCGGCCCGCCGTATTTTTCGGGGATATTGGGCGCGACCAGGTCGTAGCGAGCGGCCTCCTCGATCAGGTCGTGGGGGTATTTTCCCTCCTCATCGTGCTCGCGCGCGACCGGCGCGATCTCCTCCTCTCCGAACTCCCGGACCGCGTCGCGGATCGCCCGGTGTTCGGCGGACAGCGTGAATGCCATACGGCCGAATCGGATTCTACTGTAAAATATCTTTGCCACTATCTCGAAATTCGTTAACCGACACGCCGGCCGGAACGCCCGTGTTTAATACCGACGCGTTCCAGGGTCGGTCATGCACGCCATCGCGCTCGGCAACGAGGAGTTCGAGGGACGCAACACCGCCTATCTCCTGGAGGGCGAACCCCTGACGCTTCTCGACACCGGGATCGCGACCGAGCGCACCCGCGAACAGCTCCGCGAGGGCCTCGCCGAGTACGGATACGACTTTTCGGACACCGAGCAGGTCGTCCTCACGCACTTCCACCCCGACCACGCCGGCCTCGCCGGCGAGATACAGCGCGAAAGCGGCGCGACCGTCTACGCCCACGCGGCCGACGCCCCGCTGATCGAACAGCGTGCCGGGGCGCTCGCCGAACTCGACGAGCGACGGCGCGAACTGTTCGCCGAGTGGGGGATGCCCGACGCCGAGCGCGAGGAACTGCTCGCCTTCCTCGATTCGCACATGGCGATCATGGGCGAACCCGCCGACGTCACCGAAATCGAGGACGGCCGGCGGATCGGGACCGGCGAGTTCGACCTCGAAACGCTCCACACGCCTGGCCACGCCGCCGGACTCTGCTGTTTCGCCTTCGAGGCGAGCGAAGCGTTCGTCGGCGACACGATTTTACCCGTCTACACCCCGAACGTCGGCGGCGCGGACGTCCGGGTCGAGGCGCCCCTCGAAAGATACCTCGACTCGCTTCGGACCCTGATCGAGCGCGACTTCGAGCGGGTCTGGCCCGGCCACCGCGACGCCATCGAGGAGCCGACCGGGCGCGCGCGCTACATCGTCGATCACCACCGCGAGCGGACCGAACGCGTCCTCGACGTGCTCGAGGGCGGTCCCGCGAACGCCTGGGAGGTCAGCGCGGAACTGTTCGGCGACCTCGAGGGGATCCACGTCATGCACGGCCCCGGCGAGGCCTACGCCCATTTGGATCACCTCGAACGGGCTGGTGTGGTCGAACGCGATGGGAAAGAGTACGTCCTCGTCTCCGATCCCGACCTCGAGGGGCTGATCCCGCCCGCGTAGTCGTCCCTACAGGGCGATCGCCGGCGCGATCGCAACCAGCGTCGCGCCGAGGGCGATCCGGAGCCGTCGCGGCTCGATCAGGTGGGCGATCCGCCACCCGAGGACGACACCCAGAAGCTGTGGCACCCCCACGAGCAGCGCCAGCGGGACCGACACCGCGTCCGCGGCGAGATAGCTCGCCGCGGCGATCCCGGAGACGAACACCGCCTGGGTCTGGGCGATCGCGACCGCCGCGAGGACCGGCACGCCCAGCACCACGAGCACCGGCACGGCGAGGATCGGGCCGCCGACGCCCAACAGCCCCGCGAGGACGCCGATTCCGATACCGACGAGCCCGACGAGCGCCCGGCGCATCCGGGGGGACGCGCGGTCGATCCATCCGGTGGGATCGAGCCCGGCCAGCTCCCGGTAGACGATCAGGACCCCCAGCCCGGCGACGAACGCCGCGAGGAGGCCGCCGAACGCCCGATCCGGGAGCACCCGGAGGTTCGTCGCCGAGCCGGCGAGCGCGCCGGCGACCCCGGTCGCGCTCAACAGGGCGGCGGTCTCGCGGGCGTTGGCGTATTCGAACTCGCCGGAGCGGCGGTAGACGGCGGCCGACAGCAGGCCGGCGGCGGCGAACGTCGCGCTGGCGGTGCCGGCGACCGCCGCCACCGACAGCGGCGTGAACGCGAACAGCGCGACCGTCACCAGGACGCCCCCGGAGCCGAGCGCGCTGATGCCGACCCCGGCGACCAGCGCGAGCACGCCCAGCGCGAGCGCGAACTCGACCGTCATCCGTTCCCCGTCCGCCCGCCCGACACGTATCGGTTACGCCGGCTCGAGCTACTCGGCCTCGGCTTCGACCCCCTCGCGCTCGCGGAGCCTGAACTTCTGGACCTTCCCGGTGGTCGTGCGCGGCAGTTCGTCGACGAACTCGACCTCGCGGGGGTGTTTGTACTCCGCGAGGTTCGACAGGCAGTACTCCCTGATCTCGTCGGGCGTGACGTTGGCGTCGGGGGTCGGTACGATAAAGGCCTTGACGGTCTCGCCCCGGCGCTCGTCGGGAACCCCGACGACCGCGGCGTCGGCGACCGCCTCGTGTTCGAACAGCAGTTCCTCGACCTCCCGGGGATAGACGTTGTAGCCGCCGGTGACGATCACGTGCTTCTCGCGGTCGACGACGTAGTAGAAGCCATCGGCGTCGTGGTAGCCGATGTCGCCGGTGTGGAACCAGCGCCTCCCACCCTCCTCGGTGAAGGCCTCCTCGTTGGCCTCGGGCAGGCCGTAGTAGCCCTTCATCACGTTCGGCCCGGCGATGACGAGTTCGCCGGTGATCTCGTCGAGGTCGACCTCCTCCTCGTCGACGGGGCCGCGCTCGACCGGCGGGACGTCCTCGAAGTCCTCGGTGACGACCCGGCAGTCGATCCCCGGGAGGGTCTTGCCGATCGAGCCGACCCGGCGGTCCTCGGGGCTGTTGAAGTGCGTGACGGGCGCGGTTTCGGTCAGCCCGTAGCCCTCACAGACGGTCACGTCGTAGAGCTCCTCGAACCTCCGGAGGACCTCGATGGGGATGGCGGCCCCGCCGACGCCAGCGAGACGGAGCGACGAGAGGTCGAACTCCTCGGCGTCGGGCTGGTTGATGACGTCGTTGTACATCGCCGGCACGCCGTGCATCATCGTTATGCCCTCCTCGGCGATCAGCGAGGTGGCCTCCCCTGCGTCCCACGACGGGCGCGGGTAGTACGCCCCGCCGTCGAACAGCGTCGCGTTCATCGTCACCGTCATCCCGTAGATGTGGAACAACGGGAGGACGCCAAGCATCTTGTCGTCGGCGCCGATCCCGCCGGGGACGACCGCCACGCTCGCCTCGGCGTTCGTTGCGAGGTTCTCGTGTGTCAACTGGACGCCCTTGGGCCGGCCGGTCGTCCCCGAGGTGTACGGCTGGACCGCGTCGTCGTCGTCGGCCCGATCCACGACGTCGAGTTCCCCCTCGGCGAGGAACTCCTCGAACGGCGTCGCACCTTCCGCGCTCCCTCCCACCGAGACGACCTCCCGTACGTCGGTCTCCTCGCGCACCTCCTCGACGAAGGGAACGAGGTCCCCGAGGGTGACGACCGCCTTCGCCCCGCTGTCCGACAGCAGGTGACCGATCTCGCGGGCCTTGTACTGGGGGTTCATCGGGACGACCACGCCGCCCGCCCTGAGCGTCCCGTGGAAGGCGACGGGGAACTGCGGGAGGTTCGGCAGATACACCCCCACCCGGTCGTCCGACCCGATCCCCCGCTCGTCGAGGGCGGCCGCGAACCGCCCGACCCGCGCCCAGAACTCGCCGTAGGAGACCTCCCGACCCTCGTACCCGATCGCCGTCCGTTCGGGCGACTTCTCGGCGATCTCCCCGACCTGACTGACAAGGTTTGTCATATTCGTCCCGCACAATGACCCTGACCGGCAAAAAGATTCCCTCCGCCCGCTACCAGTCCTGGCGTCGGTTTCGATCCCGTCTAACGGCAGTCATCGACGGGCTGTGAGCGCCTTACGCTCGAAACGCCCGCTCCGGAGGGCGGTCCCGGCGGGTATTATGTAGCTGCTGTCTGCACGGGTCGTATGCGAGTGGTTCGGGTCCTCGTCTCCGAGGCCCACCGCGAGGAGTGGCTTGATGCGCTGGACGAGCGCGAGATCGACTACGTCGTGACGGCCGAAGACAGCAACGGCGACGGGGCCGTCCTCGTCGAGTTCCCGTTGCCGACGCCCGCCGTCGAGGTGGTCATGGACGACCTGCGCGATGCCGGTCTCGACGAGGACTACACCGTCGTCACCAGCGCCGAGACCGCGACGACGAGGAACTTCGCCGAACTCGAGGAGCGCTTCGCCGACGCGGGCGACAACATCGACCGCGCCGAGATCCGCGCGCGCGCCGACGGCATGACGCCCGACCCGCGGACCTACTACGGACTGACGCTGATCAGCGCGGTCGTCGCGACCGCCGGTCTGCTGCTCGATTCCCCGGCGATCGTCGTCGGGGCGATGGTGATCGCCCCGCAGGTGGGCGCGGCGCTGACCGCGAGCACCGGGACCGTCCTCAACGACCGGGAGATGATCACGACGGGCTTTCGGGCGCTTCTGGTGGGGCTGGTCGTCGCGATCCTCGGGGCGGCGGCGTTCGGCTGGCTCATCCGCGTCACCTCGGTCGTCCCCGCCTCGCTCGACGTCGACACCGTGACCCAGGTCACCCACCGGATCTCGCCCGGCATGCTTACGGTCGTCGTCGGGGCCGGGGCGGGCGGGGCCGCGGCGTTCGGGCTGGCGACGGCGTTTCCGATCTCGATCGTCGGCGTCATGATCGCCGCCGCGTTGATCCCCGCCGCGGCCGCCGTCGGCGTCGGGATCGCGTGGGGGATCCCCTCGGTCGCGCTCGGGGCGTTCGTCCTCCTGACGGTCAACGCCGCGCTCGTCACGCTCGCGGCAATCGCCGTCCTCTGGGGCTTCGGCTACCGCCCCGCCGACTGGACCGACCGGCCGCTCCGCGAGCGTTTTTCGCCCGAGTTCGGCCCCCCGATCGTCCTGCTGGCCGTCCTCCTCTGCCTTCTGGCCGGGTCGGGGGTCGTCATCGCAGGCGAGGTCGCCTTCGAGAACGAGGTCAACCGCGGGGTCGAGGAGGTCCTCGCCGAGGACGCCTACGACCGGGTCGAACTCGTCGACGTCCAGACGCGCTTCGCCGACGGCGACCTCTCGGCGGGCGACCGGCGGGTCTCGGTCGTGGTGAGCCGACCCGCCGACGAGGCGTACCCCGACCTCCCGGCGGCCCTCGCCGCGCGGATCGAGGAGCGAACGGGGACGGCCGTCGCCGTCGAGGTCGAGTACCGCGAGAAGGTCTCGACGAGGGCGTGACCCTACAACTATGTGACACCCGGCCGAACTCCCTCCATGGCTTTCGCACGCCACGGGCGGGGGGTTCGACGCGATTTCACGGCCCTTCTCTCGCAGATCCACCCCGTGTTCATGCTGCCGCCGATCGCCGCCTCGTGGTTCGGGAGCGCCCTCGCCGGGGAGTTCTCGCTTTCATTGGGTGCGCTCCACGCGACGGCGATCTTCGCCGCCGTTTACACCGCCCACGTCAAGGACGGCTACGTCGACTTCTACCTTCGGGGCGAGGACGACGACCACCCGCTCTCGGAGGCCGGCTGCAAGCGCGCGCTCGCGGGCGCGACGGCCCTGTTTTTCGCCTGTCTCGTCGCGCTCTGGTTACTCGTCGGTCCCCCCGCCGCGCTGCTCACGCTGCCGACGTGGCTCATCGCGTATCACCACGCCCCGCAACTCGACACCAACCCGATCACCACGACCACGGGCTACCCGGCGGGGATCGCGCTGGCCATCCTCGGGGGCTTTTACGTCCAGACGCGTTCTCTAGAGCCGATCGCGCTCGCCTTCTCGCTGGTCTTTCTCGCCTTGCTGTCGGGCGTGAAGGTCATCGACGACCAGCAGGACTACGCCTACGACGTCTCGATCGAGAAGCGGACCGTGGCGGTCGCCCTCGGTCCCGCACGTGCCCGGAGCGCCGCCTACGGCCTGATGGTCCTCGCGCTGGCGCTGGTGGTCGGGTTCGCTCTCCTCGGAATATTTCCGCCGGGGACGACCCTCGCGGCGCTCGCGTTCGGCGCCGTGGCGGCGGTCTCCCGACGAGCAGACCCGGAGGTCGCGACCATGCTGCTCGTGCGGGGTGCGTACGTCTTTCTCGCCCTCCTGCTCGCGGCGGTCTACTTCCGGCCGCTGTAGCCGGCCCCCACCTTTACTCCGGCCGCGTTCGAACCCGGGGACATGGCAGACGACACCGTCCGCACGACGGCGATCGAGACCGACATCGTTTCGCGGACCGCCGAGGACGCGGGAGTCGAGGAGGAGAAACTGGCCGACGCGCTCAAACTGCTCGACGCCGACCTGAAGGGGCGCCACTCCGGGTTCGAGGATGGCACGTACGTCACCGTCGAGGACCGGCGCGCCTACGCCGTCGACCCCGGCGAGTGGGCGTCGCTGTTCGAGCCCTACGATCTCGATGCGTCGGTCGAGAACGCCGCACGCCGCGCCCACGAACGACAAGCGGAGGCCCTGTTCGTCGCGAGCGAGGGCGACAGCACGCCGCTCGAGGGTGCCTCGGGCGTCGTCGCCGGCGTCGACACCGCGGAGCAGTTCGACTGACGGCTCTCGTCACCCGACGAGATCGCTGAGCGTCATGGCGACGAAAAGCAGCAGGACGGCCTCATTGACGATCCACGAGTTCGCGTTCATCCAGTCGCGGGCGGCGGGGAGCCACCGCTCGGCGCGCCGGCCGAGCGCGAGCACGGCCAGCGACGGGAGCGCGAGAAACAGGAGCGTGAGCGCGAGGAACCCAGCGGCGTGACTCAGCGGGGATCCCTCGCCCGCGAGGTGCGAACCGACGGCGACCGAGGTGAGCAGATCGCTCGGGAAAAAGCCCATGAGGAGAAAGCCAAGCCGGAACGAGAACCGCGGACTCGCCGCCCCCAGCTTTCCCATCCACGCCGGGGGTTCCGACTCCGCGCGCTCCCGGTAGACCTGCACCATGGCGACGAGCAGGACGACGAGAACGACGGCGTGGAGCGTCCCGCGCGACGCCCCTTGCCTGCTCGCGCCGACGCCCGAGAAGTACGTGACGGTGACGACGAGGCTGATCGAGATCGTCGCCCCGAGGACGAACGCGGCGGAGTTGCGCCGCCAGTCCTCGCTCGTGGCGAGGAAGATCGCGCTGAGTATCTGCGGGCCCGCGACCATCACGAACGCCAGCGGGAGCACTCTCAGATAGTCCATGGCCCCGCTCTGCCGTCGGAACCGTCGGGGTTCCCCCGATCGTTTCGGGCCGCCCCCTGACCGCGACTCGCGTCCTCCATTGGTGAATACTGGTCGTGACACACCATCAAGGTGTTCTGCGATACCAGTCCGCGACACGTCCCCGCTGTCGGCGCTACCGGCGGGCCATCCGCCGGCCTATCGAAAGAGTCGTCCCGGCCCCTCGCACTCGACGCCCGCGACCCGACAGAGGTCCCACAGCGTCGCTCCGTTGCTCGTCACCACCGGCACCCCCAGATCGCTCTCCAGTGGTTCGACGGCCGACAGCGTCCGGTAGTTCGTACACGAGACGAAGACGGCGTCCGCGTCGGGATCGACCGTCTCGCGGACCTGCCGGGCGGCGTCCGCGGGGGTGAGCGCCCCGATCCGCGTGTTGTCCTCGATTCCTCGCCCCTCGATCGAGGTGACCTCGTAGCCCGCGGCCTCCAGATACTCGCGTTCGCGGGCGTTCAACTCCTCGTTGTAGGGCGTGCGGACGGCGACCCGATCCACGCCGAGCGTTTCGAGCGCGCGGTCGACCGACAGTGCCGTGGCGACCGCCGGCCCGTCGATCGCCGCCGAGAGCGCCTCCTCGAGTTCGCGGTCGAACCCGGGGCCGTGAAGCAGGCTCCCGGTCGTACACGCGTAGGCGACCGCGTCCACGTCGGCGTGGGCGAGCAGCGCCGCGCATTCGACGGCCCGGTCGCTCATCGCGTCGAGCGCCTCGCTCGTCACGGACTCCAGCGGCATCCTGCTGGCGTGGACCGAGACGTCCTCGGGAACGTATCTCGGAAATTCGCGTTCGACCGCGGTGTTCGAGGAGGGGACGACGACGCCGAGGCGACGCCACCCCGTCATTCGACCACCCCGTTCTCGCGGTCGCGTTCAGCTAGTGTAGAATCGCGCTCTGCGGGGTCGCCGTGGCCGCCGCCGCCGGGCGTTCTCACGGTGATCAGCGTCCCGGCGGGCACGTCTCGCGTCGTCTTCGCGGGGACCGCTTTCCCTGCGATCAGGTTCTCGCCCGGCGTCCCGTCCTCGCCGCCGGCCACTCCCCGAGGTCCGTACCGCCGGCGTTCCGTGAGCAGCGAGACGGTCGCGTTTTCCTCGACGCGAACGGAGCGCACGAGGCCGAGGCCGCCGCGATACCGCCCGCGCCCGCCGCTGTTGGCTCTCAGGGAATACTCCTCGACGCGCAGCGGGTACTCGGTCTCGAGGGATTCGATGGGCGTGTTGAGCGTGTTGGTCATGCCCACTTGAACGCCGTCCATGCCGTCCTTTCCGGCGCGCGCGCCGAAGCCGCCGCCGATCGTCTCGTAGTAGGCGAACTCGCCGCTCCGCCCGCCGACCGTGAGGTTGTTCATCGTCCCCTGGCCCTGTGCGGGCACCCGCTCCGGCGCGGCCTTTGCGAGCGCGAGGAAGACGGTGTCGGTGACGCGCTGGCTCGTCTCGACGTTTCCACCCACTACCGCCGCGGGCGACCGCGGGTTCAGCAGCGAGCCCTCGGGCGCGCGAACCGAGACGGGCGCGTAACAGCCGTGGTTCGGCGGGATCTCGGGGTCCGTGACACAGCGCACGACGAAGTAGACGGCGCTCTTGGCCACCGCCAGCGGGGCGTTGACGTTGCCCGGGACCTGCGCTGCGGTCCCCGAGAAGTCCACCCCGATCGACTCGCCCTCGATCGTGACCGCCGCCTCGATCGGGATGTCCTCCTCGCTGATCCCGTCGCCCTCCATCACGTCGGTCGCCTCGTACGTGCCGTCCGGAAGGTCGCGGATCTCGCTCTCGATCCGCTCGCGCGAGTAGTCGATCACGGCGTCGAACCCCTCGCGGACCACGCCCTCGCCGTGTTCGGCGAAGAGATCCCCCAATCGTTCTTCGGCGCGGTCGTTCGCCGCGAGTTGGGCGCGCAGGTCCGCACGGCGCTCCCCGGCGTTGCGGACGTTCGCGAGCAGGAGGTCCATCACGTCGTCGTTCGTCTCGCCCTCGCTGACGAGCCGAACCGCCGGCAGGCGAAGCCCCTCCTCGTAGATCTCGCGGGCCCCGGCGGGCATGCTCCCCGGGGTCGAGCCGCCGACGTCGGCGTGGTGCGCTCTGGAGACGGCGTAGCCGACGATCTCCTCTCGCACCGTGAGCGGCGAGACCATCGTGATGTCGGGCAGGTGCGTTCCGCCCGCGAAGGGGTCGTTCAGCACGTAGACGTCGCCCGGGTGCGGGTCGCGCTCGCGGACCGTCTCGACGGCCTCGGGCATCGCGCCCAGATGGACCGGGATGTGTTCGGCCTGTGCGACCATCCGCCCCGCAGAATCGAACAGCGCGGTCGAACAGTCCCGCCGTTCCTTGATGTTCGGGGAGTACGCCCCCGTGATCAGCACCTGTCCCATCTCCTCGGCGATGCTTTCGAGCTGGTTTCTGAGTATCTCCAGTGTTATCGCGTCCATCAGTCCTCCCTCCTCGCGGTGAGCGTCCCCGCCGAATCGACCTCCCCGACCCACTCTGGAGGCAGGACGGTCGTGCTTTCCGCCTGTTCGAGCACCGCGGGTCCCGCGACCCGCTCGCCGGGCGCGATCCGGTCGCGGTCGTAGATCGTCGCCTCGCGCCGGCCGGTATCGGGGAAGTACGCCTCGCGATCGCCGAGGACGGAGTCGCCCCCGCCCCCGTAGACGACCCGCGGAGCCTCCCGCGGGACCGTCGCCGTCGCCCGGAGGTTGACGAGTTCGACCGCCTCGTCCATCCGATAGCCGTAGGCCTGATCGTGGGCCGCGTGAAAGCGCTCCTCGAGCGCGTCGGCGTCGAACCCCTCGACCTCCACCGTGAGTTCGAAGCTCTGGCCGACGTACCGGCAGTCGGCCGCCCGCTCGATCACTGGATCGCCGGTGGCGGTCTCCTCGCGGACCCGCCGTTCGAGATCCGAATACACCGCCTCGACCTCGGCGGGATCGGCGTCCGCCAGCGGGGTTCGGTGGGTGCGGACGGCGTCGTGTTTCTCGTCGGCCGCGAGCAGGCCGAAGGCGGAAAGCACGCCCGCGGGTCGGGGGACGACCACCCGTTCGATGTCGAGCGAGTCGGCGAGCGAAACGGCGTGCATCGGGCCGGCCCCGCCGAAGGCGACCAGCCCGAACCCGCGGGGGTCGTAGCCCCGCTCGACCGTCACCGACCGCACCGCGCGAGCCATGTTCGCGTTCGCGACCCGGTAGACCCCGCGAGCGGCTTCGAGGGCGTCCGCCAGGCCGGCCTCGTCGGCGAGGCTCTCGAGGGCTTCGTGAGCAGCCTCGACGTCGAGGGTGAGTTCGCCGCCCAGTGCCGTCCCCGGGCCGATATACCCGAGAACGACGTTCGCGTCGGTCACGGTCGCGCGCTGGCCGCCCTTGCCGTAGCAGGCCGGACCCGGCTGTGCGCCTGCGGAACGGGGACCGACCCGGAGCGCCCCGCCCGAGTCGACCCACGCGATCGACCCGCCGCCCGCGCCCACCGTGTTGACGTCGACCATCGGGACCCCGATGGGAAGTCCGTCGATCTCCGCGCTGGTCGTGCGCTCGATCTCGCCCTCACGGACGAGGCTTACGTCGCTGGAGGTCCCGCCCATGTCGAAGGTCACGAGCCCCCCTTTTCGGGAGACTGTGGCCCCCGCGCCGACGACGCCCGCCGCCGGCCCCGAGAGGGTGGTCGTAACGGCGTGTTCCCTCACGGTTTCGGCCTCGGCGGTCCCGCCGTTCGACTGCATGATCCGTGGCGTCGGGACGCCCGCCTCCGCGGCGCGTTCTGCGAGCCGTCCGACGTACGAGTCGATCGCGGGCGTGACGTAGGCGTCGACCGCCGTCGTCGAACACCGCTCGAACTCCCTGAATTCGGCGAGCACCCCGCTGGAGGTCGAGACGGGGACATCGAGTTCCTCGCGCAGTACCTCAGCGACCCGTCGCTCGTTGCCGTCGTGGGCGTAGGCGTGTAGCAGGCAGACCGCGACGCTCTCGACGCTGGTGTCGATCCCGCGGACGAGTTCGCGGACCTCGTCCTCGTCGACCTCCTGCTCGATCCCCTCGGGGGTGGTGCGCTCGTCGATCTCGAACCGGCGCTTCCGGGGCACCAGCGGCGCGGGCTTCTCCGCGTCGAGGTCGTAGAGGTCGGGTCGGGCCTGCCGGCCGATCTCCAGCACGTCACGAAAGCCCTCGGTGGTCACGAGCGCCGTCTTCGCCCCCTTGCGTTCGAGCAACGCGTTGACCGAGACGGTCATCGCGTGGCTGAAAGCGTCGATTTCAGGAGGACTGACCCCCGCCTCCTCGCAGGCCTTCTCGATCCCCTCCATCACGCCGACGCTCTGATCCGCCGTACTCGGTACCTTCGCCGTCGTGAGGTCGCCGTCGTCGTAGAGCGCCACGTCGGTGAACGTGCCGCCGACGTCGATCCCGATGTGTGTTCCCGTCATAGTACGAGCGTGTCGTACAGCGTCTGCAGTCCGATGCCGATCACGACGAGCGTGACGATCGCCCCCAGCGCGTTCTGCACGGTGGTGTTGGTGTGCTTGCCGAGCAGGCCGTCGTTGTTCATCGCGTAGATGAGGAACACGGCCAGTATGGGAAGCAGGATCCCGTTGGCGACCTGCGCGAAGACGATCACCTGAACGGGGTCGTAGCCCAGTCCCGAGAAGACCGTTCCAGTGCCGAGGATCGCGAGCCAGATCGCCCTGAACCGCGTGGATTTCAGGTCCACGTCCCAGCCCAGCGCCCCGGCGGTGGCGTACGCCCCGGCGAGCGGCGCGCTCATCGCGCTCGTGAAGCCCGCGGCGAAGAGGCCGACCGCGAAGAAGGTCAGCGCCAGCCCGCCGAACAGCGGTTCGAGCTGGTTGGCCATCTCGCCGACGTCGCCGATCTCGGTGCCCGCGGGGAAGACCGCGGCGGCGGTGATAACGATGGAAAGGGTGATCGCGCCGCCGAACAGGACCGAGGCGACGGTGTCGGTCCGACATTCCGCGAGGTCCGCGGGCCCGTCCCAGCGCTCCTGGACCGTGCTCGCGTGCAGGAAGAGGTTGTAGCCCACGACCGTCGTCCCGATCAATCCCGCAATGAGGTAGGCCGACCCCTCCGGAACGGCGGGGACGAACCCCCGACCCAGCGAGCCGAGGTCGGGCCGCACGAGGACCGCGTTCGCGACGAACGCAAGGCCCATGACGATCACCAGCGCGACGAAGGTCCGCTCGATCAGTTTATAATTTCCCGTCCAGAGCAGCCCCGCCGCGACCAGGCCGATCAGCGGCCCCCAGACGCTCGCCTCGATCCCGGTGATGGTCGCGAGTCCGGCCGCGCCGCCGACGATGTTCCCCGTCTGGAAGGCCGCGGTGCCGATCCCGATCGCGCTCACGACGAGGACGACGCTCGCGGTCTTCGCGGCGGGGTGGTCGAACTCGTCCCTGAGCGCCTCGCCCAGCCCTTCCCGGGAGACGAGCCCCAGACGGGCGCTCATCTCCTGGAGGACGATCGTCGCGACGATCGAGAAGGCGATCGTCCAGACCAGCACGTAGGCGTACCCCGCGCCGATGACGCTCGCGGTCGTTACCGTGCCGGGCCCGACGAACGCCGCCGCGACGATCGCCCCCGGCCCGATCGCTCTCAGCCGATCCCTCAGTGCCATGCGTTCTCTCCCATGCTATGACCTCACGAACCCGGTCACGGGGTATGAACCTTATTGAGACGCGTTCATACGCGTGCTGTCACGTGTATGAACTCGTTATCCGCTCCGCTCTCGACGAGTGAGCAGCGCCTTGGCGACCCCCTCCTCAACGTCGACCTCGAAGGGTAGGTCGGCCGTCGAGCGCTCGACGAAACGGAGCATGAACCGCTTGGTGGGTTCGGAGGGGAAGACGACGTGGTAGGTCCCGTCTTCGACCCCGCGGACGCTGAGGAAACCACACAGTGAGAGCCACTCGAGGACGTCGCTCAGATCCGAGAACCGCTCCGCGTACTCGGCGGCGTGGAAGTCCGCGACGCGGTCGGCGGCGGACTGGAACTCGGGGTCGGGCTCGCCCTCGCGGTAGACGTACTCGAGGAAACAGTGGAGGAAATCGACGTCGAGCAGGACGTGTTCGCCCGTCGAGAGCAGGCGGTGGTATTGCTGGAGGTCGGCGCTCACGTCCGTCTCGGCGGCCTCGAGATTCGCGGCGTAGAAGGTCAGCGCCCGGCGGACCGCGGCGCTTTGCCCGTCGCCGGTTTCGGAAACCAGCGTGTCGAGGGCCGCACGCGACTCGGCGTCGAGCGAGACGGTCACACGGTCGGTCATGGTGGATACTCGGCGTCGGCGGGGATATACCCTCAGAAGGAGCCACGCCGGTAGAGCCACACGTCGATCCCCGTGAGCAGGAGTGCGAGCGCGAGGATCCCCGTTCCGACCGTCGGATCGCTGAGCGAGAACGCGTAGAGCGCGACCCCGAGCAACAGCACGTCGAGAAAGCCGATCATCAGGAGCATCCCTCCGAGACCGTCGCCTTCATCCCCGTCGCCCGCCGTCCGGCCCTCCTCGTCGCTCATGGTTCCCCGTTCGACCGAGCGCTACTAACGGTTCTGCTCACTTCGCCGTGCTCACGATCTTGATCACGTCGCCCTCCGATAGCTCGTGGTCCTCTCCGATCCGGCGCTTCGAGCGCGCATCGACGGCGTGGAGGTAGCCCTCGCCGATGTCCGAGTGGACCGCGTAGGCGAGGTCCTTCGGCGTCGAGCCCCGAGGAAGCAGGAAGGCGTCGGGAAGCACGTTTCCCTGCCCGTCGGTCCACTTCGTCTCGTTCTGGACGGGATAGGCCGTGAAGCGATCGAGAAGGTCGTAGACCGCGCCGTCGAGCGCCTTCTGTACGCCCGTGCCTTCGTACTCGCTCATCGTCTCTCCCAGTTCCGTCAGTTTCTCCCGTTGAACCCCGCTGAGTTCGCCGAGGATCTCGAAGTCGGGGTCGCCCGGATCGTACTCGATCAGGCCCGCTTCCGCCCCCTTCCGCAGGGCGAGTTCGCCCTCCGCCGTGGTGGGGACGACGTGCCGGCCCGCCTGCTCACCCACTTCGCGCAACCGTTCGAGGTTCTCGGCGGGCGCGATGTCGGCCTTGTTCGCGGCGACGAGGATGGGTTTCGTCCGGGCGCGCACCCGCCGGGCGAGTTCCTCCCTGTCCTCGTCGGTCCACTCCCGTGGGTTCTCGGGGTACTCGAGCTCCCGGAGGACGACGGCGACGTCCGCCTCGCTCGTGCCGAAGCCGGTGAGGACGTCGGAAATCGCCTCGTCGACGTCGAACCCCGGCGAGCGCGACTGGCGCTCGACGCCCTCCCAGTTCCGGGCGACGATCCCCGCGAGCCAGCGGTCCATCTCCTCCTCGACGAAGTCGATCTCCTCGACGGGGTCGTAGGTGCCGACATCGACGGGTTCGCCCTCTGCGTTCGTCCCGCCGGAGGCGTCCACCACCGTTATGATCGCGTCGGCGTCGGTCAGCGCGTCGAGGAACTGGTTCCCCAACCCCCTCCCCTCGTGGGCACCCGGCACCAACCCGGCGACGTCGATCAGTTCGACGGGGACGTAGCGTTTCCCGTCGCGGCAGTTCTCGTTGCCACAGCGTTCCTCGCGGGCGAGACACGGACACTCGGTACGGACGTAGCTCACTCCCCTGTTGGGGTCGATCGTCGTGAATGGGTAGTTCGCCATGTCGACCTCGGCGCGGGTCGCGGCGCTGTAGAAGGTGGATTTCCCGGCGTTCGGTTTGCCGGCGAGCGCGAGCGTGAGCATGGTTCAGGTATCGTCGACCGGGGCAACTGCCTTTCGGTGGGCGCTCAGTCGTCGGCGGGCGAGTCGCGCTCGTGCCGGACGAACGGCGTCGCCGAGAGCCCCTTCCGGCGCGCGTCGAGTTCCGAAAGCGCGTAGACGACCGCGACGAGCAGCGCGATCCCGACGGGGATGAGGACGATCTGGGGCAGGCCGGTCAGCCCGTAGAGCAGGTAGCCGACCGTGGCGACCGCGGCGGTGGTCAGCGCGTAGTAGATCTGGGTGCGGACGTGATCGATGTGGTCCGCCCCGGCGAACGTCGACGAGAGGACGGTGGTATCGGAGATCGGCGAGCAGTGGTCGCCGAAGATCGCCCCCGAGAACACCGCGCCGGTCGCGACCGCGAGCATCTCCGAGGAGCCCCCCGAGACCTCCCACGCCAGCGGGATCGCCACGGGGGTCACGAGCGCCATCGTCCCCCACGAGGTGCCGATCGAAAACGAGATGAACCCCGCGGCAAAGAGGATCACGATCGGCAGCAGCGTCGGCGTGATCAGCCCCTCGGCGACGCCCGTCACGTACGCGCCGGTCCCCAGCGCTTCTGCGACCGCCCCGATCGACCACGCCAGCACGAGGATGGCGATCGCGTGGAGCATGATGCCGAAGCCGTCGAGGACGGTCTCCATGCCCTCGCTCAGCGAGAGGATATCGTAGGCCATCGCGAGCACGAGCGCGGTCGCGGCCATCGCGAACGAGCCCCAGACGAGCGCGCCGATGAAGTCCGCGCTCTCGGCCATCTCCAGCGCCGACGCGCCCGGCGAGTAGCCGCTCCAGACCGATCCGACGGCGACGACGGCGACCAGCGCGAGGATGGGAAGGATGAACGTCCGGAGTTTCGGGTCCTCGACCATCACATCGCCCAGGTCGTCCTTCATGCTCTGGAGCGGTTGGGCGCCGTCGCGGTTGACCTTTCCCGTGCGCTGGGCGCGGTGTTCGGCGTCGAGCATCTCGCCGAAGTCCCGGCGCATGATGACGATGATGCCGACCATGAGCACCGCGAACAGGCAGTAGAGGTTGTACGGGATGCTTCGAATGAAGGTCAGAAACGCCGAGGGCGCGACGTCGCTGATCCCCGCCGCGTCGTAGCCCGTCTGGACCATGCTGATCTGGAAGGCGACCCAGCTCGATATCCCGAACGTCGCGACCGGCGCGGCCGTCGAATCGAGCAGGTAGGCGAGTTTCTCGCGGGACATGTTCATCTCGTCGGCGATGTCCTTCATCGAGGAGCCGACGATCGCGGTGTTCGCGTAGTCGTCGAAGAACCAGACCATGCCCAGCAGCCACGTCGCGATTCCGACCTTTCGGTGGGAGTCGAGCCGACTCGTCGCGTAGTTGGCGACCGCGAGCGACCCGCCCATCCGCCAGATCAGCGCGATCCCCGCGCCGAGCAACGAGACGAAGACGATGATCTGTGCGTGAAAGACGTCGTTCCCGATCGCCTCGACGATCCACGTGAACGTCTGGACGACGCCCAGGCTCCCCGAGTAGATGACGCCCCCCGACCATACCCCGATGAACAGCGACAGCAGCGCCCGCCGGGTGACGATCGCCAGCACGATCGCGACCAGCGGCGGCGCGAGCGACAGCGCCCCGAACTCCGTTGGCATACCCACCAGTTGACAAGCTAGGTGTTAACGCTTTCGACACTCGGAAACGCAATCTATTCCGTATTTGAGGAATAAAACCGAACGAATAGCGATTAATTATCTATATCTCTCCATTATTTCGTGATATAAAATCCGCGGGGTCGGATCCGATCCGGTTGCAGGTATCGGTCGGCTTTTGCTCCGAAGGGCACATCCTCGGGTATGGCCACCCAGTTCCTCGATCGACTGAACGAACAGGAGTTCGAACGCCCGCCCGCGATCGTCTGCAACGCCCACATAACGGGATTAGGAGTCGCCCGTGCGCTCGCCGCCCACGACGTGCCCGTGATCGCGCTCGACCGCAACGGCGACGGGGTCGCACCCTCCTCCGAGGCCGTCGCGTTCGCCGGTGAAGTGACGTATCCGCTGGACGACCTCGACGGCTTTCGCGAGGACGTCGAAGCCATCGCGGGGGCCGTCGAGGGCGAACCGGTCGCGTTCGGCTGTATGGACGAGTGGGTCCACGCCTTCGCCGACGCCGACCCCGAGGGCGTGCGTCTGCCCTTCGCCGAGAAGGACGTCATCGATCGGGTCCTCGACAAGGAATCCCTGTACGGTCTCGCCCAGCGCCTCGGCGTACCGTACCCCGAGACCTACCGGATCGCGGGGATCGGGGAGGGCTCGCCCGACGCCGCCGAGGCGCTGGGCGACCCGATCGATCCCGAAGAGGTCCTTGACGAACTGGAGCTCCCGTTCGTGATCAAGCCCGCCCGGAAACGCGAGTTCGAGGAGGCGGTGGGGACGAACGTCATCGAGGTCGGTAGTGAAAACGAGTACGCCGAGGTGATCGCGACCGCCCGCGAGGCCGATATTCGAGTTATGGCCCAGGAGCGCGTGCCGATCGCACGGGGCGAGGACTGCTCGCTGGCCTCCTACGTTCCCCCGAGCGGCGACCCACTGACCTTCGTCGGCAACCCGTTGGTCAGGTATCCACTGGCCTTCGGCACCTCGTGTGTCGTCGAGCGCGTGGATCGCCCCGAGATCGAGGAGCGCGCCCTCTCGGTGCTCTCGGAGACGGGTTACTACGGGATCAGCGAATCCGAGTTCGTCTACGACCGCGAACGCAAGGAGTACGTCCTGCTCGACATCAACACCCGCCCGTGGAAGTGGATCGGCCTGCCGGTCTTCGCGGGCGTGAACCTCCCGATGGCCGCCTACGCCGACGCGACCGACGCGGCGTACGAACCCGCCGAGATCACCGATTCTCGATGGGTCTACCTCCCCGACTACCTCGAACTGCTCGCGACCGACGAGTCCTTTGGTGACGTCCTCACCGAAGGGCAGTGGACCGCGCTCGTCTCCGGGGCGTTCGAGGACGGCGACGACCTGGCGACCGGCGTCTATTCCCCGAGCGATCCCGCGCCGGCCTACGACGTGATCCGGACGAAGTTCGGCGGGATCGAGTACTACTGTTCCTGCTAGCGGGCCTTTTTACGGCTCGGGTTTCCTCGCACGCCGGAGGCGTGCTGCGGGAACCACTCGCCGCAAAAATCTCCTCCATTGCCGGATTACATCCGGCAAGCAGCTGGATTCCGGCGGAATCCAGCCACATCACCAGAACGCGAAGCGTTCTGGTTAGCAGCCGGAAATCTATGATTTCCGGCGACAAAAAGGCCGCGAGCGCGAAGCGCTCGCGGTCCGCCCCGCATCCCCCGTCGGATACCTCTAAATCGACCTACTCCACTCTCATCCCCCTTCGACGCTATCAAGCGGCTTTTGATAGCGGCGACCGACCCCACGCATATGACCGCCGAGCGAATGGGGCTCAACCTCTTTACGATGAACTCGGTCGAACATGTCAGCGCCGGGTCGTGGCGCTATCCGGGCGACCAATCCCATCGCTATACGGACAGAGAGTACTGGACCGAGGTCGCACGCACCGCGGAACGCGGCGGGTTCGACGCGATCTTCTTCGCCGACGTGCGGGGGATCTACGACGTCTACAGCGACGACCGGGAGATGGCCATCGAGCGAGCGGTCCAGACCCCCTCGAACCACCCACAGGCGCTGGTCCCCGCGATGGCCGAAGTGACCGACCATCTGGGCTTTGCGATCACGCGCTCGACGACTTACGCCCACCCCTACCAGTTGGCCCGCGAGTTCTCGACGCTCGATCACCTCACCGACGGCCGCGTGGCGTTCAACGTCGTCACCTCGTACCTCGAAAGTGCCGCCCGGAACTTAGGCCTCGAAAAGCGGATGGACCACGACGAGCGCTACGACCGCGCCGAGGAGTTCATGCAGGTCTGCTATCGTCTCTGGGAGGGGAGTTGGGACGCCGATTCCGTAATACGGGACCGTGAGCGGGGCATCTACACCGACCCCGAAAAAGTCAGGGAGATCGGCTTCGAGGGCGAGTATTTCGACGTTCAGGGTCCGCATGGTTGTGAGCCCTCGCCCCAGCGGACACCGGTGATCTATCAGGCCGGCTCCTCCGAACGGGGCCGCGCGTTCGCCGCGAAGAACGCAGAGGCGGTCTTCACGAGCCAGCCCACCGAGGAAGGAGTCAGGGAGTACATGGCCGATATGCGCGAACGCGCCGCCGAGTGCGGTCGGAGCCCCGATTCGCTCGACTTCTTCGCCGGGATCGTCCCGATCGTCGGCGAAACTCGGGAAATCGCCGAGGCCAAACACGAGAGCTACAAGGAGACGATCGACGTGGAGGCCACCCTCGCGCTGCTCAGCGGCTTCATGGACATGGATCTTTCAGAACTCGACCCCGACCAGAGAGTAGAGTACATCGAGACCGAGGCGATCCAGGGTGCCGTGAACGCCTTCACGAGGAGCGACCCTGACCGCGAGTGGACGGTGCGGGAGATGGCGCGCTTCGCCGGGCTCGGGACGACCTCGCCCGTGGTCGTCGGCACACCAGTAGAGATCGCCGACGCCTTCGAGCACTGGTTTCGCGAGGTCGGCGTCGACGGCTTCAACGTCAAGGAGGTGGTTCGACCGGCGAGCCTGCGCAACTTCGTCGACCTCGTGGTGCCCGAACTCAGGGACCGTGGGCTGGTTCGCGAGGAGTACGCGGGCGACACCCTGCGCGAGACCATGACCGGGCGCTCGGGACTTCCGGAGGATCACCCCGGCAAGCGCGAGGCGCTCTCGGCGATGGGACTATAACGAGACCGCCATCATCACCTCGTCGACGTACTCGTCGTCGATCTTGTAGTGGCCCTCCCGGACGGCCTCGACCTCCCAGCCGTGGTCCTCGAGGAACTCGACGGCCCCCTCGTTCGTCGAGGGGATGCTCTGATAGACCCGCTCGTAGCCCTGCGAACCGGCCCACTCCAGCCCGCGTTCGAGCAGGTGGCCGCCGAGGCCGTGGCCGCGATACTCCTCGAGGACGCCCATCGTCAGCTCCGAGGTGTGCGAGAGCTTCTCGATCTCGGGCGACTGGAGGTGGACCCAGCCGACGACCTCCTCGTTGACGGTCGCGACGAAGAAGACACGCGACTCGACGTCGTCCTGACGCAGGAGTTCGCGCTCGTGGTCGAGTTCCTGGGCGACCGTCTCGGCGACGATGTAGGTGCGCTTCTCGGCGACCTGCCGGAGCACGCCGAGAATGCCGGAGAGATCGGCCTGCCGGGCGGGCCGGACGTGGAACTCGACCCCGTCGCGGGTGAACTCCTCCTCCTCGCCTTCGAGTTCGGGGACGACCTGGAGTCCGCCGCCGAGCGCCTCCTCGACGAGCCCGTTTCGCTTCAGGATCGCGACGTGGTGGCGGAATCCGCCGGGATCCTGCGGGAAGGTCGCCTCCTGAACGCTCTCGTAATCGGTCGGGCCGTGGTCTTTCAGGTACGCATAGATGCGCTCGCGGTCGCCGTGGTCGAGGTCGGGCTCGGTCTGGGCGTTCATGATCTGTGATACCACACCACGGATCAAGAACCTTGCGTCCGGCCTAACGGCGGGCCGGGACGTGCGTGAGAAGCTGTGCCGTGTCCCGGACGTTGTGCGTCTCGACGAACAGTTCGGCCGTCTCACGGGCCGAGAACTCCGCGTCGATCACGACGCCGTAACACAGCGCGTACAACTCGAGCCACTCGTTGAGCGCCTTTTCGAGCGCCGCGTGGTCCGCACGCGAGAGCCCCTCGCCCGATGAGCGCGCCTCGATGTAGATCTCTAGCACGGGCCACAGTCCCTCCCGGAGGTACGAAAGCGCCCGTTCGTCCGGGTCCGCAGGCGGGTCGAACCGCTCGCGCTCCTCGCGGGCGCGCTCTGCGAGCGCCCCGATCCGGGCGTCGCGACGCTCGCTTTCCGCGCTCATCCCTCGCGGAACTCGACGCCCTTCCCGCCCCGTGGGTGTTCCCAGCGGGTGTCGGCGACGACCGCGCAGGTGCCACACTCGACGCAGGGCTGGGTGTCGAGGCTGACCACCCGTTTCTCGTCCCCGTTGGTCTTGACGACCTCCTCGCGGTAGCAGCCCCCGCCGAAGTCCCGGGCGCTGACCGGGCAGGCCGTCACCGCCGCGCCGCTGGCCTCTACCGATGAATCGAGCAGTTCGATGTGGGGGTTGCCCACGTCGGTGTCGTAGGTCAGATCGCCGATCCGATCCGCGAGGCTCGGCGGCTCGACGTCGTTCTCTCCCTCGACCGGTTCGCCCAACTCCTCGGCGATAGTGGCGGGAAGCGTCACGTAGGGCGTCGCGGTGTCGGGGACCATCATCGAGAGATAGGGCGAACTGTAGAGCCGTTCGAGTTGTCCGGAGAGCGCGCGGATCCCCGTCCGTCCCACGCGGGAGTCGACCAGCCGGTCGGTGAGGTTCGCGACCGGGGCGCGCTCGCCCAGCACGCTCGCGGCCTCGTAGCGCCGCGGGCGGAGCTTCGCCATCACGCCCTCGTCGCGGAGGCGCTTGGCGTAGCGCTCGCCCGCGAGCGAGGCGTCGCCCCGCGAGCGCGCCTCGACGAACGCCTCGGCGGCCAGCGCGCCCGCCGTCACCGCGTGGTTCATCCCCTTGATGATCGGGCCCTGGGCCTGCATCTGCCCGCCCGCGTCGCCCACGAGCACGAGCCGTCCCTCGTGGGGCTCGGGGTTGGCGACCTTCTTCGAATCGGGCACGAGCTTCGCGCTGTACTCGCGCTCGTGGTACTCGCCGTCGAGCCATTCCCCGAGGAGCGGGTGGGTCAGCAACGCGTCGAGCAGTTCGTGGGGTTCAGCCTCCTCGGCCACCAGCGAGTCGAGGTGGAAGACCGTCCCGATCGAGAGCGACTCGGCGTTGGTGTAGAGGAAGCCCCCGCCCCGAACGTCCTCGAAGAGGTCGCCCGAAAAGAGGTGTGCCTCGCCTTCCTCCTCGCCGATATCGAACCGGTCGTCCACATCGGGGAGGTCGACCACGGCTTTGACGCCCTGGAACCACTCCTCGGGCTCCTCCCAGTCCATCAACCCGGCGTCCCGCGCGAGTTCGCTGTTCACGCCGTCGGCGGCGACGATCAGGTCGGCGCGGATGGGATCGAGTTCGTCGCAGGTGACGCCGACGATCTCGCCACCGTCCCTGAGAAGGCCGTTCACCCGCACCTCGGTCAGCAGGCCGCCGCCGGTCTCCCTCGTCATCTCGTGGACCCGTTCCGCGAGCCACGAGTCCATCCTCCGCCGGAGAACCGCGTCGCTCCACTCGGTGTCGTGTTCGTGCAGGTTGGTGATGTCGAACGTTTTCACCTTGTTGCCGGCGACGTTGTGGAGGTAGTAGTCGGTGATCGGGCGTTCTGCCGCTTGCTGGCGGAAGTCGGGAAAGAGGTCGTCGATCGTGTAGGGCGCGGACTCCTCGGCGTAGAGCAGTCCCCCCGAGACGTTCTTCGAACCGGCGTCGACGCCGCGTTCGAGGACGAGCGTTTCGACGCCGTTCCGTGCGAGCGTCGCCGCCGCCGCCGCCCCGCCCGGGCCGCAGCCGACGACGACCGCCTCGTAGTGCTCGTACTCCTCTGTGCTTCCGCCGGCGTCGGCGACCTCGCCGCGCTCGATCGCCTCCGCGGGCGCGTCGGCGGTCTTCTCGGCGGGATCGGTGTCCGTCATCAGTCGTCCCCCCTCCCGTCCGCGACGGCCGGAACCGGCTCGCCGCGCTCGACCGCCTCGGTCAGCTTCGGAAGCACCTCGAAGAGGTCGCCCTCGATGAAGTAGTCCGAGAAGTCCTTGATGTCCGCCTCGGGATCGGTGTTGATCGAGACGATCGTGTCGGACTCGTCCATACCCACTTTATGCTGGATCGCGCCGCTGATCCCGGCGGCGATGTAGAGGTCGGGCGCGACGACCTGGCCGGTCTCGCCGATCTGGCGTTCCTCCTTCGAGTACTGCTCGACGTGGCCCTCGAACTGGTACGAGGAGGTCACGATCCCCCGCGTGATCCCGAGGTCGGCGTCCTCGAAGGCGTCGACCAGATCGAGACCGAGTTCGATTCCTTTGGTCGGGTCGTCGCCGATCCCGCGCCCGAGCGCGACGATGACTTCTCGACCCGTGAGGTCCACGCCGCCCTCGAGGCGGTCGTGGTCCTCGATTGTGACGCGGAACCACTCCTCGTCGAGGGTCGCCTCGAACTCGACCACCTCGCCCTCGCGCTCGGGGTCGGGGTCGGGCAGGTCGAAACTCCCCGGAATGACCGACGCGCCCTGCGGGTGGAACTCTCTCCCAGGAGCGTCGAGACAGAGGATGGTCGAGTACTCGAACCCCGAGAAGTCGGGGCGCTTCATGTGGAGCACGCGCTCGAACTCCTTCTTGTCGCCCGCTTCACCAGTTTTAGCGGGGTTCGAGATGACGGTCTCCTCGATGTAGAGGCCCGAACAGTCGCTCGCCAGCCCGCTGTCGAGTTCGGCCTGTACCTGCGCCGAGAGGTCCCGGCCGTTGTTCGTCGCCGGAAAGAGGACGTACCGGGGCTCGTCGTAGACCTCCCCGTCGATCGTCTTCCAATTCGCGTCGCCCTCCGAGCGATCCCACTCGCTTCCCGATCCGGCACGCGCCATCTCGCAGAAGACCTCGGTGTAGGGTTTGTGGTAGAACCGCTCCAACCGCTCGTCCTCGGTGTAGATCGCGACGTCGGCCCCATAAGCGATCGTCTCCTCCGCGAGGCCTTCGACCGAATCGCCGATCACGACCGCGACGACCCTCTCTTCCGCGTCGTAGGAGTCGTTGTAGCCGTCCATCAGCTCGCGGGCCTTCCCGAGCATCTCCTTGGAGACGTCGATCAACTCGCCTCCCTGGGTCTCGCAGTAGACCCACATGTCCCGGTAGACGCCGCCCGAAAGCGCCTTCACGTACTGTTTGTCGGCCGTGGGGTGGTCGAGTTCGGGGTACTTCTCCTCGGGCGGGAGCCGTTCCGTAGTTTCGCCCTCCTCGCTGCCCTGGACCGACTCGAGTTGGCTCTCGATCAGCCGTTTGGCGGTCTTTCGGTCCTGTCCCTTCTTCTCCTCCTCGAGGAGGACTTCGAGTTCGTCGACCTCCTCGATCTTCCGCACGACGTTGCCGAGTTCGGCGACGGTGAGTTCGCTCGGGTCGATGTCCTGAGGGCTCTCCTCGTCCTCGGCTTCGAGCCTCTCGATCCGGCTGACCAGAAGCGTCTTTACGTCCTCGCGGTTCGGTCCGCCCTCCTCGAGTTCGAGCATCTCCTCCAACTCCTCGAGGTCCTCTACCTCCCGTACCTTGGGGCCGAGTTCTGCGATCTCGTAGTCGCGGGGGTCGAGTTCGACCATCGCTACTCACCCCCCGCGGCGGCGCGGCCGCTGTATGGAAGCAGTTCGTCGAGAACCGACTCCATCCCGGCCTCGTCGCCGGGTTCGACCACCGTCGCCTCGCGCTCTGCGGGCGCTTTCGGGATCGGATCCACCGACGAAACGATCGTCGGCGAGCCGTCGAGTCCGATGTAGTCGGGGTCGAGGTTCAGGTCCTCGTGGTCCCACGTCGTGAAGTGGTCCTCGTACTCGGCGGCCCGTTCCCGGGTCTCCTCGCGCAGGTCCTTGAACGTGAGTCGATGCTCTGCCTTCCGGTAGGTGGGTTCGAACTCGGGGTCGGTGACGATCATCGCGGGCAGGGGCGCCTCGACGGTTTCGATCTCCTCGACGTCGCCCTCGACGAGCCGTTTCGCTCTGACCGTTCGCTCCTCCTCGTCCACCTCGAGCGCGATGACGTGGGTCAGGATCGGCCAGTCGAGACACCAGCAGGCCTGCGGGCCGGTGTGGCCCGTCTCGCCGTCGGCGGTCTTGAACCCCGCGAACACGAGGTCCGGTTGCTCCCTCGTCTCCGCGACCTTCCCGATCCCCGTCGCGAGCGTGATCGCCGTCGCCCACGTGTCGGCGGCGGCCATCTCCCGATCCGAGAGCAGGAACAGTTCGTCGGCGTACACCGAGGACATCGCTTCTTGAAGGACTTCACCGTAGCCCGGCGGGCCCATGCTCATCACCGCGGTGGTGCCGCCGTGTCTGACCTTCGTCTGGAGGGCGGCCTCCAGCGCGAACCTGTCGTTGGGGTTCATCACCGTCGGGGTCTTCCCCCGTTCGAGGTGCCCCTCGTCGTCGAACGAGACCGCGCCCTCGCTGAAATCCGGTACACCCTTCGTTAGCGTGACTGTATACATACTGAGCACTCCTCCTGTAATTTACTACGTCCGACCCGCCCGTCCGGCGTCGACGTCGATGGCGTCGACCGGACAGACGTCGACACAGAGCATGCAGTCGATGCACTGGGCCTCGTTCGCGGGGTCGGCCTTGATCTCGCTCTCGGGGTGGCCCGGCGTGTCGACCCACTCGAAGACGTCTACGGGACAGTCCTCCAGACACGCGCCGTCCGCCAGGCAGATGTCGAAGTCGACGGCGACGTGGGTGCCGTGGATCCCCAACTGCTCGGGTTCGTCGACCGGACCCCACACGTCGTGACCCCGGTGGGTGTCCACTACTTCGCGGTTCTCCTCGAACGTCGAATCGATGGGCATTGGTATCTACACCCAAGACAACTGCTCACTTAAATCGCTCGGCGGCCTGGGTGGCGATGCTCACTGCGGCGAGCCGTCGGGTTCGGTCGACAGGCCCGTGTTCACCTCGCCGCGGGCGCGGATCGTCCCGTCGACGACCCCGTCGCGCGCGAGGTCGAGGTGTTCACACGAGATGTCACCCCAGACGCGGGCGTCCTCGGCGACGGTGACGGTCCCGTTCCGGGTCGTGACGTCGCCGTGGACGATCGTGCCGGCGGCGATCCCGATGTCCCCGCGCGCCCGCAGGCTGCCGAAGATCTCGGTGTCCTCGCCCACCGTGATCGACTCCGCCCGGACGTTGCCGTGGAGCCGGCAGTCCCGCCCGATCCGTGCGGGCGTCGAGACGCGCCAGGCGTCGTCCGAGACGGTCGCGCCCTTCGGGATCGTGAGCGGTTCGCGTTCCTCGTCCTCGTCGAACAGTTCGTCGACGAGTTCCTCGGCGGCGTCGTCCTCGCCCATCCGCAGGAGGTGGGTGAGATACATGAAGAGGAAGACGACCGTCGGCATCGGGTTGCGGATGACGATCCAGCCGCTGGCCTCGAACCCCTCGGCGATCTGGACGTCGTCGCCGATGTCGAGGTCGCCCCCGACGACGAGTTTGCCGTCGATCTCGATGCGTTCGCCGAGGTAGGCGTCCCCGCCGACCAGCACGTTATCGGCGATTGAACACCACGTATCGAGCCGACAGTCGCCCTCGGCCTCGATGTGGCCGCCGAAACGGACGCGCTCGCCGGCGACGACGTTCCTGCCCCGGATCCCGAACTCCACTGTACTTTGAGCGCCGACGAGCACGTCGCCGTCGGTGACGAGGTCGTGTTCTTCGACGACGGTGCCGTCGGGGATCGAGAGCACGGCGAGGGGGTCGCTGCTGAAGGCCACGTTCGCAACCAATGTGAGTGTCGGTTAATAAACCTCGCGCGACGCCGGAGCGGCGGCGCCGTCGGCCCGCGCCCGTCCGCCGTCTGTGGGGCCGGAGCTACAGTTCGTAGACGCGGGCCTCGTACGGACGCAGTTCGACGGTTTCGTCCGACTGAGTCTCGGTCCGGTAGTTGCCGGTTACGAGTTCGGGCGACGCCGCGTCGGCCAGTGCCGGCAGATCGACGGCCGGTTCGCCGTCGAAGAAGTTACAGACGACCAGCAGTGTCCGTCCCGCGAGCGTGCGCGCGTAGGCGAACACCTCCGGGTGGTCCGGCAGGAGCAGATCGTACTCGCCGTAGACGAAGAGGTCGTCCTCCCTGCGCAGGTCGATCAGTTCGCGGTAGTAGTGCCAGACCGAGCCGCGATCCGCTCTCGCCTCCTCGACGTTTACCGCTTCGTAGTCGTCCGCGACGTCGATCCAGGGCTCGCCGTCGGTGAACCCGGCGTGCTCGTCGGCCGACCACTGTATCGGCGTCCGCGCGTTGTCACGGCTCCGGGACTCGACGATCGGGCGCACCTCCTCGTAGGAGTCGTACACGTCCGACTCGAGGCTCGATTCGACGAAGTTCTCGGCCTCGACGTCACGGATGTCGGCCGGCTCCTCGAACGTCGTGTTCGTCATTCCGATCTCCTGGCCCTGGTAGATAAAGGGCGTTCCCCGGAGCGTGAAGAGAAACGTCGCGAGCATCTTGGCCGACTCCTCGCGGTACTCGCCGTCGTCGCCGAAGCGCGAGACTGCGCGCGGCTGATCGTGGTTGCTCAGGTAGAGGCAGTTCCACCCCTCGCCGGCCAGCGTCTCCTGCCAGTCGGTGACGATCTCCTTGAGTTCGAGCAGGTCGAGGTCGACGACGTCCCACTTGCCGCCGTCGCCGGTGTCGACGCTCATGTGCTCGAAGTGGATCAGCATCGACAGGCCGCAGCCGTCCTCGCCGACGTACTCGAGGGCTGTGTCGGCGTCGGCGCCGATCATCTCGCCGACGGTCATCACGTCCGCCCCCTCGAACGCGCGGTCGCACATCTCGCCGATGTACTCGGTCGATCGGGGACCGTCGACGACGTGCTCGGTTCCCGTCACCGTTTCGTCGGGATCGCCGTCCGGGAGTCCCTCCGTCTTCGAGACGAGGTTGATGACGTCCATCCGGAAGCCGTCGATCCCTTTCTCGAGCCACCAGCGCATCATCTCGTAGACCTCCTCGCGGACGGTCTCGTTGCGCCAGTTCAGATCCGGCTGTTTCTCGTCGAACAGGTGGAGGTAGTACTCGCCGCGCTCCTCGTCGTAACTCCAGGCGGAGCCGCCGAAAAAGGAGTCCCAGTTGTTCGGCGGGCCGTCGTCGCCCTCCCGCCAGTAGTAGTAGTCCTCGTACTCGGCATCACCCCCGCGCGAGCGCCGGAACCATTCGTGTTCGTCGGAGGTGTGGTTCACCACCAGGTCCATGATCAGCCGGATTCCCCGGTCGTGCAGCTCCGATAACAGGTTCTCCCAGTCGTCCATCGCTCCGAATTCCGGGTGGATCGAGCGGTAGTCGGCGATGTCGTAGCCGTTGTCGGCCATCGGCGACTCGTAGACCGGACAGAGCCAGACGACGTCGACCCCCAGCTCGTCGAGGTACTCGACCTTCTCGACGATGCCGGGGATGTCGCCGACGCCGTCGCCCGTCGAGTCGTTGAAGCTCCGCGGGTAGATCTGATAGACCACCGCCTCCTTCCACCATCGATAGTCACCGTGTTTCGTGCTAGTCATCGTCACGACGGTCGCGCCGGTGCGACAAAAGCACGTTGAATTATTTCCACGATAGAACGCCGATTCGATCGAGCCGATAGAACCGACTGTTTGGTCCGTTTTGGGGTCGTCTCGCTACCTCGAGCGAGCGGCCGAAAGATCCGTGCAAGTGAATCAACCATGATAATTAGATAAATACCAATAACCAAAATATAATACAATATAAATAATCTCGAAACAAACTCTAGAGGTAATATTTCGACCTAATTTTTATTATAGAGTGTTGTGTTGCCGTCGCTCATGCGCAAGGAGGACATTCAGGAGGCAACGAATCTAGGGATCGCGCGTCGTCGGTTCATCAAGGGGATCGGCGCCGCGGGCGGCGCAGCGGTCCTAGCCGGCTGCGGCGGTCAGGAGGCCGGCGACGACGACGAGGAGGCCGGTAACGGACACGAGGCGGGATCGGGAATCGAAACCGACGAGGACGAACTCGCCCAGATCCAGGAACTGGCCTGGATTACCAATCAGGACCTCCCCGTGTTGCCGCTGATGGAGAAGCTGGCGCAGTCGTTCCAGACGACCGACAACTGGGAGGTTCCGGGGTCCGACAGCACCGACCTCATGTACTACTGGCCCACGGAGTGGCTCCCCCGGTTCGGCCAGTGGAAGGCCACCGGCGACGACGACACGCTGACGCTCACCCAGTGGGCGGTTCCCGAGGACTCCCAGTACAACCCGTGGAACGGCGTGGAGTACGCCGAACCCCGCCGGATGCTGTTCGACCGGTTCATGGCGTACAACATCGTCGACGCCGAGTACGAGGGGTACGCGATCTCGGACTGGGAGATCGACGGCGAGTCGATCACGCTGACGGTCAGGGAGGGGCTCACCTGGCACGACGGCGAGGACGTCGTCGCGCAGGACGTCGTCAACCAGCTGAAACTCGATATGTACAGCGGCGGAACGCTGCGGGACTTCGTCGACGATGCGGCGAGCAGCGTCGAAGCCGTCGACGATCGAACGGTCGAACTCACGCTCTCGGCGCCGATCAACAGCGAGATCGTCCTCGGCCTGCTCCAGCCGACTCGACTCGTCGCGAAGGACAGCGAGTACGGGGAGTACGTCGAGCGACTGGACGTCGCCGACGGCGACGACGACGAGGTCGAAATTTACGGCGAACTCACGGACTGGGCCGTCGACGAGCCGATCGGCTGCGGTCCGTTCCAGTACGAGGATGCCGACTCCCAGCGGACGCTGCTCACGAAGTTCGAGGACCATCCTGACGCGGACAACATCGACTTCGAACGGGTCGAGAACCGCCACATGCCGTCGAACGACGCGCGCTGGAGCGCGCTCCAGAACGACGAGATCGACGGCGACGCGACGCTGTTCATGCCCCAGAACCAGGTCGATCAGCTCCCCGACCACGTCCAGATCGCGGAGATTCCGCGCCACTGGGGGATGGGACTGGTCTTCAACCACGAGGACGATCACCTCGGCCAGCGCGAGGTGCGCCAGGCGATCGCCCACGTCCTCCAGCGCGACCTGATCGCCCAGAACTCCGGCGCCGGAACCGGGTCGAAACTCGGCGTGAAGTACCCCAGCGGGCTCACCGGTGACTTCACGAACCGCGTCGAAGAAGAGTGGCTCGACGGCGTCGTCGACGAGTTCGAACCGTACGATCCCGACGAGGGACGCGCCGAGGAGCTCCTGGGGGAAGCGGGCTACGCCCGGGAGAACGATACCTGGGTCGACGGGAACGGCGATCCGATCGAGATCCCGATCAAGGTCCCGAGCGGGTTCTCCGACTGGGTATCGGCGGTCGAGACCGTCGTCGACCAGCTCGACCAGTTCGGCTTCGAGTCGGAGATGCTCACCCGTGACGTCGGCACCTACTTCGGCCAGGACTTCCCTGACGGCGACTTCGTCGCCGGCGTCGAGGGCTGGGCGAACTACGACCAGGCCTACCCCTACTACCACTTCGATCACCTCTACACGGGCGGGGAGGGGAGCATCCAGGACGCCGCGAACTTCCCGGACGAGTTCGAGGTTCCGCCCCTCCACGACGAGGTGCGCGACGGCGACGCGATCGACCCGACCGAGATCATCGACGAACTCGCACGGACCGGCACCGACGAGTCGGACGAGTAACCGGACGCACTACCAGCAATGAGTTACGTACTCAAACGGACCGCGCAGGCGATATTCACCGTCTTCGCGACGATTTCGCTGACGTTCGGCCTCGTCCGGCTGCTCCCGGGGGGACCGGTCGACTACCTCCGGGCGCAGATGCTTCAACAGGGCGGCGACCTCACCACCGAACAGATCAATCGGCAGATCGAGGCCCAGACGAACATCGCCGTCGACGAGCCGCTGTACGTCCAGTACGTCGACTACATGGCGAGCATTCTGACGGGCGACCTCGGGCAGTCGACCTGGCACGGCGATCCGGTGGTCGACATTCTCGGTGGCGCGATCCCGTGGACGATCTTCATCATGTCCGTCTCGCTGTTCCTCGCGTTCGTCATCGGGATCAGCCTGGGCTCGTTCATGGCCTACCGGGAGGGAAGTCGCTTCGATGTCTCCTCGACGGTCGTGGCGCTGCTGTTGAACTCGACGCCGAGCTACGTCGTCGGGCTCCTCGCGCTGACGTTTCTCGCCTACCGCGGCGGGCTGTTCCCGACGGGCGGGCACTACGCCTCCGGGCTCGAACCGGGGCTGAGCCCCGAGTTCCTGCTCAGCGCGGCCCACCACGGCGCCCTGCCGATCCTCTCGATGACGGTCGTCGCGTTCGGCGGCTGGGCTCTCGACATGCGGGGCAACAGCATCCGGGTGCTCGGCGCGGACTACCTGCACGTCGCCCGGCTCCGCGGGCTGTCCGAGCGGCGAATCGCGCTCCGGTACGTCGCCCGCAACGCCATCCTGCCGATGTACACCGGGCTCATGATCGCCATCGGGACGATGATCGGCGGCGCGGTCATCATCGAGGAGATCTTCTCGTACCCGGGCGTGGGCTACTACCTCGTCAGCGCGATCGACCAGCGGGACTACCCGGTGATGATGGGCGCGTTCATCCTGATCACCGTCGCCGTCGTCATCGGCATCTACGTCGCCGACCTGACCTACGGCAAACTCGACCCCCGCGCCAAACGAGGTGAGTCCCGTGAGTCGTACTGAGACCTCCGACTTCGAGACGCTCTCGGAGACGCAGCTCACGCGATCCGAGCGGTACCGCCAACTGGTCGACGAACTCGTGCTCGCACCGGCGCGGATCGTCTGGCACGACTGGCGGGCCCGCATCGCCGTCGTCATCATCTCGGGGTTCCTCTTTTTGGGCACCGTCGGCGTCCGCCTCGTCGAGGAACCCCGGACGAACCAGGGCGGTCGGCTCGTCGGTGCCTTCCGGACGCTCGAGCACCCGCTCGGGACCACCGCTTCCGGCGTCGACATCCTCTCGCAGATCACGTACGCCACGGTCCCGATGCTTCAGATGATCACCGCGGGGGCCATCTTTTCGGTGATCATGGCGACGGTCATCGGCACCACGTCCGGCTATAAGGGCGGGCTCGTCGACAGCGTCCTGATGACGCTGACCGACGTGTTGCTGACGATCCCCGGACTGCCGCTGGTGATCGTCCTCGCGGGCGTCCTCCCGATCGCGGGTAACCCGTACGCCATCGGCGTCCTGCTGTCGATCAACGCCTGGGCCGGGCTCGCCCGCGCGCTGCGCTCGCAGGTGTTGACGCTGCGCGACGCCGAGTACGTCGAGGCCTCGCGGATCATGGGGATCTCGACGCCAAAGATCCTCTCGGCGGACATCGTCCCCAACCTGATGCCCTACATCACGATGAACTTCGTCCAGCAGGCCCGGGCCGTCATCTTCGGCTCCGTCGGTCTGTACTTCCTGGGGATCCTGCCGTACAACCGCACAAACTGGGGGGTCATGATGAACGACGCCGTCAGACAGGCCGGCGCGACGTCGTCGGCCACGGCGTTTCACTGGCTGTTGATGCCGATGCTCGCCGTAATCCTCCTCTCGATGGGGCTAACGCTGTTCGCACAGTCGGCCGACCGGCTGTTCAATCCGCGGGTTCGCGCCCGCCACGCGAAGACGGTCGGCGGAGACGACACTGACGAGGTGAGTTCCTAATGGCAGACGCGACACGACGATCCGCAGCGGCACAGCACGACCGGAACGACGAGCGAGCGGACGACGTCGTCTTCTCGCTCGAGAACGTCAGCGTCGAGTTCGACATGGACCGGGGCACCTCCCGCGTCGTCGACGACGTGGACTTCGAGGTTCACCGTGAGGAGATCATCGGCATCGTCGGCGAGAGCGGCTCCGGCAAGTCGATGCTCGCGAACGCGATGCTCGACGCCGTCGACGAGCCGGGACGGCTCACGGGCGACGTGACCTACCACCCCGCGGAGGGCGACCCGATCGACGTTCTCGAACTCTCCGACCACGAACTCAAGGCGTTTCGCTGGGAGGAGGTCTCGATGGTCTTCCAGGGGGCCTCGCGGTCGTTCAACCCGACGATGACGATTCGGGGCCACTTCGAGGAGACGCTCGACGCCCACGGCGCCGACCCCGAAACGGGGATGGAGCGCGCCCGCGAACTGCTCTCGGATCTGTACCTCGACGCCGAACGCGTGCTCGACTCGTACCCGCACGAACTCTCCGGCGGGATGTCCCAGCGCGCGCTGATCGCGCTGAGTCTGCTCCTCGAACCCGAGGTGCTGGTGATGGACGAGCCGACCGCCGCGCTCGACCTGCTGATGCAGCGGTCGATCCTCAGCCTGCTGTCGGACCTTCAGGAGAAGTACGACCTGACGGTCGTGTTCATCACCCACGACCTCCCGCTCGTGGCTGGGCTGGCCGACCGGCTCGCGGTGATGTACGCGTTCGACCTCCGCGAGGTCGGACCGACCGAGGCTGTCGTCCGGAACCCCTCCCACCCCTACACGCGGGCGCTCCTCAAGGCGGTCCCCAACCTCGACGCGCCGCTCGAGACGATGCAGCCGATTGAGGGCTCGGCGCCCGATCCGGTGAACATCCCACGGGGGTGTACGTACGCGCCGCGGTGTCCGATCGCGACCGAGGAGTGCCGGGCGACGACGCCCCATTTCCACGCGGTCGACGACGAGGCCGACCACGAGGTGACCTGCTTCCACTGGGAGGACGCAGACGAGGCCGTCGACCTCGATCCCGAGGTCCGGACGGCCGACGAGGGGACGGAGGCGAGCCGATGAGCGACGATCACGTCGTTTCCCTCGAGAACGTCGAGGTCCACTTCGAAAAGGACCAGGGACTCGTCAAGGGGCTGTTCAACGATCCCGACCGCGTCAAGGCCGTCGACGACGTTTCCCTCGAGATCCCCGAAAACGACGTCGTCGCGCTCGTCGGCGAATCCGGCTGCGGCAAGACCACGCTCGGAAAGACCGCTATCGGCGTCCAGCGCCCGACGGGCGGCAGCGTCCGGTACCGCGGCCAGGATATCTGGGAGGCCAAGGACGGCGCGGGCGAGATCCCCTACGAACGGATCCGCAAGTCCCTACAGATCATCCACCAGGATCCCGGCGGCTCGCTCAACCCGAATCGGACGGTGATGAAGAGCCTCACGACGCCGCTGTCGCGGTGGCAACCCGACATGGACAGCGAGGACCGCCGGGCCCGCGTCCTGCGGATGCTCGAACGGGTCGGGATGAAGCCGCCGGGCGACTACGCGAGTCGCTACCCTCACCAGCTCTCGGGCGGCGAACAGCAACGCGTCGCGCTCGTCCGGGCGCTGTTGATGAACCCTGACCTCATCCTGGCCGACGAAGCCGTCAGCGCGCTCGACGTCTCCCTGCGCGTGGAGACGATGGACCTGCTGCTCGAACTCCAGGAGGAGTTCGGCACCTCGTTTCTGTTCATCAGCCACGACCTCTCGAACGCCCGCTACCTCGCGGAGAACGCGGACGGCCGCCTCGGGGTGATGTACCTCGGCGAAATCGTCGAGATCGGCCCCGCCGACGAGGTACTCCAGAACCCGAAACACCCTTACACGAAAGTGCTGCGGTGGGCGACCGCAGACGTCGACCCCGACGGCTGGGAGGCCCAGGAGCCGCCGGTCCGGGGGATCGACATCCCCGATCCGGTGAATCCACCGTCGGGCTGTCGGTTCCACCCCCGCTGTCCGGCGGCCAGGGAGGTCTGCACCGGCGAGACACCCGCGCTTTCGGAGGAGTCGGCGGCAAACCGCGACCACTGCGCGAAATGCTTCCGGGACGAGCCGAACCACGAGTACTGGTCCAGCGAGCCCCTCGAGGGAACCGACCCCACACACATTGAAACCCACTGAGATCCTCCGTCCCGGTACGGGAAACGAGATGAAAGAGGCGACACTCAGATCACAGCTGGCCGCGTTCGGCCTCTCGGAGAAGGAGATCGACACCTACCTGACGCTGCTCGAGCTCGGCGAGGCGAAGACGAGCGCGATCGCCGACGACTCCGGCGTCTCCCAGCGCTACGTCTACCAGATCGCCGAGGACTTGGAGGAACGCGGGCTGGCGATCGTGAAAGACCACGCGACGCCGACGACGATCGCGGCCGTGCCGCCGGAACGGGCCGTCGAGGGGCTCGTCAGCCGACTCCGGTCGCTCCAGCCGGGACTGAAGAGCCGGTTCACCGAGGCCGCGACGCAGACGGCCTCGTTCAACGTCATCAAGAGCCGCCAGACCGTGCTCAAGGAGATCCGGCGGATCGTCGACTCGGCCAACGAGGAGGCGTTCCTCGCGCTCCCACACTACGCCGTCGAGAAGCTCGAGGAGGACCTCGAGGCCGCGTTCGATCGCGACGCGATGATCGTGTTGCACGAGGGCGCTATCGATCCCCAGTCGCCGGAGGTCGCCGAGCGGCGGTTCGATGGCCTCGCGCACGTCGTGCGCCAGTGGCACCACGATATGCCGTTCGTCGTAACCGCGGAGGGTTCGTCGTCGGGGATCGTCGGCGAACGGCGCCTCCTCCGGAGCGACGACAACGACAGGGAGGCCGTCGCCGTCTCGGAGTCCCAGGTCGTCGGTTCGATGTTCGGAGCCTTCCAGGGCGGCTTTTGGGCGGCCGGCGAGGAGGTCTACACCGGCGATCCCGCTTCGCTGCCTGCGACCTACACGATGACCCGTCCGGCAGTGCTCAACGCGGTGCTCGCACAGCTCGGCGGCCGCATGCTCCGGGCGGAGGTGTCGGGATACACGACGGATACGGAAGAACCCCGGACGGTGACGGGCCGAATCGTCGAAATCCGACAGGGCCTCGTCGAGCCGTTTACGAACTCGTTCCCCGTCGAGAACAGCCTCACGCTCGAGACGGACGACGGCGAGCGACTCACCGTCGGCGGCGCCGGGGCGTTCGTCGAGGACCTGCGGGCGAACGAGACGACGCTCCGTCCGGTCGAATGACGACGATCTGGCGGGTCATGTTCACGATGAACGCGATCCTGCTCGCCCTGCTGGCGCTCAGCTGGCCGTTCGTCGAACCCGGCTCGCCGGCGGCGACGATCGCGCTGGTCAGCCTCGGATTCATCGTCGCCTCGATGCTCGGCCTCGCGGCGGTCATTCGCCTGGAGTGGGATCCCTTTCGGTAGTCCCGCCCCGGGACGCGACGGACCCGCTCCTCCAGGCGCGCGTCCGCAGCCGTCCGGTTTTTATCACCCTGTCGCCTACTGGCGGCCATGACGACGATCTCCATCGACGACGAGGGCGTCGACGTCGTGTACGAGGGAACCGAGTTCCGCCTCGAACGCGAGTTGATCGAGGAGGCCACCGAGAAACGCTACTGGGACGTCACCGACCACGAGATCCTCCAGATCATTGAGCGGAACCCCGAACTCACCGGCGAGCCCCGGCGCGTCGGCGACATCGTCCGGTAGCTTTTAGCCCGCCGCGTTCGAGCGAGGCGTATGAATCGATCGCAGTTTTCCCACCCCGCCTTCCGTACCGCCGCCGGCACGCTCGCGGGCTACGGCCTCCTCCTGGTCGTGATGACCCTTCTCCTGTTTCTGATCCCGTACGCGATCTTCGCGGCCGTTTAGCGGTTGACGCCGCGGCCCAGCGTCACCGAGTCGTCGTCGGCACAGTCCCCGACGAGTTTCGCGGGGTTGCCCACGACCGTGCAGTTTCCCGGCACCGAATCCAGAACCACCGAACCGGCGCCGACGCTCGCGCCCTCGCCGAGGACGATCGGGCCTAACAGTGTGGACCCCGCCCCGACGGTGACGCCGTCCTCGAGGGTGGGATGGCGCTTCTCGTCGGCCAGGGAGTCGCCGCCGAGCGTCACCCCGTGATACAGCATCACGTCGTCGCCGATCTCGGCGGTCTCGCCGATTACCACGCCCATTCCGTGATCGATGAAGAAGCGCCGTCCGATCTCGGCACCGGGATGGATCTCGACGCCGGTCAGGTGTCGGGAGAGGTGCGAGAGCAGCCGTGCGACGAGGACGAACCCCCGCGACCACAGCCCGTGAGCGATCCGGTGGAGCCAGATCGCGTGCAGGCCCGGATACGCCAGGAGGACCTCGATCGTGCTCTTGGCCGCCGGGTCCTTCGCCTTCGCCGTCCGAACGTCCTCGCGGATTCGCGTGAACATGATCGCTATCAGCCATACCGCGTGCAGAATGGTAGCTGTTGTGGTGCCGGTTACGCGAACGTCTTCGAGACCTCGTCGTCCTCCTCTTCGGCCTGGATCTTCGCCCACGCCTCCTCGAAGTCGTCCATCCGGACCTCGGTGCGGTCGTCGCGGATGGCGAACATCCCCGCCTCCGTACAGATCGCCTTGATGTCCGCGCCGCTCGCGTCGACCGCCTCGTCGGCCAGTTCCTCGAAGTCGACGTCGTCGGCGACGTTCATGTCGCGGGTGTGGATCTCGAAGATGAGCTTCCGTCCCTCCTCGTCGGGCTTTGGTACCTCGATGAGGCGGTCGAACCGGCCCGGCCGGAGGATGGCGCGATCCAGCATGTCGAAGCGGTTCGTGGCGGCGATGATCCGCACCTCGCCACGGTCCTCGAAGCCGTCCATCTCCGAGAGGAGTTGCATCATCGTGCGCTGGACCTCCGCGTCGCCCGACGTTTTGGACTCCGTGCGCTTCGAGGCGATGGCGTCGATCTCGTCGATGAACAGCACGGCGGGCTCGTGGGCGCGCGCGACCTCGAAGAGGTCCCGAACCAGCTTCGCGCCCTCGCCGATGAACTTGTGGACGAGTTCGGAGCCGGCCATCTTGATGAACGTGGCGTCGGTCTCGTTCGCCACAGCCTTCGCCAGCATCGTCTTTCCAGTTCCGGGCGGCCCGTAGAGGAGGACGCCGCTCGGCGGCTCGATCCCGACCGCCTCGAACATCTCGGGTTTGAGCAGCGGCATCTCGACGGTCTCTCTCACCTCGTTCATCTGCTCGTCGAGGCCGCCGATGTCGGTGTAGGAGACCTCGGGGCTCTGTTCGACCTGCATCACGCGGGCGCGCACGTCAGTCTCGCCCTCGAGTCGCTTGACGATCGACAGCGAGTTGTTGACCGCTACCCTACTGTCGGGTTCGAGTTCGGCGCGCATCTCCTCGGTGACCTCGGTCAGCGCCTCCTGGTTGTTGCCGTGCTGTTTGATGATGACGCCCTCGTCGGTGAGTTCCTGGACGGTCGCGACGAACAGCGGGGACTGCTTGAGCTTCTTGTTCTCGTGGGTCAGGCGCTCGAGTTTCTGCTGGTACTTGTTGTTCTCGGCGTTCGCATCCAGCAGTTTGTCGCGCATTTCCTCGTTCTGATCCTCGAGGATGTCGAGCCGGTCACGCAGGGCCTCTATCTTCTCCTGTTGTGAGGTGCCCTCCTCGTACGGGAGGTCGACGTCCTCTACGGTATCGGTCATTGGAGTTATTTACGGCGCTGACTCATAAGAGGTTTCGGGTCGATTCACCCGTCCCCCTGTGATTCCTGATGGTAATATTTCAAAAGAGGAAATATTATTACGTTGTATCCGGTAGGGTGAGACGAGATGAGCACGTCAGAGGCAGTCGCGGCCGACGCGGGGGAGGAAACGGGGTGGGACGCGGTCCGGGAGCTACCGCCCAGCGCGAAGCTGGTCGCGAAGGTGCTGGAGTACAACGAGACGCTCACCCAGAGCCAGCTCGCGGAGGAGACGCTCCTGCCCCCGAGGACCGTTCGCTACGCGCTGAACCGGCTCGAAGAGGAGGGCTGTGTCGACTCGCGTTTCTCGTTCTCGGACGCTCGGAAACGCATCTACACCCTCGCGATCGAGTCGCGCTGACCCCACGTAGCTTATACCGCCCGCGCGCGAAACGCGTGACATGACACGGGTGATCCACACAGGCGACACCCACATCGGGTATCGCCAGTACCACTCGGCCGAACGCCGGGCCGATTTCCTCGCCGCCTTTGAACGGGTCGCCGTCGACGCCATAGAGGAAGACGTCGACGCCGTCGTCCACGCCGGCGACCTCTTTCACGATCGGCGTCCCGACCTCCAGGACCTGCTCGGGACCCTCGACGTGCTGCGCGATCTCGCCGACGCGGACGTGCCCTTCCTCGCGGTCGTCGGCAATCACGAGGGGACCCGCGAGGGCCAGTGGCTCGATCTCTTCTCCCGCATGGGGCTCGCGACCCGCCTCGACGGCGACGGGATCGAGATCGGCGAGACCACCTTCTACGGGCTGGATCACGTTCCCGTCTCCCGGCGCGAGGACGTGGAGTACGACTTCGCCCCGCCCGGGACCGAGCACGCGGCGCTGGTCGCCCACGGCCTGTTCGAGCCGTTCGCGTACGCCGACTGGGACACCGAGGAGGTGCTCGAATCCGCCTCCGTGGGGTTCGACGCGATGCTCCTGGGCGACAACCACCACCCCGACCGCGCCGAGGTCGAGGGGACGTGGGTGACCTACTGCGGGTCGACCGAGCGCGTGAGCGCGGCGGAACGCGACGACCGGGGCTACAACCTCGTCACGTTCGACGGCGACGTTCACATCACCCGCCGAGGGCTCGACACCCGGGAGTTCGTCTTCGTCGACGTCGACCTCGCCGCGGGCGAGGGCGTCGACCGGGTGCTCGAACGGGTCGGCCAGCACGACCTCGAGGGCCGTGTCGTGATCGTCACCGTCGACGGCGAGGGCGAACCGGTCACGCCCGCCGAGGTGGAGTCGTTCGCCCGCGAGCGGGGCGCGCTGATCGCCCGCGTCAGCGACAAACGCGAGATCGAGGAGAGCACGGCGTTCGACGTCTCGTTCTCCGATCCCGACGCCGCGGTGCGCGAGCGCCTGAGCGAGATGGGGCTCTCGGCCGCCGCGAGCGACATCGACGAGACGGTTCGCGCGAGCAAGATCGCCGACTCGAACGTCCGCGAGGCGGTCGAAGAGCGGGTCCGATCGCTGCTCGAGGAGGAACACGAGGCGCTCGTGGCGGCCACGGCCGACGAGGAGTCGGTGGCCGAGGGGGACGGGTCGGCCGCAGCTCCCCAGCCCGAAACTGACGGGTCAGAAACGGGCGAGCCGGAGGCGGTCGGGGCGAGCGAGGCGACCGACCGTCCAGAGGCCGCAGCCCCGGACGGGAAGGCCCAGTCCTCGATGGAGGAGTACCTATGAGGGTCGAGCGAGTTCGACTGGAGAACTTCAAGCCGTATCGGGACACCGACCTCCGCCTCGAACGGGGCGTCACGGTGATCCACGGGCTGAACGGCAGCGGGAAGTCCTCGCTGCTGGAGGCGTGTTTCTTCGCGCTCTACGGTTCGTCGGCCCTCGACGGGACCCTCGAGGACGTGATCACCAACGGCGAAGAGGAGTGCGAGATCGAGCTGTGGTTCACCCACGGCGAGGGGTCGTACCACGTCGAGCGGCGGATCCGACTCTCGGGCGAGCGCGCCCAGACCGCGACCTGCGTCCTCGAGACCCCCGAGGGGAGCGTCGAGGGCGCGCGCGACGTCGAGCGCTACGTCGAGAACCTGCTGCGGATGGACGCCGACGCCTTCGTCAACTGCGCGTACGTCCGCCAGGGCGAGGTCAACAAGCTGATCCACGCCACGCCGGGCGAGCGCCAGGACATGATCGACGACCTCCTCCAGCTCGGGAAACTCGAGGAGTACCGCGAGCGGGTCAGCGAGGCTCGATTGGGAGTCAACGACGTCCGCGCCGACGTCCAGGGGAGCCTCCGGGAGATCGACTCGCAGATCGACGAGAAGGAGGAGAAGGACCTGCCCGCGCTCCTGAACGACCTCGAAACCGAGCTCGCGAGGATCGAAGCCGAGATCGAACGCTTCGAGGAGAACGAACGAAACGCGGAGCGAACCCGCGAGGAGGCCCGCGAGGTCCTCGACGCACACGAGGAGACCCGCGAGGAGATCGACTCGCTCGACGCCGACATCGAGGGGCTCCGGAAGGCGATCTCCGCGACCGAGGACGACCGCGGGGCGCTCAAGGAACGGCTCGCGGAGACCCGCGAGGAGATCGACTCGCTGGAGCGCCGGCGGGACGACCTCGTCGCCGAGTCGGCCCTCGAGAGCGCCGACGACTCGGCAATCGAGGAGCGCCGCGAGGAACTCGAAACGGATCTGGAGGAGTGTCGCGAGGCGATCCGCGAGGCGAGCCTCGACGCCCAGCAGGCCAAAAGCGACGCGAAGTCGAACGCCGAGGCCGCCGAGGACCTCGAAACGCGGGCCGAGGAGGCCCGCGAGAAACGCGCGGAACTCGAAACCGAGATCGGGGAGGGCGAATCGGACCTCGAGGAACGCCGCGAGGCGCTCTCGGCCCTCGAATCGGGGATCGGGAGCCTGCGCGAGCGCTTCGCCGACGCCCCCGTCGACCCCGGCGAGGCCGACGGCTGGCTCGCCGCGTTGCGCGAGGAGCGCGAGGGCCTTCGCGAGCGCGAGACGGAGCGTCGTGCCTCGCTCGAGACCGCCCGCGAGGCCGTCGCGGAGGGCGAGCGCCTCCGGGAGGCGGGCAAGTGCCCCGAGTGTGGTCAGCCGGTCGAGGACTCGCCCCACGTCGACGCCCTCGAGGAGCGCCGCGAGCGCGTCTCGGAACTGGAGGCCGATCTGGAGGGGCTTCACGAGGAGATCGAGGCCGTCGAGGGGCGGATCGAACGCGCGGAAGAACTCTCGGAGGCCGAGTCAGAGATCGCCCGGAAGAACGAGCGCCACGGCACCCTCGAGGAACTGCTCTCGGATCGCGACCGGCAGTTGGCCGAGAAGCGCGAGCGGGCGTCGGATCTCGAAACGCGCGCGGACGAACTCGACGCGGAGGCGGCGGAGAAGCGGGAGGCGGCGGAGACGGCCCGCGAGCGCGCGAGCGAGGTTCGAGAGCGGATCTCGACCCTCGACGACGAGCGAACCGCCCTCGAGGACCGGCTCGACCGGCTCGACTCGCTTTCGGAGGTCCGCTCGGAGATCGGGGACGCCCGCGAGACGGTCTCGTCGCTCCGGGAGCGCCGCGAGGACCTCGCCGAGTTGAACGACGAGCGCCGCGAGCGCCTCGCGGAGAAACGCGGGCGCAAGGGCGAACTCGAGGACGAGTACGACCCCGGACGCATCGAGCGGGCGCGCGAGAACGAGCGCGAGGCCGAGGAGTACCTCGAACGGGTCGAACAGCGCCTCGCGGAGCTCGACGAGGAGGAGGCGCGGCTCCGCGACCGGATCGGCGGCGTCAAGGGCGAACTCGACGCGCTGGAGACGCTCCGCGATCGGCGCGAAACGGTGCAGGAGCGACTGGAGGCGCTCGACTCGCTCTACGGGGAGACCGAGGAGCTACAGGGGATGTACGGCCGGCTGCGCACCGAACTCCGCCAGCGCAACGTCGAACAGCTCGAACGCATGTTGAACGAGACGTTCGACCTCGTGTATCAGAACGACGCCTACGCGAAGCTCGAGTTGACGGGGGAGTACGAACTCACCGTCTACCAGAAGGACGGCTCGCCGCTCGCGCCCGAACAGCTCTCGGGCGGCGAGCGCGCCCTGTTCAACCTCTCGTTGCGCTGTGCGATCTACCGCCTGCTCGCGGAGGGGATCGAGGGAAGCGCGTCGATGCCGCCGCTGATCCTCGACGAGCCGACCGTCTTCCTCGATTCGGGACACGTCTCGAAGCTTGTCGACCTCGTCGAGTCGATGCGCCGGCTCGGCGTCGAGCAGATCGTGGTCGTCAGCCACGACGAGGAGCTCGTGGGGGCGGCCGACGACCTCGTCACCGTCAGAAAGGACCCGACGACGAATCGCTCGACGGTCGAGCGCGGCGAGGCGCTACTCGCCGCGGAGTGAGGACAGCGCCGCCTCTGCGAGCCGGGTCGTCCCGTAGCCCCGCTCGCCGGCGACCTCGCGCTCTTCTACTAACCCCGCCGCTCGAAGCTCCGCGACCGTCCCGTGGAAGTCGCTTTCACAGAGCGAATCGAACCCGAGGAGGTCGCGGACCGCCAGCGGCCCGCGGGCGTCGAGAACCAGCAGGAGCCCGAGCGTGCGGTCGTCGTGGACGGCCCCGAGGAGGCGCCTGATCGACTCGTCGACCTCGTTCGCGGCCGTTTCGAGCGCCGAAGTGCCCTCGACCGACGACAGGTCGCCGGTCTCGACGTACCGCTCCTCGCCGGTCTCGGGGTCGCGCACCAGGCTCGAGGACCCCGAGCGTTTGAGCAGGAGGTACCGCGCGCCGTCGCCGTCCTCGACGGTCTGCATACCCGCGCTACTCGCCTCGCGGGTTAGTCGTTGTCGGTGCCCATCCCGTCGAGGTCGAGCGTCCAGTAGTTGTAGAGGCCGCGCGCGAGCGCGAGCAGGCCGACCGTCAGCAGGCCCCCGCCGAGGGGGATTCGTCCCTCGAAGACCAGAAAGAGCGCACCGAGGCTCGCCGCGAGGATCCCGAAGTTGAAGAGGACGACGAGCTTCCAGAACGCGCTCAGGAGGTCCTTCGGAGCGTCCTCGGGGCCGAAAAAGCCGCCGTCGGGCGGCGAGACGTCGGGGATCTCCGGCCCGAGGTCCGGTTCGCTCTCCTCGGGTTCGACGTTCGGGATCTCTGGGCCGAGATCCGGCTCCTCGGGTTCGTGTTCCGAGCGCTCGTCGGGTAACACACTCGGGGGTCGGCCGGAGCGGGCAAAAGCGATTCGACACGCGGGTGGCGTCGAATCGAGTCAGACCTGGTCGGGGAGGGACACGCTGTGGGTCGTCTTGACCCACGCGAGCGGGTTCCGGACGTCGTAGAAGACGATGCCCCCGGCGGTCTCGTACGTCTCGACGGACTCGACCGCGTCGAGTTCCAGTTCGTCGTCGGTGCCGTTCTGCCGTTCGTGATCGGCGCTTGACATCGTCGTCACCGGTTACTGGTATGTGTTAACACGATATATGTCTTGTTGCTCCGTCACCGGTTGCCGGAGTGTTCGGCCGACCGGCGTTTCGACGGACGAATGGCGGTTTTCACGCCGTTCTAGCCGGCTCGCGGCCGCACCGGTCGAACGCCCGCCGTCTCGATCCGGTACCCGCCGTGACCGGTCCGGCCTCGTCGGCCCCTCCGTCCCGACACCGCCGTTCCGTGGTTCGCTTCGTCCCCTCGCCAAACCACGGAAGCACCTCGTCGCTCCCCGATTTGTCGAAGCACGCCTCGCCAAACCACGGTCGTTCCGCTTCGCTCCACTCTCCGGTCTACTTCGCTCATGCTCAGTAAACCACGGTCACAGCGGAGCCGTTTCTCGGTTTGGCTCACTTCGCTCACCAAACCACCGGTGTTTTAGCCTGCCGCGTCCAACGAGCGGGCATATGGAGCAATCGGGACTCTCCGCGTACGCCGGCGAGAGCGAGGGACGTCCGGCCGCGGAGGCGCACGCCGTCGCCGGCAACGGCGACGCGACGGGCGAGGTCGTCGACATCGACGAGCGGCGGTTCCCCTCGGTGGAGGGAACGATCGACCTCGGGGTCACGCAGGTCAACTACACCGTCGAGGAGGGGTCGGACGGCGAGCACCCCGTCATGCACGTCTTCGGCCGGGACGCCGAGGGCAACGCCGAACACGTCCGCGTCTACGACTTCCGCCCCTACTTCTACGCGCCGACCGCGACGCTGACGGACGAGGACCTGAGCGACAGCCGGATCACCGGTACCGAGGAGGGCTACGAGTCGATCCGCGGCGAGGAACTCACGAAGATCTTCGGGCAGACCCCTCGCGACGTCGGGAACATGCGCGATCGCTTCGACCACTACGAGGCCGACATCCTCTTTCCCAATCGGCTGTTGATCGACAAGGGGATCAAAAGCGGGATCCGCGTCCCCGACCGCCGCGACGACGACGGTTCCATTCGAGTGCATCACGAGGAGATCGAACCGGTCGAGGCCGAGGCCGACCTCCGGATCCACACCTTCGACATCGAGGTCGACGATCGATCGGGGTTCCCCGAGGAGGGCGAGGAGCCGATCGTCTGTCTGACCAGCCACGACTCCCGGCACGAGGAGTACGTCGGCTGGCTGTACGTCGCGCCCGCCGGGGATAGCACCTCCCCCGCCGAACTCCCCGACTACGCCCCGATCATCGAGGACGTCGACATCGAGATCCGGGCCTTCGAGAGCGAGGAGGCGATGCTCGACGCCTACCTCACCTATATCGAGGAGACCGATCCGGACGTGCTGACGGGGTGGAACGTCGACGACTTCGACGCGCCCTACCTGATCGACCGACTCGACCGGTTGGATCCGGCGACCGACTACGACCTCTCGATGGAGCGCCTCTCGCGGGTGAACGAGGTCTGGCGCTCCGACTGGCAGGGACCCAACGTCAAGGGCCGGGTCGTCTTCGACCTGCTCTACGCGTACAAGCGCACGCAGTTCTCCGAACTCGACTCCTACCGCCTCGATGCGGTCGCCGAGACCGAACTCGGGGTCGGAAAGGAGCGCTACGCGGGCGACATCGGCGACCTCTGGGAGCAAAACCCGGAACGACTGCTCGAGTACAACGTCAGGGACGTCGAACTCTGCGTGGAGATCGACCGCCGCCAGGGGATCGTCCCCTTCTGGGACGAGGTGCGCACGTTCGTCGGCTGTAAACTGGAGGACGCTCCCACTCCGGGGGACACCGTCGACATGTACGTCCTGCACAAGGTCCACGGCGAGTTCGCCCTCCCCTCGAAAGGGAGGGTCGAAAGCGAGGAGTACGAGGGCGGGGCGGTGTTCGACCCCATCACCGGCGTGAAGGAGAACGTCACCGTCCTCGACCTGAAGTCGCTGTATCCGATGTGCATGGTGACGATCAACGCCTCACCGGAGACGAAGGCCGGACCCGAGTACGAGGGCGAGACGTATCGCGCGCCCAACGGCATGGCGTTCAAGCGCGAACCGGACGGCATCATCCGGGAGATGGTCGACGAACTGCTCACGGAGCGCGACCGCAAGAAATCCCGGCGGGCCGAACACGCGCCGGGAAGCGGCGAGTACGAACGGTTCGACCGCCAGCAAGGGGCGGTGAAGGTCATCATGAACTCCCTCTATGGGGTGCTCGGCTGGGAGCGCTTCCGGCTCTACGACAAGGACGTCGCCGGGGCGGTCACGGCGACGGGCCGGGAGGTCATCGAGTTCACCGAACGGTCGGCGAACGACCTGGGGTATCAGGTCACCTACGGCGACACCGATTCGGTCATGTTGGAACTCGGGGGCGACGTCGACAAGGAGAGTGCCATCGAGCAGTCCTTCGAGATCGAGGACCACATCAACGCCTCCTACGACGAGTTCGCGCGCGAGGTCCTCGACGCAGAGGAGCACCGATTCCAGATCGAGTTCGAGAAACTGTACAGGCGCTTCTTCCAGGCCGGCCGGAAGAAGCGCTACGCGGGCCACATCGTCTGGAAGGAGGGCAAGGACGTCGACGACATCGACATCACGGGCTTCGAGTACAAGCGCTCGGACATCGCCCCGATCACCAAGGAGGTCCAGAAGGACGTCATCGAGATGATCGTCATGGGCGAGGACCTCGAGAACGTGAAATCCTACGTCCACGAGGTCATCACCGAGTTCCAGACGGGGGAGATCGATCTGGATCGGATCGCGATCCCCGGCGGGATCGGGAAGCGCCTCGACGCCTACGACACGGACACCGCACAGGTCCGGGGCGCGAAGTACGCGAACCTCCTGCTGGGAACGAACTTCACGCGCGGGAGCAAGCCCAAACGCCTCTACCTGAAGAAGGTCCACCCGAAGTTCTTCCGGCGGCTAGAGGAGGAGGGGTTCGACCCCAGCGGCACCTCGGCGGCGGACCGCCTCTATCGTGAGTTCAAGCGCAACCCCGACGTGATCTGTTTCGAGTACGAGGACCAGCTCCCCGAGGAGTTCGAGGTCGACTGGGAGAAGATGCTCGAGAAGACGCTCAAAGGTCCGATCTCGCGCGTACTCGAGGCGCTCGACGTCTCGTGGGACGAGGTGAAATCGGGCCAGCAGCAGACCGGCCTCAGTAGTTTTGGATAGTTTATACGTTACAGATCGGCGAAGGAAAGTTCCCGTTTCGGAAACCGATTCGGGGAAAGACGAAACCATTATGGACGCCACGACCCTCCGTCTAGTCGATTGAGGAGCCACTATGGCAACACTTGAACTGAGAAACCTACACGCGGAAGTCGCAACCGACGACGAGGCAGAGAAGATCCTCAACGGGGTGAACCTCGAGGTCAACTCCGGGGAGATCCACGCGCTGATGGGGCCAAACGGCAGCGGGAAGTCCACCACCGCGAAGGTCATCGCGGGCCACCCGGCCTACGAGGTCACCGACGGCGAGGTGCTGATCCACCTCGAGGAGGGTGACTTCGGCGAGGAGTTCGAGATTCCCGAGGACAAGCGCACGTGGAACCTGCTCGAACTCGAACCGAACGAGCGGGCGGCGCTGGGCGTCTTCCTCGGCTTCCAGTACCCCGCCGAGATCGAGGGGGTCACGATGTCGAACTTCCTCCGGACGGCGGTCAACGCCAAGTTCGAGGGGCGCGAGGAGCTGTTCGAGGACGAGGAGCGTGAAGAGCCCGAGCGCACCGAGTCGGAGGACACCGGCTACGACACCAGCCCGATGGAGGGCCCCGCCGACGAGGGCGAGATCGGCGTCGCGGAGTTCCAGCAGCTCCTCAGCGAGAAGATGGAGATGCTCGACATGGACGAGAAGTTCGCCCGGCGCTACCTCAACGCGGGCTTCTCCGGCGGCGAGAAGAAACAGAACGAGGTGCTGCAGGCCGCGTTGCTGGAACCCGCGATCGCGGTGCTCGACGAGATCGACTCCGGGCTGGACATCGACCGCCTGCAGGACGTCTCGAAGGGGATCAACGCGCTGCGCGACGAGCAGGGCACCGGAATCCTCCAGATCACGCACTACCAGCGGATCCTCGACTACGTCGAACCCGACCGCGTCCACATCATGCTCGACGGCGAGATCGCCATGAGCGGCGACGCCGAACTCGCGGAGAAACTCGAGGACAAGGGCTACGACTGGGTCCGCGAGGAAGTCTACCAGACGGCCTGAACCGCACGTAAACCACCACCAACACCAACCAATGAGCTCAGAAGAACTCACCAAGAACCAGGAGCGCTTCGATCATCGCAACGAGGAGCGATCCGCCCTCCGCTCGGAGAAAGGCCTCACCGAAGAAGTGGTACGCCTCATCAGCGAGGACAAAAACGAGCCCGAGTGGATGCTCGACCGCAGACTCAGAGCGCTCGACCACTACCAGAACATGCCCATGCCCACCGACTGGCCCGGGCAACCCGACCTCTCCGACCTCGACGTCGGCGAGATCGTCCCCTACATCCGCCCCGACGTCGAAACCCGCGGCGGCGTCGACTCCTGGGAAGACGTCCCCGACGACATCAAGGACACCTTCGAGAAACTCGGCATCCCCGAGGCCGAGCGCGAATCCCTCTCCGGGGTGGGCGCCCAGTACGAGTCGGAGATCGTCTACCAGAACATGAAAGAACAGTGGGAGGAGAAAGGGGTCGTCTTCATGAACATGGACCAAGCGGTTCAGGACCACCCCGAGATCGTCCGCGAGTACTTCATGACCCGGTGCGTGCCGCCATCTGATAACAAGTTCGCCGCACTCCACGGCGCGGTCTGGTCCGGCGGAAGCTTCGTCTACGTGCCCGAGGACGTCACGGTCGAGATGCCCGTCCAGGCCTACTTCCGCATGAACTCCGAGGGGATGGGCCAGTTCGAACACACCCTCATTGTGGCCGAGGAAGGGAGCGAGGTCCACTACATCGAGGGGTGTTCGGCACCCAAGTACAACGTCATCAACCTGCACTCGGGCGGCGTCGAAGTGTTCGTCGGCGAGGACGCCCACGTCCAGTACTCGACCGTCCAAAACTGGTCGAAGAACACGTTCAACCTGAACACGAAGCGCGCTATCGTCGAGAAGGGCGGCCGGATGGAGTGGGTCTCCGGGTCGATGGGGTCGAAGGCCACGATGCTGTATCCCTGTTCGATCCTGAAGGGCCGCGGTGCCTCGGCCAACCACATCAGCATCGCGTTCGCGGGCGAGGGTCAAGACATCGACACGGGCGCGAAGGTCTACCACAACGCGCCGAACACGAACTCGACGATCGAGTCGAAATCCATCTCGAA